>CASFTJ010000006.1 GCA_949297715.1 uncultured bacterium | reverse complement strand
GCAAGCATTGTTTGAGCGAAGCGAGTTTGCTTGCTTAAGGTGAAACAATAACAAATGCTTAGCGAACGGAGTTCAGGGCGTGGTTTGCGTCGCTTTTCCTCAAAAGCGACCGCTGTCTGCGTAAGACCCGCCGGAGGCTTCAAATAAAATTTATATAATAAGTTTTGTGCGTCGGAACGACGCACAGATTAAATTTTAAGAAGGTTAATTTATATTTTCTCCGCTACGGCTATAAACAAACTTTATTTTTATGATATTCTTTATTTATGAAGAAATGGGTTTATGTTGTTTTAGTTTTGGTATTTTGTGCTTTGCTTTTAAAAGCGTGTGTTCATAGGGATTATCCTGAAGCCGAACAGATGAAAAATACTGTTCAAAATGATGTTCAGTATGTTCATTTTCCGCCATCTCAAAAGACAGTTATGATTGATGATGTCGAATATCTTCAATCTCAAGCTCCGGTCGGTAAGTTTGGCGGAGAACTTAAAGCTTCCACGATAGGCGAGGGGCCGAAAACTTTTAACCCGTTTAATTCTAAAGATAATATATCTTCGCTTTTGTCAGAGGTTATGTATGACGGGCTTTTATCGACCGATGCCGAAACAGGTGAACCTATTCCGAAACTTGCAAAATCTTTTGAAATAATCGGAAATGATTATATAATTCATCTTCGAAAAGGCGTAAAATGGTCTGATGGTAAAGAGATTACGGCGGATGACGTTGTTTTCACGTGGCAGAATATCATTTTTGACGGCTTTGGAAACACTTCAACAAGGGATTCTCTTGTAATTGACGGGAAGCTGCCGAGTGTTGAAAAAATTGATAAGTATACAGTCAAATTTTCTACAATAAAACCGTTTGCGCCGTTTATCAGAATGCTTTCGACACCGATTGCGCCGAAGCATATTTTTGAACCTGCCGTTAAAAAAGGTAAGGATTATTTTTATACATTTTTATCAACAAATACTGATCCAAAAACCTTTGTAACGTCAGGCGCATTTAAGCTAAAAGAATACGTGCCTGCGCAAAGAGTTGTTTTTGAACGTAATCCGAATTATTACATAATAAATACAAACAATGAAAAACTTCCGTATCTTGACAGGCTTGTTTATTACATAGTCGGGGATTTGAATAATGAAGTTTTAAAATTTGAAGGCGGCGAGCTTGATGTAATCAATCTTCAAGGGGCAAATGTTGCAAGATTTAAGGAAAGAGAAGCTCATTCTGATTATAAAATTTATAATCTCGGCCCAAATACAGGTACGATGTTTGTCACGATGAATCTCAATGACCGTAAAAATAAAGACGGAAAATATTATGTCGATCCGATTAAGCAGAAATGGTTCAGGGATTTGAATTTTAGGCTTGCCTGCGATTATGCGATAGACAGAAAAAATATGGTTTTGAATATTGCAAACGGGCTTGGAGAACCGCTTTATACGGCTGAAAGCTTGAATTCAATATTTTTGAATAAAACTCTGAAACCCTACCCGAGAAATCTTGAAAAATCAAAAGAATACTTGAGAAAATCCGGATTTTATTGGGATAAGAAGGGGCATTTAAGAGATAAAGCAGGAAATCATGTTGAATTTAACCTTTTTACAAATGCCGGAAATACCGAGCGTGAAGCAATCGGGGTTATGGTAAAGCAGGATTTGGAAGATTTGGGAATGAAGGTTAACTTTAAACCCATAGAATTTAACACTCTTGTCAACAAACTTGTGAATACTCTTGACTGGGATATGGTCATAATGGGCTTAACCGGAAGTCCGCTAGAACCAAACGGCGGTAAAAACGTCTGGATGTCTGACGGGACTTTGCATGTGTTTAATCAAAGGCTTGAGGGTGAAGAAAAAAGTCCTCGCTTTGATTGGGAGCAAGAAATTGATGATGTTTACGTAAAAGGTGCGCTTGCAACTTCTTTTGAAGAACGTAAAAAATATTATGATGAATACCAGAGGATTGCTTATGAGCAGAAGCCTTTTATTTACATATATTCACCGATTATAATAACTGCAATCAGAACGAAATTTAAAAATATATTTCCGTCGGGTTTGACAGGGATAACTTATAACATTGAGGAAATTTATATTGACGGAGGGGAAAAATAATGCAGGTATTTATTTATATTCTAAAGCGAATTTTGCAGTCGATCCCTTTGTTGATAATAGTTTCACTGATAAGCTTTTTCATAATAAGGTTATCGCCTGTTGATCCTTTGGCGGAATTGAGGTTAAATCCTTCCGTATCAAAAGAAACCCTTCAAAAAGAAACAGAGCGTTTAGGGTTGGACAAGCCGATTATAGTGCAGTACGGCAAATGGGCAAAGTCTTTTGTAAAAGGAGATTTAGGCATAACCTCAAACGGCGAGCAGGTTAGTACAAAGTTGAAAGAAAGAATCCCGAATACCCTTCTTCTTGCTGTTGTCGTAATTTTTATGACATGGATAGTCGGAGTACCTTTAGGGGTATTAGCGGCATTGAGGTGGAAATCTAAAACGGATAGGATTTTGACTGTTTTAACAAGTATCGGAATGGCAATTCCGTCGTTCTTTTTTGCGGTATTGCTTCTTTTGTTTGCCGTAAAAACAGGCTGGTTTCCGGTTGGCGGGCTTACTTCTTCAAATTTTTCGGAGATGTCGTTTGGGGGTAAGTTTTGGGATTTAGCGCACCATCTTGTTTTGCCTGTAACCGTTTTATTTACGATTTCTCTTGCAGGGTTGCAAAGACAGATGAGGGCAAATTTGCTTGACGTTCTTGACAGTGATTATGTGAAATTTGCAAAAGCTAAGGGGTTATCAGAATTTAAGGTTGTTTATAAGCATGCTTTAAGAAATGCGATAAATCCGATGATAACTTTATTAGGGTTTGAATTTGCGGGATTATTAAGCGGTGCGGCTTTGACGGAATACGTATTTCAGTACCCCGGATTAGGGCGTTTGATATTGGAAGCGGTTTTACGATCTGACATAAATCTTGTTATGGCATCACTGATGATGGGCGCTATAATGCTGATTTTAGGCAACTTGATAGCTGATATTCTGCTAATTATTACTGATCCGAGAATAAGGGTTAAGGGAGGTGTTTCATGATAAAAGAGGTTTTGAAACAGCTCTGGAAAGATAAATTTGCCCGTATTGCATTGATTTTGTTAGGTATAATTTATTTTGCTTTGTTTTTTGCGGATTTTATAGCACCTTATACGAAGGATTTTTCTGATAGGACAATGGCTTACGTTCCGCCTTCAAAGATTTTTACGATAGATGAAAACGGCAAATTGTCAAAACCTTATACATACAATTACAAGCGTGATTTTGACGGCGAAAATTTAAGGATAGTCTATTCCCTTGACAGAAGCCAAAAACATTATTTGAAATTTTTTGCGCAAGGTGAACCTTATAAATTTTTAGGGTTAATTCCAATGAAAAGACACCTTGTGACAACAGATAGTTCTGGCAGGTTGTTTTTGCTTGGGGCTGATATAAACGGAAGAGATGTATTTTCAAGGCTTTTGTTTGGCGGCAGAATTTCAATGACAATCGGATTTTTGGCATTATTTGTGCTGTTTCCGATAGGGCTTTTGTATGGTGGGATTTCAGGATACTTTGGCGGAAAAGTTGATACGGTTATGATGAGGTTTGCAGAAGCTGTTATGTCAATTCCAAGCTTTTATCTTTTGATAATTTTAGCATCTGTCTTGCCTTCCGGGATGACAAGTATACAAAGGTTTATGCTGATTGTAATTATCTTAGCACTTGTCGGCTGGGCAGGATTTGCAAGGGTTGTAAGAGGAATGGTGTTGTCCGTAAAAAATCAGGAATTTGTTCAGGCTGCACGTTCAATCGGGCAGTCAAGACTTGGAATTATCGTAAAACATATTCTGCCTCAGACAACGAGTTTTGTAATTGTTGCAATGACTTTGTCAGTGCCATCTTATATTTTGTCTGAATCCGGCTTAAGTTTTTTAGGATTAGGTATTCAACAGCCTGATGCAAGCTGGGGGAATATGCTTAAAGAAGCGCAAGAATTTACAAATATAATCTCACGCCCATGGCTTCTGACTCCGGGATTTTTAATTTTTGTTGCGGTATTGGCATTTAATCTCATAGGTGATACAATAAGAGATGTTTTAGACCCGAAAAATAAGGTGAGATAGTGGAAGTATTAGCTCAATTATTTGATTTTAATATTATAGAAAGAGTTCTGTCAGCGGTATTGCTTGGATTTGCTGTTGGATTGGAACGTGAAATGACTAATAAATATGCAGGTTTGCGTACAAACATTCTTGTATGTGTCGGGGCTTGTATTTTTACAATAATTTCAATTTATGGATTTCCTGAGGTGTCTGTCACCGGAGATGAATTAGGAACTCGTGATACAGCTCGTGTTGCAGCACAAGTGGTCACTGGTATCGGATTTATCGGCGGCGGAACTGTTTTAAGACATGGTGCTAATGTGTTTGGGCTTACGACAGCCGCAACCCTTTGGGCATCCGCTGCTATCGGTATGGCTTGCGGAACAGGCATGTATGGGCTTGCTCTGGTTTCTACGATTGCAACTATTGTAGTGCTTGTTACAATCAGAATTTTTGAGAAAGATGTACTTATTCACAGCACTAAAAATAAAAAACGCGTCAGAGTAAAGCTTTCTTGTGTAAGCGAAAATGTTGATGAAATTTATAATTATATAATTGATAATTTCCCGCAAATTGTCGAAATTAACAAAAAACAAAGCAATAAGTTTGATAATTGTACAAATATATCATTTACTGCAGATGTCTTGCGCAAACGTCCGGTGCAAGCAATGTATAAAGAATTTGAAAATCTTACCGGACTTGAATCAATTACAATTTTAGAGCCCGATGAATTGGCATAATTTTTTTGTTACAAAATGTAAAAACGAAGCTATGTAAATTAAAGATTACCTTTAGTTTAGCCGTAAACATGAACATAAGTTACGATAACAGAAAGGACCGCATAACTTATGGGAATGACAGCTTCTCAAGCCAGACTATTAAGCATTACGGCAAGGCTGACCGATAACGAAAATTCAGGTCAGGATATTTCTTATGCTAAAATCCAGCTTACAGATAAGATGGATCAGCTTAATACTGATTATTTAGCGGCTCTTGATGCAACAAAATTAACTGTATTAACAGGTTTTAACGATTCGGAAGAAATTTATACGGATATTTCGTATGGTCTAATGACAGGCTATAATACGGTTGCAGCAGGTAAACAGTATGTTGTAACCGATAAAGACGGCAAAGTTCTTGTGACCGATGAAATAGCAAAAGCATATGAATCAGGTAATGGAGATTTAAATAAATTTTTGGCAACGCTTGGATATTCTCTTGCAGATATTGATATTACTAAAAATACCACAGGCGGATATAATGACGCAGACAAAGCTCTTGCACGCCAAAAGGTTCACGATGCTTGGGATGTGTATTTGACATCTGTCGGGCTTTCTTTTGAAGATGAAGAACACGGACTTGAATTTGGTTATACTTCACTTGGTGCCGGATATTTTAATGGTTATGCCACATACACGCTTAACGGTGAAACTGTTCCTTTGAATTACGAAGGAAGTACTCCTGAACAGCGTCAGAATTATGACTATGCCGTTGCTTTGACAGAAGCTTATTATGGCGATTCAAATTCCGCTGCGGATTTAAAAACAGCAGCAAAACCTGAAAATGATGGATATATTCAATATTTGACAAATATCTTCCAAAGAATTCAACAGACAGGTTATTATACAGAAGCGGATCCTAATATGACAATTAAGGATAATACCTGGTTTGAAGAACAGCTTCGCAAGGGTGAATTACAGCTTGAATACTATTCTTCAGCCGAAAAGAAATTTGTTTCTACTTCAATTTCTGAGGATACAAATATTCAGGAAGTTGAAGATGAAAGAGAAATTGCAATTATCGAACAAAAATATAAAAATGATCTTCAAAAAGTTGAGCAGTTAGATAACAAGTATGACCTAGAACTGCAAAAACTGGATTCAGAACATAATGCGCTACAGACTGAGTATGATTCAGTTAAGAACGTAATTGATAAGAATGTTGAAAAAACCTTTAACATCTTTTCATAAAATTAAAGACTACGCAAGCAGGAATTAACAAACTTAAATTCTTGCGAAAAACAAGGACAGAAATCGTAATACACAAAAAACATAATAATTTCCCTAATTTCGTAACTATTCCCTGCCGCTTTTCCCAAAAGCGGTTTTTTTTGTGACAAAGAAGTTTTAGAGGGTAAAAATGTGCGGTTTTAATTCAATATAAATTTGCCAATAAGTATTTTTGTAGTAGAATATCAGTGTGTAAGAGTACAATTTTAAACAAAAAGGAAGAGAATATGAAAACACTTTCACCGTTGCAAATTGAAAGATTGAAGTATCAGCCGAAACTTCCGGCAAGTTTGGCACTTGGCATTAACAGCCTTGAACTTGTTGAAGGTGAAGCTACACAATCAGTAAGAGATCAGGATCAGATCAGAAATTTATTCAAAAATACTTACGGCAAACCTGTCGTAACTTTTAAAAATTCAATATCAATGTCAGTTTCGGAACCTAAAAATGTCGGTGTAATTCTTTCCGGCGGTCAGGCTCCGGGAGGACATAATGTTATAGCAGGGCTTTATGATGCATTAAAGCAAGCAAATTCTGCTAATAAGCTTTATGGTTTCTTAGGCGGTCCGTCGGGTATTATTGATGGTAAATATATTGAATTTACTGATGAATTTATCAATGATTACAGAAACACAGGCGGATTTGATATTATCGGTTCAGGTCGTACAAAATTGGAAACTGAAGAACAATTCCAAAAATCTTTGGAAGTTTGCAAAAAATTGAACATCAAAGCTGTTGTAATTATCGGCGGTGACGATTCAAATACAAACGCAGCACTTTTGGCTGAATGGTTTGTAAAAAATAACGCAGGAATTCAGGTTATCGGATGTCCGAAAACTATTGACGGTGACTTGAAAAATGATCAAATAGAAATTTCTTTTGGTTTTGATACTGCAACAAAAACTTATGCAGAATTAATCGGAAATATTCAGCGTGATGCAAATTCTGCTAAAAAATATTGGCATTTTATTAAGATTATGGGCAGAAGCGCATCTCACGTTGCTTTGGAAGCCGCTCTTCAAACTCAGCCTAATATCACAATGATTTCGGAAGAAGTTGAACAGAAAAAAATGTCATTAGAACAAATCGTAAATTATATGACAAATATCATTGTAAAACGTGCAGATGTGGGTAAAAACTTCGGTATCGCAATTATTCCTGAAGGTTTAATCGAATTTATTCCTGAAATGAAATCAATGATAGCTAATCTTAACGATATAATGGCAACATTAGAATCAGATCCGAATTTTGTTAACGCAACAACAATAAGAGAAAAATTTGATATCGTTGAAAACAGACTTGATGAAGCTAATGCAAAAGTTTACAACTCATTGCCTGTTTTAATCAAAGGACAATTACTTGCAGACCGTGATCCTCACGGAAACGTTCAGGTATCAAAAATTGAGACCGAAAAATTGTTAATCGAAATGATTCAGACAAGACTTGACGAATTGAAATCTCAAGGTGAATACATCGGTAAATTTTCAGCACAATCACACTTCTTCGGATATGAAGGAAGATGCGCATTCCCGTCAAACTTTGATGCTGATTATTGCTATTCATTAGGATTTAATGCTTTTGCTTTAATCAATTTCGGTTTAACAGGATACCTTTCATCGGTAAGAAATCTTACACAACCTGCTGACCAGTGGATTGCAGGCGGAATTCCTCTTACAATGATGATGAATATGGAAAGAAGACATGGTGAAATGAAACCTGTTATTCAAAAAGCTCTTGTAGAACTTGACGGTCCTGTATTTAAACAGCTTGAAGAACATAGAGAAGACTGGGCTATGAATGACAGATATTTATTCCCAGGTGCAATTCAATACTTTGGCCCTTCTTGCGTGTGCGATATTACAACTTGCACACTTCAGCTTGAAAGAGCTAAAACTCCGGTAATTGCATAACGGAAAAATAAATATAATTTAAAATGCGCCGGATGATTTTCATCTGGCGCATTTTGGTTATGCTTGGTATCGTTTAAATCCTTTTTCAATATTCTTAGATATTACGGATTTTATTGTATCGTATTCCGTTGTTAGTGAAGATATTTCAGTGTCTAAGTTTTTCATCTTCATATCAAGGATATTTTCTTTATAGCTGAGTTTTTCTTTTTCTCTGTTGTATTTAGCTTCAGCTTGAGCAATAGCTTCTTCGTCTGTAATCTCTTTAATATAACGATGTGTAGCGTAATTGCCTTGATAATAATAGCCGTCATCGGCAAGGGTTGAAATATACATATTACCGTTTTTCATAGATTCTTGCAAGTATTCCTGATCGCTTACTTTATCATTTTCAGTCCATCCTTTAGTACAAATTTGGTTGAATAATGTATCATAGAATGCTGCGATAAGAAGGTTATCACCTGAAGTATCAACATCAGTAACCATAGTGAAGGTAAACATATCATCGATTAAGTTAGAACTTGTTTTGGTTTTGTTAACTTCATAACTTGAATCTCCGATGCCTTCCATATATTGTGCAAAGTATGTTAGGTATGCTTTAAACATTGAAGATATGTTAATTGTAGCCATAGACATACAGGAGTCATCATCTTTATCACCACCTGTACAGTCTTGGTTATATATACCGTTTAAGCCAATTACATCTGCCGAAATATCATCACGTGCATATCTGTTGACTTCGCTATCGTAAGATTCACCGACAAACCTCCAATCACCAAAGTTATCGTGAATATTTTTACCATCTTCGTGGTAATCTTTGCCTTCTTCAGTACCTACTGTACCTGTACCGTCTCCACTATGGCCGTAAGCTTTACCGGTATCCATTCCAGCACCAAGGTTGGTGACCATATCAGAAATCATTCGTCTTGCATAAGCAAGGGCTGCTTGAGTATATTCATCTCCGGTATTTAATATACCTTCAAATGTTTCGAACATTGTATCCCACAAACTCATGCCGCAAATAACGTCAGTTACACCTCCATCAACAGTTAAGTTGTTGAATGCTAAACCATCACGGCCATCATCTACAGTTTCTGCTAATAACATATAGTCGTTATTTAAAATATCTGCAAATGTTATTTTATTACCTGCGGTAGTGTTTGTGCCGTTTTTACGTTCTTCCAAATGTACGGCATCAACAAATTCGTTTTTAAATGATGTAATATCACTAAAATCAAAGTATTGAGTTGATACCATTTCAATCAAGTCGGTTAAGGTACCTTCAGTTGTATTTATGTTTACCAAATCACAAGAACCGACGCCTGCCATTTGGTTGTAAGTTGTTTTCTTAATATTTTCAGCAGTATTTTGTGAAATATAACCTGTGGAGGCAAGAGAATCAATAAATGCATTACGTATATCACTGGATGGAAGTCCGTCTAACCCTTCTTGCGGAATACCTGCATCTCTTGCGGCTTTCGCTAACCGTCCGTCAAGTACAACACGACCTCCGTTATCTGTTACAAGAAGCGGAATATAGTTGTTCAATGCAGATGGTGTCATCATTAAACTATAATTTAAAGGTGTTGTTTCACTTGTCTGTCCGTAGTAATCGTAAACCAATTTAGTCTGTTGAATTGCATCATCATATTCGGCAGAAAGCTGGCTCATTTCACGAGACAAGGCTATCTTTTGGTGTGAAAGAATCATGCTTTCATATTCACAGTCAGATTTTCTTGCCGTGATGGTTAATAATCTCGCTTGTGATGCCGCTAATCCCATTGTCTTACGTGAAATCCTTTCAAGTTAGTAACAATTTTCCTGATTATTCATATAGTAAGACGGATTTTGGGAGGTAAAACTTTAAAACATGAACTTTCTTTGTAACAAATGTTTACATTCCGGCTTGCGAAGATTGTAAGAGGATTTTTGTATTAATTCAAATATTAAAGTTTATTCATTTTTTTTGCTATTTCAGAGTGAATTCTGTTTGCTCGGTACAGGTATGCGGTAAGTTTTTCATAATTGGCTTTTGTTTCGCCGTATGGAACTTTCATTGCGATAAGTTCATCTACGTTTTCATTGATACTTTCTAAAGTATCAAGAGATTCGCCGATATCTGCAATTGAGCGGAATTTCCTTGAAATTATCGGAAAAATTTTACGGGTTATAAATCTCTGAAATCTTTTTATAAAAGGCAAGCGTTTTTTAGATTTAGGTCTTTGTGTTTTAAGACGCATTTTAAAATTATTCTTAGCAAATTCTTCTTTCAATTCGTTAAGTTCATTTTCGACTTGTTTTGCCTTAATCCTTAATTCCATTACATCAAGAAGTTTGCCTAAAACTTCTCTGCCTTTAATTTTTGAATTTATACTTTCAAGTTCATCTTCTTTTTGGTGGATTAAGATTTCAAGCCGAAGCGACTCGTCATCCGTTTCTTTCAAAGCTTTGTCATTCAGGATGTTCAAGTCGTAGTCGTTAAGTCTTTTGTTGTTGTTTTGGAAGAAATTTTCGTTCATTGTTGTCTATCTTAAAAACCTGTAAAAATATTTTTTGCCTTTTTTATTCAATTGTGTAAACTTTTTTGTAATAAAGTGCCGCACCTGCAATTGTTAGGATAATATTTGGCATCCAGGCTGCCAAGAATGCAGGAAGTGTTCCTGCTTCGCCAAACGATATTGAAAGTGCACGAATAAGATAATATGCAAAGATTATCAGAATACTGAATAAAAATCCTCGGTTATATCTTACTCTCGGCGGTGTTATTGCAAGAGGCACACCGATAAGAACAAGTGCTATCGTAGTTAATGGCAGCGCAAGTTTATCATAAAGCTCTATCACAAGAATATTTTTTTCTTTTGCTTCCATTTTGTTACTGTTTTTACCGATATATTTGATAAGTTTCGGGAAATTCATTTCTTTTGCGACGTCTTTATTCATCTGTTTAGACAAATCCATACCGAACTTGAACACAGAATCTTCAAACAATGCTGTATTTAAAATTTTGCCGTCGTCCCCGACTGTGTAAACCGCGCCTTTTTGGAAGTTCCAGCCCTCAGGACTTGTTTTACCCTCATCGGCTTGAAGAATTTGAATGGTTCCTTCTTTTGAGGAATCCAAGACCGTTATATTATGCAGAATCTTATCTTCGCAGTATCCGACGTAAAACAGCCGCTTCAAAACTCCGTTGTCATTAAGTTCTTTGAATACAAAATTCTGTTTGCCGTTTGGAATATTTTTTTGTCCCAAAGCCCATAGTGCAAGGTCTTTTGACTGTTTCATCATAACAGGGACGATTGTTTCATTTATGAAAAAGCTAAATATTGACATAACAATTGCAAAAATAAAAATCGGTTTTGCAATTCTGTTCAAACCTATTCCGCAAGCTCTCATAACGGTAATTTCGGATTTAAGGCTTAAGCCGTTTAGCGTCATTACCGTTGCAAGCAAAACTCCCATCGGAATTGTCATAACGATTACCTGCGGGAGGTTCAGAATAATCATCATAAAGGCAACTTTAAACGGAATTCCGTACATCGAAATCTGTTTAATCAGGGTAATAAAAGTGTCTGAGGCAAATATGATTGACGTAAATACGCAGACTCCCATTATAAACATCTCAATAACCTGCCTTAAAATATAAGAGTCAAGCAATTTTACCTGAATTTTATTTTCTGCTTCAGCCATAATTTTATTTTATCCCAAACTTAATTAAAATTCCAATAAAACCTTCAAAGTTTCACGTTCTTTATTTTTTTCAAAAGCTTCGATTGCATCATCCGCCCTGTATCTGGCAGAAATCAGCGGAGTAAAGTTGATTTTGCCGGATTCTAAAAGCCTTAATGCGGGGCCGAACTGACCGCAGCGTGAGCCAAGAACCGTAATTTCGTCAATTACAATCGGGGCAAGGTTTAATTCTTTTCCTGTTGCGACGGTGCTTTTCAGAACCAAAACTCCTCTGGGTTTGGTAAGAGCAATTGATGTTTCAAATCCTGATACTGAACCTGTTGCCTCAACTACAACGTCGTATTTTTTTTCTATCGGAAAGTCTTGAAGAAGAGCTGTTTTTACCCCTTGAGCCTTTGCAATATTGAGCTTATTTTGGTGTTTGCCGACCAAAGTTACGTCTATATTTTGAGCATTAAGTGTCAAAGCTGTGATAAGTCCGAGTTTGCCGTCCCCAAGTACAATTACTTTTTCAAAAGGTTTTATATGCAGCTGTTCTGTGATTTCGCAAGCTGCGGCAAGCGGTTCCACAAATACTGCCTGTTCATCAGGCACGTTGTCAGGGACTTCAAAAAGAACTTCTGTCGGCATTGTAAAATATTGGGCAAAACAGCCGTCTTTTCTCCAAATCCCTAAGGTATGACGATTAGGACAATGACGGTAGAGTTTTTCTGCGCAATAAGGACAATCAGGTTCTTTGCAGCCGTAGCTTATTTCTGATACTACTCTTTTGCCGATTAAAGATTTATCTTCTGAGTTTACATCTTCAACAACTCCGACAGCTTCGTGGCCTAAAATCCCTTTATAGCCCATATAGCCTTTTGTGATTTCATAATCCGTATTGCAAATCCCTGCCAAAGAAACGCGGATTAATGCTTCTCCTTTTTTCGGCGTCGGTTTTTCGTAATCTTTTACAAGTTTCAATTCTTTATCAAATACTACTGCTTTCATCCTCTAATCTCTCCTATCTGTGTGAATTTTATCATAAAAATTTGTTACATAATGTAAATATGTATTTTAAGTTTGGCAAAAAAAATGTAGTTTTGTTTTAATGTAGTTGTGTGAAAGAATGGTAGACTAATAAAAATGATTGATTCAGTAGGCATAAAATATTCAAATTATAATAGACCTATTTTTAAAGGTGAAGTTGAAAATTCTAATAATTCTAAGAAAAATTCTGAAACTGAAAAAGAGGGTATGCAGAAATATTTAACAGGCAAAAATGTAATGATTGGCTTGAGTGCAATCGGGCTTGTGACTTTAGGTATAATCGGACACAAAAACGGTTGGTTCAGCAAGGGGGCAAAAACTCTTGCAAAAAATTCATCAGATGATGCTAAAGTAAATCCACAAAATTTGAGGGTAAAAGTAGAGACTCAGTTAGATGGTACTAAATTTATTCTAGAAACTGATTCTAAAACCGGTAAGATGGTAAAAAGAACTGCTTATCAAAATGATGGTAATACGATAAAATGTATTGAGGAATTTGACCCCCAAACTGAAAAACCTGTAAAAACAACTTTTTATAACCCGGATGGGGAAAAAATTCATTCCATTAATGAATTTGACCCCCAAACCGAAAAACTTGTAAAAACAACTTTTTATAACCCGGATGGCAAAACAATTAATTCAATTACTGAAGTTGATCCCCAAACCGGAAAACTTGTAAAAACAACTTTTTATAACTCGGATGGTCAAACAATTAAATCTATTGCTGAAGTTGACTCCCAAACCGGAAAACCTTTAAAAGTAACTTATTATAACTCGGATGGACAAACAATTAAATCTATTGCTGAAGTTGACCTCCAAACTGGAAATCCTGTAAAAGTAACTTATTACGAGAACGAACAAGTCAAAGTCATAATAGAATCAGACCCTCAAACAGAAAAAATGATAAAATCAACTAATTTTAATGAACTGGATGGTAAAATAATTAAATCTGTTACTGAATACGATCCAACAACAGGCAAAAGAACCAAATATACAGCTTATCAAGCAGATGGTGAAACTGTAAAGTCAGTTTCTGAATATAATTCAGATACAGGCAAAAGAACCAAATATACAGCTTATCAAGCAGATGGTAAGACTATCGAGGCAGTTGTTGATTATGATCCAACAACAGGCGACAAGCTCAAAGAGACATATTATCAAGCAGATGGTAAAACAGTCAGCTCAGTTCATGAATATGATCCAAATACAGAAAAACTTATAAGTTCAACAACCTATGAGCCTGATGGTGTAACTGTAAAAACTATTGAAACCTTCGACTAAGATCTTGCAACAACTTCAGCAACAAGCTCTCCGTAACTGTTGAAGTGTCCGTCTGTTTCTTCTACAATGTAGCTCAGTTCAGGTTTTCCTTCAATTGCTTTTTCTGCTGCGTCCATCGCTTCGTCGTAATCTTTAAAATCGCCGATTAGGGTTTTTGTAAGTTCTGAACGGTTTTTTTCTGTGTAAACGTGATACATAATCTATTTCCCTTTCTTTTTAAATTTTTACCTGAGTCAAACTAGAAATACATTAATTTTGTTTTTCAAGTTTTTCCCTTAATTCCAGAATTTCATATTTAAGTCTGTTAAGTTCGCATTTTACAGGATCGGGGATTCTGTTGTGCATCAAAACTCCGTTTTTATCACGAGTTTTTCTGCGGACAATTCTTCCTGGAACTCCGACTACCGTTGAATATTCCGGAACATCCTCAACGACGACCGAGCCTGCACCGACTCTTACGTAATCACCAAGAGTAATATTACCTAAAACTTTCGCTCCTGCGCCTACAATTACGTTATTGCCTAATGTCGGGTGGCGTTTGCCCTGTTCTTTCCCTGTGCCGCCTAAGGTTACCTGCTGATAAATCAACACGTCGTCACCGATTACCGTTGTGGCACCGATTACAACTCCCTCCCCGTGGTCAATGAAAAATCTTCTGCCGATTTTTGCCGCAGGATGAATTTCAATGCCTGTAATAATCCTTGTTATATAAGAAATAATCCTTGGGATTAGCGGAATGTGCCATTTGTATAATCTGTGCGCAAACCTGTATGCAACAAGCGCATGCAACCCCGGATAACATAAGATTACCTCTAAAAGATTGTTTGCGGCAGGATCCTTGTCGTAGATAACCTTTATGTCTTCTTTTACTTTTGTAATTCCGCGTTTTATAACCTTAAACATTTTTCTCCGTTCGTCTTTTTTGCGAAAGTTTAATTCGTTGTTATTTTACAAGTTTTGCAAACTTACGTTTTCCTGCCTGTAATATTACACTCTCAGCAAATTCTACGGAATACATCATATCGGCAATCTTTTCGCCGTCAATTTTTACTCCGCCGCCTTGAATCAAACGTTTTGCCTCGCCTTTGCTTTGAACGAATTTTAATTCCACAAGAAGGTCAAGAATGTTTTTGCCCATCTCAACTTTTACTTCCTCAATGTCTGAAGGAAGCCCTTTGTTGGATACTACATTGATAAATTCAGCTTGAGCTTTATCGGCACCTTCTTTTCCGTGGTATTCTTCCGTGATTGTGTATGCAAGTTTAAGCTTCAAATCACGTGGGTTTACGGAAGGATCTTTAAGTGAATTTTCGATATTTTTCAATTCTTCTTCGCTCACGTCAGTCAAAAGCATAAAGTATTTTACGATTAAAGTGTCAGGAATACTCATCAATTTTCCGAACATATCATTTGCGTTGTCTGTGAGGGAAATACAATGTTCAGGATAAGTTTTCGACATCTTAACAAGCCCGTCTGTGCCTTCGATTAAGGGCAGAAGCATAACCATTTGCGGATATTTTTTGCCGTAAGCTTCTTGTATCTGGCGGCCTAAAAGAGTGTTAAATCGTTGATCCGTTCCGCCAAGCTCTATATCAGCATCTATTGCAACCGAATCGTAAGCCTGCATAAGCGGGTAGAAAAATTCATGAACAGAAATCGGTCGACCTTCTGCGTATCTTTTTGCAAAATCATCTCTTGTCATCATTTGCGCAACTGTTATTTGAGAGGCAAGTTTTAGTAAGTCCGTAAAACTCATTTTGTGAAGCCAATCCGCATTGTTTGTAACTTCGGCTTTTGTAACGTCTACTACTTTTGACATTTGTTCAAAATATGATTTTGCGTTTTCTTCAACCTGTTCTTTTGTTAAAGACGGGCGGGTTTCTGACTTACCTGAAGGATCGCCGACCATTGCGGTTGCACCGCCTACGATTAAAACAACTTTGTGTCCGAGTTTTTGAAATTCTCTTAACTTTCTCATAACAACAGTATGGCCTAAATGTAAATCGGGGCGAGTCGGATCCATTCCAAGCTTCACTCTTAAGGGGGTATTGGTATCTTTTGCGTGCTGTAATTTTACCGCTAATTCTTCAATCCCGCCCGGTAAAACTTCTGCACCACGCGAAAGCCTTTTTGCCTGTTCTATAAATTCTTCTCGTATATCAACCATTTTTTTCTCTCCTTGTTGTCTTAATTGTATCAAAAACAAAAATGCAAGGATATTTGTGGTTAAGATATTTAACATACTTTTTATGATGTTAAAAAAAGGCGGCGGATGTTTTTTAAACATCCGCCGCCTTACTTCAAATTATTTAATTATTCTTCTGAAGCTAACAATTTTGTATAATCATTTGTTTCAAAAAACTCGTCAAGCTGTGTTGTTGTAAAGCCTAAAAGGGTACCTACCATATCAATATATGGATTTCCTCGATAAAAATTGTTTGCTCTCAGTTCAATTTTTAAAGCTTTAATATCAATACTTGTACTTTCTCCTGTTTCACTCATTGGTTCTGTTTGGTTGTATTGTTCGACAAGTGTAACGATATCATCAAAGTCCATTCCTTTTGCTTTATAAATTGCGCGTTCTACATCTGCTGCTGTAAGGTTTAATTGAGCTTTTCTTTGTGCAATTTCTTCTGCTGTGGGGTCCGGATTTTTAACTATTTGAAAACGTTTGGAACCATTTTCATCTGGTTCAATTTCTTCTATATGATGTGTTGCTTGTTCGTTGCACCAGATTGCTGCTTGAGGTGGGTATTCGTTTGTAAAAATTTCATTTTCGATAAAATCATAATTATCGTATTCACTCCAATCGGAGAATTGTTCTTCAACAGAATTTTCTGTTGGAATATTCATATTAATTGTTTCTTCTGTATTCATTTTTCTTCCTTTCTAGTAACCACTGCATTGCCAGTGAATTATACTTGTTACCCCAGAATTATTAACATTGTCTATTTGCATGTTTATTGTTGATAAAGACCTAATCTGTGCATCGCAAAAAATAAGGGTTCTATTTATTGGATTAATAGTTAAAATGGTGGTATAGTTTGCATTTGAGAATGGCTTTATAAATGTAATTGTAGTACTCACCTGAGCTGATAATATATTGGTTCTACCACCCTGTTCTATCCAGCCGTCAGACCAGACACGACACCAGGATGTACCGGAAACGTAATTTTGGATTACTACTGCCGGACGAGCTTTTGAAGCAGAGCTTGCGGTTGTGGCTGGTGTTGTTGTCCAGTGATTTGCCATATACTCTGTTGTTACTATCTTGGTAGAACTGTCTGCGTAATTTGAGGTATATGTCGGGCAAAATCCATAAGCGGTTCCGTTTGTATTTCTCATACCCATAGATAAAATGTTACCATTTTCCGCAGCTGCTGTTAGTGTAATTTCATTGTATCCGTCACCGTTTGAAAGTCTTAAAGAACCGCATGGTTGGTTTGTGTCACTGTTAATTGCGATTACGGCGTCTGTAGTTCCCCCATTTGTTAGATTATTAACTGTAAGATTTCCTTGAGTAACAGAATAAACTCCGGTTGACACTATTGGTTTGGTAAAAGTCATATCCCCGCTTATTGTGGCACTGCTGTTATAATGCATAGCTGTTTCATTATTTTCATCAATTTTATCTGCCAGTGCATTAAAATTTGCATTTACTTCCTGAGCTTTCGCTTTTGTGCCGGGAGTAAATGAATAAGGAATCATAGAATTTGTCATATTTGCCTTTCTGACAAATTTGACGAACTTTTCATAGTTTTTTATTAAGGCGCAACAACTAAATATACCACGTGATTTGAAAAACTGTCAAGTCGCAGTTTTATTTTTCGTAAGATCCGAAAAATCTCATAAATGTTGTTTTTTCTTTTATTTCTTTCAGAGTGTTTAATATTTTTGGATTTTTGATATGACCGTCAAAGTTAACTATAAAATTGTAATCTCCGAATTTGATTTTTGAAGGGCGAGAAACTATGTATGAAAGATTGATGTTATTTTCGTAAAATATGTGCAGAATTTCAAGCAAGGCTCCGGGTTTATTTTCGGTTGCAAAAACAAGTGAAGTTTTATCGTTTCCTGTTATTTCTGTTTCAAAATCGCCTATTAATGCAAAGCGTGTTTGGTTATTTTTGTCATCATTAATATTTTCTTTCAGAATATTCAGATTATAAAGTTCTGCAGTTTTTTCACTTCCGATTGCAGCGTAAGTCAGGTTGTAATTTGCAAGACTTCTGGCGGCTTCTGCCGTACTTGGGGCTTCTATATAATTCATATTGCGGGGCATCTCGTCGTGAATGAAATTCTGGCATTGTGCAAGTGCCTGAGGGTGTGAAATTATTCCTGTTATGCTGTAAAATTCCGTTGTTCTTGATAAAAGACAGTGTCTTATAGGCATTATTGTCTGGGATAAAATACGGATATTCGGGTTTATTGTCATCATAAGATGATCCAAAGCTTCTCTGACTGAACCTTCATTTGAATTTTCAAGAGGAATTACACCTAAAACTCCGGGGTTTTCGTCTACAAATTCTATAACTTCTCTTATTGTTCCGACAGGTTCAGGATAAGGGTGCATATTGTATTTCCCGCAAAATACGTCGGCTGCCATCTCTGAAAATGAACCTCTAGGTCCTAAATATGCTATTCTTCCTATTTCTGACAAATCCATTGTTTACTTAACTCCGTATTTTCAATATAATTATATCAGAGAGTAAACAAAAGGGCAATGAAAATGAGCGTGATTAAATTTGGGACTGACGGATGGAGAGCGATTGTAGGAAAAGATTTTAATGAAGATAATGTTATTAAAGTTTGCCGTGCAGCCGGCAAATATGTTTATAAAAACTTTGGCGGAAGTAAAAAAATAATTGTCGGTTACGATCCCAGAAACAAGGCGGATGAATTATCTTTGCTCGGGGCGGAAACTTTGGCGGAAATGGGTTTTGATGTGCTTTACAGCGACAAAGTTATTCCTACACCTGTTTTGGCTTATAACGCAAAAGTTTTAAATGCTTGCGCTTTGATGTTTACAGCATCACACAACCCGCCTGAATATTTGGGTATAAAGTTTATTCCTGATTACGCAGGGCCTGCGACAGCTGAAATTACCGATGAAATTGTTTCTTATCTGGAGGATGATTTTGAAAAATTCGGGGATGGAAAGGTTGAAAAATACGATTTCAGTGAAGAATATTTTAACCATATTAAAACTTTAATTGACTTTGATAAAATAAAAACTTTGAAAACGAATATAATTTATGACGGGCTTTATTCTGCAAGTATCGGGTATTTTGACAAGCTTTTGGAGTCTTTTGGAATAAAATACGAAACTTTGCATTTATTTCACGATCCGAATTTTGGCGGCGGAATGCCTGAGCCGAAGCCGAAATATTTGAAAGAACTTATTGAAAAAGTTAAGGCAAGTTCTAATTCTGTCGGGTTTGCAAATGACGGGGATGCCGACAGATTTGGGGTTATAAATGAGAACGGCGAATACGTTACGCCGAATGAAATTATTGCGATTTTATTGAAGCATTTGATTGAAAACAAACATCTGAAAGGCTCGCTTGTCAAAACTGTCGGAGCAAGCCTTATGCTTGATATAGCGGCTGAAAAGCTCGGGGTTGAAGTGGTTGAAACTGCCGTCGGATTTAAGCATGTTGGAGAAGCGATGCGGAAGTTTAATCCCGTAATCGGCGGAGAAGAAAGCGGTGGTTTAAGTATTCAGGGGCATATCCCTGAAAAAGACGGGATTCTTGCAAATCTTCTTATTTTAGAGGCAATGGCTTATGAAGAAAAACCCCTTTTTGAACTTCAAAAAGAGCTTGAAACTTTTGTCGGATGCAGGTTTTACAACGACAGAATTGACAAAAGAGTAAGTACAAGAGAAGAAGTTCAGCGGGTTATTGATTTTTACAAAAATTCCGAAATGATTGGTTGTTATAAAGTTGTAAAGAAGGATTTTAAAGACGGTGTGAAGCTTTATCTGGAAGACGGCAGAAGCTGGATTCTTGTTCGCCCGAGCGGAACGGAGCCTTTGTTGAGAATTTATTTTGAAAGTGATGATTTGAAAAAGCTTGAAGAATTAATGAATACGGTTAAAAAATAAATTTTAAAATTAAACCGCCTCTAAATTGTTTTTTAAAGGCGGTTAAATTATCTGTCTGTAATGTTTTTATAAATCGTAAAAAATTATGAGTTTTTATTGTCAAGTTTTGCTATTTCGGCAAGCTGTTTAGGGTCATTGATGTTAACTTTTGCCGGATCAAGCCCTAGTTCTTTCAATCTTGCATTCAAGGCATCATTGACAAGTTTTCTCATTTTGTCTTTGCCAAAGCCTAATTCATTATCAATTGCTTGTTGAAGAGAATGTCCTGCAAGCTTTTGATATGCTGTTAAAACTTTTATAATGTTTTTAGCGTTGAGTTGTTCAAGTTTTTTAATGGTATTTGAATTCAAGCTGGAAGGCTCAATCTGATTGTATAGTTCCAGAGCAAGTCCTGAGCTGATACATATACCGTTTTCGTCGAATTCATATCTATGGGCAACTTCTTTACCGTCTGCATTTTTTGTTTTGATATGTGTAAGTCGGACAATGCCATTTTCTACGATTATATTCGGTGTTTTCCCGTCTTCTTTGTAAGAAGTTACTTTTTGTGTGTTACCGTCTTTGTTATATTCGTAGATATCGGTAGTTTTACCGTCCCCATTTTTGTAAGTCCCGGTATAACTACCATCTTCGTTATATTGGTATTCTGCTGTTGAGCGAATGGTCGTGCCGTATAACTACCATCTTCGTTATATTGGTATTCTGCTGTTGAGCGAATGGTCGTGCCGTCTTCTTTGTAATAAGTTGATTTTTGTATTTTACCGTCTTTGTTATATTCGTAGATATAGGTAGTTTTACCGTCCCCATTTTTGTTAGTCAGTGTATAACTACCATCTTCGTTATATTGGTATTCTGCTGTTGAGCGAATGGTCGTGCCGTCTTCTTGGTAGTTTTCTACCTTTCCTAATTTACCGTTAGGATTGTAATAGCGTATTATATCTGTTTTATTATTGCCAGATTGAGTTTCTATTTCTTTTGTTTTTTTGCCGTTATTATCATATTCTACTGTTACGCTGTATTCGTTTTCTTGGCCTTTGTTATATATACGTTTGAGTTCTCTGCCATCTTTATCTTTTACTATATGACAGTCAACTCCATCAGCATCTTTTCCTGCAACTTCTGTGGCACCTTCAGGTAATGGTGTCTGATTTGCCGGCGCTTCTGGAGTCTCTGGCGCTTCTTGCGTTTCTGGCGCTTCTTGCGCTTGTGGAGCTTCCGGCGCTTTTTTCTGAATTCCTAATAAATCTGCTACATTCTTTACACTTATCGGTAAACCTGCCTTTATTGTTTTTCCGTTATATGTAAATTCAACTTTCCCGTCAAATTTTTTGTTGCCATCAGGATCAGGGTTGAAGCTAATTTGAGAGGCAACTTCTTCTCCTGCATAATTTACGAATTGTTGACTAATAGTTTGTGTATATTCATTCGGATATTTTTGCATAAATTCTTTTATTGAAATAATTTTTCCGTCTACATCACGGTAGGTGACTTTTTCGCCCCCTTCCCAAACTCTTACGGAAGCTGTTTTGTTTCCGTTTTCATCCACAAATTGTATTTCTGTTCCTCGTGCATATTCAGGTGCAAGTTTGGTTCCGTCAGCAGCAAAGTATTCACCGTTTTTGATTGTTGTTCCGTTTGGACCTGGAGTTTCTTGCGAAGCGTTCGGGTTTTCCGGTGCATTTGGTTGTGCAGGCGCATTCGGGTTTTCCGGCGTATTCGGCTGTGCAGGCGCGTTCGGGTTTTCCGGCGTATTCGGCTGTGCAGGCGCATTCGGGTTTTCCGGCGTATTCGGCTGTGCAGGTGCGTTCGGGTTTTCCGGTGCATTCTGATTAGCCGCTGGTGCATTTGTGTTTTTAATTACCACACCCATTGCTTCATAAATCTGTGCGGTTTCTTCTGCTGTAAAGCTTATTTCTTGATCAGGGTGGACTACAAAGCTGTTATGCCATCCAGAATTTGTCTTATCTGTGCCGCCGCCAAAAATGGAAGCTTTTCCTTGTGCTTTTCTGTTGTTTTGCAGTTCTATAAGCTTGTCCATAACCGCATTCCATTCTTGCAATGTTATTTTTCCGTCAGTTAATTCTGCTTTTTTCTGCTTGATAAGATTGTCTACAACATCTTTTAAGGCATGTGTTATACCTTTGTCTTTCTTAATTTTAATAGTCATAGCATTAATGCTTGGCACATTCTCACTCATAATAATCTCCTTGTGTTTTTCCCATATGTTATAAATATATAAAAGTTATATTTTCTGTAAAATTGCTTTATATAAATGCTGAATTTAAAAATATTTTATTTTAAGCTTGTTATGACTTGTTTTTGTCGGTAAAAGTCAAGTTAATAAAACTTAATGATTGCAAAATTGTTAAAAATTTTTTTTGAATAATTAAAAAATCCTTAAGGTTTTTAATTATTTTTTAAATCCGTTATATAAATAATATTGTAGTAGTCATCCTGAATTTATTTCAGGGGCTGAAAAGATTTTGAAATAAGTTCAGAATGACAGTATGGTAGAAAAGGAGAAAATATTATGATTAAACCTTTAGCAGACAGAATTGTTATCAAAGTTATTGAAGATACCGAACAAACTTCAGGCGGAATCTTTATCCCTGACAGCGCTAAAGAAAAACCGCAAAAAGGTGAAGTTGTAGCGGTAGGACTTGGAAAAACCAACGAAAAAGGCGAAAGAGAACCTATGGATGTTAAAGTTGGTGATATTGTTCTTTATGCTAAATATGCAGGAACTGACGTTAAAATGGACGGAGTAGAATATAAAATTCTATCTATTAAGGATGCTTTGGCAATTATTGAATAATAGTTGTAAATGTGATTTAAAAATTTAGAAAATGGAGAAATAAAAATGGCAAAACGTATAGTATTTGATGAAGAAGCAAGAAAATCGCTTCTTAAAGGTATAGATGCAGTTGCTGATGCTGTTAAGGTTACGCTTGGACCTAAAGGCCGCAACGTTATTTTAGAAAAGAAATTCGGTGCACCGCAAATCGTTAATGACGGTGTTACTATCGCTAAGGAAATTGAGCTTAAAGACGGTTTGGAAAATGCCGGCGCTCAATTGTTAAAAGAAGTTTCTTCAAAAACAAACGATGTAGCAGGTGACGGTACAACGACTGCTTCAGTTTTGGCTCAGGCAATTGTTAGAGAAGGTTTGAAGAACTTAACAGCAGGTGCTAACCCGATGTCTATGAAACGTGGTATTGACAAGGCTGTTGATATGGCTGTTGCAAAAATTAAGGACATGTCAAAACCTGTTAATACAAAAGAAGAAATCGCTCAAGTTGCTGCAATTTCAGCAGGCAACAACAGAGAAATCGGTGAATTAATCGCCGAAGCTATGGAAAAAGTCGGACACGACGGCGTTATTACAGTTGAGGAAAGCAAATCTTTCGGAACTAACTTGAAAGTTGTTGAAGGTATGCAGTTTGACAAAGGTTATATCTCACCTTACTTTGTTACTGACCCTGAAAGAATGGAAGCTGTTTTGGAAGATGCTTATGTATTCTGCTGCAACAAGAAAATTAACCTTATTTCTGACTTGGTTCCGTTGCTTGAACAGGTTGCTCGTGACGGCAAGGCTTTGTTATTAATCGCTGAAGATATTGAAGGCGAAGCTTTAGCTACATTAGTTGTAAACACTATGAGAAAAGTTTTAAGAGCAGTTGCTGTTAAGGCTCCGGGATTTGGCGACAGAAGAAAAGCTATGCTTGAAGATATCGCAATTCTTACAGGCGGCGAAATGTTCACTGAAGAACTTGGTATCAAATTGGAAAATGTTACAACTCAAATGCTTGGTAAAGCAAAACGTGTAACGGTTACTAAAGACGAAACTACTATCGTTGTCGGTAACGAAACTAAAGAAGCTGTTCAAGACAGAATCAGATTAATCAAAAAACAAATTGAAGCTTCTGACAGTGAATACGATAAAGAAAAACTTCAAGAACGTATGGCAAAACTTTCAGGCGGTGTTGCTCTAATCGAAGTCGGTGCTGCTTCTGAAGTTGAATTGAAAGAACGTAAACTTAGAATTGAGGATGCTCTTAACGCTACAAGAGCCGCTAATGAAGAAGGTATCGTACCTGGAGGCGGTGTTGAATTGTTGAGAGTTCAACAGCATTTGGAAAAACAAATTGACACAACTTCATTCTCTTCTGATGATGAAAAAGTCGGGTTCAAAATCTTGACGGCAGCACTTGATGTTCCGTTGAGATTAATCGCTCGTAACGCCGGCGCTAAAGCTGATGTTGTGGTTGATGCTATTCTTTCTCACGACGGTGCTTATGGTTACGATGCTTTGAACGACAAATACGTTGATATGTTCCAGGCAGGTATCGTTGATCCGGCTAAAGTTACAAGATCAGCTCTTGTTAATGCAGCATCTGTCGCTTCTATGTTGTTAACTACAGAAGCTGCGGTTGTTGATATTCCGGAAGAAAAAGCTGATGCTCCTGCAATGCCTGGCATGGGCGGTATGGGCGGCATGATGTAGTGGACGAAGTCCACTCCTATACATCGGCGAGATGTTAGTGAGAACCGCTTTATTAGATAACAGAAAAACATAAAAAGACATGTATTGGCGCTTATGTTCAGTACATGTCTTTTTAAAATAAATATAAATAATTTTTGCTCCAGATTATTCAAACAATTCGCTTGAAAGATATCTTTCGCCGCTGTCCGGTAAGATTACTACGATTAATTTATCTTTGTTTTCAGGGCGTTTTGAAAGTTCATTTGCAGCACAAAGTGCCGCACCTGAAGAAATTCCTGATAAAATCCCTTCCTCTTTTGCCATTCGGCGGGCTGTAAGAATAGAATCTTCACTTCTTACGGGAATTATTTCATCAACTAAGTTGTTATCAAAGTTTTCTGGAACAAAGTTTGCACCAATCCCTTGAATTCTATGTGTGCCCGATTGTTTGCCTTTTAAAACCTGGCTTTCATAAGGTTCGACGGCTATCGCTTTTATGTTTGGATTTTTAGCTTTTAAGAATTTTGAAATTCCGCAAATTGTTCCGCCTGTGCCGACTCCTGCGACAATAATATCAACTTTGCCGTCTGTATCTGACCAGATTTCTTCGGCTGTTGAAGAATGCGAATCAGGATTTGCTGGGTTTGCAAATTGTTGAGGAATGAAAGAATTTTTGATTTCCTGATGAAGTTCTTCGGCTTTTTCGACGGCTCCTTGCATTCCTTTTTTTCCTTCGGTAAGCACAAGTTCGGCACCGTATGCGGATAGAAGTTTTCGTCTTTCCAAGCTCATTGTCTCTGGCATTGTCAAAATCATTCTATATCCTCGAATTGCACACACAAGAGCCAATCCTATTCCTGTATTTCCGCTTGTAGGCTCTATTATCACTGTGTCTTTATTTATTAAACCTTCTTTTTCAGCTTTTTCAATCATATTTAGGGCAGGGCGGTCTTTGACAGAACCTGCGGGATTTTGTTTTTCAAGTTTTACAACAATTTCAGCCCCGCCATCATTCATTCTGTTAATTTTTACAAGCGGTGTGTTGCCTATTATTTCTAAAATATTTTCAGCAATTCTCATTAAAAAATTCCTTTCGTTTTTAATTTAAGAAGTCTTTCCTGTAACCTTTTCGGCCAGAAATTTTTCGCCCGATGGTTTTAAGATCAGTTTGCAATTTTGAATAATCCACAGAAGCTTTGTTCGGATAGATTTCGTAATTTTTTTTGCATTTTTCAAACGTGATATTTGGCATAATAACGTTTGCACCTGATTGAAGTGCCATAATTCTGCCTTGAGGATGAAGTGTTTCCATCGCAGTTGTCGCAGGAATATTTATATCGGGTAAAAGCAGGCGGGTTAGGGCTAAAACTTTTATTGCCAAAATTAAATCCCCGTTTTTTTCGTTTTTTAAAGGTGTTTCAGGATGAACAATCAAAGGCCCTATACCTATCATATCAGCATCAAGTTCTTTATAGAATAAAATATCTTCTGCAAGACTTTCCAGAGTTTGCCCCGGAAGCCCTATAAGAGAGCCTGTTCCTGTTTCAAATCCGAGTTTTTTTAAATCATATAAACATCTTTTTCTGTTTGCAAAATCCATATTAGGGTGCATTTTTTTGTATAAATTTTCGTCAGTTGTCTCAATTCGAAGTAAAAATCTGTCGGCTCCGGCTTCTTTTAGGATTTTGTATTCTTCAAAGGTTCTTTCACCTATGCTTAAGGTTATTGCGACATCTGATTTTTTAATTTCTTTTATAATTTCTGCAAGATAATCCGCTTTAAAAAACAAATCTTCTCCGCTTTGAAGAACGATAGTTTTGTAACCTGATTGGATTGCAAAATTTGCAAGTTTTATTATTTCATCTTTTTCAAGTCTATAGCGCTCAATATTTTTATTATCACGTCGTATTCCGCAGTAGCAGCAATTGCATCTGCAAATATTTGAAAATTCAATTAAGGCTCTTAAATAAACTGCATCGCCTTTAAATTTTTTTCTTACTTCGTCTGCGGATTTAAAAAGATAGTCATTTACGGAATTGTCTTTTAATATTTCAACAATTTCTGATTTTGTAAGAGAATGTTCTTTTTTTGCTTTATCAATAAGATTTTGCATACAAAAATTATCGCATAAAAATAAGGTTTATTTTTTCAAATAATCAAAAAGTTTTTGCATAGCACGGCTTCTGTGGGAAATTTTGTTTTTTTCATCTTCTGCCATATCTGCCATTGTTTTGGAGGTTCCATCAACTAAAAACACAGGATCATAACCAAATCCATGGTTGCCTGATTGTGTGGTTGCAATTTCTCCAAGGCATTCACCTCTTGTCGTAAATTCTACGTCGCCTGAGGGGTTTATAAGAGTGAGTGCGCAGACAAATTTAGCTTTGCGATTTTGTGAATTTTTAAGTGCATCAAGCAGTTTGTCAATTCTTTTTTGTGCGGTGTCTGCATATCTTGCAGAGTGAATCCCTGGGGCACCTTCAAGTGCTTCAACGCATAGACCTGAATCATCTGCAAGCGTGTATTCTCCTGTCAGGCGGTTCGCTTCTTTGGCCTTTATAAAAGAGTTTTCTTCAAAAGTCTGCCCGTTTTCATCAGGGTTAAAATCTAAACTGCTGTCAATTGCTTCAAACTCTACCCCAGTTAAATTGTAAAGGCGGGCGATTTCTCTTATTTCCTCTACTTTATGCGGGTTTTGGGTGGCTATTATTATCTTCATAAAACTCCTTTTAAATTCTTATTTTCCGTAGCGTCTTTGTCTGCCGTCAAACTCTAAAATGGCTTCAGCAAGTGCTTTTTTGTCAAATTCAGGCCAGTATCTTTTGGTAACTATAAACTCGCTGTATGCTATCTGCCATAAAAGATAATTCGAAACCCTCATCTCTCCGCCTGTTCGGATTAGCAAATCAGGATCGGGAATGTTTTTTGTGTATAAATTATTTGATATTATATCTTCGGTTATTTTATCAATAGAAAGCTCTTTTGATTGAACTTTTTTACAGATGTTTTTAACTGCATAAACTATCTCATCTCTTGCCCCGTAATTAAAGGCTATTTGAAGGTTTACGCCAGTGTTGTTTTTTGTTGTTTCAACTGAGTTTTTTAATATCTTTTGAAGTTTTTCGCTTAATTTTGTAGTGTCACCGATGAAATTTATTACAACATTGTTTTCGTGCATTTCCTTAAGCTCATTCTGAAGTGTTGTTCCGAGTAAATCCATCAGAAATGAAACTTCTTCAGGTTTTCGATTCCAATTTTCGGTCGAAAATGCGTAGACTGTTAGATATTTTATCCCGAAATCGTCGCAGGCTCTCATTGTTGCTTTCAGTGCATCAACACCCTTTTTATGTCCGAAGGCTGAGGGTAAATTGTGTGCCTTTGCCCAGCGTCTGTTCCCGTCCATTATGATTGCAATGTGCTTAAGAGCGGTTTCTTTGACAATTTCTTGTATTCTTTCTTCTGCTAATGCTACAGACATATTTTTTAATTCCTTTGCCTGTTCATTATATATAAAACCCTTGTTTGTGTAAAGAATTACGTTTTTTTCATTAAAAAATCCCTGTAAATTTTTACGTTCACAGGGATTTAGATTTTCTTATTTTTTGTTGCTGTTTTATTTTTTAAATCCTTTTATAAAATCAACTACTTTACCAATTCCGTTAATACCTTTTTCTGTCCATTTTGCTACAAAACCGTCAATTTTTTGAGCATAAGTTTTTGGATTTTTTATTACATCATCAACGGTATCTTTAATATTTTCGCTTGCTTTTTTAATTTGTTGTCCGCTTTCGCTGTTTACAAGATTATTTATAACTTCTTTAGTTTGGGATGATTTGAAAAATTTCAGAAGGTCTTTGCGGTAAATTATGCCGGCAATTGTTCCTGCGCCTAAAAGTGTCAGCATTGCTTTTGAAAAAAATGACATCGGTTTTTTGAATTTGATGTCTTCTCCCGTTTGAAGTTTATCTGCATTCTTTTCAATATTTTTTTCAAACTGATCTCGGGTTAAGATTTTTGTTTTACCGTTCTTATCTGTTACGTGATAACGGTTTTTGTTATCAAGTTGAACTAAGTTTCCGCCGATTACCGATGAATTTAATGTATTAACCATTTCCGTTTTCATTTCGCACAAACCTTTCCGATTACACCACTTAATTATATAAAGTGCGGAATACTTTAAATATTGCTAGTTTTTGAGGGCGTTTTTACGAAAGTTTACATTGTTTGAATTTATATTTGCAAAATAAAAGACCTGCTTTTTTAGGCAGGCCTTTTTACGTTTTTAATATTTAAGTCGTTTCCTATGAACAACCTGAATATCCGCATTTTAGGCAAATGAAGCAACCTTCTGCCATCTGAATTTCGTTTCCGCATTCAGGACATTTAACGGTTTTGATTTCGCCTGTCGGGTTGTAATCTTCCGTTTTAGTTTCCTTAATCGGATTTGTCATTTCAGGTTTTTTCTCAGGTTCAGAAACTGTCTTCATTGACTTTTCTGCTTCAACCTGTGCTTCTGATTTTTTAGCGTCCAAATTCATCGGTTGGAATTGACGGCTGTTATTTCTGTAAACGGTAATTCCTTTTAGGTTGTTTTCGTAAGCTAAAATGTAAGCTTGTTCAATATCTTCACGAGTTGCATGTTCTTCAAAGTTTACGGTTTTTGAAACAGCGTTGTCTGTGTGAAGCTGGAATGCTGCCTGCATTTTTACGTGCCAGTATGGTGAAACATCATGAGCTGTTACGAAAATCTTCTTGGCATTTTCGGGAACTCCTGCAATGTGTGCAACTGAACCTGTTTTTGCAATTTCTTTCATCAAGCTTTCGGAATAAAATCCGTTTTTGATTGCGTATTCCTTGAATATCGGATTGATTTCAAGCATTTCTGTTCCGTCCATAATTAATCTTGAAAATACAAGTCCGAACAAAGGTTCAACTCCGCCTGAAGCTCCTGCAATCATTGAAATTGTACCGGTCGGCGCAATACAAGTTGTTGTTGCATTACGGATACCGTATTTTTCAATTTGTGAATCCAATTCTTTCCATTGTTCGTCGGAAACTTTGCCTGCGGATTTTCCTTTGTATTTGTTATACAAGAAGTCTTTACCGTCGTAAATGCTTCCTTTAAAGTTGTTAAATCTGCCTCTTTCTTTTGAAAGTTCAATTGATTCGCATTTTGATTCGTAATCAATAAATTCCATAATTTGAGAAGCAAGTTTTGTCCCTTCGGCAGAGCTGTATGAAAGTCCCATTTTCATAAGCATATCAGCCCAGCCCATTACGCCAAGTCCGATTTTGCGGTTGTTTTGAACCATTTCCGAAATCTGCGGAAGCGGATAATTGTTTACGGCAATTACGTTGTCCAAAAATCTTATTGCTGTTCTTGTTGTATCGGCAAGAGTTTTCCAATCAATTTCAGGGCCGTTTGAGCCTTCAATAACCATTCTGCCTAAGTTAATTGAACCTAAGTTGCAAGCTTCGTAAGCTAAGAGAGGAACTTCTCCGCAAGGATTTGTTGATTCAATTTGGCCTACCAAAGGTGTCGGGTTGTCTGAATTCATTTTGTCGATGAAAATTATACCCGGTTCGCCGTTTCTCCAAGCGCCGTCAACAATTAAATCAAATACTTTTTTAGCATTTAATCTTGCAACGACTTGATTGTTTTGAGGATTTACTAAATCGTAATCTTCACCTTTTTTCAGTGCTTCCATGAATTTATCAGTAATTGCAACTGAAATGTTGAAGTTATTTAATTTATTGTTATCTGATTTGCAGTTGATAAAGTCTAAAATATCAGGGTGATCAACTCTTAAAATACCCATATTAGCACCGCGTCTTGTGCCGCCTTGTTTAACGGCTTCGGTTGCGGCGTTGAATACTTCCATAAATGAAACAGGGCCTGAAGAAACACCCATTGTTGATTTTACAACGCTGTTTTTCGGACGGAGTCTTGAAAATGAAAAACCTGTTCCGCCGCCTGATTTATGAATTAGTGCGGTATTTTTAACTGTTTCAAAAATTCCTTCCAAACTGTCTTCAACAGGCAGTACAAAGCAAGCTGCCAATTGACCGAGTTCTCTTCCCGCATTCATTAATGTTGGAGAGTTTGGCATAAAATAACATTTGGTTATAAAATCATAAAAACGTTCAGCAAGTTTATCTACTTCAGCCTGAGATTTGCCGAATTTTAAATCACCTGATGCAATCGCCATCGCTACACGCTTAAACATATCAGCCGGTGTTTCTGTACAATTGCCGTCCTTATCTCGTTTTAAGTATCTTCTTTCGAGAACTTTTATTGCGTTTTCGGATAAATTCAATTTTTCTTCCACTAAGTTCACACTAACCTCCATTTATTAGTCCAAGTCTTCTTATTAAAAACTAAAAAATCATCCCCATAAATAAAAATATTTAAAGCATGGTTTGTTCTACAATTCTACATCAATTTGAAAAGTCATGCAACATGATATTTTAAATAAATGACTGTTTTGTAACAAAATATTTTTTATAACTTTTTAGATATTCATGTTTGTAATATAATATCATCCGAGGTGAAAATTTTTGAAACACTCAAGACTTACAGCCCTGATATTTTTAGCATTATTTTTAGGCATAGCAGTCGGACATTTTTTCCCTGATTTTGCTGTTAAAATGAAACCGTTAGCGGAAATTTTTCTGCGAATGGTTAAGATGATTATAGCTCCGCTTTTGTTTTCGACTTTGGTAGTTGGAATTGCAGGGCATGGTGATGCGAAAAAGTTAGGAAAAATCGGGCTTAAAACTATTATTTATTTTGAAATTGTAACGACATTGGCTTTGATTATAGGACTTACTGTCGGAAATATATTCAAGCCCGGTGTCGGGTTTGTGTCGGGAACCTCGCCTCACGCTATAGAAATGCAGGCAGCAGGAGTTATTGCCGCAAGTCAGGCGCATACTTCAATTAGTGCAATGGTTACGGATATTTTCCCAACAAGCATCGTTGATTCGATGGCTAAAGGAAATCTGCTTCAAATTGTAGTGTTTTCTATATTTTTTGCGCTTGCAATTTGTGCTGTCGGCAAGAAAGCTCAGCCGGTTTTGGATGTTTTAAATTCCGTTTCGCAGATAATGTTTAAGTTCACCGAATACGTTATGTATTTTGCACCGCTCGGGATTTTCGGTGCAATAGCCGCAACCGTCGGCGCAAACGGACTTGCTGTTCTTAAAAATTATTTTAAAATAATCGGTGCATTATATTTTGCGCTTGCAATTTTTGTAGTATTGGTTTTGTTTTTGGTTTGCAAAATTGTAAGAATTTCATTCAGAAATTTATTAAGAGCATTGCAGGAGCCGGCACTTTTGGCATTTACAACAGCAAGCTCAGAGGCTGCTTTTCCTAAGGCTATGGAAATTATGGAACGCTTTGGAGTTCCGAAAAATATAGTAGGTTTTGTTATGCCGACGGGATATACTTTTAACCTTGACGGAAGCACTCTTTACCTTGCAATGGCGGTTTTGTTTTCATCTCAAATCGTCGGAATTCATTTGGATTTGAATCAGCAGATAATTATAATGCTGGCTTTAATGTTGACAAGCAAAGGTGTTGCTGGGGTTCCGAGAGTTTCTTTGATAGTTCTTGCAGGAACTTTAGCAAGTTTTGATATTCCGATTTTAGGTGTTGCAATTTTGCTTGGAATTGACCAGATTCTTGATATGGGCAGAACAACCGTAAACCTTATCGGCAACTGTGTTGCGACGGTTGTAATTGCCCGATGGGAAAAAGTTTTTGATTATGATAAAATGAAAGAGTTCGTAGCGCAATCGAAAGCTGAAAGTATTGGCGTAGATATCGAAAATTTTAGAAAAAATCACGAAAGAAATTAATAAAATACAACTAGAAAAGAAGGATAGAATAAGATGAGTGAAAGTACGAAAGTTGAATTTAAAGACACCCTGAACCTCCCGCAGACAAGTCTTGCGATGAGGGCAAATGCGACGGTAAGAGAACTTGAAATCCAAAAGTTTTGGGAAGAAAACAGAATTTACGAAAAATCTGTTGCAAATAAAGATAAGAACAATAAATTTATTCTTCATGACGGGCCGCCGTATTTGAGCAGTGAAAAAATTCACGTAGGAACAGCACTCAATAAAATTTTAAAAGATATTTTAACCAAGTATAAATCTCAAAGAGGATTTTATGCTCCTTATGTTCCCGGATATGACGGGCACGGACTTCCGATTGAAAATAAGGTTGTAAAAGAGATTAAAGGCGGAAGAAGTGCTGTTACACCTTATGAACTCCGTCAGAAATGCCGTGAGTTTGCGCATAAAAATTTAAAAGGTCAGGAAAATGAATTTAAGCGTCTTGGCGTTTGGGGTGATTGGGAACATCCGTATTTAACGATTGCACCAGAATACGAAGCTGAGCAGATAAGAGTTTTTGGCGAAATGTACAAAAAAGGTTACATTGAAAAAGGGATGAAGCCTGTTTACTGGTGTGCATCCTGCGAAACTGCACTTGCAGAAGCGGAAGTTGAATATGCCGACCACACCTCAACTTCAATTTATGTAAGATTTAAGTTTGATGAAGAAAGTACAAATAAAATTAACGGTAAAATTTTAGGCGGAAAATCTGATAAAGATGTTTACGCAATAATTTGGACAACAACACCTTGGACAATTCCGTCAAATATGGCTATCAGTATGCACCCGAAATTTGAATATACCTTCTTTGAATATAAAGGTGATGTTTATGTCGCAGCACAGGAGCTTCTCGGTGCATTTTTAAATGATGTCGAATGGGATGAAAAAGATATTAAAGTTATCGGCTCTTGCATAGGTCAGGATCTTGAACTTTTGAATACAAAACATCCTTTGTACGACAGAAAATCGCCGATAATTCTAGGGGAACATGTTACTCTTGATGCAGGTACAGGTTCTGTTCACACAGCTCCCGGCCACGGTTTAGAGGACTATGAAGTTGGATGCAGATACGGAATTGAAGTATTCTCGCCTCTTGACGGACGCGGAATTTGGACGGAAAAGGTTCAAGATAAGGATCTTGAAGGTGTTCCTTATTACAAAGGAAACAAAATTGTAATAGAAAAACTTCAAAATTGCGGAGCTTTATTGAAGGCGCAGGATATAAGCCACAGTTATCCGCACTGCTGGAGATGCAAAAATCCGGTAATTTATCGTGCAACGCCTCAGTGGTTTGTAAAAGTTGACAAATTCAGAGATGCAGCGCTGGAAGCAATTAAAAATGTAAAATGGATTCCTGCAAACGGAGAAAGCAGAATTTCAAATATGGTTGCAGGGCGTACTGATTGGTGTATTTCCCGTCAAAGAGCTTGGGGTGTGCCGATTCCTGTATTCTATTGCGAAGATTGCGGTGAAGTTATTGTAACTGATGAAACAATAAATCATATCGCTGAAATTTTTGAAAAAGAAAGTTCTGATGCCTGGGTTAAGTATAGCGCAGAAGAACTTTTGCCGAGCGGTTTCAAGTGCCCGAAATGCGGTAAAAACCACTTTAGAAAAGAAAATGACATTATGGATGTCTGGTTTGACTCAGGTATAAGCTGGAGAGCTGTTGTGGAAAAAAGAAGCGAACAGCTTGGAACGACTCCTGTCGAAATGTATCTGGAAGGTTCCGATCAGCACAGAGGCTGGTTCCAATCATCGCTTTTAACTTCAGTCGCAACTGAGGGTAAGGCTCCATATAAAACAGTTCTAACTCACGGTTTTGTATTCGGTGAGGACGGCAGAAAAATGTCAAAGTCTTTGGGAAATTACATTCGCCCTGATGATATTATAAAGAATTACGGCGCTGATATTCTAAGACTTTGGGCAGCGTCAGTCGATTACAGAAATGATACCAAAATCGGTGATAATATAGTTAAGCAGCTTGTTGAAATCTTTAAGAAAACAAGAAATACTGCAAGATTTTTGCTTGGCAACCTTTTTGATTTTGATCCGAAAGTTGACTATGTAGAATATAAAGATTTGAATGAATTAGACAAATTTGCGCTTCACAAACTCAACAATCTGATAGAAGAAGTAACCGTTGCGTTTGAAAATTATGAATTTTACAAATATTTTCAACATCTTCAAAATTTTGCAGCTGTTGACTTAAGCTCATTCTACTTGGATATCGTAAAAGACAGACTTTATACAGCAGGCAAAAAATCAATTTCCCGTCGAGTTTGCCAGACTGTAATGTATGAAATATTGCAGGCTTTAGTCAGAATGCTTGTTCCTGTAATGCCTCATCAAGCAGAAGATATTTGGATGAGTGTTCCGGAATCTCAAAAGGGCGGGTTAGAAAGTATTCTGCTTTCAAAATGGCCTGAAGCAAAATCCGAATGGAAAAATGAAAAATTAGATGAAGAATTTACGCAAATTCTAAAAGCACGTGAAGTCGTAAGCCGTGCAATTGAGCCGTTAAGAGCAGATAAAAAAGTCGGAAGTTCTCTGGAAGTTGCGGTTTATGTAAGCGTAAAAGATAATGCAGTATTAAAAGCAAATGAAGATGAACTTTGCAATATATTCATAACTTCACAGGCTTATGTAGCTGACGAAAAACCGTCAGATGTTTTAAATGAATATAAAGAAGACGATTATACTGTTTGGGTTACAAAAGCAGAGGGCAAAAAATGTGCACGCTGCTGGAAATACAGAAAACTTAATGCTGATGGAATTTGTGAAGAATGTCTTGAGGCTATAAAGTAATAGTTGAATAAATTAAGAGGCGGAGCCTGCAATATCAGGCTCCGCCTCTTTGTATATTTTTTAAAAATCTTATAATCGGAAAATAACGGGTTCAATTTGTCCATGTAATTAATATTGCTTTTTGAATTGGATTTTGTATAATTGAATTATTGTAAAAGTAGCATAATTTTTAAAAATATACAAATATCCGATTTAAAAAGATTAGGGGAAAACGATGAAAAAAACAATAATAATAATATTAGCGGTATTATTGGGTGCTATTATTGCAAGATATAGTGTTACGGTATTCAATAAGATAAAAAGCAATAAAGCCTTAAGAAACAAGCCTGCTCCGCAAGTTGTAGTGGAAGAAATCCAAGACAGAAGCATAATAAGAACTTACGAAGCCCCCGGAAGAGTTGTTGCAAAATATCGAGTAGATGTTTTAGCTCGTATTTCAGGATATTTGACCAAGAGTTATTTTAAAGAGGGTGATTTTGTAAAAGCAGGTCAGACGTTGTTTCAGATAGAACCTGCGGAGTTTGTAAATTCTGCGAAAGTAGCAAGCGCAAATGTAGCAAATTTAAAGGCACAGTTGGCATTTGCGGAAAAACAGCTTAAAAGATCCGAAGAATTGGTTAAAAACGATTACATAGCAAGATCTCAGTACGATCAGATGCTTTCACAGCGGGATTCATTGAAGGCGCAAGTGGCATCAGCCGAGGCAAGTTATAACGACAGCCAGCGAATTATGGGTTATACAATGGTGAAATCTCCTGTTGACGGCAGAGTCGGGATTATAAACGTAACGGTCGGCAACTACGTAACCCCTTCATCAGGTGCTTTGACGACAATTAACAGTACAAATCCGATTTATGTAACATTCCCGCTGGATTCAAACGATTATGCAATTCTTGCAAATTCTGATGCTGAGGCAAACTCAAACAGAAAAACCGAACTTTATCTTTCAAACGGAGAAAAATATAAATTTGACGGTGTTCAGGATTTTCAAGACAACAAAGTTGACCAGTCAACCGGTACAATAACGATGAGGGCGACTTTTCAGAACCCGAATAACGCATTAATTCAAGGTGAATTTTTAACAGTAAAACTTTATGCAAATAAACCCTCTAATATTCCAGTAGTTCCCCAGACGGCAGTGCAGGAAAATCAGGCAGGCAAATTTGTCTATAAACTTGATGAAGAAAATTTGCCACAGCTTGTTTATATAAAAACAAAAGGTCAAAGCGGCAATGATTGGATTGTGGAAGAAGGGTTAAAAAAAGGTGACAAGATTGTAACCGACGGACTTCAAAAAGTTGTTCCGGGAAAGCCGGTTACAATAGTAACGAAAGAAGAAATGGAAAAGATTAAAAGCAAAGAACTGACAAACAGCACTGAACCGGAGAAAAAATAAAAATGGCAGAAAATAAAGGCAATATTTTTATAAAACGACCGAAGCTTGCGATAGTAATATCTTTGGCGATAATTCTTGCAGGAATGCTGATGATAAATCTTCTTCCTTTGGAAGAATATCCGTCAATTACGCCCCCGCAGGTTGTAGTAACTGCAACTTATGCAGGTGCAAGTTCGGATGTCGTTGAGTCTACGGTTGCCGCACCTATTGAGGCACAGTTAAACGGTGTTGAAGATATGATTTATATGTCTTCGACATCTCAAAACGGTCAGTATCAGTTAACTTTGTATTTTGAAATAGGTTCGGATCCTGATATGGCGGTAGTAAACGTCCAAAACCAGCTTCAGCTTGTAACTCCGAGGCTGCCTGAAGAAGTAAAAAGGTACGGGCTTTCGGTTAAAAAATCAACCGGTGGTCCGGGGTTAATGATGATTGCTGTAAATTCTCCGACTCATACTTATGATGCTTTGTATGTCGCAAATTATGCTTCAATTTATATTAAGGATGAGCTTGCCCGTATAAAAGGTGTGGGTAAAGTTTCGGTATTCGGTTCTGCCGATTATTCGATGAGAATTTGGCTTGATGCTTCAAAGATGGCAAATTTAGGAGTATCAATTTCTGAAGTCAGCAATGCAATCCAATACCAAAATACCCAAAGTCCTGCGGGGGATTTGGGTGTTGAACCTATGAAAAATAAGCAGATGATTAAGCTTACAATGAGAACAAAGGGCAGACTACAGGATGTAAAAGAGTTTGAGGATATAATTGTCCGCTCAAAACCTGACGGTTCGCAGATTAGGTTAAAGGATATTGCTCGTGTTGAACTCGGGGCTGAAAGTTATTCATATTTCTCGCGAATTGGCGGCAGAAATTCTGCGATTATCTCAGTCAGCCAGCTTCCGGAAGCAAACGCAATTGATCTTTCAAATAAAATAAGAAAGAAAATGGCGGAGCTGTCAAAGAGTTTTCCGCAGGGTATTGAATACAAAATTGAGCGTGACGAAACGGATTTTGTAAGAGAATCGATTAAAGAAGTTATAAACGCAATCGGTTTAGCGATTGTATTGGTCGGAATTGTAACTTACGTATTTTTAGGAAGCGCAAGAGCTGCATTAATTCCGTTTTGTGCAATTCCTGTTTCGTTAATCGGTGTATTTATATTTATGAACCTGTTAGGTTTTTCAATAAACTTACTTATACTTTTCGGATTAGTTTTGGCGGTAGGTTTAGTCGTAGACGATGCGATTGTTGTATTGGAAAATACTCAACGCCACATTCAGGAGGGTAAAAACCCGAAAGATGCAACGGAAGTTACGATGCAGGAGGTTTTCGGGGCAGTTTTGGCGACATCTCTTGTATTGATGGCGGTGTTTGTGCCTGTTTCATTTATGGCAGGAATTACGGGCAGAATGTTCAGACAGTTTGCGCTTTGTATAGCATCTTCTATCGGTTTGTCAACACTTGTTGCATTAACTTTGGCACCTGCTCTTTGTGCAATGATTTTAAAATCAGGTGAAGAACAAAGCCATCTGAAACTAATTCAAAAGTTTGATGAATGGTTTAATCGTGTTCGTGATAAATATTTGGTTGGCGCTAAATTTTTTATAGATTCCCCAAAAGCTACGATAACAACATTTTTATTAATAGTTGCATTTATCGCATTTTTAGGGAAATTAATACCACAGGGATTTTTGCCGACTGAAGATAAGGGTGCGATATTTTCGCAAATACAGCTTCCTGACGGGTCTTCAGCTTCCAGAACGGATATTGTGGCAACCGAAATTGAGAAGAAAATACTTGCAATTCCCGGTGTAGAAACAACGATTACGCTTGTAGGGTATTCCGGCGAAAATACGGCATTGATAGTTGCAAGACTTTCGGATTGGTCAAAGCGAAAGAAAAAAGAACTTTCGATGCAAAGTATTATGAGCAAAATGCAGCAGGAATTTTCAAACTATCCTTCGGCAAAGATTGCGGTATTTTCACCGCCTTCAATTTCAGGATTGGGAATGTTTGGCGGGTTTGAATATGAACTTCTGGATAAAGGCGACAGAACTCCGCAGGAATTATACGAAGAAGCCGAAAAATTAATCGCTGCGGCAAATAAAAATCCGGCATTTCAGCTCGTTTACACTTCATTTACGGCAAACCTTCCCCAGTTGTTGATTAACGTAAACGCAGATAAGGCAATGGCTCAAGGGGTTGAGATGTCAGAAATATACAGTGCGTTAGCCGGATATTTCGGAAAATCTTACGTAAACGACTTTAATAAATACGGTCGTGTATATCGTGTTTATTTGCAGGCGGATTCTGAGTTCAGAGAAAAGCCTGCTGATATTAATAAAATTTATGTCAAAAACAATTACGGCAAAATGGTTCCGTTAACTTCCGTTGTCGAGGTTAAAGAAATTGTCGGGCCTTACAGTTTGACAAGATTTAATATGTATCCTGCAATTACTATTAACGGGATGACAAAAACGGGTGTAAGCTCAGGTGATGCAATAAAGATTATGGAGCAGGTTTCTGATGAAGTTTTGCCGGAAGATATGGGATATGCTTGGTCAGGAAGTTCAAGGCAGGAGCAGGAATCTTCAGGACAAATTCTGCCTATTATTATAATGTCGCTGGTATTTGTATATCTGTTTCTTGTCGGATTGTATGAAAGCTGGATGCTTCCGGTTGCCGTAATGCTTGTATCGCCGGTGGCTATTATGGGAGCATTGTTCTTCCAGTATGTGGCAGGAATATTCGGAACATTTGCGGGGCTTTCGCTTGATATTTATGCTCAAATCGGGCTTGTAATGTTAATCGGGCTTTCTACAAAGCAGGCAATTTTGATTATAGAATTTGCAAAAGATGCCCATGAAGCCGGTATGCCTTATAAAGATGCAGCATTAGAGGCTGCAAAATTAAGATTTAGAGCTGTAATGATGACAAACATTGCGTTTATATTAGGTTTGCTTCCTCTTGTGTTTGCAAAAGGTGCCGGAGCTGCAAGCCGTAATTCTGTCGGTATGACAGTTTTTGGTGGAATGATGGCGGTTGCATTTATCGGAACTTTTCTTGTGCCCGCTTATTACGTAATTATAGAAGGCTTTAAAGCATATACACACAAGCTTGCTCAAAAATATAAAGAAAAGAAAAATAAGGAAACTTTATAAATTATGTTAAAGCGTATTTTAATAATAATTTTAATATCAATGTTCGGAACTTTATCTCAAGCAGAAGAAGTTGCGCACAAAACCGGAAATACTATCAATCCGAAAGAATTTCCGCATGCAGAAGAAGTTTTGCCTAAAAAAGTTGATGACAAGATTGTTATAGAAGGTTCGGTTGAAAAAAATATTGATTTAACGCTGGAACGTTGTTTGGAAATTGCGCTTGGAAACAATCCTCAAATCAATGCGGCATTTCATGATGTTTTGGCATCAGATACGAGAATCAGACAGGTTTGGTCGAATTATTTTCCGCAGTTTAGCTGGCAGACAGGTTATACAAGAATCAGGCAGCTTCAATTATCGGATGCGTTGGGCAGGAATTTGACGTTTAACTATTATATTTTAGGTCAGATTACTTTGCAGCAAATGCTTTATGATTTTGGGGTAACCCAAAATCAGGCAACAATTCGCAAGCTTGAATATGAAGGTCAAAAGTCAACGCTTTCTGAAACTATTAATACCGTTATTTATGAAACAAAAGATGCATATTTTAATCTTTTGTATGCATACGAAAACAAAAGAGTTGCCGAAACTACGGTTTCTCAATACACAATGTTTTATGATCAGGCAAAAGCGTTTTATGAAATCGGCTTAAACCCGAAAGTCGACGTAACAATTGCGGAGTCTAATTTGAGTAATGCAAAGTTACAGCTTATTCAGGCAAGCAATGCCGTAAATTTAGCGGTTGCAAAGCTTAATAATGTAATGGGGGTGCCTTTTATAGAGCCTTATGATGTAAAAGAGAGATTAAGGTATGAGCCAGTAGACATAACTTTAGAAAAAGCTGTTGAAATCGCACGTGATTCAAGACCTGATTTAAAGCTTGCAGAAACTAAAGTTGAAACAGCAAAACAGACTTTAAAGCTGGTTAAAAAATCATATTTCCCAACACTTTCAATAGAAGGTCAAGGTCAAGTTGGCGGTAAAAGCTTTACTTCAAATTACGGTTACAATATAGGCGGATACTTGAATTTTCCAACGATTAACGGAATGCTCATAAAGAATGAAATTAAAGAAGCAAGATATCTTTATGATAAAGAAATAGCCAATGCAATTAATACTCAAAACCAAATATTTTTGGAAATTCAAAATGCATATTTGACTTTGGTAGAAAAGAAAAATCAAATTCCTGTTGCTATTTTGCAGGTAAAACAGGCAAAAGAAAATTATGAGCTTTCATACGGCCGTTATAGAGTAGGCGAAGCTGACCCGATTGAGTTGAAAGAAGCTCAAACGACTTACCAAACTGCTCAATTGAATTATTACGGTGCATTGTATCAATATAACGTTGCAAAAGCTTCGTTAGAAAAAGCAATAGGTAAAAACCTTGCCTCTCAAGAGGAAGATGATATTGAGCTAAAGCTTGATGAAGATGTAAAGGCAGAAAAATAATTATTTTAAAGCAGATTTTCTAAAAACGCATTTACTGACATTAATTTGCTTTTGTCATTTTTTATTAAATTAAGCCGGCAGGATATTTCTTCTAAATAGTCTTCATTAGTGTATTCATCTTTAAAATTAAATAAATCCGGCAATGAAACTTTGAGAGCTTTTGCAATATTTACGATATTATCAGGTGAAGGGAAATACTTACCTGTTTCTACTGAACTTATGCTGTTAATTTCTACTCCGACAAGTTCAGCGAGTTTTTCTTGGGTAATTTTGTTAATTTTTCGATATTTTTGTATATTTTTCCCTAAGGCTTTTTTTAACTGCATGAGTACCTCATATCTAATTTAAGAGATGGTTGTAAAAAATAAAACAATGTAATGATTGTATTTTTTATTGATTTATACAAGCAATGCTTGTATAATTTAAAAGTGTTACATATAAAAAATACAGGAGAATACCAGTGAAACATGTAAAATACGGGTTTACTATGGCAGAAACACTTATAACAATAGGAATTATCGGATTAGTTGCAGCCATGACCCTGCCTTCAATTATTGCCAAAATTGAGAAGACTGTACTTAAAACCCAAATAAAAAAGAATTATTCTGCTTTGTCACAAGTAGTACAAAAGGTTTTATTCGAATTTGGAGATGGACAAGGAGTATATGTCAGCAGCGGATTTGGTTTTCGGGAATTTAACAATGCAGTATTAAATGAGTTAAAAATTTTGCAGGTGTGTAATAAAAATGCTTTGGCGAAGGGTTGTATAAAGGAGTATCAAGGTCTTAATGTTATGTCGTGTCCTGCTTTTAATGAAACAAATATTTATAATAATGTGACCGTTTATATCTTATATGACGGTTCCTTTTTAATTCCATACAATGCTGATTGGAGAAGTTTATGGCTGGTAGATGTTAATGGTAAAAAAGGGCCGAATAAAGCAGGATATGATTTGTTTGAAGTCATAATGGACGAAAAATTAATCAATCCCGGAAACAGTAAAATGACTAATTTGAGATATCGTAGTAATGGCTGTCTTAATCAAGGAAATCCCCCTCCTGTAAAAGGTGCACTTGATGACTTTAAAAATATTGATAAATGGTAGGTTAACATTTCTTAATAAAACAGAGTAAGAAAAGCAATTTTTTAAGTGTTATATACTTTATATATAAGTAAGAGATAAATAAAGAGAAGTTAAGAAAGAGAGCAAGCAAATGATTCCAACAGCATCAGGTTCGAAGAACGATACCAACGGAAACGGACAGTTTGGTACATTGATTAGAAAAAGAACAAGACGCAGAAGTAATAAAGGTTTTTCTTATGAAGATTTTACATATTTAGATAAGAAAGATCGAAGAATGAGATTTAACAATTCACGTGATCCGATATACTATGTATTTGATTGTCTTGAAAACAGACCGGTGAGCACGTTAGCGAAAGAGTTTGTAAAAGATACATTTTTCGAGATTACAAATTTTGTATCAAGAGTCGTTGCATAATTAATAGGAAATAGGAAAATTAAAAAAGACGGTATTAAATCCGTCTTTTTTTATGTTTAAAATTTGAAACTTTTTATACTCCCGAAACAGGCGGAAGATCAATTCTTTTAAGTCTTTGTTCAATTCTTCTGTACCATTTAAGATGCTGTTTAAACAGGATTTTATAATCCGAAATCTCTCCGTGAGAAATTTCTTTATGCTGCTGGTCGCAAACTTCAGTTAAAGCTCTTTCAAGTAAGTGGGTATATTGTTTTCTGTCAATATTCGAATCTCTTAGCTCAATTCTCTTGCCAAATTTTACAATTACTTCAGGTCTGTTATCTCTTAAAAAGCAATAATCAATTGCAATAGGGATTAAATTAACTTTCCCGTATCTTTTAACGGCATTTTGCGCAATATAAGCAAGTCCTGTTTGAAATTCAAACGGTCTGAAATGCGGAGGTCTGATAATTCCTTGCGGAAAAATACAAAGCAAATTTCTTGTATCCCCGACAACTTCGATTGAATATTTAAGAGCTTCCATAGCAGATTGTGGCGACTTTTTGTTTACAGAATATGCTCCGCCTCTGCGTAAAAGCGGAAATCTGTTAAGCTCCTCAACCATAAGCCGGATTTCTTTATGGAAAATTCTGTGAGTAATATTATAATAAACAATTCCGTCCCACCAGTTGCAGTGTGGTGCAAAAAGTATTGTTGGAACATCCTGTCCGCCGTCAAAATAATTTTCTTCTCCCTGATAGCGAAATGCAAAAAATCTGTTTTGAAGCATATTAAAAAAGAATAAACTCGCTACCCAAAGCCAGAATTTACTTGTCTTTGCCGGTTTAAATTTCTCCTCTTTGTTCCGAAGCTTAGTCGGAGGGATGTCAGAATATAATTGTTCCTCTAATGCCATAAATAAATTTTACTCCGCTAAATCAAATTAGGCAATTGCTTTTTAGTTATTTTAAGAAAAATTAACCTTATGTTTAGTTTTTTTAAGTTATTTTTAGTTCACCGGAGCAGTTGTTTTAGATTTGCTATTTATTTTTTATTGTTTTATAATTGAGTCAGCAAAGGAGAGCTTATGGAGACATTGACTAGAAACGAAGGGGTTATTACAAAAATTATTGGTCCTGTTATAGATGTAGAATTTCAGGCAGGAGAATTGCCGGAAATTTATACGGCTTTAAATATTTATAAAGAAGACGGAAGTTTTGTTGTTGCCGAGGTTCAGCAGATGTTGGGCGGAAACAGAGTCAGAACGGTTGCAATGGCTTCAACTGACGGTCTTAAAAGAGGAATGAAAGTTGTTAACACCAATGAACCAATTAAAATTCCTGTAGGAAAGCCGATTTTAGGAAGAATTTTAAATGTAACAGGCCAGCCTGTAGACCAGATGGGGCCAGTAGAAACAGATACTTATCTTCCAATTCACAGGGAATCTCCAAAACTTGTTGACCAGAATACAAATATTGAAATTTTGGAAACAGGGATTAAAGCTATTGACCTTCTTCAGCCGTACCAAAAAGGCGGAAAGATAGGTTTGTTCGGCGGTGCCGGTGTTGGTAAAACCGTTTTAATTATGGAATTAATTCATAACATTGCAATGGAGCATTCAGGCGTATCAGTGTTCGGCGGTGTAGGCGAAAGAACACGTGAAGGAAATGACCTTTGGAACGAAATGAAAGAATCAGGGGTTATTGATAAAGTTGCGCTTATATACGGACAGATGAACGAACCGCCGGGAGCTCGTATGAGAGTTGGCTTGTCGGCGTTAACTGCTGCAGAATATTTCAGAGATTTTTCAAAACAGGATGTATTGTTGTTTATTGATAATATTTTCCGTTTCACTCAGGCAGGTTCTGAAGTTTCGGCACTTTTAGGCCGTATGCCTTCGGCTGTTGGTTATCAACCGACTTTGGCTAACGAAATGGGTGAGCTTCAGGAACGTATTACATCAACTAAGGACGGATCAATTACTTCCGTTCAGGCGATTTACGTACCTGCGGATGACTTAACCGATCCGGCTCCTGCAACAACGTTCTCTCACCTTGATGCTTCGACTGTTCTTTCCCGTCAGATTTCTTCATTGGGAATTTATCCGGCGGTTGATCCTTTGGAATCAACTTCAAGGGTTTTGGATCCGAATATTATCGGAGAAGAACATTACAATACAACGAGAAAAGTTCTTGAAATTCTTCAAAAATATAAAGAATTGCAGGATATTATTGCAATTTTGGGTATGGATGAATTGTCCGATGAAGATAAAGAAACCGTAAACAGAGCAAGAAAAATTCAAAGGTTCCTGTCACAACCGTTCTTTGTTGCAGAACAATTTTCAGGTATGCAAGGGAAATATGTAAAACTTGAAGATACAATAAAAGGCTTTAAAGAAATTATAGAAGGTAAGCATGATGATTTACCGGAGCAAGCTTTCTATATGGTAGGTACAATAGAAGAAGCTGTTGAAAAAGGTAAAACATTGAAAGCTTAATTAAATATATGTATTAATTATGCGCTTTAAAACAAGAGGAATTTATGCATTTAAAAATAATTACTCACGAAAAAGTTGTATTTGACGAAGATGTTGATGAAATATATACACGTGGCACAGACGGCGAATTTGGGATTTTGAAAAACCACATTCCTGTGATGGCTGCATTAGATATAGGTGTTACAAAAATTAAAAAAGGAGAAGAATCGAAGTCTTATACAACGATGGGCGGGGTTCTTCAGTTTAAAGACAACGAATGTATAATTTTAACAACGACAGCAGAATGCGGTGATGATATTGATGTTGCAAGAGCTGAGGCGGCATTAAGAAGGGCAAAAGAACGGCTTGCCGATAAAGATGCATCAATAGATTCTAAGCGTGCGGAAGCCGCGGTAGCAAGAGCAATGGCGCGATTGAAAGCAACATTGAATAATTAGTATGGAAAAATCATTATACGAAATCTTTAAAGTATTTTTTAAGATCGGGACATTGTTGTTGGGCGGAGGTTATGTAATTTTACCGATAATGCAGTCAGAGCTTATAGAAAAGCGCGGGTGGATTGATAATGATGAATTGTGCGAATATATGGCACTAAGCCAGAGTCTTCCGGGTTTAATAGCTGCAAATCTTTCAATATTTGTCGGGTATAAATTGAAACGAACTATGGGGGCGATTACGGCAATTTTTGGAATGGTGCTGCCTGCGTTTTTGTTTATTGTCGTTTTAGCTAAAATTCTTGAAGAACTTATTAATTTAAGATTTATTCAAGGAATTTTTTGGGGAGTCGGAATCGGAGTTCTTGTTTTAATTTATCTTGCAATAAAAGAAATATGGAGTAAAAGTATAAAAGGCAGATTTACATTTTGGGTATTTTTTATAGTATTTTTGTGTTCTTTATGTTTAAAAATTTCTCCTGCAATACTTATAATTTTAGCGATATTAACGGGAGTTATAAGGCAGTTTATTTTAAACAGAAATAAAACGGAGGTAAAAGAATGATTTATCTTCAATTATTTCTTGAATTTTTCCATATAGGCTTATTTTCATTTGGCGGAGGGTATGCAACGATACCGTTTTTGTATCATATTGCAGAAACCCGTCACTGGTATACAGCAAAACAGTTAACTGATATGATTGCGGTAGCATCAATTACCCCGGGGCCTGTCGGGGTGAATGTTGCAACATTTGCAGGGTTTACTACTTCAGGAGTTTTGGGTTCTGTGATTGCGACGGCATCAGTTGTTTTGCCATCTTTGATTATTGTTATAATTGTTTCAATATTACTTAAACAGTTTGAGGATAATGAGTATGTAAAATCAATTATATATTGTCTGAAACCGGCAGGCTGCGGGCTTTTGGCGGCAGTCGGCGTGAATATGTTTTTGAATGAATTCAGCTTAATCGGATTAGGTTTATTTATAATTCTTTTTGTCATGAGTATTAAGAAAAAACACGATCCGTTGGTTTATTTAGGAATTTCGGCGATAATAGGTTTAATTATTTATCTTGTAAATTCGAATATGTAGTGTTATAATCATTAAAATAAAGGCATGGTTTAAAATAAGAGTTTTGGGTGATGATGTTTATAAATAAAAGAATATTATTGGACGGAATGAGTGTATACCGATTTTTAATCAACATAGGTGTATTTATACTGTTCGTTGCAGTTATGACTGTAATTGTTCATAAGCATGTTGCAAAAAGAAGTTATTCTTTAAGGTTAAAAAAGTCTGTTTTTATATTAAATGAAGCAATGCGTTATGTAACAACACAGCCCTTTGAAGAAGATGACGGTAATGATATTTATTATTGGTATCTTTCAGAAGCTATCAAGAGGAATTTAAAAAGTTTTGAATGTGGAGAGAAAAACAAACACAAAAATAAAGCTTGTCCTACAAAAGAGTATTATACAATGAATGGTAAAGCTAAAATTTCTGATTTGGTATATAAAAATGGTATAGATATAGTTGTTGACGATAAGCTTTTTAGAGTAAATAAGCCGATAATGAAAGATGATCCTCTTATTGTGCTTATAGATATAAATGGCGGTAATGATAAGCCTAACAAATTAGGCTACGATGTTTTTGTATTTCAATTAATAGATAAAAATTTTGTTGCATTGGGTGAGCCCGGAACTCTTTATCCCGTAACGAATTATAAATTTTACTGTAACCCAGAGAGTATTTCAAAGGATGAACTTTTAGGGGTTAATTGTGCCTATTACGCAGCAAAAGATGACAAGTATTTTTTAAACTTGAAGTTTTAAGTTAATGCAGGATTAATAAAAGTTCTATATTGAAGAGCCTGCATTATATGGGTTTGTTTGATATCAGCTGAATTATCAAGATCAGCGATTGTTCTGGCAAGTTTTAAAATTCTGTCATAGCGTCTTCCTGAGAGTTGGTATTTAACTATTGCGGTTTTAAGAAGTTCTTCAGATTCTTTATCTAATTTGCAATATTTTTTGATAAGTTTTGGGGTAAGTTCGGAGTTTGTAAGAATATTATCATTTTTGTATCTTGTAGTTTGGATTTTTCTTGCAGAAATTACCCGTTTTCTTATATCCGCTGAAGTTTCTTCCAAGGCTGTTGATTTAAGAAGTTCTTCCGAGGTTAATCTCGGGACTTCTATTTGAAGATCAATTCTGTCTAAAAGCGGGCCCGAGAGTTTAGAAAGATATCTGTTTATTTGAAAATCCGAGCAGGTGCATTGTTTTTCTTTATCTCCGAGAAACCCGCACGGGCATGGATTCATCGCAGCAAGAAGCATAAATTTTGCAGGATAAGTAATTGAATGATTAGCACGAGAGATTACGACTTTAGCATCTTCAAGCGGCTGTCTTAAAACTTCCAGAACTTGACGGGGAAATTCGACGATTTCATCTAAAAATAATACCCCTCGGTGTGCAAGTGTAATTTCTCCCGGTTTTGGGTTTGAACCGCCCCCGATAATCCCGTTTGCAGACGCCGTATGGTGAACAGGACGGAACGGTCGTTTTGTCATTAAAGGTTCATCTGGAGATAAAAGTCCTGAAATACTGTATATTTTGGTAATTTCAAGTGCTTCACTGAGTTCAAGCGGCGGCAGAATTGACGGAAAACATTTTGCCATCAGAGTTTTCCCTGATCCCGGAGAGCCTGACATAAGAAGATTATGCCCGCCTGCGGCTGCAATTTCTAAAGCTTTCTTGGCCTTTTTTTGCCCCTTTACATCTTTAAAATCATAAATATATTCATTTTCATCAGAGTTTGTTAAATATGAATTGAGGTCAATTTTTGTAATTTTTAATGGAGTTTCAATAAAATGGTTTACAACATCTGTAAGGTCTTCTGCTCCATAAATATTTATTCCGTCAGCAAGTGCAGCTTCATTTGCGTTTACGGACGGAACTATTACATTTTTAACTCCTGAACTTTTAAGTCCTAAGATAATTGGAAGAACACCGCTTACTCCTCTGATTTTGCCGTCGAGCGATAGCTCTCCGATAAAAGCGTATTCTTTTATTTTTTCACTTTCAATAACTTCTTCTTCAACCAGAATTCCAACAGCTATCGGAAGGTCAAAATTTGTTCCGTTTTTCTTTAAGTCAGCAGGAGCAAGGTTTATGACAACTTTTTTGGTCGGAAAGGTGTAACCGCTGTTTTTGATTGCAGAGCGAACTCTGTCACGTGCTTCGTTTACGGCAGTATCGGGAAGTCCGACAATTGAAATCCCGGGAAGTGAGTTTATTACATCAATTTCCACCGTTATTTTGTATGCATCCAACCCTATTACGGTTGAGGTTGTTACTTTATTTACCATAAGTTAATTATACATAAAAATTTTCTGATAACTCTAAAATTTTTTTGCTAAAATAATAATGTTATGAAAAATGATTTTAAAAATATTTTAGCGATAAATTTTGGCGGAATTGGTGATGAGATATTTTTTCTGCCAAGTTTAATTTCTTTAAAAAAAGAATTTCCGAATTCAAAAATTACTCTTGCGCTTGAGCCGAGGAGTAAATCGGTTAAAGATTTGACGAATATCATTGATGATTTGATTTTAATTGATGTCAAAGGTGAAAATAAATATCTTGAACTTTTGAAATTTATCTTTAAGGCAAGAGCCGGAAAGTTTGATATAGTCATATCTTCAGGCGGAAATAAGTTTATAAGTGTTTTATTATTTTTAACCCGAATTAAAGAGCGTTACGGATATGATACGGGAAATTTAAGCCGAAAACTTCTTACAAAAGCGATTCCGCTGAATAAAAATCAATATGCCTGCAAGATGTACCATGACTTAGTTTCAGCTCTTACGGATAATGTAACGGAACTTCCGGAAATTGATATCCCGCCTCAGCAAAAAATCCCCAATTCCATACTTATTCACCCCGGAGTCAGCCGTTTAAGCGTTCAAAAGGGTATAGTTAAAACAATTACGCCTGAAATTTGGGCGGAAACTATTAATATACTTTTATCTAAAGGTAAAAAAGTTATCTTAGCAGGCGGGCCTGATGATAGTGAATGTATTGAAATTATTCTCAAAAATGTTAATGACAATGAATTGTTTGAAAATTATTACGGAAAAACCAAAAGCCTTAAAGATTTAGCTGTATTAATCGGACAAGCCGAAAAATTTATTTGTTCTGATTCAGCACCTTTGCATGTGGCAGTTGCGATGAGAACCAAGACTTATGCAATTTTCGGGCCGACAGATGATAAAAAATTAATTCCAAAGTCAAATCTTGTTACTGCAATAAAAGCAAACGATTCTTGCCCTATTAAACCATGTTTATGGGAAAAACGACAGACAACTTGTGAAACTTTAGATTGTTTAAAAATTTTAGCTGAAACTATTGCAAACACTGTTTTTTAGTAATAGAATACTTTTGTACCCCATTAATAGAAAGGAAAATAAAATGGAAATTCAAACAATTACCCCAAATTTAGCACAATCATTTGGTGCTTTAAAACGTAATCCTTTAAATGTGTCTGAGGAGATGTTTAATTCAATAAAGAAAATGCCTGCAATTGATTCATTTTCAAAAAAATACGATTCAGTAGTGAGTATGAAGCCTTTTGTAAGCAAGAATGATCCTAAGAAAGTTCGATTAGCTCTTTGTTTTTCTGATATAAAACCAAGAAATATCATGGAAAGACTTTATAACAAGTTTCATCATGTAAAAATTAATGAAGTTGTTTTGAAAACCAGAGCAATTGATGAAATCGGTATTTGTGAAGAACTTGAAAAAGTATCAGAACATCGTTTAATAGATATTTATGAGAATAATAAATAACAATTTATAATTCCCAATTAAATTCCGACACTTAATCCTGCGCATAGATTAATTCCTTGTCCCGTAATTCCTCTTGCATTGTCAGAGATAAGGTATTTAACAAGCTTTGCAACTTCTTCAGGTGTGACAAATCTTTTTTGCGGAATACAGTCAAGTATTTCTTCTTTAGTAAATTCTGATTGTTCAATTGAATCAGTTCCGAGATTAGTTTCAACCCAGCCCGGATTAATCGTGTTTACGGTAATGTTAAATTCTGCAAGCTCAAGTGCAAGCGCTTTTGTAAGTCCCATAAGCCCCGCTTTGGAGGAGGAATAAAGGCTTGCATTTGCTTCGCCCATAATACCTGAAATTGAGCCGATATTAATTATCCTGCCGAACCTTTGTGCTTTCATATATGGAACGGCGCGTGAAATTAAATATGCCGGTGCAATTAAGTTTGTTTTGTGAATTTTTTGAATTTCGTCAAGCTTCATTTTATCTATGGCGCCGTAGATATATTCTCCTGCGTTGTTAATTAAAACATTTATATTATTTTGTTCAATAAAATCCCCGAGGATTTCTGGAGAGTCTGCTAAATCACAAATACAGTAATCTTTTGCGCCAATAGAAATTAGTGCTTCTTTATTTCGACCTGTTACAAAGAGATTTCCGCAAGTTTTCAATTCTTCTGCAATTTGTCTTCCGATACCTTTTGAGGCTCCTGTTACTAAAATATTAAGCATTATTCAATTCCTTCAATAAATTTTCTGACTATAAATGATGCCATAAAAATTCCGGCACAGCTTGCAACAAAAGGTGTTGACGCAGGAGTTATTTTGCTGAATTCCAATTTTTCTCCTGAATTTTTAATGACGGTTTCAGTGTTTTGAATTTTTTCTTTTGAATAAGGTTTTTCTCTGCTTGCGACGACCGTAATCCCTTTTTCAATACCAAGCTTTTTTAACTGATAAATGCAATTTGATATAAACGGTGCATTTTTATTTTCTATTTCGGAAATGTCTGAAATGTACAATTTTTCAGGTGCAATTCTGTTTCCCGCACCCATTGAGCTGATTACGGGGATTCTTTTTTTATAACAGTTTTCAAGTAATGAAATTTTTGCTCTGAGTGTGTCTATTGCATCTGCTGCAAAATCAACCCCGTCAAGAATTGAGTCTTCATTTGTATAAAAATCGTCAATTACAATTAATTCTAAATCAGGATTTATATCTTTAAGTCTTTTGGCGGTTACGTCTGTTTTTTTTAGGTTTATTGTAGAATGAAGTGCTGCAATTTGACGATTAATATTTGATTTGGATACGGTATCAAAATCGACGATTGTTAATTTCCCGACACCGGCTCTTGCAAGAGTTTCCGCACAATACCCGCCGACACCGCCAAGTCCGAAGATTGCAGCGTGTTTAGATGCCAAAATTTTCTGGGCTTCATTTCCCCAGTACAATTCGTTACGCGCAAATATTTCACTCATAATCTGCCCTTAAAAATTTACGGGAGAATTTATTTTATAATCCCGTATCCGAGAAGGAATGTGCAAATAATAAATACTGCAGCAACAATTCCTGTAACTTTATTAAGTCCTTTTTCAGCACTTTTTTGTGATGAAAAAATCTGCGATGCTCCGCCAAATCCCGCAATTCCGTCGCCTTTTGGTGAGTGAAGTAATATTAATATTATCAATAACAACGCTGATATAATTTGGACTGTCCAGATAAATGTAACCATTTTTTATTTTTTCTCCTTTTTATTCGAAATAAAATGTGCACGCTTTGAATTAAGCTTGATATTTTCAAAAGTATAAAGGCGTGCCGGTCTTTTTGATGAAGATTTTGTGTATTCATCTAATTCAATAAGACCGTCTGTTGAAAGTGCTTTTTTGCGGAAATTGCGTTTGTCAAGTTTTTTGGACATAATAAGTTCATAAGCTTTTTGCATTTCCGTAAGGGTAAATTTTTCATTCAATAACTGATATGCAACCGGACAAATTTCCAATCTTTCTCTGGTGCGTTTTAGTGAATATTCGATAATTTCTTTGTGGTCGAACGCAAGCGGCGGCAAGTCTGAAATCTTATGCCAGCCGAGTTCCGGTGATGAAACAATCTGGATATCTTCAGCTCTTACAAGCGCAAAGTATGCGCAGGTGATGACACGCGAATTAGGGTGTCTGAGCGGATCTCCAAATGTGTAAAGCTGCTCAAGATAAATGTTGTCAACATTTGTACGTTCTTTTAAAACTCTTAATGCCGCTTGATCAAGGTTTTCTGACAAACGTACGTAACCACCGGGGATTGCCCATTTATCTTTAAATGGCTCATTTAGCCTTTTTACAAGCAAAACCTGTAATGAACCGTTCTTAATGGTTAATATAACAACGTCTACTGTAATCTCGTGCGTCTTTGTTTCATTAAACATAATTATTTTTACCTTAAGAAAATTATACAATAAAAATATTTTTTTACATAAATTAATAAATAAATTAATATTTTTTTACAAACCGGTCTTTATAGGTAAATTATTTTTGGAAAAAATACTTTATATAAATATAACGGGGAATTAGGGAAAGTTATGACGTACGGAATTGTTGGATTTAATAACTGTTATTTAACTGGACTTGGGATAGGCAGTTGTTTTGGAACTTTCAGTCCTGTATTTTCGTATTCATACTACAATCCGTTTTGCAGTTTTAATATTTTTCCTGCACTGTTCAGCACAAGCTGGATGATGCCGTCATTTCCTCCTGTTTTTTCTTGTTATAACTATAATTCATACAATAATTATAATAATAATTATCAATTCCCTCCAATAACCGTACCGAACAGTTTCTCTACAAATTTTGACAGTCTTAACAGTAATTGGAATTTATATAGTTTCAATGATTATTCCAAAACTGATTGTTCTACTTTGTTTGGGGCAATTACGGCAAGAGCTAATAACAGTTTTAATGATTTAAAAAGCGCTTCTTCGACTTCTTTAACATCATCAACATATTCAACATCATTGGCATCGTCTGCCTCCTCAAAATCTTCAATTTCTTCGGTTTATCCTTCTGCAAAACCGATTTATTCTACCTTTAGTAAAGATTATCTTAATAAAGAATTTTTGAATAAGGTTAAACAGGTTGCAAAAAATATTAACTGTGATTATGAAGATTTGCTTGCATTAATGAATTCGGAATCAAGTTTAAATCCCACAGCAACCTATAAAAAACCAAACGGTGAAAAAACAGCAGTAGGTTTAATCCAGTTCACAAAAAGCGATGCAATACCTGAACTAAATAGAGTTTACGGACTCAATTTAACTTTAGAAAAAATTGAAAAAATGAGTGCGCTTGAACAGCTTGATTTAGTTGAAAAATATTACAAAATGAACGCAAACAGATTACCCAAAGGTAAAAAACTAACTGCAGCCGATCTTTATGCCGTAACTTTTCTTCCAGCAAGAGCAAAACGAGAAGTTTTAACAAGAAGCGGAGAAAAATATTACAATAGCAACAGAGGGCTTGATGTAAACGGTGATGGTGCGATTACAAAATCAGACTTGAATGTAAGACTTGCACAAAAACGTGTAAATCTTGATACTTTTGTATAATTTAATAAATATTAAAATTTGTAGCGAATAAGTTGCAGAGAAAAATTGTTTCGTGTATTGTCATGGAAGATAGCTGTTTTAAAATGGAACAGTTATTGCGGAACGAAACTCAAAAATTTCGGAGAGCAGAAGACCGGATTAGCGGAAGGATAAGAATGGATAAGGGATATATTGAAAACGGTTTTATCGTTGACTTGAGCAACGCCAAAAAAACATCTGAGATAATTTACGAATTAAGCAGAATTTTAGATTTGCCCGAGGCAAAAGACAAAAATGTATGCCTTAAGTTAGGCGAAGTCGATCTTAACCAATCCCAGCTAATCAGTGTAAAAGCATTGATAGAATCAATGGATAGCAATCTGGCATTTATATCTTCAGTCAATGCAGAAACTAAAAATTCAGCACAAACTTTAGGTATAGCCTTGATGGAGTTTGAAAATACCGTAGAAGCCCCTGAGTTTAATGAAGACGGTACTTTGGAAGCTGAAGTTAATCGAGAATTAGAAAGTGCATTAGATAAAATATTTGGCGAAGGGGATTTTGAAGAAAGATACCCTGAAGAAGAAGATATAAAAGAAGAAATTCGATCTGATGTAGAAGTAACATCCGAAGAAATTGAATCAGAAGATGACGAAACAATTCAGGAGATTAAGAAACATATGAAAGAAGCTGAGAAGCTTCCGACATTGTATATACAGCGGACTTTACGTTCAGGCCAGAGTATAAAGTCCGAAGGAAATATAGTTATAATAGGCGATGTGAACCCCGGCGCCGAAGTTATTGCAAAAGGTGATATTACTGTATGGGGTGTTTTGGGCGGAATTGCACAGGCAGGTTCAGACGGGAATAATTATTCAAGAATTCGTGCCTTAAAACTTAATGCAATTCAACTGAGAATAGGCGAAATTTTTGCCCGCAGACCAGACACCGTAAATGTACCCTATGTTCAAAAAACGGATTCTTTTATCCCTGAAGAAGCAAGAGTCAGCCGAAAACATATTGTCATTTATAAATTGCATGAAGCCTCTTAAGCTTTTGCAGAAGAATTAAAAGTAAAATAATCAAAAGGAGAAATAATGAGCGGTCGAGTTATAGTAATTACTTCGGGAAAAGGCGGAGTAGGCAAGACAACAACCAGTGCAAATATAGGAACTGCTTTAGCCAGAGCGGGCAAGAAAGTCGTGTTGATTGATACCGATTTGGGATTAAGAAACCTTGACCTTTTGCTAGGGCTGGAAAACAGGATTGTATATACTATTGTAGATGTAGTGGAAGAACGCTGCAAATTAAAACAGGCGCTTGTAAAAGATAAGAAAAATCCGAATCTTTGTCTTTTAGCTGCAGCCCAGACCAGAGATAAATCTGCAATTACTCAGGAACAGTTGAAAGACATTTGTGAAGAACTTAAAAAAGATTACGATTTTATTTTGGTTGATTGTCCTGCAGGTATCGAACAGGGATTTCAAAATGCAATTGCGGGAGCAAGCGAAGCAATAGTTGTTACGACTCCCGAAATGTCAGCAGTAAGAGATGCTGATAGAATTATCGGACTTCTGGAAGCAAAAGAAGAAATTCAATCATATAAACTTTTGCTGAACAGGGTTCGTCCAAATCTTATTAAATCAAATGATATGATGAGTGTTGAAGATGTAGTTGAAATTTTGTCTGCAGATTTAGTCGGTATAATTCCTGAAGATACCGGAATTATTACCTCTACAAACAAGGGAGATCCGATAGTAAACGATGACAGTTCTCTGGCAGGCAAGGCATACAATAATGTGGCAAGAAGAATAATGGGCGAAGATGTTCCTTTTATGAACCTTGAAGAAGATAGGGGAGTTATTTCAAAAGTTAAGAAATTCTTCTCCGGTCTTATAGGAAAGGAGAAGTAAAATGAGGGATATTTTTCAGGACTTATTTAATAAGGTCTTCGGATTTTTCCGACAGGCTGAAAAAGAAGAAAACGCAAAAGATACAGCCGTAAATCGTTTAAGGGTTGTCTTAATGCAGGACAGAACCAATCTTACGCCTGAGCTTCTTGAAAAAATGCGCGGCGAACTTATAGAACTGCTTTCAAAATACGTAGAAATGGACAAAGATGCTCTAGAGCTTAATTTTGAACAAGAAGGAAATCAAATGGCATTGATGTTATCAATTCCTGTATTGAGAGCAAAAGATGAAGATGAGATTGAGACAGAAAATTCTGAAGATTCTGATGAAGCGGAAGAAAAGCCGGAAGAAGAAAATTTAGATGCCGAAAACTCTGAAAGTACGGAAGATACGGAATCTTCAGCCGAAGATACTCAGGATGAGGAATCCGAAACAAAAGAATCTAATACCAACTCAAAAGATAAATCAAAATAATCCTCTGAATTATTTCAGAGATAGGAGAGAGAAAATACCAAGCCGCAAATTGCGGCTTTTTTTTGTAAAACATTAAACTACAACGACATTAACTCTAAAGTCATCAAGCTTAGCCAGAACATCGGCACGAGTGATAATTCCGTCGTTACCGACATCAATCCCTTTATTTGATTCGTAATAATTAAGAGGTTTGCCCTCAGAATTTTTTTCGCCTTTTTTGCAGAGAATATCTTTACCGGCACGTCCTGGGAGGATTATTACACTATAAAGGTCAGCGGCATCAAGTTTTTTCTTATTTCTTAATCTGGGAACTCTAGAAATACACAATTTGAGATATTTTCCGACAATATCAATTTGTTCTTCCGCACTCATAGATGTAATTTTGTCTTTAGTAAGATTAAGTGAATAAGTTTTATTTAAATCTTTAATTGCATTGTTTGTAAACTGTATAAGTCCGACGGCTTTATTTTTTTTGCCGGCACCTTCTTTAGGATTTATTCCGCTTTCAAAATTCATTACAGTAATAAGATCTTCATATTTACAGTGAAGTTCTTCAGCTAATTTCATAATTTTATTATGCATTTGGTGTGAAATAGTTCGGGTTTTTCCTCCTAAATCACCCGGTTTAGGTGTTTTGATTTCAAACGGAGGCTTAAGGTTTGTAGTATCAGAAGCAGCAGTTACAATAGTAGGAGTCATGGCTTTTGACATTTCTTCAAGGTGTGCAGACATATAATTCCCCAAAGAGGCCGGTTCAACAAATTGTTTGAACTCCGGAGAAAAATTACCGTCGTTAAATTTATTTGCCAGTCTGCTTATGGTGTCTTGAAGAAAGCTTTCGTTATTGTTTAGATTTATGCTGTCCGGTAAGTAAGCTTGATTATTTTGGGTAGAGTCAGGAGTTGAAATTTTTTCAACAGATAAGCCCATAATAGGTTTATCTTCAGGAATTTTGGATAATTCCGGATTCTTAGCTTTTGGAGTGACTCCCATTTCTTTCAAAATTTTGGCCATTTCATCTTCAGAAAAAGTGATTGTTTCTTTGGTAAGAACAAAATTTTCGTTCACGTTGCCGTAGAGATTGGAACCGCCTTGATAAATTGCATTTTCAGAGGATCTTTTCCGGTTGATTTCGGCAACAATTTCCATAGTTTTTTTCCATTGTTTAGATGTCATTTTGACATCATTACCGCCGTTAACGGATTTTGCATAATCGGCAAGAATATAAGTAAGCCCTCTGTAATTTGTATCAATGTTAATATCACCCATGTTAAAAATCCTTTTATATCACTTCACTTATAATAATAAAGTTTTATAAGAAGCGAAAAAATTAGAAAACGCAAAAAAGTTTACAAATCTAAACAAAGTGACAAAATCATTGTTGACAGGGTTTTATGTTTATACTAATATCAATATGCTTGAATAATAGTAAATTTTTTACAGATACCCGAAATTATTTACAAATAGCGATTCAGGCAAAGCAAAGGCGGTACAGAGGTTTCCGCCAAGTGTAAAAACCTCTCGGTGTAAAAACAAAAAAAGAAAAGGAATAAAAATGGCAAGCACAAAAAGACAAAGAATCAGAGTTTGTTTAAAGGCATACGATCACAAATTGATTGATGTATCTTCAGACAAAATCGTAGAAACTGCAAAGAGAACAGACGCAAAAGTTGCAGGCCCGATTCCTTTACCGACCAAAAGACGTATATATTGCGTACTTCGTTCACCGCACGTAGACAAAAAATCACGTGAGCATTTTGAACTAAGAACACACAAACGTATAATAGATATATACGAACCGACTCAACAGACAACTGAAGAGTTAAGTAGATTAGATTTACCGGCTGGTGTAGATATTGAAGTAAAACTTTAATAAACAGTCAAGGCCGAATTTGAAAATTAAATAAGCATTATGCATAAATAATGTGATCTACTACCCGTCCAAAAAGGCGCGGAGGGTGAAAGTCCCGTTGGTAAAGTACAAAGCAGCAAGTAGCGCTCGCAAGTGAAAATGCAAACCCGAAAGAGGGGCGGAGAGTGTCCGCACCAAGTAGGGCGAGCTAGAAAGGTAAAATATGACACTAGGTGTAATAGGTAAAAAGTTAGGAATGACACAGATTTTCGACGAAAACGGATTGGCAATTCCTGTAACGGTAATCAAAGTTGACGATATTGTAGTAACTCAGGTTAAGACAGTAGAAACAGACGGTTACAATGCAATACAGGTAGGAACGGTTTCAGCGAAAGAAAAACACTTAACAAAAGCTCAGTTGGGTCATTTTAAAAAGAATAATCTGGAAAATTACAGACACTTACAAGAATTCAGAGTAGACAATCCGTCAGACTACAAAGTAGGTGACAAGATTGAACTTTCTGTATTAGACAACGTAGAAAAAGTTGACGTAACAGGAAAATCAATCGGAAAAGGATTTCAAGGTACGGTAAAACGTTGGAACTTTGGCAGAGGCCCGATGGGGCACGGTTCTAAAAACCACAGAGAACCCGGTTCAATCGGTGCTGGTACAACACCGTCACGTGTTATCAAGGGCAAAAGAATGGCTGGAAACATGGGAAATGAAAGAGTTACTATTACAAAATTAAAATTAGTAAAAGTAGACGCAGAAAAGAATCTTGTATTAATCAAAGGTTCAGTTCCTGGATGTGAAGGCCGATTGGTAACAATTGTACCGACCAGAACAAAATGGAATTAATAACAGAAAAGTTAAAAAAATCCCGAGTTGCCATATAAAACGGTAAAAACCGAAAGGGGTAACAGGCTGTAGATAAGTAAAAAGGAAAACAAAATGTCAAAAGAAATTTTAAATACAAACGGAGAAAAATTAGGCGAAATTACTTTGAATGCAGAAGTGTTTGGAGTAGAACCGAATTTACATGTAATGCACTTAGCATTGAGAAGACAGTTAAATAATGCACGTCAAGGTTCAGCATGTGCAAAAACAAGAGCGGAAGTTTCCGGCGGCGGTAAAAAACCGTGGAAACAGAAAGGAACAGGTCGTGCAAGAGCAGGTTCACTTCGTTCACCGTTATTTGCAGGCGGCGGCGTAATCTTTGGACCAAAACCGAGAAGTTACGCATTCAACATGCCTCAAAAAGCAAGAAAATTAGCTCTAAGATCTGCATTATCAGCAAGACAAGACAGATTAATAGTTGTAAAAGATTTTTCAACAATAACAGAGCCGAAAACAAAATTAATGGTATCAGCTCTAAAATCACTGAATGTAGCAGGAAAAGTTCTTGTAATAGCTGATACACAGGCAGCAGAGAACAAATTTCTTGAACTTTCAGCAAGAAACATACCGAGCGTAAAAATGATATTACCTACAAACATAAACGTAAAAGATTTACTTGAAGCTGATTTTGTCGTAATGACCGAGGCAGCTGTTAAAGATATCACTGAAAGATTAAGTTAGTCATTCAAAAAGAGATATCACTCCAAGAAAGAAAAGGAAATCAAAAATGAGTAAAGACAGAACAAATACAGAAAAATTATACAGTGTAATTAAAAAGCCTTTAATTACCGAGAAATCAGTAGGTGCAACAACATTAGGTCAATATACATTTGAAGTGGTAAAAGACGCAACAAAAATTGAGATTGCACAAGCAGTAGAATTAGCTTTTCCAGGAAGAAAAGTTAAAAAAGTAAGAACGGTATATATGCCGTCACATTCAAAAAGAATGGGCTACAAATTTGGCAGAACCGATTCATCTAAAAAAGCCATCGTAACAATCGAAGGTGAACCGATTGAAGAATTAATCGGAGCATAAGAAACCGTTAAAAAACGGAAAAATGGGCGCTAGGCACAAGTCCATAGAAGTAAGAACAAAAGCCAACCAAAGGAGAAAATAAAATGGCAATCAGAAAAATCAATCCGACATCTCCGGGTCAAAGAGGTATGACGAAAAGTGATTATCAGGAAGTAACATCCTCAACCCCTGAAAAGTCATTATTGAAATCATTAAAGAAAACAGCAGGCCGAAATAATACAGGCAGAATTACATGTCGTCACAAAGGCGGCGGTGTAAAAAGAACATACCGTGTAATAGATTTCAAACGTGAAAAATTCGGAATTCCGGCAACAGTAAAAACAATAGAATACGATCCGAACAGAAACGTAAGAATTTCGTTGGTATATTATGCAGACGGTGAAAAGAGATACATTTTGACACCTGAAGGCTTAAACGTAGGCGATACAATAGTATCAGGCCCAGAAGCACCGGTACAAAACGGAAACGCACTTCCGTTGGAATTAATTCCGTTAGGTACAATAGTTCACAATATTGAATTAAACCCCGGTCGCGGCGGAGTAATGGTAAGATCAGCAGGAAACGCGGCGCAGGTAATGGCGAAAGAAGGCAACTACGTAACAATAAAATTACCGTCATCAGAAATGAGAATGGTAAGAAAAGAATGCATGGCGACAATAGGCACCTTAGGAAACGCAGAATTTAAAAACGTTTCATTAGGAAAAGCCGGCAGAAAACGTTATATGGGAATCAGACCGACAGTACGCGGTGTAACGATGAACCCATGTGATCACCCACACGGTGGTGGTGAAGGAAAAACAGGTCCCGGCGGACATCCGAAGACACCTTGGGGCAAACCTGCACTTGGTCAAAAGACCAGAAAGAAAGGTAAAGCTTCTGATAAGTTAATAGTTAGAAGAAGAAAGAAATAATGTAAGTTAGCTGGAGCAAGACTCCGGATTCTGCGGAGTCTTCTCAACCAAAAGCGAACGAGCAAAAGCCTTAAATAAATATAAAACAAATAAAAACAATAAAGGAGAAATTAATGGCACGTTCATTAAAAAAAGGTCCATACGTAGAAGAAGCTCTACAAAAGAAAATCGAAAAGATGAATGCAAATTCGGAACATAAAGTAATCAAGACATGGTCAAGAGCATCAATGATAGTACCGGATATGCTTGGTCATACGATAGCTGTACACAACGGAAAGACACATGTTCCGGTATATGTAACAGAGCAGATGATTGGACACAAGTTGGGTGAATTTGCACCTACAAGAATGTTTAGAGGACATGCAGGCTCTGATAAAACTGCAAAAAGGAAATAGCACGTAATTAATCTCAATAAAAGAGGTTAAGACAAACGAGTTAGATAAAAACAAAAGGAAAGAAAAAATGGAAGCTAAAGCAAAACAAACCGATATAAAAATGACAGCAAGAAAACTTCGCAGAGTAATCAACGAAGTTCGCGGGAAATCTGTCAAAGAAGCTCAGGATATGTTACGTTTTATGCCTTATTTTGCAGCAAGAGTAGTAGAAAAGAACTTGAAAGCTGCAGTAGCAAATGCACAGGAAAAATACGGAGTAGGCGCAGAATCATTAAAGATATCAGAAATCTTTGCAGATGAAAGCGTAACCTACAAAAGAGCAAGAACCAGAGCTCAAGGCCGTATGTACAGCAGACTAAAACGTACATCGCACTTAACATTAAAAGTAAGTGACATCGTTAAAAAGTAGTAGTAAAAGCAAAAGGTATAAAATATGGGACAGAAAACACATCCAACCGGATTTAGAGTAGGCATCATCCAGACATGGGCAAGCACATGGTATGCCAAGTTCAAGGATTATCGCTATCTCGTAAAAGAAGATGATAAAATCAGAAAATTCATCAAGAAGAAATTATACACAGCAGGTGTATCAAAAGTAAAAATAGCAAGAAAAGCACAAAACATTACAATAACAGTAGTAACAGCAAAACCTGGTATTGTAGTAGGACGTGGTGGCCAAGGTATTGAAGAATTAAAACAAGAAGTTTCAAAATACATAGGTAAACCTGTAATAATCAACGTAGTAGAAGTTGCAAGAATTGATGTAGATGCCCAGCTAGTAGCAGAACAAATTGCGCAACAGCTTGAAAAACGTGTAGCATTCAGAAGAGCAATGAAACAAGCAATGCAGCGTACAATGAGAGCTGGAGCGCAAGGTATCAAAGTTATGGTATCAGGTCGTTTAGGCGGAGCGGAAATTGCACGTTCAGAATGGGCAAAAGAAGGCAGAATACCTCTTCAAACCTTAAGAGCAGACGTAGATTATGGATTTACAGAAGCAGATACCATAATGGGTAAAATCGGTGTTAAGGTATGGATTTTCAAAGGCGTATTAATGCCGGGTGAAAAAGCAGACCAGAACATTAAAACAAAAAATGAAAAAGGCGGATCAGAAAAAGGAATGAGACGTCCAAGACGCAACAGAGCAGCAAACACAGAAGTTGCAGGCGAATAATAAAAGGTATATAAAAAAACAATAGGAGCAGATAAATGTTACAGCCTAAAAAAACTAAATACCGCAAAATGATGAAAGGCAGAATGAAAGGTACCGAAACAAGAGGTACACAACTTGAATTCGGCGGTTACGCACTTCAAGCTGTAGAACCTGGTTGGATAACCAGCCGTCAGATAGAAGCAGCAAGACGTGCAATGACTCGTGAAATCAAACGTGGCGGTAATGTTTGGATTAAGATATTCCCGGATAAGCCGATTACGGCGAAACCGGCAGAAACCCGTATGGGATCAGGAAAAGGAAACCTAGAATACTGGGTAGCGGTAGTAAAACCGAACAGAATCCTTTTTGAATTGGATTACTTTGACAGAAGTGTTGCAGTACATGCATTGGAACTTGCAGCTCAGAAACTTCCGATCAAGGTAAAACTTGTAGAAAAATCACAATCAGAAGCGAAATAAACTGAGTGGTTAAGAAATACAAATAACAAAATAAAGGAAATAAAAATGAAATTAGAAGAAATGCGCGAAAAAACAGTAGACGAGCTGAAAAGTGCAATAACAGATTGGAAGAAAGATTTGTTTAACTACAAATTACAGCTTTCAACTCACAAATTAGAAAACACAGCATTGATTTCTAAGACAAAGAAACTAATAGCTCAAGCAAAAACTGTAATAAAAGAAAAAGAGGTAGCACATGCCTAAGAAAGAAAAACAAGGAATTGTAGTAAGCAACAAAATGGACAAAACGGTAGTAGTAAGAGTACAAGACTACGAACCGCATCCGAAATACAAAAAAATTATCGAATCAAACAAGCACTACAAAGCACATGATGAAAACAATATCTGCAGCGAAGGTGACAAAGTAAGAATTATTGAATCAAAGCCGAAATCATCAGACAAACGCTGGTCAGTAGTAGAGATTGTAGAAAAAGTCAGATAGTTTTTTGTAAAGAGGCAGCATTACCAAGGAGTAATGAGAGGCCGAATGTAGTAGACAAATACTATAAAAGAAAAAGGAAAAAAAGATGATACAACAGGAAACAAGACTAGAAGTAGCAGATAATACAGGTGCAAAACAATTGTTATGTATTCGTGTTATGGGCAGTTCTAACAAGAAATTTGCGGCAGTAGGCGATGAAATTGTAGCCTCCGTAAAATCAGCAGCTCCGAACCAAACCGTAAAATCAGGTGAAGTAGTAAGAGCGGTAGTCGTAAGAACAAAAGCCGATATTAAGCGCGAAGACGGTTCAGTAATTAGATTTGACGAAAATGCAGCCGTAATCATCAACAAAGACGGTAACCCAAGAGGTACACGTGTATTCGGACCTGTAGCCCGCGAACTTAGAGACAAAGGTTATATGAAGATAGTTTCATTGGCCCCGGAAGTTATATAATAAAAAGACTAATACTAATAAATAAAGGTCGATAACCAAAAATAAAAGTAATTACGCCCGATACAAATATTATCGGAAACGTAAGAAAAATGGAGAAAAACAAAATGACAGACAAAAATAAAAAAGGCTTGCATGTAAAAAACGGTGACAGAGTAATCGTTTTGTCAGGCAAAGATAAAGGAAAAATCGGCAATGTAAAAAAAGCTGATCCTTCTGCTTCAAAAGTGACAGTAGAAGGCGCAAACATGGTGACAAAAGCCCAGAAACCTCAGCCGATGGCAGGGATACAGGGCGGATTAATCAAGCTTGAAGCTCCGATGGATGCATCAAATGTAATGATAGTATGTCCGGCTTGCGAAAAACCGACAAGGATCAAACACGAAGTAGTGGACGGAAAGAAAGTCCGTGTTTGTAAAAAATGTGGTGAACAATTAGACGTTTAATCTTAAAAAGATTAAGTTGTCCAAGAATTAAGGAAATACGAAAATGACAGTAACAAAAAGCTTAAGAACAAAATACAATGAAGAAGTAAAATCAGCATTGAAAGAGAAGTTCGGCTACAAAAACGAACATGAAATTCCGAAACTTCACAAAATCGTGTTGAATATGGGAGTTGGTGAAGCATCTCACAACTCAAAAATAGCAGAGTCAATAGAATCACAATTGACAAAAATTGCCGGACAAAAAGCGGTTATAACAAAAGCTAAAAAATCAATTGCAACATACAAATTAAGAGAAGGAATGCCCGTTGGTGCAATGGCAACATTGCGTGGAGAAAGAATGTATGATTTCTTACAGAAATTAATTTGTATAGTACTTCCCCGTATTCGTGACTTTAGAGGTATAAGCCCGAAATCATTTGACGGCAGAGGAAACTACACATTAGGCTTAAAAGAACAAGCTCTTTTCCCTGAAATCACATACGAAGAAGTTGATTTGGTAAAAGGTATGAATATATCAATTATCACAACAGCAAAAACAGATGAAGAAGCAAGAGAATTACTTCATTTGTTAGGAATGCCTTTCAAAGGAATGAACAAATAGGATTAAAGAAGAATCCGCTAGGAGCTATAAAGCTCCCAATAAACATAAACAACAAAAACACAAAGAAAAAGGAGAAATTCATGGCTAAAAAAGCGATGATAAACAAAGAACTAAGACGCGAAGCATTAGCAGCACAGGGCAAATACCCGAAAGTAAGACTGCATAACAGATGTTCAATATGCGGCAGACCGCACGGATATCACAGAGATTTCGGTCTTTGCAGAATTTGTTTAAGAAAAATGGCACATCAGGGCTTGCTCCCGGGTGTAACAAAAGCAAGCTGGTAATCGAAGTTTAATTGGCAAATACTGTAAATTGCAGTATTTGAATAAATAAATGTCAGCAGGAAATAAAAAGCGGACGAAATGGACTTTATCCCGGCTAAACTGCTAAAACACGTCAAGGCGGTAAAACCCGAACCGGACAAAAATTGGTAAGTAGCGTCAGAAGTATTCTGGCAAAAGTATAAAGGAAGAAAAATTATGTCAATGACAGATCCGATAGCAGATATGCTAACAAGAATCAGAAATGCGAATATGGTATCTCACGAAAAAGTTGAAATACCTTCATCAAAATTAAAAGTTGAATTAGCAAAATTATTAAAAGAAGAAGGATTTATCACAGATTACGAAGTAAAAGAAGTAGGTAAATTCAAGATTTTGAGCATAACACTCAAATACGATATGAACAAAAAACCGGTTATTACAAAACTGGAGAGAATTTCAAAACCAGGTTTAAGAAACTATTGCAAAGCTAAGAACCTTCCGAAAGTTTTAGGCGGAATGGGAATTGCAATTGTTTCAACAAGCAAAGGTTTATTAACAGACAGAAAAGCAAGAAAAGAAAACATTGGCGGAGAAGTTCTCTGTTATGTTTACTAATAAAAATATATAAAAATAAAAAACCGCTCTTATCAAAGAGTGGTTTTTTTTTTTATTCTTTTAAAAAACTTTTTACAATATTATATAAGATTTCCAGTTTTTGTGGAGCATTTTGTTTAATTTTTTGTATATCATTTTCAATTTCTTCTATTAAAATATTAGAATCTTTAAGATGATTAGTAGCAAATAATTCTTCACTAGTAGTGTTAAGAGCTGAAATAATTCTATCTAAAGTCTCTGAGGTCACAAAATTTTCACCACGCTCGATTGCACTTAATGCTCGTTGGGAAATATCAATAATTTCGGAGAGTTGTTCTTGAGTTAATCCTCTGTTAATTCGCATTCTTTTGATTTTTTCACCTAATTCTTCCTTGATGCCCATGTGGTACCTTAAATTCTAATATGTTTTAAATATGTATTTAAAAGTATTTTATATGAAGTTTTGTAAAGCTTGAATGCATTGTAAATAGTATATATTAGTTTTTTAGAATTATAAATTGTATAATTTACGCAATTTTGTGGGAATAATTTTTTTTATAATAATATCAGCTGATTGATAAAAGATATATAAAAATAACGGGAGGATTTTATGGTACTAAAATTAAATTTAAGTAATTTTGCACAAAATACAAAAACAAACGAAAGAGATGCTAAACTTAAAGAGTATAATGCGTTGAAAGAAAAAGCATTAGGATCAACTGGGTTATCAGAAGCTGATCAAAAAAGACTTAATGCTTTAGAAAAAGAACTAAAAGGCAGAAATATCATAAACAGTTCGGGGCAAGAAACAAGTAATTCTCAGTGTATTTGGGATAAAGGAAAACCGGAATTTTCATATCAGGATTATATGATGAATGAAGCTGTTAAGGGTTTTCAGGAAGATAAGCAAAATCAAGAAGAAAAGATGAGTAATTTTATAAGTGGATTTAAAGAATTTATGAATAATCATGATAGATAAACTATAATAAAGCAAAAATGCCGATGTAATTCGGCATTTTTGCTTTACGAATATTAATAAGATATTTACAAAAATTTTTCTCCGTGATAAATTAAAATATGCGGGTGCAATTGGTAGAAAAGCCCGCAGGCAAAATCAAAAGCCGAAATATTTTAGAATTTTGCCGGAAGTAGTAGATATACCCATAAGGAGAAAATTATGTCACGTATTGGTAAAAAACCGATTGAAATTCCGTCAGGAGTAGAGATTACAATAGACGGAAACACAGTTACAGCAAAAGGGCCTTTAGGCACAGAAACAGTTACAGTACGTCCTGAAATTGCTGTAAAAGTAGAAGATAATCACATTATCCTCTCAAAAGTAGGCACGACAAGAGAAACAGATGCACTTTACGGATTGTCAAGAACTCTTGTAGCAAATGCAGTACACGGAGTAAAAGAAGGTTTTGAAAAGAAACTTGAAATACAAGGTGTAGGTTATCGTGCAAATATGGAAGGTAAAAATCTTAACCTTGCATTAGGTTATTCACACCCCGTAATAGTTGAACCTCCGGCAGGAATTACAATTACTGTTGAAGCAAACACAAAAATCAGTGTTAAAGGTTCAAACAAGCAGACAGTCGGTGATGTTGCAGCATTCATCAGATCAAAACGTCCGCCTGAAGTTTACAAAGGCAAAGGTATCAGATATGAAGGCGAATACATCAGACGTAAAGCCGGTAAAGCTGGTAAGAAGTAACCATTAGGTTAACAGGCTTGGTTTAGCAAGTTGCTATTCCAAATTAAAACCGAAATTATTAATTAGAACAAAATAGCCAACATGAACCCTTGATGCGGTTTTTCAAGAAGGTTCGGGCGAAAGGAGAAACAAATGATTAAACAAGAAGTAAGAAAACCGAAAGTTCAAAAAAGACACAAATCAATCAGACTAAAAGTTGAAGGAACAGCAGAATTCCCAAGACTTGCAGTTTACAGAAGCACAAAACATATTTATGCTCAATTGATAGATGACGAAAATCATGTAACATTAGCTTCAGCATCTTCAAATGACAAAGATATGAAAGAACAGCTAAAACATGGCGGTAACATTGAAGCAGCAAAAGTTATCGGTGCAGAAATTGCTAAAAAAGCAAAAGCTAAAGGTATTGAATGCGTTGTATTTGATCGCGGCGGATTCCTCTATCACGGCAGAATTGCAGCTTTGGCAGAAGCCGCAAGAGAAGCAGGTTTGATGTTTTAATTTTGAACCTATTTTAAAAATAACAAGGAAACAGACGGTTGTATTTCAGCCGTCTGTTTATTTTTTTGCATTTGTAAGTACAAATATATTGTGTTTTTGCAAAAAATATAGAAAAATTAAAATCTAAAACCTACACCAAGTTCGCCTTCGAGCGCACCTTTTGTTCCAGCAAGAGTTTTGCAGGTAAAGAATAATTCCTGTCCTTTTTTGTTAACGACTTCAGAGTATTCTGCTTTTGCTCCCATAAACCCACCAATAGCGTCAAGTTTTTGAGGTCTTTTTGCAATGGCAACTCCATCTTCAGAAATTTTTACATCCGGCATTTTAGCTGATGAATAGAATTCAGCCCCGCCCATTAGTGAAAAGCTGAGTTTTCTGTTATCATCACAGCAAATATTTCTAGAATATCCTAATTCCAAGCCGGTTTTTAAAGATTGACTATGAGGAAGTTCTGAGTCAATTTTAATTTGAGTATGTTCAGAATCCACCTGTGTAACTTCGGCGGTTGTTTTGCCTTGATAACCGGTTTTTGTGTAATTAGCCATTAAGCCTAAATTATATTGTGTACAATTAAGTTTTCCGAATTCAAATCCTGCATAAGCTCCAACAGAGCCGCCCAGATTTTTACCAATAAGCAAATCCCCATTTGCAGATAATTTGTATCCGTTGTTATTATTGTTTAAATCGCCTTGGTAAGTGTATTCAGCACCAATTTTGCCGTAATTTTTTCTTTCAAATGTTGTAATACCGGCGCTGACTCCAAGTTTTCCAAATTCACCCATGTTTAAATCTCCTATAAATTTCCCCTAAAATAACTTACTTTTATATAAAAATTTTTTATTTTAAAAAATTGCTAATAAAAAAAAGTTTGCTTTACAATTATTAATATTAAAAAATAATTAATTAATAAGAGATTTATCAGGTTTTGTATTATCATTAAAATAGAGGTAATTTAGACATGGAATACAAAGATTATTATGAGATATTAGGTGTAAAGCGAGATGCATCGGATGCTGAAATAAAATCAGCATACAGAAAGCTTGCACGCAAATATCATCCTGATGTTAATAAAACAAAAGAAGCAGAAGGCAAATTTAAAGATATAAATGAAGCTTATGAAGTATTATCTGATAAGGCAAAACGTCAAAGATATGACAGTTTAGGCGCAAATTGGCAGGGCGGTCAAAGTTATACACCGCCTCCGGGGTTTGAGCAATTTGGATTTGGCGGCGGTCAAGGCGGAAATTATCAAAGTTTCAGTTTTAACGGTCAAGATCTTGGCGGGTTTTCAGACTTTTTTAGCTCCTTGTTTGGGGATATGATGAGCGGAGGGGGTGCTTCCGGAAGAAGAACCGCAGGTGGTTTTGGCGGATTTGATTTTGAAAGTGCAGCTCAGCAGGCGTCAGGACGAGCAAGAACATCCCGTAAACCTCAAAGTACAGAGGATTTGGACATAACCAAAAATCTTAATGTAACAGTAGATGATATTTTTTCTAAAAAGCCTATTAATGTCAGATTTACTGATATGAAGCGCTGCACACAATGTAATGGCGGTGGCTATTGTTCTGTTTGCGGCGGTACTGGGATTATTAATGAAGCAAAGTCCATAAAAGTAAAACTTCCGCCTGAGGTTAAACAAGGTCAGAAAATTAGGATTAAAGGCGAAGGAAAATCCGATGAATACGGCAATAAAGGTGATTTATATCTTATTATAAATATTACGGACGGGGAATATCAGGTTGACGGGTATGATTTAATTAAGGATATTGAAATAACCCCGTCTGAAGCCGTTCTTGGCACCAAAAAAGAGATAAAAACTCTTCACGGGAATGTTAATATAAAAATTCCGCCCAAAACTTCTTCAGGTCAAATGTTGCGGCTTAAAGATCTTGGTTTGCCCAAAAAAGGCGGCGGTTACGGTAATTTAAATGCCAGAATAAAAATTATTATTTCCAAAAATTTGTCTGATAAGCAAATCGAATTATACAAACAAATTCAAGCATTAGGTGAATAAAAAATTGTGAAGGTTGTTTTTCTAAACAACCTTTTCTGTAATATGAAATTTAATTCGATTGTAAATAAATGTTACAAAAATCCTCTTTGTTGAAATCGTGAAAACTCAAAATACTTTATATGTATAAGAGAGAACTAAAAACGATAAGGAGAGAAGATATGACTTTCTTAGCACTTGACTCACAAAGAAGCTTATTTATGTTACAGAAAAGCCAAGTAACTTTTGAAATGAATTTGATTATGAACCAAGCCAACTATGTTATGAAAGAAATGGATGCCTACCAAAGCGAAGCTCAAGAAACAAGCGGTGGTACTACAGTAGATTTGGATAATGATCCTTATTATTTGGCATTACAGCAAGAAGAAGAATATTTAACAGTTCGACAGGCAAACTTAGAAGAACAAGTTACGCTTTTAGATAACTCAATTTCAAGTTTAAAGACTATGGCTCAAAACAATATCAAATCAAGTTGTGGTTTGAACTTGATAGGCAGCTAGTAATAATAGTTTCTAAATATTGCGAACATTACAAAAGATTTTTCTCAAAGAGTTCCACGGTGTTGGACATAAGCATGGCAATCGTCATCGGTCCGACTCCGCCCGGAACCGGAGAAATATATGATGTAAGCGGTTTAACTTCCTCAAAATCGACATCTCCGCGAGTTTTGCCGTTTTCATCTTTAAAAATTCCAACGTCGATAACAACACAATCAGATTTAATCATGTTTTTTCCAATAATTTTTCCCCCTACAGCAGAAACAAGTATGTCTGCTGTTTTTGTTATATCAGCGAGATTTTTGGTGCGGCTGTGGCAGATTGTAACGGTGGCATTTCTTTGCAGAAGCATTTGTGCAAGTGGTTTACCGACTATATTTGATCTCCCGACAATTACTGCGTGTTGTTCTTCGATTGGAATTTTATATTCGTCAAGAAGCCTGATAATTCCTTTGGGAGTGCAAGGGTACACGTAGGGGATTTCTCCGGTAAACAGTTTCCCTGCATTTTCCGGCGTAAAACCGTCAACATCTTTTTTAGGTGATATTGCATTTATAACTTTAAACTTATTGATATGCTTTGGAAGCGGTAATTGGACAAGGATTGCGGTAACATTAGATGCTTCGTTAAGTTCTTGTATTTTTTCAAGCAAAACATTTTCTTCAACGTCAGCGGGGTAATTTATTATTACAGAATTAATTCCGAGATTTTCAGCAGTTCTTTTTTTATTATTGACGTAAATTTTGCTTGCAGGATTGTCGCCGACAAGAATCACGACAAGAGTCGGCTTTTTATCGTATTTTTCAAGCCGTGTTTTTAGTTCTTTTAAAATTTTGTCGCGTAAGCTTTTACCGTCAAGTATTGTCGTCATTTTTCCCTCAATTCTTTGTCTGCGGTAAATTCAGACGGAAATAAAACTGTTTTATTGCATTTTCTACTGCTTTAGATTCTCTGGCAATTGAGTTTTCTTTCAAATGTTCATCAAACGGGATTACACCTAAAACATCAAGCTGGTATTTGTTTAAAAGTGCAGAAATTGATGCGATATCGTTATTTTCCACCTTGTTAATCACAACACCAAGCTGGCCGCCTGCTGCGTATTTTGCGCTGAATTCTTCTATTCGTTTTGCTAAATGGGCGCTTTCGTCAGTCGGATTTGCAACAATAATCGTTGTATCTATATCGGTATCGACAAGCTGATTTAAATATTTAAGATCAAATTCGCAGTCAAAAATTACAATATCATATCTTTCAATAAGCTTTAAAACGGCATCGTTAATCTGTCCTGTAATCGGGCATCTGCAATCTTTTGAACCAACAAACCACGAAACTATGATATCAACATTGTCAGTTAATGGTACAAGAATGTCTTCCATAGCCCATTCTACGTATTCCTGTTTTGTCATTCCTTCAGGAATTCCTGTTTTATATTCGTGTTTCCCGCTTCTTATTCCGTAAATTGTGTTTCTGATATCAAGCCCGAAGCTGTGTCCGAGTTCGCTTGCAAGGTCGTTATCAAACAGAAGAATACTTTTTTCCGGAAAATATTCCTGAAAAATTCTTAAAAAAGCTTTTGTTATTGTCGTTTTTCCGCTTCCGCTTTTACCTGTTATTGCAAGTTTAGTCGCCAATATTATAAATCTCCTTTAATCTATTTGATAATGATTTTGTTAAATCCATTGCTTTTTCTGCCAGAATTTCACTCAAAACTCCGGCTCCGCAAGAGGGTGTTATTAGTGAATTTTCTATAATAAGTTTCTCATCAATACCCTTTTTAGTCAAATATTTTACAGCGGTTTGAAATTTCTTAACCAGATCTTCGACATCTGTTTTTTCAAGGGATGCTTTATCAAGTGTCGGTACTATTCCCCATGCAATTTTTCCTTTGTTTTGCAAAAAGTTGTTAAGTTCTTCTGAAAACAGGCTTAAATTTTGAGCGAACGAATATGCATCAGGATTAATCATTTTAAAACCGGCTTTAAGCGGTAAAATCCAGTCGCATTTCCCGCAGCAATGTATTGCAGGAATTGCTCCTTTGGATTTTAAAACTTCCGCAATTTCTTTCAGCATATAAAGAATTTCCTCCTCTGAAATTCCGACATAAGCTGATGTGCCAAGCTGCGATAAAGTTGGTTCATCGGTAAATATTATCGGAGTTGTTGTGGGGTTCGCTTCTTTAATTTTTTTTATCTGCCACAATGCTTTTAAAATAAGATTTTTAGTTATTATTTCTCTTAAGGTTTCGTCATAAACCGCAGGGGTTCCGTCATTTTTATTTAGAGCCGATGAAAGTGTAAATGGCCCGACTATTTGACCTTTTGCAAAATCAGGTTTTTTATCTTTTATTATTTCAAGGTAATTGTTAAATGCGCAAGCCTGAGTTATTCCGTATTTGTCAAGTAAAGGAGAATTTGTGTCGGCAATTATTTCTTCGTAATCATTAAAAAAAGTTTCCAAATCTTCGAAGAATTTTTCATATTCTGTATTTAGAAAAATCTTACCTTGCTCGTAAAAAAATGAGGGCATACTGTCCGTAAATTGGAAAATCATGTCCTCATTTTTATTAATTTTTACCATTTGCGGCCAGAACGGAATTTTTGAAAAATCTCTTTTAATCAATTCTATAGCCGTATTAACATTCAATTGCGGAAGTGAACCGATTGCAGTACATTCAAGCGTCAAATTTTTGGCTTTATTCAAAATGCTCTCCTCACTTACTGCAATATTGAACGTTTATTCTTCAGAAGCTTCAGCGGCTTCAATTTCTTCAACAACAGATTCTTTAACAACTTCTGAAGCTGTTACTGAAACAGGAAGTTCGCATTTAACTTTTGAAGTTAATTTAATAAGCATTGTGTAGTTGCCGATTTTGTTAATCGGAGCATTAAGAGTAACAGTTTTTCTGTCAACTTCAATTCCTGATTTAGCAAGAAGTTCTTCGGTAAGTTTTTTGGTTGTAATTGTACCGAACAATTTGCCTGACTCACCTGCTTTTGCTGAAAGTTCAAGTGTTCCGAATTTTTCAAGTTTTTCAGCTTTTTCAAGAGCTTCTTTGTGAAGTTTTTCTTGTTTAGCTTTAATTCTTGCCAAATTTTGTTCTCTGTTTTTCAAAGCACCGTCTGTTGCGAGTTCTGCGGCATTTTGAGGAAGCAAAAAGTTTCTTGCGTATCCGTCTTTTACATTAACGATGTCGCCTGCTTCGCCAAGGTTTTGAACATCTTTTTTCAATATAACTTGCATTTTAAAATTCTCCTTTAAGTATTTATATTCTGCCAGTAAGAGAATACTACAACAAACATAACCGATTGTCGAGGGTTTTTTATCAATTGTTAAGTTTGGTTTAAAATCGGACTTTTAATTTGAGGATTTTGGCGGCAATTTATTTAATATCAGGGAATAGATATTTTATTCCCTCATCGCTTCTCCAGCGCATGTAGCCTGTTTTGGGGATTTTGTCAAAGTCGACAACCGATACAAGTGCCCAGTTCCCTCTTATGACATTTAATTTTATATATTGCGGGTGATTTATTCTTGCAACCACTTGTGAAGTTTCATCAGGGCTTGAGTAAAGTTTTTCCGTAACTTCAGGAGCGTCTTTTAAAATTTTCAAACCGTATTTTTTGCCGTAAGCATTGTAAAAATAAATCCACGTCATAAATTTATACGGATCATCTTTTTTTAGCCAGCCGCTTTTGTTATTTTTGTTGTCATAAATTACTTTTACCCAGTCTTCGGTTTCGTCATCGACTGCCATAAGTGCAAGTTCTTTTGAGCCTATAAATACGCTGAAAACATCATCAAAAGGAAGTTCTTCGGGGGTTAATTTATCTGATGTCCAGTTTATTTCTTGAATAATTCTTGAATTTTCGTCAGGCTCTTCGTGAAGCACAACTTTTTTGCCGACCTGATAGAAGCCGTAAGTTTTTGTATGCAAAGTCGTTCCGTATGACGGGATTACGTCTTTACTAAATGATTGAAGTGACAGAAAAAATGTAAGACAGATTGCTGTCAGAATTTTTTTTATCATAATTTACTCCCTAAAACTAATATCTGCATAAGTTTTTTTGAGTTTATCACGAACGGAGTTCATTTGTTTTTCGATAATTTCGTCGGTTAAAGTTGCATTTTCATCTTGCATTTTTATTCTAAAGGCAACACTTTTGTATCCATCTTGGATATGTTCACCCTGATAAACGTCAAATACTTCAGAGCCTTTAAAGATGTTTTGTTGAATTGAACCTTTTATAACCTTTTGAATTTCGTCAAACGTTACGTTTTGGTTGATTACAAAAGCAAGGTCGCGGCGTACTTCAGGGAATTGAGGAAGCTTTTTGTATCTCGGTGTTTTTTCTTTGATAATTGATATTACCTTGTCAAGATTTAGTTTAAACAAAAATGCTTCTTGATTTAATTTCAGTTTATCTCTTAAAGTCGGGTGAATTTGTCCAAAATAACAGATTGGTGTCGGGGTTTTGTCCAGAAGCATTCCAACCGCTGTTTTGTACGGATGAAGAATTGCATGAGTTTTTGCAAGTTCAGTCTTTTCAAGCGGCATTAATTTTATGCGTTTTGATATTTCAAGTTCTTCAAAAAGTTTTTCAATTATGCCTTTTACGGTATAAAAATCAACTTCGCCTGTATTCTGCCACAATGAGTTCTGAATATTTCCGGTAATTATGCCTTCAAGTGTTTGAATTTCTTCAACTCCTGAATGTTTTTCATTAGCGGGATTTATTTTGTAGTAAGTTTTTCCGATTTCATAATTCCAGATATTTTTCTGTCCGTTATCAAAGTTGTATTTCATTACGTTCAAAACACTTGCGGCGAGTGTTTGACGAAGCATTGTATAATCTTCGCTTGCGGGATTTTCTACAAATACGGCTTTTTCTTCTTCAAACGGAATCATAAATTTATCAAGCAAAGGTTTACCTATAAGAGAGCTTGTCTGAATTTCGTTCAAGCCGCAGGAAAGCATTATGTTATGAACTTTTTTGATAACTTTTTCTTCCAATGAAATTTCTGGAAGCTGAACTTTCTCGGGTAATGAAGGTGAAATTTTGTCGTAACCGTTAATTCTTGCGATTTCTTCAATCAAATCAATTTCACGGGTTACGTCGTATGCGCGGAATGACGGTACTAAGAATTTCGCCGCAATCTCGTTTCCGCCAAGTTTTTCAAATCCGAGATTCTCTAAGATATTTATGCATCTGTCAGCGGCAATTTCTACCCCGAGAATTCTTTTAACCTGGCTGTATCTTAGAGTAATTTCAATCGGTTCAAGCTTGTTTTTGCCTGTTTCAACGACACCTTCAATCTTAGCGTCAGCTAATTCTGCCATCAGTTGCATTGCGCGCATTAAAGCAGGTCTGACCGCTTCAATATCCACTCCTCTTTCAAATCTTGAGCAGGCTTCACTTTTGTAGCCTACGCTGTGAGAGCTTTTTCTATTGCTTGCAGGTGTAAAGTATGCTGCTTCAAGTGCTATGGCGGTTGTGTTGTCATCAATTTCGGAATTTTCACCGCCGAAAACTCCAGCTAAGCATACCCCTTTTTCTTTATCTGCAATCAAAACGCTGTCACGGGTTAAAGTCCTTTCAACTCCGTCAAGTGTCACGATTTTTTCTCCCTCAACAGCTCTTCTTACGCAAAGATATCCTTCAAGTTTATTAAGGTCGAATGCGTGAAACGGAGTGCCATATTCAAGCATTACATAGTTTGTAATATCTACAACATTATTTATTGCTCGAACTCCTGAGGCAATTAATCTTTTTTGCATCCAATCCGGTGAAGGCTTGATTTTTATATCTTTCAAAACTCCGATTGAATAATATTTGCAAACATCATCGTCTTTTATTTCAACTTTGAATTTGTCGGTTGAAAGATCTCTGGTGCATTCGATTTTATTAATTTTAAGAGGTTTGTTAAAAATTGCGCTTAATTCTCTTGCAACACCGATAACAGACATCTGATCGCCCCTGTTTGCTGTCGGTGCAACATCTAAGATGTAATCCTTTTCAAATCCGAGAACATCTTCAACATTTTCACCTATTTTAACGTCAGGGAAAATTCTGTTAAGAATCAGAATTCCGTCTTCTTCTTGGTAGCATCTTTCTGAAACTCCGAGTTCATCATCGGAACAAAGCATTCCTTGAGATTCCACCCCTCTGATAACTGCAGGTGTAAGTGTAAACATTTCACCGGTTTTTCTGTCAAGAACCTGACTTCCGACGCTTGCATAAGGAACAATTTGACCTTCTTTAATATTTTGTGCTCCGCATACAACCGTCTTTAATCCTGAACCTGTGTTTACGGTTACAAGATGAAGATGGTCGGAATTTGGATGATTGTCGATTTTTTCGATTTTTACTGTTTTTATATTTGTAAATTTCGGCTTAACTTCTTCAACAGCTTCTACTTCCAATCCGCTCATTGTAAGTTCGTGCGCTATTTGTTCAACTTCTTTATCTGACAAATCTACGAATTCATTTAACCAGTTTAATGATACCTGCATTTTCTTTTATTCCCTCTTTTATCTTAAAAATTAATCTCTATAACAAAATCTTATACCAAAAGAATGCAATTGTAAAATATAATTATTAAATTGGCTGGTATAAACAGAAATTAAAAAATATATTTAATGTTACGACAGGTTAATAGAATTCTTGCCAACAATCATGTTTGTGAGATAATTTTAGTGAAGCTAAATATAAAATAGCAGAAGTACACAATATATAAAAAAGGAAAAACTAAAATGGCAAGAAAAACTCCATTGGAAAAAATCAGAAACATTGGTATTGCCGCACACATTGATGCCGGCAAAACCACGACTACAGAGCGTATCTTGTTCTATACCGGTAAAACTCACAAAATCGGTGAAGTTCACGACGGTGCAGCCGTTACCGACTTTATGGAACAGGAACGTGAAAGAGGTATTACAATCCAGTCTGCAGCTGTAACAGCAGAATGGAAAGGACATCAAATTAACATTATCGACACCCCCGGACACGTTGACTTTACAATTGAAGTTGAACGTTCACTTCGTGTATTGGATGGTGTTGTTGCAGTATTTTGCGCAGTAGGCGGTGTTCAATCACAGTCTGAAACTGTTTGGAGACAGGCTAACCGTTACGAAGTTCCGAGAATGGTTTTCGTAAACAAAATGGATAGAACAGGTGCAGATTTCTACAGAGTTGTTGACCAAATTAAGACAAGACTTGGTGCAAATGCTGTTCCTATTCAGCTTCCGATAGGTGCTGAAGATAAATTTACAGGTCTTGTTGATCTTATGACAATGAAGGCTGAAATTTATACAAATGACCTTGGTACAGACATCAGAGAAGAAGATATTCCGGCTGATTTGCAAGAAAAAGCTAAGGAATACAGAGATGCAATGGTTGAGGCGATAGCTTCAGAAGATGATGCTTTGATGGAAAAATTCTTCGAAGATCCTGAATCAATTACAGTTGATGAATTAAGAGCAGGTTTGAGAAAAGCTGTTTGTGAAAACAAAATAGTTCCTGTATGCTGCGGAACTGCTTTTAAAAACAAAGGTGTTCAGCTTCTTTTGAACAACGTAGTTTACTATATGCCATCTCCGGTTGATGTAAAAGCTATCGAAGGTGAATTGGAAGACGGAACTAAAACAGAAAGACATTCTTCAGATTCAGAACCGTTCTCAGCTTTGGCATTCAAAGTTATGACAGATCCTTATGTTGGTCGTTTGACTTTCTTGAGAGTTTACTCAGGCGTAATTACTTCCGGTTCTTATGTTCTTAACGCTACAAACGGTAAAAAAGAACGTATTGCAAGATTGGTTCGTATGTATGCTGATCAAAGACTTGAAGAAACTGAAGTTTATGCAGGCGATATTTGTGCAGCTGTAGGTTTGAAAGATACTACAACAGGTGATACTTTGTGCGATGAAAAAGCTCCGATTATCTTGGAAAAAATGACTTTCCCAGAACCGGTTATTTCAGTTGCGATTGAACCGAAAACTAAAGCTGACCAAGATAAAATGGGTATCGCTCTTCAAAAACTTGCTGAAGAAGATCCGTCATTCAGAGTTAAATCTGATACAGAAACAGGTCAGACAATTATTTCAGGTATGGGCGAACTTCACCTTGATATTATTGTAGACCGCATGTTGAGAGAATTCAAAGTTGAAGCAAACATCGGTAAACCGCAAGTTGCATACCGTGAAACTATTCGCGGAACTGCTGATCAGGATTCAAAATTCATCCGTCAATCAGGTGGTAAAGGTCAGTACGGACACGTTAAAGTTAAAATTTCTCCGGCTGATGAAAACGCTGGATTTGTATTTGAAAACAAAATTGTCGGTGGTGCTATTCCTAGAGAATACATTGAACCTGCAAGAAAAGGTATGGAAGAAGCTCTTGAAGGCGGAATATTAGCAGGATTCCCGATGATTGACGTTAAAGTTGAACTTTACGATGGAAGCTACCACGAAGTCGACTCTTCTGAAATGGCATTTAAAATCGCAGGTTCTATGGCAATCAAGGAAGGCTGCCGCAAAGCTCAACCTTGCATATTAGAACCGATGATGAAAGTTGAAATCGAAATTCCTGAAGAATTCACAGGTACAATTATCGGTGATATCTCAAGAAGAAGAGGACGTGTTGAAGGTCAGGAACCTCTTGGTAATACCGGAAACGTTATCGTAAGATCAATAGTTCCGCTTGCTAACATGTTCGGTTACGCAACTGACTTGAGATCAAATACTCAGGGCCGCGGAACTTTCTCTATGGAATTTGATCATTATGAACAAGTTCCGGCTAATATCGAAAAAGAAATCATCGAAAAATCAGGCCAGAAAGCTTAGTTTTTGATAAGCAAAATTCAAAAAAGACCGTCTAAATCAGGCGGTCTTTTTATTTATAAAAAAATAAGCTTCTGAACTTTCAGAAGCCTACTTTTTTAAGTTTTTTAGTTTAGTTTTTTTGAGTTAATGAAGAAACTAATTTGCTTGCTTTATCAATTATAGTTTCCTTTTTAGCACTGTCATCAACAAATTCAATTCCTAAATCCGCAAGACTTGACTTAATCGGAGCTGCTGCGCTTGTGTGAGGCATAATTTCAATTCTGTCAGTCAAAAAACTTGCCGTTACTTGGTTGTCTTTTACAATTTTTGAAACTTTGTTGTAAAGATAGTCAACATTTTTGTTATTTCCGCTTGCGGGAATAGAAATTTTACCTTTGAATGATGGGGCTATTGGTTGAATTTTCATTGTTTTATCCTTTCTTTTTACGTTAATTCTAACTTAAAAAAAAAATTTTATAAAGATTTTGGTATATCTTGAAAATATATTGTAACATATATTATTTTTTTACAAAAAATTTTATAAAAATTTCTAAAAATTTTTGCAAAATTTTATAGTCTGAAACTCTTATAAAATAATGGTTTTAGGCTAAAGAAGAAAGTAAAATTTTGTAAAAATTACGACAGGTGTAATACTAAAGATTGAAGATTTTTTTACAAAAAGTGGTATAATATAAATAGGAGAGATGAAAAATAAAAAAACAAAACCAGAAATAAAAACGCCAATAACATCAATTTTGTATATCAGCACTATTGAAAGGCATATATATGAGTAACCTGCAATTACAAAACGACTTGGACAGATTGTTAGAAGTTTTACCGGAAAAGGTAAGGAGGCTGGTTAACTATGAGCAGATGGAAGATGTTATTGAAATAGTTTTGGATATTGGTCGAACGCCTGAGATAAGACATTCCAGCGGAAAGATTGAATATTTAGGTTCAGATTTTGTGACGGAGGATGATATAAATTATATCACTTCGCACATTCAGGAATTTACATCTGACAACAGATCCGGAATCCCGGGAACTTTGCATCGTATAAGTGCTATAAGAAATCGTCAGGGAAAAGTAATCGGCTTAACCTGCAGAATCGGACGAGTCGTAACAGGTACTATTGCTTGTATCAAAGATATTTGTATGATGAATAAAAGCATCCTGTTCCTTGGTCGTCCGGGGGTTGGTAAGACTACAAAATTAAGAGAAATTTCAAGGCTTGTCGCAGATGAACTCGGAAAAAGAGTTGTAGTTGTTGATACTTCAAACGAAATTGCAGGGGATGGCGATACTCCTCATCCTGCAATAGGTCATGCAAGACGTATGCAGGTCAGACAGCCTGAATTTCAAAAAGATATTATGATAGAAGCGGTTGAAAATCACACACCGGAAGTTATCGTAGTCGATGAAATCGGAACGGAAGCTGAAGCGCAGGCCGCCCGTACGATCGCAGAGCGCGGTGTTATGCTGATTGCAACCGCTCACGGTAATTCGCTTGAAAGTTTGATTAAAAACCCGACTTTATCTGATTTGGTCGGCGGAATTCAATCCGTAACATTAGGTGATGATGAGGCAAGAAGAAGGGCTTCTCAAAAGACGGTTTTAGAGAGAGAAAAACAGCCGACTTTTGATATCGTAATTGAAATTCTTGACAGAAATACTCTTGCGGTTTACAAAAATACTGCAGAGGCTGTCGATTATATTTTAAGAGGCTGGCCGATTCGTCCTGAGATTAGAAAAGTCGACAAGGTCTACGAAACGCCGCCGCAGGGTGAAATTCAGAATCAGCAAGAACAGGCTGAATCTAATCCTATTTCCGAAATTAAGGAGGAAATTTCTAAACTTGATAATAAAGCTTTAAAAGATCCGACGGATAGTTTGAAGTTTAGTTTCTCAAGACAAAAATATGTAAATGATGTTAAAAAATTCAAAAAAATATATCTGTATGCAGTTTCTCGCACAATAGTTGAAAAGATTATCGAGCGACTTGACCTGAACGCTGAAATTACAAGGAATTTGGATGATGCGGATATTGTGATTGCGCACAAAAATTTTGCAAAAGGCGGAGCAAAAATTTTAAGCACGGCAAACGATTATCGTTTACAAATTTTTTATATAAAAACAAATTCAATGGCGCAAATTCAAAAAGTTTTAAAGGAGGCTTTGGATATAACCGAAACTTCTGAAACTTTATGCGGATATTATGATGATGCAGAGAGGGCTTTGGATGAGGCGAAAGCTGCGATAAATAAGATTTTAGCCGGAGCTGAGCATGTTGAATTAACTCCGCAAAATCAGCATATAAGAAAGTTGCAGCACGAACTTGTTGAACAGCATAATCTTGAAAGTAAATCCGTCGGAGAAGGTGAGCAAAGACATTTGAGGATTGTCGGCGGCAAAGATTTTGATAATAAAAAAATAATTTAAGTAAAAAAATAGCAAAAAACAGTTTTTTGAGGGTTTAATGGAGATATGAATATTACATTAGGCCCTCAATCGTTTTTAAATTACGAAAATAATTATAAAAAAAATACGTCTTTTACTTCTAATTATCAAGTGTTAAATAAGAGGCGTCCGTTTTGCACGTATTTTTTCAGGGAAGATTTACAGTGGCACAATTTTGCAAGATATTTGAATTTAAGATTTAAAAATGCTGATAAAGTTAATATTTATAATGCGGCATGTTCTGACGGAACCGAAAGTTATACTCTTATAATGAGTTTGATAAAACATTTGGGAAGTGAAAAAGCGAAGAAGTTTTTTCCGATAAAAGGGTTTGACTTAAATCAACGACAGGTTAATACCGCAAAAAGCGGCGAAATTCCATTACTTCCGGGGATTTATTATTTATTTGATTTCTTTTCTATAAAATTACATACTCTGTTTAGTGATAAAAAATTCTTAGATTATGTTACACTAAAAAACGGTAAAAAAGGGGTTAAATTTAAGGATAATATAAAAAATCTTGTCGAATTTCGCAGGGTAAATGTTTTGGATGAGCTTGCCAAAATCAATAAAAATGAAGAAAACAGTGTTTTTCTATGCAGAAATATGTGGATGTATCTTAAAGAAAACGAACAAGAAAAATTGGCAAAAATGTTGTCGGAGGCTTGCGGTTCAAATTCCATTGTTGTGCTTGGCAAGTACGATTTAAGTGCTTCTAAGGCTCATAGTTTGCTTTTGAAAAACAGGTTTGAAGAAACTTATATTGACAATGTTTATGAAAAAATGGTTTAATCAAAAAAAAGGAGAGCTTAAATATGAATAATATCGAAATTTATACTTCGACTTCCTGCCCGTTTTGCATTAAAGCAAAGAAACTTCTTCAGACATTAAAGTTAGAATATTTGGAACATAATGTTGATGATGATTTTGAAAAAATGTGTGAAGAATTATCTTCAAAATATAACAAAACAGTTCAAACAGTTCCGCAGATAATTATAAACGGTAATTACGTCGGGGGTTATACTGATCTTGAGGCTTTGTATAAGAGCGGAAAATTGAAAGAAATTTTGAATTAACTTTTTGGTCAAAAAGATTTATTTTTGTTCTAAAAAATTTTGTACGGATTAAGAATATTATCAGGATCAAAAGTTTTCTTGATTGTTCGCATATATTCTAAAGCTAAAGGGTTTACGACCAGGTTAATGTAATCTCTTTTTAGAGAGCCGATTCCGTGTTCGCCTGACAAAATCCCGCCAAGGTTTGCTGTTAAATCATAAATTTCGGATTTTGCTTTTTTAAATCTGTCGTATTCATCTTTATTGTTGTAATCAATCGGAATTTGCGGATGTACGCTTCCGTCTCCGACATGCCCTACCATGCAAACTTCAAGATTGTATTTTTCACAAATTTTGCGGATGCCAACAACAAGTTTTGCAAGATTTTGTCTTGGTACAATTACGTCGTCTGTTGTAACGTTCGGTTTTAGTTTTGCGCAAGCTCCCATTGAGGAGCGTCTTGCCTGCCAAATTTTGTTGTATTCTTCTTCTGTTGAGGAACTTTGAATTGCTGAGGCGTGTGCGGTATTTAGAATAGAAAGAATTACATTTTTTTGATACTCAACGGCATTTTTAAATCCGTCAACTTCTATTATTAAAGCAGCTTCTTTATCTGTTAAAAGTCCTGAAGGGTAAAATTTTTCGACTGTTTGGATTGCGTTTTGGTCCATAAAATCTATTGTTGTCGGGAAAATTTGCTGTTCGATAATCGCATCAACAGCATCAATTGATTCGCTGATTCTATCAAAATATGCCATGATAACTTGTCGGGTTTGAGGTTTTGGAATAAGTTTTACAGTTGCTTCGACGACAATCCCTAAAGTTCCTTCGCTTCCGATAAAAAGACTGCCAAGATTATAACCTGTTGCATTTTTTATTGTATTTGAGCCGGTTTGAAGAATTTCACCGTTTGCCATAACTACTTTCATATTTAAAATATAATCTTTTGTGGAGCCGTATTTGAAAGTTCTTGCGCCGCCTGAAGATTGTGCGATACTTCCACCGATTGTTGATACGGCAAGGTTTGACGGATCAGGCGGGTAATAAAGCCCTAAATTTTCCGCTTGTTTTTGCAGTTCTCCCACGATTACTCCGGGTTGAACTCGGGCGGTCATGTTTTGTCGATTAATTTCAAGGATTTTGTTCATTCTTGAAAAGTTTAAGATAATTCCGCCATGCTCTACTGTGCAGGCACCTACTACATTTGTGCCGGCACCTCGGCAAATTATCGGAATTTTATATTTCGCTGCAAGTTTTACGGTCTGCTGCACTTCTTCAGTATTTTGCGCAAAAACAACGGCATCTGCTATGTTCTTTATATCGGGTGTATTTGCTGCATCTTGACTGTATGCGTAGCGTTCTTCCAGCTCCGTTAAAACACTGTTGCGGGGTAATATATTCTTTAAATCTTTTATTAATCTAGTCTTCGTCAACATACGATGCCAACTTTTCTATTCCTTTTGATAACTTGGTTAATTTATCATCAAGTTTTTTCATTTTTTCATCTATTTTGTCAATTTTTTCTTCTGTCTTATTAATTTTTTCATCAAGTATATTTTTTATCGAATACTCTAATTCCGAACTTTGGTTTGTTGTGTGTTGTAGTGCACTGAATACTGCATCTAGTTTTTGTTCTAGTTCATCAATACGGTTTTGCTGATCGTTAAACTTTCTTTCCAGTGAATCCAATATTTCTGTATTGTCTATCATTGACTTCAAAAGGCAAATTTCGGAATTTATAACAGGAATACTTGAGGTGTCTGCGGTAAGATTGTTAAGCTTTTCACTTGCATCATCAATCCATTCTCCAAGATACATCATAACTTGACGAATAACGCCGTCAGCATTCGCTGATGTCGTAACGGCATCTGTTATTGTGTCAAGTTTTTTCTCTATAATTTCATTTATGCTGCTGTTATCAAGTATATCAATCCTTTTTTGAAGTTGGTTTGATATTTTGCTGAATTCATCAAGTCCGTCCGTTAATGCTCGATAGGATTCGTCTGAGGTCAGAAGAAGCTTGTTTGTTCTTGAACTCAGGCTTAAAACATCTTCGTTAATCTTTTCAATATTTGTTTTCAAATCAAGAATTTGTTCTTCTGTAAGACTGCTGTGAAGGGAGTTTACCGAAGCTGCAATTTTATGCATATTCTGTGAAATTTCGCTAATGTCTTCTTTTGAAGATGATGCTGAGATATCATTCAAAATCAGACGAAGTTTTGCTATATCCGATTCTATATCCTGCATTGTGTAGGTGTAATCCCAGGATTCAGAACTGCTTGCTATATTATTAAGCTGTTTTTTTACTTCAAGAAGATTTTTGTTAATTTCGTCGGTTCTTTCTTCTACAAAACCTTTGATTTCTTCGGTTTCTTCCGCAAATGTAATCTGATCTGTAACTGCAATAATTGCGTTCATTACAGAATCTTTTATGTCACTTGCATTCTTTTCTAAATCAAGGCCTGTTATTCGTTCTTCTACTGTCGATAAATCTGTCAATAATTTTTCAAGACACTTGTCTATATTTTTGGCGCGTTCCCCAAGTTCTGATTTTTCAAACTGTTTGCGCTGTTCAAAAACCATTTCTTTTATATCGTGAATTTCGTCTATTAGATCGTTATCTTCAGAAAGCGCTAAAATATCAACTTTATCATGAAGTGATTTTACAAGATCTTCAATCCGTTCTTCATTATCGGTCATTGCAAATACATCTATTTTGTCATGAAGTGTTTGGATTATATCTTCTATTTGTTCAAGTTTTTCGTCACTTCCGTCTGTTACAAGAAGATCTATCTTTTCGTGCAATGCACCTAGCATTTCTTCTACTTTTTCGCTTTCGCCGGTGCTTGCAAGTATATCAACCTTTTCATGAAGCGATTGCATTAAATCTTCAAGTCTTTCGGAAGAATCAGACAATACTATTACATCAACTTTTTCGTTTAATGTATTAACGTTATCAAGAATTGATTTTAAATTGTTCAGCGCATCTGTTGAATTTTGTCTGCCACTGTCAAGTTCATCGTTTATTATTTTTAATTTTGATGTTACTTCAAAATCAAAATAATCTAATTTTGAAAGAAACTGTTCTTTTAAATCTTCTAAATTTATGTTAGGATTATTTTGCGCAAGAGAAGCCAGATGTTTTAATATTCCATCAAGAGCTTTTTCTGTTGTCTTAAAACCGTTATCTGTTTTGGTTTCTAAGTTTTTGAAATCTTCTTTCCAATTTTCAAGAGCCTTTTCTGTTGTTTTAAAACCGTTATCTGTTTTGGTTTCTAAGTTTTTGAAATCTTCTTTCCAATTTTCAAGAGCTTTTTCTGTTGTTTTAAAACCGTTATCTGTTTTGGTTTCTAAGTTTTTGAAATCTTCTTTCCAATTTTCAAGAGCCTTTTCTGTTGTTTTAAAACCGTTATTTGTTTTGGTTTCTAAATTCTTAAGATCATTTTTCCAATCTTCAAGAAGTTCATTTGTTTTAGTTAAATTGTTTGCAATATTATTTTCTACAGTGGTAATGGTGGAAGTCATTACTACTATCTGATTCTCATTTAAATCGTTAATTATTTCTTCAACTTTTGTGAATTTTTCTATTAAATCTTTATATGCTTCATTTAATTGAAGGTAATTGTCATGATTTTCTGTTAAACTTTCATTTACATCAGAAGAAAAATTTAAGTATGAAAGCTCAATTTGAGATTTGAGATTTTCAAGAATGTTGTCAAAACCTGTATTTATAAAGTTGTCTAGTGCATTTTTAAGAGGACTAAATTCATTGGCAATGTTTTCAGCTTTTGATGTTAAAATTTCCGAAATATCGGTTTTAACAAGGCTGATTTCCTGTTTTAGATCTGAAATTTTGTTGTCAAAATTATCAAAATTGTCAAGATTATTGCGAGTAAGAAGTTCTTGAAGTTTTTCAAGCTTATCTTCCATTGTTGTCAAAGTATTTTGGAGTTCATTTTCATTTGTATTCTTATCTGTAATTTCTTGAAATTTTTGAATTAATGATGTGGTAATTTCTGAAATATCATCATTTGAATTTGAAATTTTTGATGCAGCATTGGTAAATTCATCTTTAATTGCTGCGATTTCTGCGATTGTTGTATCAAGTTTTTGGGTTGTTTTTTCCGAAAGATAATTTACGGAATTTTCATAATCCATAACCTTGTTTTGAAGCATCATAAGATTATCGCTAAAGTTGTCGCTTGCGTCATGCAGTGCAGTTTCAATAATGTGCATTTTTTCGGCAAGTTCATTAAAATTCTCTGAAGAAGATGCTTTTATTGCGGTTTCTTTTAATGTTGTAATATAACTTTCAAGACTGTTTATTTGTTCCTCAACTGCCTTTTTAAATTTATTTGAATTTTGTGAAAACTCCAATTCTAATTTTGCTACATTTTCTGATAATGTTCCAAGTTGTGCGGATTGTTGTGTCTGCGTCTCCGTAGTTTTTTGTATATGATTTTTAACCATTTCAAAACTATTGTCTATTTCAGTTGATAAATCAACACCCAGCATATCAATTTTTAGTGCTGTTGAATTTGTTCCTGATAAGTTTTGTTCTGCCAAATTGGCAAATTTTTCACCTAATTCTTTTATTTGTTTTTTTGTTTCATCTTTAATTTCAGAAACAGTCTGTTGAATACTATCAAAATTTCCTCCAAAATTAGCCGAAATATTATCTTTAATTTCGTCAATTTTAGCGGACGCGTTTTCAATACCTGATAAAATATTCCCTGCATTTTGCTCAGATAAAGTCGTAAATTTGTCGCCTAAATTTTCGATTTGTAATCTTGTTTCATCTTTAATTTCAGAAACAGTCTGTTGAATACTATCAAAATTTCCTCCAAAATTAGCCGAAATATTATCTTTAATTTCGTCAATTTTAGAAGTAGCGTTTTCAATACCTGACAAAATATTCCCTGCATTTTGCTCAGATAAAGTCGTAAATCTGTCGCCTAAATTTTCGATTTGTAATCTTGTTTCGTCTTTAATTTCAGAAACAGTCTGCTGAATACTATCAAAATTTCCTCCAAGGTTGGCAGAGATATTATCTTTAATTTCGTCAATTTTAGCGGAGTTATTTTCAATGCTTGATAAAATATTCCCTGCATTTTGTTCCGATAAAGTTGTAAATTTGTCGCCTAAATTTTCGATTTGTAATCTTGTTTCATCTTTAATTTCAGAAACAGTCTGTTGAATACTATCAAAATTTCCTCCAAGGTTGGCAGAGATATTATCTTTAATTTCGTTAATTTTAGCGGAGTTATTTTCAATGCTTGATAAAATATTCCCTGCATTTTGTTCAGAAAGTGACATAAAATGATTGTTTAAGTCTTCAATAAGCTGTTTGTTTTCTTCTATTGCTGATACAATAATGCTTTGGCTGTTGTTTATGCTGTTTGAAAATGTTTCATTAAGACGATTTTCAAGCGCATTAATATTTCCTTCGGTTTCTGTTATTGCAGTTAAAATATTCCCTACATTTTTTGCGGAAATTTCAGTGAAAATATTTTTTATGTCGGTTAAATTTGTTGTAATGTTTTCAATACCTGATTTGAATTCATCTGCAAGTTCCGAACTTTTATTTTCGGTTTGGAAACTGCTCATCAAAGTATTAATTTGAGCTGCTGTTTTTTCTGCGATTTCGGAGAGAATTGATCTGCTGTCGATGTTTGATTGTTCAATGTCGTGTCTGAGCTTTTCAAATCCGCCTTCAAACAGGTTCAAATTGTCTTTTAATTCAGTCAAATTTTCATTAAATTTACCGTCAATGTGTGCAGTAAATAAATCTTGATTTGCACTTAGATTATTTATATCTTCGATAATATTTAAAATATCGTTCCTGATGTCGGTAATTTCAGATAAAGTATTTCCGAGTTTTAAGTTGCTGTCCTGCGCAAAATTTTCAACAGAAAGCATGCTTGAATCTACTTTTTGCTGAAGTTCTACAAATTTGTCGTCAAATATTTCTGGAAAATCTGAAATTTTGTTTGTAAGCTCTTGAAATTTTGAGGTGAAATCGGTTGCTGCCTCAAGGTTTGAAGAAGTTATCTCAGACTTAAACCCGTCAAGAGTTTCACCTAGTTCTTTAATTTTTGAACTTATTAAGGTCAGATAATTTTCGCTTTGACTTGAAATTGTTGTATCAATTTTTTTGATATCGTCGGATAATTTTTCAAGATTTTCAAGTTTTTCCATCGGAATGTATGTTTCATCATCCGAATTTTGTGTATGGGCTGCCTTAATTTCGTCAATGCAATTTGCAAGAACATCTCTTACAGAATTTAAATAATCAGATAATCCTTTAGATACATTTTCATTAAAGGACAATAGTTCATTTCTGTTTTTTTCGATTTCAGAAATTATTTTGTCACTTTTGTCGAGGGTAGTTATTCTTTCAGAAACAAGCGCAAATGAGTTGTCAATTTTTCCTGCAAGACTTACTAAATCGTCTTTAGAAATTTGGTTTTTTGCAATTTCGTCATTTTTCTGATCCAGAATTTCCATTGAAGAAAGGATTGCGTTAGTTGCAAGATAAATGTTTTCAAGTTCGCGCTTAATAATATCGTTCTGATCGGTAACATCCATTGTCATAAGGGTTTTGGTAATCCCTCTGAGGTTTGAATTTATTTCCATAATTGAGGCTTCAAGTCCTCTGTTTATGTTTTCAACGCCTTCTTTTACAGTGGAAATATTTTCGATTATTTCTTCTTTTTTGGAATTGTCGTTTTTAAATTCAATTAATTTTGCTTCGATATCAAGCGACAAGTTTCTTTGGTCATTTATTTCCTGCGCAAAGTGGTCAATATGTTCGTTAAGAAGATTGAACATTATTTTTAAATCGGCATTTTTAGTCAGAAGTTCACTGTTTTCATTAAGAGTTTCGAAAGATTCTTTAAGTTCGGAAAATTTTTCCGCCATAAATCTGTGGCGGCTTTCAAGAGTAACTTCTAAATCTTTCAGACTGCTTTTAATAAGATCCGTTGTGATTCCGTCATTTGCAATTTCTTCAAGTTTGTTGTTTATGTCGGAAAGCGTGTTGTTGTATGCTTCATTATTAAGTGCGGTTTCTGATTTTATAACGTTTATAATTTCATCAATTTCTGTTTGTGCCATTTAAGAGTTCCTTAACTTACATATCCCTACCGTAATATTTTAGCAGAATAATACGGACGAGAGCAAAAATATTAACGTTTATTATTACAATTGTAAAGTTAAAATACTCCTTTTATTTTTAAGTGGTATAATCAAAAGCAGATATGTTTTTAAGAGGTAGCGATGAGCCGTATAGTTATAGACAGTGACAAATGTAAAGCATGCTATTTATGTATAAACGAATGCCCGAAAAAATTAATTAAGATTAGTGATAAAACAAACAGCCTCGGTAATAGAGTTGTAGAATTTGATGATCCTAAAGGCGAATGTTTAGGTTGCGCTATGTGTGCAACAAGATGCCCTGATTTAGCAATAACTGAAGTATATAAAGGATAGAATATGATAGCGGAAGCTCCTTCAAGTAAAAAGATTTTAACAAAAGGTAATTATGCAATAGCACAGGCTGCAATAAATGCGGGATGCGAGTGTTATTTCGGATATCCGATTACACCTCAGAGTGAAATCGGAGAATTTATGAGCGGTAAGATGCAGGAATTAGGCAGAGCATACGTTTCTGCAGAGAGCGAACTTGCTGCTATGAATATGGTTATCGGTGCCTGTTCGACCGGCGCAAAAGCCATGACTTCATCTTCAAGCTGTGCTGTTTCGTTGATGCAGGAGGCTTTAAGTTATGCGACTTCCGATGAGCTTCCGGTTGTATTAATAAGTGTTATGAGAGGCGGCCCGGGGTTAGGTAATATTTATCCTTCGCAGGGTGACTATTTTCAGGCGACAAAAGGCGGAGGAAACGGGGATTATCGTTTGATAGTTTTAGCGCCTTCAACTGTTCAGGAATGCGTGGATTTAACTTACAAAGCATTTTATCTGGCGCACAAATACAAAAATCCGACTGTACTTTTGGCGGACGGGCTTTTGGGACAAATGATGGAGCCTGTGGAATTTAAGGAATATCCTTATCCTGAGATTGACAATTCATCCTGGGCTTTGACAGGAGCGAAAGGCAGGGACGGAAGAGTTATTCGTTCTTACGCGCCGCTTGCCGAAAATCAGTGCGTATTTCTTGAAAAGCTTTTTGCAAAATACAAAGCAATTGAAGAAAATGAAACGGAATGGGAAGAAATTGGAACGGAAGATGCTGATGTTATTTTGGTAAGCTTTGGCAGTACTTCAAGAAACGTTAAAACTGCAATGAAGTTGTGCAGAGAAAAAGGGATTAAAGCAGGTTTCTTTAGACCGATTACCCTGTTTCCGTTCCCGTCTAAAAGATTAAGCGAACTTGCTTCAAAAACGAAGAAAATGATTTCCGTTGAAGTTAATATGGGCCAGATGATTAATGATGTAAGGCTTGCTGTTAACGGAAAAATTCCGGTTGAACTTATTAACAAGCCGGTTGGCGCACCTCCGGCTCCGGAAGAAATTGTAACTAGAATTGAGGAACTTATATAATGACAACACAAGTTTTTAAAATACCAGAATCATTAAGAGAAAATGTAAAATATTCGTTTTGCCCCGGCTGTGATCACGGCGTTGCAGTAAGGCTTGTAGCGGAAGTTCTTGATGAAATGGAATTAAAAGAAAAATCTATTCTTGTTGCATCAATCGGATGTTCGGTTACTTTGTATGATTTTTTGAATGTGGATTCAATAGAAGCTCCTCACGGGCGTGCGTTAGCTGAAGCTACCGGTGTTAAAAGAGCTCGTCCTGATAAATTTGTATTCACTTATCAGGGTGATGGTGATTTTGCTTCAATCGGTTTGGCTGAAAGTTTGCATGCTGCATTAAGAGGTGAAAACGTTAGTGCAATTTGTATTAACAATACGACTTACGGTATGACAGGCGGGCAGTTGGGGCCGACAACACTTTTGGGGCAGGTTACGACAACTTCTCCGACTGGGCGCAATCTTGAATATTACGGATATCCGGTTAAAATAGCAGAACACGTGGCTCTTTGTGACGGAACGGCATTTTCTGCAAGAGTTTCTCTGGATAGCGTCGCAAATATAAGAAAAGCTAAGCAGGCAATTAAAAAAGCCTTTGAAGTTCAGCGTCAAGGGTTAGGATTCGGGTTTGTCGAAATCCTTTCGACCTGTCCGACTAACTGGAAAATGTCACCTTCTAAGGCTCACGAAAGAGTTAGAAATGAAATGATGAAAACTTATGTTTCGGGAGTTTATAAGGATGTAACTTCAGGGGAGCAAGCTCATATTATGCGGCCGAGTTTTGTGTAATGACCGTTGAAAAATTGTAAAATAGCAAGAATTTTAAAACAAAAGTTTTGTAATGAGGACTAAATTATGGAAAAGAATTTTATAATAGCAGGATTTGGCGGTCAGGGGGTGCTTCTGGCGGGTGAAGTATTAGCTACTGCTTTTATGCTTGCAGGGAAAAAGGTTACTTGGTATCCGAGTTACGGCGCTGAAATGAGAGGCGGAACGGTTAACTGCGAAGTTGTTGCAAGTGACGAGGAAGTCAGCGCTGTTAATAAGTTGAATACGGATTTTATCGTGGCACTTAATCAGGCTTCGTTTGACAGATTTTTGAAAAAGATTAAAAAGGGCGGCGTGATGATTGCTAATTCTTCGCTTGTAAAAGAGTTGAAAAGCAGAGCGGATATTGATTATTTGTTTTCTCCTATTACAAAACTTGCAGAAGAACTCGGCAATATTAAAATGGCAAACATTTTAGCTCTTGGTGTTTTGGCAAAAGCAAGCAAGATGGTTTCATTGGATAATCTTATTGAGGCGTTGGACAGGGTTCTTCCTCCGCACAGAAAAAATCTTTTGCCGTTGAATATAAAGGCTTTAAAAATAGGCTATGAGTATGATTTATTGCCTGCAGGAGCTTAAATCAACTAAAAAGTCGATTTAAAAATTCAAGATTGATATTATTCTTATATGGTAAAGTTCAAGAGGTCTTTAAAAAGTGAAAAGAGAACTAATTAAAACCATTCAAGAAAAAGAAGTTCAATTGTCGAAATTAAAAGCGCATGTAGATAAAAGTTCAGTTTGCTCGGAGCTTTACAACAAAGTCGTTTTGGAAAAAGCAATCCTGAAAAAAGAACTTGAAAAATTAGAACAGAATACTTTTGTAAAGAGAATTAAATCACTGCTTCCACGCAAAAAAACTCTTATATGCGATTATTTTAAAAATTAATTGGACAAAATATTGAAACAAAAAGGGCGGAACTTTTATAAAAGTTCCGCCCTTTTTTTATTTAACAAATTATTATTCTTCAGAATCGTCGTTATCATCTTCGTTAGTTTTAATTTTATCAACAACCATTTTGGCCATTTCTTTAGCGATCAGGTGTTGAGTTGCGGGAGGGCAGTTTTGAAGCATGTTCATTGCAGTTCTAAGTGTTGAATCTATATCGTACCAACGGCCTTTTCTGTTGTCGTCAAGCCCTGAGCCTACTGCGTTTATAATATCTTCAACCGCTTCAAATTTTTCGTCTTCAATATTGTGTTCGATAATAATTTTGATTAAATTCAAAGCGATTTTAATTTGGGTTTCGTCATCGCTATGTTCAAGTGTTTCGACGGCTTGAGAAAGAACAGGGTCTTTGTCGTACCATCTGCGATGCTGATTGCTGTATTCTTCTTTCATAATCCATGTCTCCTTTTTTATTAAGTAAATTACTTATTGCCGTTAAAAATTTCTATCCGTTGCGGAATGTGACTCCTTTAGTGCCTTTCGGATATTCCCAGTCGATGCAGTTTTTTTCGCAGGCAATCCTGCAAGCGCCGCATTCAAGGCAGTTTTCAAAATTAACCGTAAGTTTCTGTTCGTTTTCTTCCCATTCGTAAACTTTTGCAGGGCAGATTACCGTACAGGTTTTTGAGGTGCAGGTTTTGCATTTTTCAAAATCCGGTTTCAAGTGACTTTCGCAGTCCGGGCGGTATTTAACTGTAAATAGTTTATCGTCTAAGGTCATTTTATCAAAATACTCCAGAAAAGTTTGAAGGCGCTAAGCGCATCTTTGAATAATTCTATTATATTTCTTTTTTTGATAAAGTCAAAAATAAACTTACGGAATTTTTGGCGTTTAGGGATACTGTCTACTGTTGTAAACATATTGAAAAAACCGTTAACTTCTTTAAGATAATATCCCATAAAGGATTCACTTCTGTTGTGTGCTTCGTCCATAAGATTGCGGTAAGCGTGAAGGTCTTTCATAATAAAAGATTTTTCAAGTGCTTCGGGGTATTTTAAGAGCATTTTTTCACTGAAATCGCCTTTGTTGAGTGCTGTAACTGCCGTTTCTCCGGCAAGTTTTCCGCTAATCATTGCAAGGTTTGTTCCTTCCCAGTGCATATTGTTGACAAGCATAGCCGCATCTCCGACAATCATTACGCCCGCGCCTGAAAGTGTCGGGATTTTTTTATATCCGCCTTCTGGAATAAGGTGTGCGGAATATTCCAGCAATTCCCCGTCCTTAATCAGCGGGGAGAGCGTCGGGTGCTGTTTTAGCGAATCAAGAAGTTCGTAAGGTTTAAGATTTTTTTGACATAAAGCATCAAGTCCGACACCAAGTCCTATACTTATTGATTCTTTATTGGTATATAAAAATCCAAGCCCCAAAATCCCTTCCATCGGGCCTCCGAAAATCTCATATACACAACCTTCTTCATCTGTTAGGTTAAATCTTTCGTTAATCTTTTCCTTGTCAAGTTTTATTACTTCTTTTACACTTAAAGCAACGTCTTGCGGTTCAATTTTATCTCTAAATCCGATTTGTTTTGCAAGCAGAGAATTTACTCCGTCTGCAAGAATTACAATATCCGAATAATATTCTTCAAGCTCGGTTTTAACCCCGATTACTTGTTCATTTTTAATCAGAAGTTCTTTAACAACGGTTTCTTCTGCTATAATAACCCCTGCTTTTCTTGCCTCATCCGCCATCCAGCGGTCAAATTTCCCTCTGATTACCGTATAACTCGGATTTTCAAGATCTTTATGTCTGTATGAAATTGTTGTTGAATCTTCTTTTCCAAGGATTGCAAATTTATGTTCAATATTCAATCTTTCAATCGGGGCTTCTTGTTCAAAGTTAGGAAAAATTTCACGTGTCGGCTGTGCGTAAATCGCACCTCCAAATACGTTTTTGCTTCCTGCAAAATTCCCTCTTTCAATCAGAATAACTTCGTGTCCTGCTCTTGCTATTGTAATTGCACTTGCAATTCCGGCAGGGCCTCCGCCTACAACGATTACTTCTGTTTTGTTTGTTTTAATTTCGTCCATAAAGCTCCGTTAATTTCAATTATCTCCTGACCTTTTTTGTGCAGAAGCGAATAATTTTCAAATCTGAATTATTCACAAATGATGTCCAAGTAATTATACACTAAAATTTGTTCGTTGTAAAATACCCGTATGAATATAACCGCAGGAATTTTTAAAGGTCGTAAGATTACGGCACCTGATGAAAACATAACCCGCCCGACTTTATCAAAAGTCAGGATGGCGGTTTTTAATACATTGCAGTCAATGATTGATTTTGATGAAAAATCTTTTCTTGATATGTTTTCAGGTTCAGGAATTATGGGTTTAGAGGCTTTATCAAGAGGATTTTCAAATGTTGTGGCTATAGAAAAGCATCCTAAAGTATTGCAGGTTATAAAAAATAATTTTAAAAATTTTTTGCCTGCGCCAAAGCTTATTAAAGGCGATTCTCTAAAAATTGCCGAAACTTTGAACGAAAAATTTAACGTAATTTATATAGATCCTCCGTATTATTCGGGTATTTATGAGGCAAGTCTTGACGCTGTGAAAAATATTGCGCAAAATATTGTTATACTTGAACACGTAACCGAAGTTGATTTTATGGGATATGAAGTTTTAAAGCAAAAAAAATACGGAGATAAATATATTACTTTTTTGCACAGGTTGTAAAGCTATTGTAAAGAGGAATTTCAAGGGTTTACATTAAAAAAAATCATATATAGCTTACATTCCAGAGTATTTTCGGTTCGGAAAGCAAGTTGAGTAATGGGAAAATAATGAATACAAAGTATTGTAAAAGATTTTTTCATGATATTATTAGAAAAAGTGTTTTGTACAATTTATTAAATTAAATTTTAAGGAGAACAAACTATGAGCGAAAAACGCGTATGGCTATTCAGAGAAGGTAATGCCTCAATGCGCAATCTTTTGGGCGGAAAAGGCGCAAACCTTGCTGAAATGACCAATTTGGGTTTGCCTGTTCCTCCGGGATTGACGATCACTACAGAAACCTGTATGGATTACATCAATCACGGAAACAAAATGCCCGCAGGATTAATGGACGAAGTTAAAGCTGCACTTAAAGATGTCGAAGAACAAACAGGTAAAAAGTTCGGCGATACAACAAATCCGCTTTTGGTTTCGGTTCGTTCAGGCGCAAGACTTTCAATGCCCGGCATGATGGAAACGATTCTCAACTTAGGTATGAATGATGATACTGTTGAAGCAATGATAAGATTGACTAACAATCCGAGATTCTGCTACGACAGCTACCGCCGTTTCTTAACAATGTTCGGTTCTGTTGCTTGGGACATGGACAGACAAAAATATTTTGAAACCGAAGTTGAAAAAGTTAAAGCAAGAGAAGGCGTAAAAGAAGATACACAAGTATCTGCAGACGGCTGGAGATCTTTAATTCCGATTTATAAAAATGTTATCAAAGAAGTAACCGGAAAAGAATTTCCTCAAGATCCTTACGTTCAATTGGAAGAAGCAATTGAAGCGGTATTTCGTTCATGGAATATTCCAAGAGCCGTTGCTTACAGAAATATGAACAAAATTGACCACAACTACGGAACAGCCGTAAACGTTCAGACAATGGTATTCGGAAATATGGGTGATGACTGTGCAACAGGTGTTTCATTTACCAGAAACCCTGCCACAGGCGAAAACAAATTCTACGGCGAATACTTAACAAATGCACAAGGTGAAGACGTTGTTGCAGGTATCAGAACTCCTAAGGAAATTTCTGAACTTGCAAACGAAATGCCTGATTTGTACAAACAATATGTTGATATTGCTAAAAAACTTGAAAACGGCTACAAAGACGTTCAGGATATGGAATTTACAATTGAAAAAGGCAAATTATGGATTCTTCAAACTCGTAACGGCAAAAGAACAGCCGCAGCTGCCGTAAGAATTGCAGTTGAAATGGAAGAAGAAGGAATTATTACAAAGGAAAGAGCAGTTCAGCTTGTTGATCCTTATACAGTTAACCAAATTCTTCTTCCTTGCTTTGACGAAGCTGCAATTAAAGAATCACATAAAATTGCACATGGTGTAAACGCTTCTCCTGGAGCTGCAGTCGGTAAGATTGTTTTCGATACCGAAGAAGCAGCACAAAGAGGTGCAGCTGGTGAAAAAGTTATTCTCGTAAGAGTTGAAACTTGCCCTGATGATATTCACGGTATGGCTGTTGCACAAGGTGTTTTAACCCTTAGAGGCGGCGCAACTTCTCATGCTGCAGTTGTTGCTAAAGGTATGGGTAAACCTTGCGTTTCAGGCTGCGAAGACTTGAAAATCGACCTTAATAACGGAACTTTGACTGGCAGTGACGGAACTGTTTACCACAAAGACGATATTATCTCTCTTGACGGCGGTAAAGGTATCGTTATGGCAGGTGCCGTTAAAATGGTTGAAGCTAAAATTGATGAAAACTGGAATAAATTCTTCTCTTGGGTTGATGAAATCAGAGAGATGAAAGTTGAAGCAAATGCTGATACCCCGAAAGATATCGAAAATGCTTTGAAATTCGGCGCAGAAGGCGTCGGTCTTTGCCGTACGGAACACATGTTTATGGATCCTGAAAGATTGCCTTGGGTTCAGAAGATGATTATTGCAGGTACTCCGGAAGCAAGAAAAGAAGCTTTGGCAAAACTTCTTCCGATGCAATATTCAGACTTCTACGCAATGTTTAAGGCTCTCGGTGCAAAACCGATGACCGTAAGACTTCTTGATCCGCCGCTTCATGAATTCCTTCCGAATAAGGAAGATTTAATCGCGGAAGTTGCTGAATTGAAGGCTCTTGGTAAAGACTACAAAGAAAAAGAAGAACTTCTTCATATCGTTGAAGGCCTGTCCGAATCTAACCCGATGATGGGATTGAGAGGTTGCCGTTTAGGCTTAACTTATCCTGAAATTAACGAAATGCAAGTCAGAGCAATTTTTGAGGCTGCTTGCGACGTTAAAAAAGAAGGTATTGATGTTAAACCTTGGATTATGGTTCCATTAATCGGGCATGTTAACGAGCTTAAGGTTGCAAGAGATATTTTAATCAGAGTTGCAAATGACGTAATGGCTGAAAAAGGCGTTAAGCTTGATTACAAATTCGGTACTATGATTGAAATTCCTCGTGCTGCGTTGACAGCTGATGAGATTGCAGAATATGCTGAATTCTTCTCATTCGGTACAAACGATTTGACACAGATGACATTCGGATATTCACGTGATGATGCTGAGGGCAAATTCCTTAAACGCTACGTTGAACAAAAAATCCTTCCGTCAAATCCGTTTGAAACTCTTGATACAAAAGGTGTCGGACAGCTTATTGAAATTGCAATGGAAAAAGGTAAAGCTGTTAATCCGAAACTTGTTGGCGGTGTTTGCGGAGAACACGGCGGAGATCCGGATTCAGTTAAGTTCTCGCACAAAATCGGACTTGACTATGTATCCTGCTCACCGTTCAGAATTCCGCAGGCAAAACTTGCTGCAGCTCAAGCAGTTGTTGAAGCTAAAGAAAAAGCAAAACAACTTGCAGCAGTGTAGCGGTAAGAAAATAAAACTTAAAAGGCGATCGAGTTTTTCGGTCGCCTTTTTTATATTTTGTTAAGTATGTATAAAGACTTTTCAGACTAACATCTTGAAGTATAATAAGATTATGGACAAGAAAACATTTGTGAAGTATTTGAGAACTTTAGGAATTGAGGTTCATACAACAACAAAAGCAAGAGGACATCAGGGATTTTTTTGCAATAACAGAATTGATATTTCAAAGAATACTCCCGAAGTTCGAGTAATTCCGACATTGATGCATGAATTTGCTCATTATATTCACCATAAACTTGAACCTGATATGCCAAAGACAGGCGGGAATTTATCGGTTTTGTTTCAGTCGGAAAACCCCTTGATTGAAGAAGAACTTTTTAAGGTCACAAATTTTGTCGATGAAAATTCTTTATGCGTGAAGCTTTATGAACATAAAGACAGAATTAAAGAAAAAATAAACGGTTACGATAAAATTATAAAGAAATCTTATCCGAATTTTCAGCGTTCCAAAAAGTTTAAAGAATTTGACAAATACATTAAGCGTTCGGACGCAAGATATTTACTGAAATATGACAGAGTAAAAGTTATGGGTGGATTTTTGGGGTTTGTTCCGAAAATTTATACAATAAACACAATAGAAGAAAGTTTTCCTGACATGCCGGAAGCTTTTGCGGCATATATAAGATTGAAATCTTTTACAAGAAAACAGTCAAGGGTTTCAGCTCGCATTAATCGTTTGAATAAATATTACAAACGTCCGACGGAACTTTTTGCACGGTTTGTCGAAGGGCTTTATCTTGACAGAGAATGGGTAGAAGCTATTGCGCCTTTTACTTCACAAAAGTTTTTTGAGTTGCTGGATTCGGGATATTATGGTAATCTGAAAGATGTAATTCCTAAATATTAAGGTTGGTATGGAAGAAAAAAATGTTGCTCAGATGAGAAATGAGTTAAGAGAGTTTTATTTTAAAAAGGTTAAGCCTAATCTTGAATATTTAAATAAACAACGTAAAAAGAAAAGGGTGGATGTATTTGCTATAATTTTAATTTTATTAGGTTTTGCACTATTTTTTTTAGTAGGCTCGCTTAAAATAAACGGCACATCTTTGATTATATTCCCGATTATTAGTTTTTGCCTGGGAACTGTGATTTTAATGTTAAACCATAAGGGTGAAAAAAATCGTGTGATTCAAATTGATGTGAATGGCGAATATGAATTTAAGAAAATGTTCATGCCTGAGTTTTTAAAAATTTTCGGTGATTTGCAATGGGATGACATCGGAAAATCTAGCAAGCCCGTTAATATGGATAAATATAAATCTTCAAATTTGTTAAGCTCTTTTTTGGTTGGGGCGTTTGGAGATAGAATTTGGGGCTCATATAGAGGAGTAAAATTTGATATTTTTGAATTGGATACAAGCAAAACTTCACTGCAATGTATTATAAATACTTTAATGATTTTGCCTTTTGTATTCGGATGCGGGTGTGGACTTTTTGGTTTTGTTTTTGTTTTTTTGATGTTTTTTGTAATTTGGCTCAGTGATGTTTTAAATAACGGTGCAATAGTTGTTGTATTTTTGTTGATTTATTTATTAGGAATACCTTTATTTGTTATATTTAAATATGTTTCTCAATCCGGTTTTAGGGGGGTATTTGTAGAGTTTGACATGAATAAAAACTTTGAAGGCCACACTTTTGTTTTGGAAAGAGCAATGACCAATAGAGGGATAAAATTTGATCGTTCTAAATTTGAAGATGTAATTTTGGAAGATCCTTCGTTTATGCAAAAATATGAAGTTTATTCTGATAATCAGGTTGAGGCAAGATATGTTTTAACAACCGGATTTATTGAGCGGTTTTTGAATATGAAAATGGCATTCAGAGCAAAATATATAAGAGCTTCGTTTAAGGATGGCAAAATAATAATAGCTATTGATGCAGGTCGTGATTTATTCCAGATGGCTAACTTGAGTAAAGATTCTGATGCCGATACTTTTACTGAACTTTTTGATGAAATTTTATCGATTATAGAGCTTATAAATGTATTGAAATTAAATCAGCATATAGGTTTGTAACATTAAAAGTGCAAAATAAACAAAAAAGCCGGCAAATACCATGCCGGTTTTTTATTATAAAAAATTGTGTTTAAAATTTCAGTTTAAGCTCGTCCGTAGATATCTTCGTATCTTATAATATCTTCTTCGATAAGCAAATCGCCTTTTTGAACTTCAATAACTTCAACAGCCTCATCATAAGGATTTTGAAGTGAGTGAATTGCTTTAAGCGGGATATCGACGCTGTGCCCTGGGTTTAGAATAAGCTCCTTAGAATCCAAAACGACCATTGCAGTTCCCGAAAGTACAACCCAATGTTCGCTTCTGTGATTATGCGATTGAAGTGAAAGTCTTTGTTTAGGATTAACATGGATTATCTTAGACAAGAATCCTTCTCCCTGCGCAATAACCGTGTAAAATCCCCAAGGTCTGTAAACTGTTTTATGCACGAAATGAGTATTGTCATTTTGTTGTTTTAAAGTTTCATAAATATGTTTTACATTTTGGGCTTTGTCTTTACGGCATGCCAGAATCGCATCTTCGGTTTCGACTAAAACAACATCTTCAAGTCCGATAGTTGCGACAAGTTTTGACGAAGAATAAACGAAAGAATTTTTAGAGCCTTCATCCAAAACATGCCCGACAAAAACATTACCGGCTTCATCTTTTTCGCTGATGTCATACAAAGCATCCCAGCTTCCGACATCCTTCCAATCACTTTCAAGTTCAATCATTGCAAGTTTTTGAGATTTTTCCATCAAAGCGTAATCGAGTGAAATATTTGGCATCCTGTCAAATTCGACAAACGGAATTTCATCAGAAGTTTCAAAGTTGATTTTTGGGATAACTTCAAAAATTTCAGGAGCATGCTTTTTTAATTCATCGAAAAACGCAGAAATTTTAAACATAAAAATTCCGCTGTTCCAAAATATAGAATTATCTTCAAGATACTTTTTTGCAGTTTCAGTATCGGGTTTTTCAACAAACTTTTCAACTTTAAACCCGTTATCAAGTTTTTCACCTGTTTTAATATAACCAAATCCGGTTTCGCTGTAGGAAGGTTTTACGCCGAAAGTTACAATGTAACCTTTTTGTGCAAGCTTTTCACCTTCTTTAATTGCCAGAGCAAATTTTTCTGTGTCATGAATAATATGATCTGACGGTACAACAAGAAGGATATCATCAGAATTATTTTTTTGAGCGATAAATTTTGCAGAAACAGCAGCTGCGGGAGCTGTATTTTTAGAAACCGGTTCAGACAAAATAAGAGGCGAATCACAAAAATCTTTCAACTGAATTTTGACATTAGCAAGATGTTTTGTGTTTGTGATACTCAAAATTTTCATATCTGGTATAACATTTTGAAGTCTTTGATAAGTAACTTGCAGAAGACTTTTTTCACCCGTAAGTTTAAGAAGTTGTTTAGGGCACAATTCTCTTGATAGAGGCCAAAGCCTGCTTCCGGATCCACCTGCCAGTATAATTCCGAACATATCACTCCTCTTTTCTAAGACAGTTAACATATATATTATATTATAAAAAGATTATAATTTTATAAAATGTAACTTTTTTTGAAAAATTTTTAATTTTGAAAAAACTTTGATAACATAATAAAATATGATTAATATGAACAACAGAGAGAAGATTATTGCGGGTGTATCTCTTGCGGTATTGTTTTTTGCGGGTGGAATTCTTTTCAGCAAGCTTTACCAAACACCTTTGCGGACGGTTGAAATATATAAAGAAGCATTAGCGGATTATAAAAGCGGAGATTATTCAAATTCGTATTATTTATTTTCGCGCATATCAGCGATGTCGGATTTAAAACCGATAGCATTATACAGACAGGCGGAGTGTGCAAAAGCAATTGATGATAATGAATCTGCAATCAGAAAATATAAAGCGCTTTTTAATCATTACGGTAAAAATCCTCTAAGTCCGAAAGCAAAATATCAGGCAGCACAAATGATAATGGATGAAAATCCGAAGCTGGCAAGGAAATATTTTGAACAAATTATGCAGCATTATCCGACAACGGATTATGCAATAGCATCGGAATATTTTTTAGGACTATTGATGATTAAACGATATACGCAAGAAGAGGGTGCAATATTTCCTTTATCAGCCAAGCAGGATGCGGAGAATTATTTTCGTCATTATTTAGAAAAGGCTCCGGACGGAAGACTTGCGCCAAATGTAATTGAAAATTGGCTTTCAATAGATAAGACAATTTCTCCGGATGATTACTTGCTTATGGCAGAATCTCTTTATCAAAAGGGTGAATATCCGAAAGTTAAGGAGCTTATAGAACACTCAAATATTAACGAAAGCTGGGTTCTAAAAGCTAAAATATTAAATGTGACAGGCCGTAAACAGGAAGCTTTGAGCATGCTCCAGGAAGGTTTTGCCAAATATCAGGATTATGTTTCTGAAGAAAAACTTATAGAAGCAATGAATTTGTATTTTCAATTAAGCGGCATGCCTCCTTACGAACTAGCAGATTTACTTTGCAGTATGGTAAAAACCAAAGCTCATGATTATGCGGAAATGAAAAAATGCGATTATCAAAAAGGCTATGAAAAAACAAAATGTTTCAAGAATTTTTATGCGGAATACCCTGATAGCAAATATGCCCCAAAAGCTTTATCCGAGATATTCATGGGTACTTATGAATTGAAAGATTACGATGCAGCGCAAAAAGTTGCCCGTGATTATCTTGATAGGTACAGAAGTGAAGAAGATGCACCTATGATAATGTTTTGGCTCGGGAAGATTTTTGAAAGAGAAAGAAATTACAGTGCATATATGGGCTTATACAAGGGTGTAATTACGACTTATCCTGATACATATTATGCATACAGAGCATATTTAAGGTTAAATCATCAACAGCATTCTATTATTACGAATCGGATAAAACCCATGCCTGTAGAATATCCTTATCCGTTAAAAAATCCTGTAATAAAGAAACTTGTACAGTTAGAAGATTATGAGATAATAGATGAAATTTTAGGCAATGACGGGTTTGTAAAGAGTTGGATATTATATAAACAAGAAGATTATCCACATTCCATGCTTGTGGCAAGAAACGCAATGGATAAATTAGACGTAAAGCCCGATAAATATGATTTAAGATGGCGATTAGTTTATCCAGTTCATTACTATGAAGAGATAGAAGATTACGCCGATATTACAGGAAACAATCCCCCGCTAATGCTTTCAATCGCAAGAGAGGAAAGTTATTTTAATCCGGAAGCCGCAAGCTTTGCAGGAGCAAAGGGGCTGATGCAGCTCATGCCTTCAACTGCAGAAGAAATCGCCAGAATAAAACATCTCGGCAACTATGATCTTTTTAACGCAGAATCCAACATAAAACTCGGCAATTATTATTATGCATATATAAAAGGCATGCTTTCAGGTCATGATATCTCGGCTGTTGCTTCCTATAACGGCGGAATAGGTTCTGTCACAAGGTGGAAACAGTCGCTTATGTATGATGATACAGACAGCTTTGTGGAACAAATCCCCTATGAAGAAACCAAAACTTACGTTAAAAAAGTTTTCAGATCCTACTGGAACTATATAAGAATATATAACGTGAATGAATAAAAAGTCATGCCTTATTCATTTTAAGCATGGGCTGAAACTTTGATTATATAAGGATTATAATAAAAAAGGATGACCTGTAAGATCATCCTTTAAAAGTTAAAATTAAAGTTTTTTTAAATCATATTTTTTCTGATTTTTTCTTTAGCTTTTTCAATTTGTTTAATTCTTTTTTCAGTAGATTTCAACTGTTTATTAACAGATTTACGTTCATTTTTAATAGCCTTATACTGTGCGTCAATATCGGCATATTTAGCTTTTAAATTCAAAAGATCGCTTCTTACATCAACCTGCGCATTGTCAAGTTTAAGAATTGCATCTTGCATGTCAGAGCTTCCGGTAACTTCTTGAGTTACAGCGCTTCCGGAAAGAGTAGATGAAGTATTTGGATTAGTTGCATTGCTTGTTCTGACATTAGAATTGTAATAATTTGTGTTGTCAAAATTCAGCGGAGTGAAAGCATTACCGTCAGCGAAAGCGGCAGTAGAGCATGCCAAAGTAAAAAATAATGAAATTGCAAGAATTTTAGATGTTTTAATCATGATTTTTATCTCCTATTCTTCCTATTCTTAAATAATCTTACAACTATATAGGAACAGTATATAATATCTTTCAACAAGATACGTCATACATTCTTATGAAAAAAAATAAAAGGGAACAATATAAAAAAATATGCATCTAAAAAAGAAGAGAAAAAGAATACAGAAAAAAGAATTATTAACAAATGTAAAGCACTAAAACTATTGCAACACAATGGTTTTGCCGAAATGGCACAAAAAACATGAAAAAAATAAAGAAAAAAAGGTTGATTTTAAATTTTCTTTTATCTACAATTAGAGACGTGCCAAGTGCACAGCGAACCTTAAAACTTAAAGCAAACTTAAAGATAAAAAAAAATCTTAACAAACTTTAAAAAAGTAGTTGACAAAGAAAATTTAAGTAGTAAGATAAAAATTGCGGTCGGAAATGAGGCCGCTGAGAATAGCCGAAACCCCTAGAGATGATTTTGTGGACTGCAAAATTAAATAAAAGGAAAAAGGCTCAGCACATTGAAAACAGAATAGCTGAAGACGAATAGCTTTGTTAATTCAAAGAAAATGATAAGGACAGCGCAAACGAAAGTTTGCAAACGAAATGAGTCAAACGTCATAGTGATATGACGAACGAATAAACTTTCTGACAATGGAGAGTTTGATCCTGGCTCAGGACGAACGCTGGCGGCGTGCTTCATACATGCAAGTCGAACGAGAATCTGGCTTCGGTCAGAGGAAAGTGGCGGACGGGTGAGTAATATGTAGGGAATCTGCCTTTAAGCGGGGGACAACAGTTGGAAACGATTGCTAATACCCCATATGAGGTTGGCTGCAATGCCAATCTTGAAAACTCCGGTGCTTAAAGATGAGCCTGCATCTGATTAGCTAGTTGGAGGTGTAATGGACCACCAAGGCGACGATCAGTAGCTGGTTTGAGAGGATGATCAGCCACAATGGGACTGAGACACGGCCCATACTCCTACGGGAGGCAGC
>CASFTJ010000005.1 GCA_949297715.1 uncultured bacterium | reverse complement strand
TCCTGCACACTGGGATGTAATAATAAATAGTGTAAAACATCCTGCAACGGGTAAAATCCACGAATCAATGATGGTGTATAAAGATGATTCTCGTGAAATCAACTGGGCATTGACGGATTTAAAGAAAAATAATATTCAGGCGTCACCTAAAATTCAAAGTCATATTGACAACATAACTGCATATATCGACCAACAACGCATCAAAGAGCCTATTAAGGTTTATAGAGATGACAGTTATGGAATTTTAGATATAGTAACATTGTCTAATAATAAGAGTCTGGGTGCTGAGCTTAAAAATATCGCTAACATAAAAGATGTAGAGCTTAGAGAAAGACTTTTGGATAAGATAAGACATGAAGATATAACCATATATCAAGAACGTTTTATGTCGACATCAATGTGTGAAGATGTACACTTTAATAAAAGCGACATCCGTTGGGAATTTGATTTGCCTGCCGGCACTAAAGGAACTTTTATTGAAAGTTACAATACAAAAACAACACATGGAAATCAAGTTGAATTCTTGCTGCAAAGAAATTCACAAATTTTAATTAAAGATATTGAATACGAGAATGGTATTTGGAAAATATATGCAAATATAAAAAATTAGAAAAATATGTTATAATACATGCAAAGGAGTTTATATGACAATAAAAATCTTCCGGAAACTATTTAATACAATATCTAACATATGTCAGAGCAAACCTAAAATCAATCGTACTGCAACAAAATTGGAAACAAAGCCTGATGAATTTATATCCGAAGCAGAAAGAATTCGTCGAAACCACGACAGTGAGATGATGGGAATTGAAACTGCTGAAATAAAAAAAGTAAAATTTTTTAATGAAGATATTGAAAAAATGAAAAATATGACACAAGAAGAACGTCTTGAATATAAATCAAAATTAAAAGACGAGCATCGTTATACATATGAAGAATAATGTTATGTTAGATATAATTATGATTTAAGTAAGCAAACATTGTTATCTGACAAAAAAAGAGCTGCAAAATGCCAGCTCAGTAACATGTTATATTGAAACAATGTGCACATTAAATTTTAAAATCTTGAGTCTGATTATAAATTAAATCATACAACTCATCAGCGTCAAATTCATTCTCATCTATCATATTAGAAATGATATCACCTTTTGTTCCCCAAAAAGACTTCCCGGATTTTTGTTCAAATTTCTTGATAGCTATATCGCAGAGAATAAATGCAACTTCAGGAATCCTATCTTCATAAGAATATACTAATTCCCGAAGTTTTTCCGTAGAATTGCAATAGTTACAATCATAGTTTCTTAAGGTCTGAATATCATTTAATCTATAATCCCAAGTTGTAAAATTTTCGGATCTTTCTTTAGTTCTGATAATCTTCTGTATTTCAGCTTCTTCAATTCTCACGACATAGCTAGATTCTGTAGTAGTATTCCAGACCGAGACACATCGCGATTTTGTTAAAGTTGTAATACCGTTAATAATTGCATCAACGGTAAAATTCAAAAGCTGTGCCATTGATTCAACATCTGCCAAAAAACAGTTATAGCAGATTTCAGAGTTCTTTTTTGCATAGTTTGCCTCATCTATTAAGCGGCATAAGATTATTGCAGTTTCTGCACCGAAAATTTTTATGGCGGAGTATCCAACTAAAAGGTAGCCAAGTTTATTAATAGATTTGTAAATAGATGTCATCGTAAATTCTCCCGTAATTTTATTGCAATTTCCTGTAATAATGTTTGTTTTAACGCTTCTACCGGTTTATTTCTCAGATAATCCTCAAAAGATTTGAGGCTCCTGGATAAATCGTAACCATCTGGCAGTTCGCATTCCCTGCGTAAATGTTGTCTGACATTTTGTAAGTTATAATTACATTCAGATAAAATCGTTGAAATGCCTTTGTGTTTAATGTAATGACTAACTTTCATCATAACGCAACCCCTGTAAGTTCGTTTAAATAATTATAAACAACGTTGACATTTGAATATAAAATATCATTTGGGTGAATATTACAATCTTCTGGCAGATTAAATGCTTTACGAATTTCTTCAAATTTGGAAAAGCGACATTCAAAGCGAAGAATTTTCGTGCAACTTTCTAAAAAATCAGGAGTGAATTGGTTGAAATATTCAGGATTATCGTGTCTTCGGGCAATCAGCTCCCTATATTTTGAGTAAATACTCAGGCTTGTCTTTGTTGTAATTGTAGAAGGTTTTATAAGTAAACTTTCTTTTATACCAAGATCTTTTTCAAAAATCAGAATTTGATTTTTTCTTGTGTTTGCAAGAAAAGTTTCATTAAGTGCGGAGATGTACTCGGCTAGCTGCCGCTCAACTGTAATATCTTTTTTTACATCAAGCGCTAAAATTTGAGAATTATACAAGAAATCATAAGGTGCAATTTTAATTCCAAATATTTTGTCAAATTTTTCAAGCATTTTTAAATAATTGTCTTTATTAATTGCACCCAAATTATTCCTTGATGACATAAATTTTCCAGAAATAATAAAGACTAATTCGTCTGATGTTTTTGTATAAAATCTTGCTCCTAATGTTGTAGATTTCTTATAATCCGTTTTTTTATCAAAAAAAGCTGATTTAATTTTAAATTTAAGTTTGTCAAATTCCAGAAGCATTTTTAATTCCTTTCAAAATTTTAATATTGATTATCCACTCGCTTGAGCGAGGCGTGCTTGATTGATGCAAGCACGCTTATTATTAAATATTTTTCTTAAAAAACGTGGAAAAATTTACATTGTTAAAGCTTAATATTAAATCTTCATTTTCACTTCTTAAGTTTTGGGTTGAGTTTCGCACCCGATAAAACCCAAGAAATAACAGCTTCTCGAAAAAATAATGGCTTTCTTCCGAGCTTGCAATAAATTTCTTGTGGAAGTTGTTGATAGTGCAGCCAAGCATAGACCGTAGAGACTTTAACGGTTAAGAGTTTGGCGAATTCATCGCAGGATAAAAACGGGGTATCTAATGCGCTATTCATTTTTTCCTTTCTTTAATTGTATAAATACATTATACAATTAAAGGTGAAAACCCACAACTGACAAAGATTTTAAGCATTTTTTAAAGTCTGATTTGTTATAATTAAAATCCGACTTTAAAATGCATATGAAATTCAAAATATTTCCAACTTTTCAAACATTTTCTCTAAACAGTAATTAATATTAGCTTCTGGAAGAGGAAATTTAGGATTTTTACGACATTTATAAATTCTATCTTCAAAGTATTTTTTCAAGTCGGATTTTGACGTCCTAAAGTCTGATTTACATTTATTTACAAATTTCTGAATAGAATTTAATTTTAAACCTGTATTTGCATTAATATATTCGTATATAACCCAGCAGTAGAAGCATAAGCCCGTTTTATTATATGGATTTTTTTCTTCTCTGCCACAAATGATACAAGGTTTAATTTTAGAACTACTTTTTTTAGTAAAATTATAATGTGTTATCTTTTCATTTATTGCAAATAAAAAATCACTATATAAACTTTTACCGCTTAATAAATTACACACTATTGCTGAAACGTCAAACATATCTGTTAATCTCTGACAATCAGGTAATAAAAATGCTTTCAATTTCGGTTCTTCAGTTGCGTAAGCAGGAGATGTATAGAAATAATACAATTTCCATGAAGTTATACCCGTTATATTATTAAGAGTAATAATACCAAATTCCTCATTCTTCTGAGGAAATTTATCTGGCAGAAGCAAGTCATTTATTCCAAACTCTGTAAATTTATCACAAAAATTAATCCATTCTTCTTCTGTCATATAAGTGTTAAAAAATTTTATACTTTTCATAACGAATTTATAATAACAATACACTGTGTCTCCGGAATAGGATGATTTATCATGATTATTATACTGCCTAAGAAACTCTCTGGTATCCTTAAAACATGTTTTTACTTTACGGGCAAACCAGGCATCAGACTTCTTTATATAATTTTCAAATATTTTCTCTTCTCTTTTATTTTTGTGTAAACGTAATTTGCATTCGGATGCACTTTCAAAACAATTTTCTTCCATAAAACTCTCCTTACTGCTTGCAAAATCATATTGTTTATTATATACTCATATTAGTATAATTTATACCATAATACACAAAATAAAATCAATAAGCAACAAGGTATATCAAAAATGATAAAAAATAATCTAAAAATAATCCTGGCAGAACGAGACCTGTCAATGAAAAAATTAGCAGAAATGACGGGCATTAGATATGCAACCTTATATGCCTTTACTAAAACTACAACCAATTCAGTAAACTATACCGTAATAAATAAAATCTGCGAAACGCTAAATATAACCCCAGGTGATATGCTGATTTATGAACCAGACAAAAAGGAGATTACACAGTGCGAACTTATCACAAAAATGGAAGATGGTACCTTGAAGGAATGATAAGAAAAAAACGGTTTCACAAAGCAATTCCGGAAGCCGTTACTAAAAAAGATGCCGAAAATTTTATGAATATTTTTAAAGCCGATCTGCTCAGAGGTAAACTTGATTTGGTAGAGGATATAGGATGTGTTCAACTCAGAGAAGTTATTGAACTTTATCTTAAATATGTTGATACAAATTTAAGGTCAACTGATACTGCCGTGAGAAATGCAAAACGTTTTCTTAAAATGTGGGGAAATAAACAGCTTAAAGACATTACTCCAAAAGAAATTGAAAAGTACAAACTTACAAGAAGCAAAACTGTATGGCATACAAAAGTGGTCAATGGCGAAGAAATACCTCAATATATATCTCCAGCTACAGTCAATAGAGAATTGGGTATTCTTAGTAAAATTTTTTCTATTGCCGTTTCCAATGGACTACTTAGAGAGAATCCCGTAAGACATGTAAACAAATTGCTTGTAAAAAATAAAATTGAACGACATCTTAGTCCGGAAGAGGAAACCAGAATGTTTAAAGTCTGCGATAATGACTTTTCCTTTATGAATATTAGCGAAGAAGAACAGTCTAAATTAAAACAAAAATGTTCTGACCAATATTCTTATTTAAAACCTATTTTAGTGATTGCACTCAACACAGGCCTCCGTAAAAGTGAAATACTGAATTTAACCTGGGACTGTGTCGACTTTGATACAAATGAAATTACAATACTGGACACTAAAAACGGTAAAAAAAATATAATCCCGATGAGCTATAAATTAAGAACCATCTTAAGTGAAAAATATAAAACGGAATCTCAGAACAAATATGTATTCACCAATCCTATGACAAATAACAAATATGTTGACATAAAGAAGGCGTTCAAAACAGTATGTGAACTTGCAAATGTTGAGAAACTTCGCTTTCATGATTTAAGACATACAGCAGCTACCAGAATGGTAGCTTGCGGTGTACCATTACCTGCCGTAAAGGAAATATTAAACCATGCAAGCATTAACACAACTATGCGATACGCGCACACAATGCGAGAACAAAAAGAATCTGCGGTGGAAGCATTAGCAAATTATACTTCATGCGCATAAGTTACGTCATATTTTTTTAAATACGATTTTAAATTCTGTTTGACTAAGCTCAGCTTTAAATATTTTCGTTTTGGGATATTTATTTCGCACTAGATATATCAAACGTAATTCATCTAAGATGTTCATTTTAGCACCTAAGTAAACAGAATCTATGCTTTCTATAGGCAACGGAGTATGTATAAAATCTTCTTGATTTTTAAGTTCATTATAAACCTTAGGATATTTAAATTTAAATTCAGGAATTTTATTTATGAAATCAAAACGCTTCTCGACATCAAAAGAACATCTCCACTCTGATTCATATTTCCAATCAGTACTCTTTGTTTGAAGCAATCTCCTAAACTCTTCGAGGGCTTCTTTTGTATCTAGTGTCAGATCCTCAAGCAATACACCATCAATTTCGGGAATTATTCTACTATATGGTACCGGCACCGCATTTCTTAAAAAATCGAAAGTATCGTTAATGCCAATTACAATTCCCGTATGGTTAAAACTATAATGACTCCACATCAATAAATTATCATTGCTTTGTGAAAGACATAATACACGCATTTTTTCTTTAAAAGGCTTCAATATATCTTTGATATAGTCAATCGAATTTTTATTTATAGGCTCTTTTGTGAGTATATCTTTAGCTACATTTAAGTCAAACCCTTCTGGCAATATTTGTTGAACAAGCTTATGATTACTCATTTTGTCAATTAATTTTATAAAATAATCGTTATTAAGCTCTTTATAATTTTTAATTGTAAACGGCATATCCGAATCATAAGGATCGTTAAAACATTTTGGATTGCTAAATCTTATTGTTTGATTTTCCAATACTTTAAAACCAGTTTCTGCTGTCATGTATTTATATAGAATTTTAGGTTTGTTTATTTCTTCCATAAATTTAAATCTTATATCTTAACTACCTTCTATTCAACACACTTATAACAACCTGCTTAATGACTTCCATTTCAGCGGGGTTGCTTTCTGCTATCAAAAGCGTCATGGCAAACAGTGTTGCATTATCAATTATCGGAACCCCGTCATTGTATAGTATTCCGTTTTTATTCATAAAGTAAAGAAAACAGCTTGCACCTATACGTTTGTTGCCGTCTGCAAAACTGTGGTTTTTGACTATCAAATACAGAAGCATTGCCGCTTTTTCTTCCAAGGTCGGATATAGCTCTGTACCGTCAAAGGTCTGGTAAATCTGATTAACCGAACTTTCAAAACTTTCGTCCTTTGGCACCGCAAAAACATCACTTTCAAAATCCGATTTCATTTCTTTTATAACTTTGAGAAATTCTTCCTTGGAAATTCTGACGGCTTCTTTTGTGGTATTTCCTTTTGTATCAAGTTCTTTATGGTCAAAATCGTCGAGCAAATTTAAACTACATGCAAAATTTTCAAGAATTTTTGCAACAGACTGTGCCTGTTCGACAGTTTCCACCTGATTTGTAAGGCTCCTTGTTAAAAGGCTGATTGTACTTTGCAAAATCTCTAACTTTTCCTGTTGTGTGGATAGAAGATGCTTATTTACAGAATAGCCCTGGATTAAGTATTCTTTCAGAATTTTATTAGCCCAGATACGGAATTGAGTTGCTGTTTTAGATTTTACGCGATATCCGACAGAAAGTATTAAATCCAGATTATAATACTCCAATTCTCTGGAAACAGTTCTGCTGCCTTCTTTACGAACTGTTCGGAATTTCCGAACAGTTGAAGTTTTATCAAGTTCTCCCTCTTCATAGATATGCTTAATGTGTTCACTGATATTGGCTTTACTTGAATCAAACAGCTTAACAATCATATCCTGAGTAAGCCAGACAGTTTCATCCTGCATTTTCACATCAATCTGTGTTTGCCCGTCAGAGGTTTGGTATATTACGATTTGATTATCTAAATTTTCCTGAATATTCATGGTTTAATTATATGACATAAGAATTAGCCTGGCAAAATGTAAATCCTAAATTTTCTTGTGTAATATTTGTGTAGTTTTGTGTAATTTTAAGGAATTTTATTGATTTTTATCAATTTTAAAAACAGGCTAAAATGCAAGAATAATAAGAAAAAATCAAAATTAATAAAATTACCAGACGTCCCTCCGAAGGAAAAGGCCGTGCGTTCGAATCGCATCAGGCATAATAAAAAATTCCTCTCATTTTAAGGGGAATTTTTTATTATGTTTTTAGCAAAAATTTCAATCCTAATTAATATCTGCCGTCGCATTTTGTTCCGCAAAATTTGCAGGAGCCGTTTTCATTAAGGTTGTATTCTATAAGTTCATAACCGTTTCTTAAAATTACGGGGGTTGAACAATTTTTGCAATAGGTGCTTGAGGTTTCAATATTGGTTATGTTTCCAGTGTAAACGTATTTTAATCCTGCGTTCTTGGCAATTGAATATGCTCTTAATAATGTTGAAAAATCGGTTTGTTTTCTGTTTGAAAATTTGTAGCGGGGAAAAAATGCACTGAAATGTAAAGGAACGCAATCTCCTAAATTATTCAAAATCCAGTCGCATTCTTCCTTTATCATATCATTAGAGTCGTTTTCGCTTTCGATTAACATTGTGGTTAACTCAACCCAGCAGTCTGTTTCATTTGAAACATATTTTATTGTGTCAAGTACAGGTTTTAAATGCGCAAGGCAGTTTCTCTTGTAAAATTCTTCGCTAAATCCTTTTAAATCAATGTTTGTAGCATCCATGTATTTAAAAAACTCTTTAGCAGGCTCAGGATTTATGAAGCCTGATGTGACTGCAACTGTTTTTATGCCTTCTTGCCGGCAGATTTTTGCGGTATCAATTGCGTATTCAAAAAATATAATTGGGTCATTATAAGTAAATGCAACACTTTTACAGTTGTATTTCTTTGCGATTTGTACAATTTCTTCAGGGGATGTTTTATTTAAGTTTTTGCAATCTGCTTTATTCTTTGTGGTCTGCCAATTTTGACAAAATAAACACCCCATATTGCACCCTAAAGTTCCGAAAGATAGAATCGGAGTTTGCGGGTAAAATTGATAAACCGGTTTTTTCTCAATCGGATCAATCGCAAGTCCTGTATTGAATCCGTATGATGAAAGTTCAATTTTGCCATCTGTATTCTTTCTTATATGGCAAAAGCCCTCCTGCCCTTTAGATAAAATACATTTGCGCGGACAAATCAAGCATTGAATTCTCTCATCCTTTAGAGTGTTTTGATATTTCATAATTTGTATTATAATACTTTTATGGAAAAAATAAAACAACCTTCTGTCGCAGGTACATTCTATCCTGCTGATGTAAATGAATTAAGAAAACAAATTGAAAGTTTTAAAGAGAATAATAAAAATACTTATGAGGTTCCAGCAAGAGCTGTGATTGTGCCGCATGCCGGTCTTGTGTTTTCGGGACGTCTAGCTTATGAAGGGATAAGCCAGCTTGATAAGAATATAAAAAATATTTTTATAATCGCTCCCGCACATCGTGTAGGATTTTTAGGGCTTGGGTTAAGCAGTTTTGATTTTTGGGAAACTCCTCTTGGTAAAATCGAGCTTAATCAACAGATTATTCAGGAATTAAAAGAAAAATTCGGTGCGGATTATCAGGATGATGCGATTGCGCCAGAACATGCTCTTGAAATTGAGGTTCCGATTATCCAGTCTGTTTTTAATGATGTAAAAATTGTTCCGATTCTTGTCGGAAATTCTACTCCTGATAAAATAGAAGAAATTATTTCTCATTATTATCCAAATCCTGAAAACGGGTTTGTAATTTCTTCTGATTTAAGTCATTATCAAAAGCACGAAGATGCTGTAAAAATTGATACTTTTACTGCTCAAATGATTGAAAACGGGATTTGCGATAATTTTACACCTAATAATGCATGCGGTGTTGTTGGGATTGTAGGATTAATCAAATTTGCAAATAAAAACAAATTTTCTTTAATAAGAATTGATACGACAAATTCGTCTTCTGTTACCGGTGATACGTCAAGAGTTGTCGGTTATGGGACCTGGTTTTTGTTTGAGGGTGAGAAAAATACTTTTTTGAAAGAATATTATTCTGATTTTATTCTTGATTTGTGCCGAAGAAGTTTAAATGCGCAATTTGATACAGGAAGGTTAGAGATTAAATTCCCGAAAGTATTTGCTGAAGGTGGTGCTTGTTTTGTAACTTTAGAAAAAAATAACCAACTTCGAGGATGTATCGGTTCAATTATTCCTCATAGAACTCTTATTGAAGATATTGTTATAAATGCCCAGCATGCTGCATTTATGGATCATAGATTTAACCCTGTTACAAAAGAAGAAATTCCTGAACTTCAGATTGCGGTTTCACTTCTTTCGCTTCCTCAAAAAATGTCGTTTAAAGATGAAGAAGATTTGTTAGGGCAAATTAAGCCGTTTAAAGACGGAATTATAATTAGGGACGGGAATTATCAGTCTGTTTATTTGCCTTCTGTTTGGGAACAGCTTCCCGATAAAAAAGAATTTTTAAGGTCATTAAAGGTTAAAGCGGGGCTATCACCTGATTACTTTTCAAATACTTTTGAAGCATACAGATTTGAAACGGTTTATATAAAATAACAGATTCTTTATCCTTTATACGCAAGTTGTTTGGTGTTAGGATCGACAGCCCAGTTGTCGGAAAGTTTGTAGACCAAAAATTTCCCGTGTTCACCTTTGCCGGAGTCATCTTTATTGTTATTATAGTTGCTCCATTGCAGGTTGTCTGTTGCATCCGCATAACCTTGTCCGTTACCGTTTGTAATGGCAATGTGTCCGGCTTGATTACCATAATCTTCTCCCGGTATATAAACTACAACATATCCTGCCGGAAGATTTGATATATCAGAAGCATTAATTTCTCTTGCTGTGCCGTTTCCTAATGACACATATTCAACAGGGGTAAACATTTCTGGATGTGCTTTAAACCAGTTCTGAATGTATTTTGGTGTGTTTCCGTATTTCGTCATATCGCTGATATCTATACCTGCTTTTTGGAATGCTTGTTTTACACCGTTTAAGCAATGACCGCTACTTGTATTATTCGGGTTCTGCATTGCAATTTCATAACCGGCATTTGCAAGAACGTTCGCTGTATCAGATATTTGCCCGTTACTTGTATTTGTATTTACCGGAAGCGGTTTTTCGTGTTGGAAGCCTCTTCTTGCTCCATTTGCTTTTACAAAGTTCATGTCTCCGCGTGTTGTACTTGTTTCTCGTAATACTTTCGGGTTAGTGTCTGATGCGTTATATACGGCACTGTGATTGTTCAAATATTCCTGTCTGAATTCATCTTCAGCTTTTCCTATAGTTTCGGAATATTTGCTTCTTAATATTGAGGCTTCTTGTGCGTTTATGCCGTCTGAAGTGTTTACGTTCGGATTTGAATTTACCTGTGTTTTAAGTTTTTTGAGATGTGTTAGTAAAAGTTTTATATCTGAATTTGTTAATGAATCTATTTCTTCTTTATCCAGTCCAAAGTCAAAACTTAATTCGCCGTTTTGAAGCGCTGTAACAAGTTGATTTCTTAGGTTCGCATCAATATTTTTTTCTTTTAATGTTTGGTTAAGGGTTTTTATTTCAGTGGCTGTATTGAGGTGTTTGGCTTTGTCTGTGTACATTGCTGGTAAGAATACTATTGAACCCATTTCGCCATTGTTTGTCATGTTTTCAAAAGTTCTTGTTTCATCGCTTTTGTCTTTTGCTTCTGCTCTTGCTTCTTTTGTTTCTACAAGTTTGTATTTTTGTGTGTACTCATTTACTACTCTTGTGTACTCCCATCCTTGTGGTTTAAATGTGCCGTTAATCAGTGATTTGGCTTCTCCGCCATTCCATAGCGCACAAAGTGCATCTTGGCGACTTATGTTATTTGTCCAAGCTTCTGTATTTCCTGTTTTTTCTCCAATACCTTGCTTATTGATTTCCCAGCCTTTGTATTGAACAATTGTATCTTGTGCTGTTTCTATACCTTGTTGATATTTTGCTGTGTTAAGTCGTTTGTTTAAGCTTGCCAAAAGTACGATTGTTGCCTTCGCTGAAACTTCCGGGTCAAGAAGTTGTTCTTCATCGGTAATTCCTAATGCTTCCATATTCTTTTTAATTTCAGGATCTTGTGTATGCAGAGTATATTTTAATTGGGTTATACCGTATGACCAGTCTTTGATTCCGATTCCATCTAGGTTGCGAAGGGTGTCTTTTGCTTTTTGTCGAATTGTTTCTTCTCCAAAGTTTGTTTCTTTTCCTGCAATGCCTATTGCTGTTTGAGCTAAAATGTTATAAGTATCATTGTCTATGCCAAGTTGGCGCATTAGTTCTGCTTTGTTATTTATGAGTGAGTCCGCAAATACTTTTGCATTTTCAGGTGCATCTGCGGGCATTTCAAATTTAATATCAGCTGCCACATTTATTTTTTCTTTTGCTTCTTGTTTTTGAGGTTTTTCAACTTTGGATGCTCGTATTGTCTTATTTGTTTTTAATTTGCCATCTGTATATGTACCTTCAATTACTTTGCCATCATTATATGTTGTTGTTTGTGATATAAAATAGTCATTATCGGAGATATGATCTTCTCTGTTTTTTAAACCTGCATTAATTGCTTTTTTCCAAGAATTGGGATCCACGAGCCTGAATGTGTCCCAAGCATCTTTTATTCCTTCTTTTGCGGCTTTGCCGGTGCTTAAATTTTCTTGCCAAGCTTTGTCTGAAAGTACGGTCCTAATTTCTTTGACATCTTTGTAATTTATATTTGTTTGGATAATTTCATAGTTGCCGGTTTCTTTGTTGTATTCTATTCGTGCATTTCCACCACTTTCTTTTTGCATGTTCGCTGCAATTTTTTGGAATTTTTCAGGGGCGGCTTGTGCAATTACTTTTGTCTTTTTACCACCAGTGTAGGTCGTTTCATTTATTTGTCCGTTGTTATATTTTTGTGTGTATGTCTGTAAGTTTCCGGCACTATCATATTGCATTTCTATTAAACCAATTTTATGTTGGTTCATGTATTTGCCGGATGTTACCTTTATGGTGTATCCTTTTTGCGCATCACCAGTAATTTCATACGAGTCTCCACTTTGTTTAAGTGAAGCTATACGATCTTGAATTGATTTTGGCAGATTGCTTTCCGATACAGGAGAGTTTTGATTGCTGCTTTTTGCATTTTCAATCGCTTTTTTACCTGCGTCGGTGTTTGCCCAGCGTTTGTTTAATTCGGTTTTATCTTCTGTATAACCGCTCATGTTTTTCAGAGCTTCTGTGTGGTCGCCTAACAGCGTAATTTTTTGACCTACTATGAACCAACCTTTTTGATTCGTTTGTTTTTTTAAGTGTTCAATAAATTCTTTTGCATCTTCACCTGTTAATCCGAATTTTTTAGCAATTTTTTCTGGGGTGTCGCCAGGTTGCACTGTATATTCAGTTAAAGCTTGTTGTTTTGCCTCTTTACTTTTTGCTTCCTGTTCAGTTTCTGCTAAATTTTCTTCTTGTGAAATATCATTAGTTTCTTGTGTATTTGTATTTGGTGCTATTTGTGAAGTTGTTTGTTGATTAGCTTCTGCTGTTGTTGGGGGTTGTGCTGCTCCAACTGTAGCTTCTGTTGATCCGTTTGATTTTGGTTGGATGGATGTTATAAATTGATTTATATCTTCAGCATTTTCTGTCCCGAATTTTTGACTGTTTCCTGAGGCTTTTAATTCGTGATCGCTAATTTTTCCATTCTGATCCGAGTCTATTGAATTTAATAATGAAAATGCATTGTTAATTTCTTCCTGACTCAAACGCATATCCTTATTTACGTCAATTTCATAAAAAATTGAGCGCATTTTGCTAATGGTTTCCGAATCAGCTTTCTTTGCTTTTAACTCGTTTCTAAATGTTTCCCACGTTATGGTTTTGTTGTTTTGTGAATTCTTAATGTTCTCAAAAGACATAAAAATACTCCATTGCTTTCATATACGGTTTTTCCCATTTCAAACTTTAATATTTAGCGTATTTGTTTCTTATTTGTTACAATGTTTATTTTTATATTTTGGGGTATTTCTATATCCTTATGTTTTTTATTGTATAATTTTTGTATAAGAGAATTTACGGAGAGAAAAAGATGATTAAAGATTATTTTCTGAATAATGTTGAAAATGCACTTAAAAACGCAATTTTAAAAGGTAACCTCGGGCAGATGAATGATTACACGCCAAACAGCCTTGTTGTTGAAAAACCAAAAAATCCTGATTTCGGCGATTTTGCAGTAAATGTTTCCTCTCTTGCTCGTGTCGCAAGAATTGCTCCGCCGGCTATTGCTAATGCCATTGTTGCTGAAATTGATGATAAAGATAATGAATACTCCGTAATCGGCGGGTTTATTAATTTTAAGGCCGGTCAAAAACTTTTGCTCGCTGCGATTGAAGAAATTTTTAAGAAAAAAGAAGCTTTCGGGCGTCCTGAAAATATTGATAAAGAAAAAATTATTCTTGAATATGTTTCGGCAAACCCGACAGGCCCTTTCCATATCGGACACGGAAGATGGGCGGCTATGGGCTCTGCGCTGGCTAATCTTCTTAAATTCTACGGTCATGAAGTTTATCAGGAATTCTATATAAATGACGCAGGTTCGCAAATCCAAAAACTCGGAAATTCTCTTGCTATCCGTATTCGTCAGAAGATGGGGGAGGATGTTGATTTTCCGACGGACGAATTGGAAAGAAAAAATTATTATCCCGGAGATTATTTGATTCCTGTTGCTGAAAAATTTGTCGAAAATAGTGCGGAAATTCTGAAAGGAACTTCTCTTGAGGTTAAAGATTTTTGCAAACCGGTTCAAAGTGAGGAAACTCTTAATATCTTGTGTGATTTTGCTAAAAACGAAATGGAGAATTTGCAAAAAGCTTTGTTGGAAAATTTCAGAGTTAATTTCGATAATTTTTATTCTGAACTTACCCTGCATAAGTCAGGTAAAGTTGATGAGTGCGTTAATAAATTGAAAGCAAGCGGTAAAATTTACACAAAAGATGGTGCAGATTGGTTCAGATCTTCAGATTTCGGTGATGATCAGGATAGGGTTATTAAAAAAGCTGACGGGGCTAATACTTATTTGACGGCTGATATCGCTTATCATATTGATAAGCTTGAGCGCGGGTTCGATCGTATGATTAATATCTGGGGGGCTGACCACCACGGGTATGTCGCTCGTGTCAAAGCTTCTATTGAGGCTTTAGGGTATGATCCGAATAAACTTGAAATCCTTCTCGGACAGCTTGTTAATCTTGTGATTAACGGTAACGAAGTCAGAATGGGTAAGAGAAAAAATATGGTTACTCTCGACGATTTGATTGAGGAAGTCGGTGTGGATGCAACAAGATTCTGGATGTGTATGAGATCTATTGATAATACGCTTGATTTTGATATCGAACTTGCTAAAACAAACAGTGACGAAAACCCTGTATTTTATGTTCAGTATGCTCATGCAAGAGCTTGCTCTATATTGCGTAATGCAACTGAAAGCAAAATTGATACTGAAACCGGTAAATCAATTCCTGCACCGATGTCAGTAAGTGAATTTGATGAGTTAGTAAATAATTACAAATCTGAAATACTTGCACCTACTCTAGATAGCGCTCGTAAGCTCGTTCTTAAACTTGAAGAATTTAAGTCCTTAATCAAATTATCTGCTGAAACCCGTCAGGTTTATACAATTTGCAGATATGTTCAGGAACTTGCGGCTGAATTCCATTCTTTCTATAACGCAAATAGAGTTATTTCGGATGATAAAGAGCTTATGAAATCTCGTTTGGCTCTTGTAATTTCAGTTAAGCAGGTTCTGAATAATGCGCTTAACCTTCTTGGGGTTTCGGCGCCTGAAAGAATGTAAAATCCTTTAAATATGGATTTTAGTATTTGGGGTAAAAATTATCTATGCAAAGAAGTGATGTGTTTTATTGCGCATTGCTTCTTTTGTGTTTTCGTATATCTTTTCAGGAGTTCCGTTATGTTCTGATGCTGTGCTTTTGAAGGCTTTAATTTGTCCGAATTTATCTTTCAGAATTTTGATTATTTCATCGGAAAATCTGTAAACTTCAAATTTGCTGCCGTTTGCAAATCTTTTGGAAGAATAGGCTGCTTTTATACCATTATTATCAATAAATTCTAAAGTATCTATTTTCGGATTAAGCAAAGATCCTGAGTTATCTGCATATTTAACGTTTATCATTCTGTATTCAGGAATTTCAGGTGAATCAAAAATCACTTTCTTTGATAACATTTTTTGTGCAGTTGGAGATGTGATATTTAGTCCTTCTGTTATTTTTAATACATTTGTCATATCTTATGCCTCCTGTGCTTCTTAATGTTTGTGAAGATTAAAAATTGTCTGATATTGCTTAAATGTTCACAAATCTTAACTCATTAAGAACTTTTATTATATTTTCATAGCTTTCTTCTGTTACAAGTTTTGTTCTTAAGTTCTTTGCATTTTGAAATCCGGCTAAATAATAAGGGTAAAATTTCCGCATAAATTTAATGCCGACATTTTCTCCTCGAAGTTCAATTTCTTCATCAAGATGTTTTTTTAGAATTTCAGCTTTTTCTTCTATTGTTGGCGGCAAAAGTATTTTACCTGTTTTAAGATACGTTGAAATTCTTCCTAAAAGCGTCGGATCTCCTAAAGTACCTCTGCCGATTGCAATTCCGTATGCACATGAATCTTCTAATGCTTGCAAGGCTGTTTCAATACTTGTTATATCGCCGTTTACAAAAACCGGAATGTCTACGGATGTTGTTAATTCTTTTACTTTTTTCCAATCTGCGGTCCCTGAGTACATTTGTGAACGGGTTCTGGCATGAATTGTTATAAAATCTGCGCCTGCTTCCTGCATTTGTTCTCCGAATTCTACAAAATTCATTTCGTCAAATGTGTATCCTAGTCTGAACTTTACGCTTACCGGTTTGGTTGTTCCTTCTTTTACCGCTTTTACAATGTCTGATGCAAGGCTTGGGTTTTTCATTAGTGCGCAGCCGTCCTGACCTTTTACGACTTTATTCACGGGACATCCCATGTTTATGTCTATCATATCTGCGTATTGTGTCAAAAATTTGGCGGCATTTTTCATCATTTCGGGTTTGTGACCGCTTATTTGATATGATATCGGACTGTGGTTTTCGGCACGTTTGAAAATCTCTTGTCCCGAGCGTCCGTTTAGAGTTTGTGCTAAGTATTCTGAGCTTATCATCTCTGTTGTCAACAGCGCTTCGGGCGAATATCTTCTTACCAAGCTTCTTAGCACATAATCCGTTATACCTGCCATCGGGGCTAGGGATACTCGGCTTTCTATAAGGTTTTGAACTCTATTTTGCATAATCCTTTAGTTCTTCCAGTCTGGTCGATGAATATTGTTTGTATTCATCATCAGGGGCATTTGAGGAGGCATATTTTTGATAATACGTATAAGCCTCTTTGTATTTTTCCATTGTGTCCAAATCAACGGCTATTAAGTAATTTAGTATGTTTAAATCGTCGCTTTTGCTGTATTTTAATGCGTTTTTGAAGTTGTTTACGGCTTCCTGTTTGTTTTCTTTTGTATCGTAAATCATTCCTCTGTAATAGTAAGCATAAGCGTTCATCGGATCGGTTACAATAAGCTTGTTTAAAATATTCATACTCTCATCGTAGCTCCCTGAATCATATAAATTTATTGCTTCATTCAAGTTATTTGTATTTACTTGTGAAACAATAGAGGCTAAATATTCGGAAGCTTTTTTGTTATTTTTATTTAATGCCAAAGACTTTTTAAGGTATTCCTGTGATGAAGCGTAATCTTCACCTTCTGCATAAAGAACTCCTATGTAGTAAGCAATATCAGAATCCGTCGGTTTTAGGTCAAGTGCTTTTTTGTAGTATTCAATTGCTTGTTTTGTGTCATTCATATTCTGGTATGCTGATGCAATACCAAGCATAGAATCTGCTGTCGGCGGGGTAACTTTTAGATATTCCTTAATCGCATTTTCATAATCTTTATTGTTAAAGAATTCCGCAGCTCGGTCAAATTTTGCTGATACGTCTTGAGCGCTGATATTTTTAAGCGCATCTTCTATTTGACTGTTCTTAGGAAATTTTGTTTTGGCATTCTCTAGTGTTGCAAGTGCTTCCGGATAATTCTTAAGCTGACTTTGCGCAACGGCCAGGTTTACAAAAACTTCCGGATTATCGCTACGTTTGGTGATTTCTGTGTAAACTTTTATCGCATCTTCAAGATTGTTTTGTTTGTGAAGATCTAATGCGTAACTGTACAGCATATCGTTTACCTGAGCGCTTTCTGCGTTCTTTTTAACATAATCCACATATTGTGCTGTTGTCATTGATTTCCTTGCATTGTTAAACAGTTCATCAGTTGCAATTCGGTTGCCGGGGTCAAGTTGCAAAACTTTTTTGAAATAGGTTTGTGCTTCTTTGTTTTCGCCTTGTGCGGCAAGTGACTGCGCTTTATAAAGGTTCGCTTGAATGTTGTCGGGATACAGTATAAGAACACTGTCATAGGCCACTACTGCTGTTCTGTAATCACCTTTTTGCTGATACAATGTCCCGACATTAATTCTTGTGTTTATGTTTGAAGGATCTATGGATTCGGCTTTTTTGTAATGTTCAAGCGCTTCTTCCAGTTTCCCTTGTTTTTGAAGTATTGCGCCGAGGTTTGCTATTGTGTCTGCATCATTCGGCTTTGCTGCTAGTTTTTTATTGTAAATCCGCTCTAAAGCGTACAAAATTTCTTTATTTTCTGTTCCTTGTGAAAGAATATAATTGTATTCTTCGACTGCCAAATTTTCATTCCCGAGATTATCAAGTATTCTTGCATAAGACAATCTTAAGTCTGCATCGTTTGGTGCTACGGCAACTGCTTTTCTGTAATATTCAGCACTCTTAGGATCATTCCCTAAAAGTTTCATTACATCGCCAATTCCTTCAAGACTTTCTTTTACGTAACTCTTATCCGCAAGCGATTTGCTGAATTCATACGCTGCTGCAGAAAAATTCCCTTCTGCTCTTAGTTGCTTTGCTTTTTCAAATCTTGATGATGGTGATGTTTCAAATTTTATAAGATCATAGCATATATTAAGGCTGTTGTTTACCTGCTCTATTGCGTGAAATGAGTTTTTTACACTGGATTCTTCCGTCGGGTAAAGCGTCAGATAAAAAAGTGCGCTTCTGTAATCATCTGCAGCTTTTGCGTAATTCTTTTCGTTGTTTGCGTAATATGTTCCTCTTGCCAGATACGAGTTTACAAGCCCTATTCTTGCCGAATTGTCCAGATAATTTATTTTTAAAGCATTCTTAAATTCGGTAATAGCACTTGAATATTGGTAATTTGCAAGATATTCCTGCGCAAGATCAAAATGCTCTTTAAACCCCGCAAATGCCGGCTGCGACAGTAATAAAAACCCAAACAATGTTATTACACTTCTTTTCATTGCCTTTATCCCTCATCTTATGTCTAAAATTTTAATACAAGAACAAGGATATGTATACCTACATATATCTATCCGGCAATACAATTTAATAATTCGTAACTTTTTATTTTAACAATTAAAAAGCCTCTTGGGTTGAAAGAGGCTTTTGTAAATCTTTTTTCCGTGAAATTAAGCAATATCTTTAAAATCTGCTTTTGAAATAAATGTAGTAAATTGGTCAAATAGGATTTGCAGGGGAATTTCCATTGAGAAAGTTAGTGACTCGTCAATTTTTACCCCTTTGACCGGTGCAAGTGACATGTTTTCTCTTAGTGCCATCATGCTTGCTTTTGTTTTTTTTCTCATAATCAATACTCCTATATTTTGCCGGAAAATCTTAACAGTATATCTATCGGCTATACTTTGGAAAAACTTTAATTTTCCTTTATCTTCGGAAAAAGCTGAAAATCTTGATATACAAGCATTTGGCTTTGAAAAAGTTAATTTAACATTTCGTAATATATCTTAAAAATATTTAAAATGTGCAAAAATACTGTGCTTGTGCTATGATTTACTCGTGAATAAAACATAAGGAGATACAACAATAGCAAACGAAACTAAAAATAAGGACAAAAATCAGCCTCTGATGAATGAAAAAATCAGAGTTAAAGAAGTCAGATTAATAGACCAGAACGGTGAAAACCTTGGTGTCGTTGAAACAATTAAAGCTTTAAGAATGGCATATGATGCCGATTTGGATTTGGTTGTTATAAGCCCGAATCAGGTTCCGCCGGTAGCTAAAATATTAAATTACGGTAAATATAAATATGAGCTTGATAAAAAAGCTAAAGAAGCTAAGAAAAAACAACATACAGTTGATGTTAAGGAAGTTAAAATAAGATATAAAATAGATACGCATGACTATCAGGTGCGTATTAAGAGTATTCAGAAATTTATTTCTCAAGGTAATAAAGTTAAGGTTGTCATAATGATGAGAGGCCGTGAAATGCAGCATTCTAACCTTGCATTTGACCTTGCAAACAGATTTATAGAGGATTTAAAAGAAGAACCTTTAACAATTGAGAAAAAGCCGATGCTTGAAGGACGTAATGTTACGTTGTATTTGGCTCCGCAGGCAGGCTAAGCTTGTGTTTTATGAAAGCGAATTAGGTTTAGAAATAAAAAGTTCTTGACTTTAAACTTTGAGCAGATACAATAAAAAACGTGGCGATTGTGCCCCGTTCAATTCCTCAAAAAATTGAAGTGTAGAAGAATTAGGGGATTATTGAATACCCGATATTTGATAGAGAGCTTAAGCTCTTGTGAAAATTTAAGAAATATGCCGCAATAGCTCAGTTGGTAGAGCAAGGGACTGAAAATCCCTGTGTCCTTGGTTCAATTCCGAGTTGCGGCATATTTTTTTATGTGTTTTGAGTGGTGCGCCAAACGACGCACCCTACAAGCTGAAATTATCTGTCCCAAAATTCCCGAACTACCTGTCAAATATTCCTAAACTGGTTGTTCTTTTACAATGATATTGTTTTCTTAAACTGGCTTAAATCGGACTTTATTAGGACATAATATTGCTAACGATATTTTTAAATTAGGCTAAAACCTTCTATAATCCAAGAAAATTCCAAGTCAATTAATGTCAAATTCATCGTTGGGCAGGTATGCCCGACTGACGAACCTGTTTTTGTCAACTGTTAGAGTTGAATTTAATTAAGTTTTTTATGATTTAGGCAATACGTATTCAAGAACTATTTCTAGTGCACGAGGCATTTTAACTTCTTTACCATCATAACTGGTAAAAACAAATGGCTCTGGTCTTTTGGCTTCTTCAACAACTCTAAATTCCGCATTTCTTGGAAACAGTAATTCATTTTGTTTTGTATACCCTGAACCGTCAGAGACTCTTGCACCTTTTGGAACAAGTATTGTTAATGAAACATCTTCTGTTCCTGCATCACGAATACCGTTACAAGGAGAAGTTCCTTTTTCAGAAAAAGAAGTGTACGAATATCCTTTATCAACGAAAGTATCACCTTTTTTGGCGTTTATAAGTTTGTTAATAAAATCAATACTACCGTCCGCTTTACCTCCACACACTGTTCTATATACAGTAGTCCCCTGTTCAAGTGGTTTAACAGTTCTAAAACCTTCATCAAGAATTACTCTCAATGTATCTTCAACTTCAAAACCAAGTCTTAACGGGCTATTTATTTGATATGCTAAACTATGTCCAGATACCATGCTACCGGAGAATTTACCTCTTAACGCGACTTCTTCTATAATTTCTCTTAATTCTGAACTATAAATAGAATATGCTAGATCTAAATCACTGTATTTTAGTTTTTGATTGTCAAATACCCACTTTGCACTATTATATAATTCTAAATCTTGTGGTTTCATTTCTTTTAAAGCTAAATCTAATTCCATTGCTCTTGCTTTAGGGTCTTTATACCATAAGTACCATAGCCACTGTTCTGGGTCTTTCGCAAGTTGTTTTGCACTACGAGAATTTTCCAAAAAGTTACTTCCATATTCTGTTCGCATATATGGTAAAAATGCTTGATACCGTTCTTCTTCTGACGGTATTTTGTTCTTATGTGCTTCAAAGAATTTAGTCCGCTCTTGTTTTATAACTTCTTTTAGTTGTTCAACTTCTTTTAACCTTTGCTCATACAAAGGTTGTTCTATTTTTTCAAGTTCACTATTCCAAAAATCAGAGTACTCTTTTTCTTTTATATGATGTTGTTCATTTAGCCAAAGTTTATTTTGCAAATCACTCCATTCTTTTGCTTGTTTAATTTTTGCTAATTCTTTTTCTTCTTGCTCAAAAAATTCTTGGACTTGTTTATCTATTTCTGCTTGATTATCATTTGCCAAATCGGTTGTTTTTGGAGGTTCAATATCTACATTTGGTTTTGGCTGAACAACATCAGGTGTATCAGGAATATTTGGAGTACTAACATCCGCTTTACTGCTAATATTCGGTGTTTCATTTGATTTAGGTTTTATATCATGTGCATTTCCAGTTAATTTCCTCCATAGTTTTTTGACGTGCTTACCCTCTGCAAACTTGAAATCTATTGCTATACCTAACAAAGTTGCCAATACCGTACCAACAGAGGTAAAAGTTACAATTTTCTTTTTATCTAATCCCTTACCATTAAAATTATCTTCCTGCGGTTGTCTTTGTAAATTCTCAGGAGATTTCACATCAATACTGGTAGCATTTTGATTAACTACCATAGGAGTATTCTGGCCTTTTACACTATTATTTATTGTGCCATTTCTATCTTTTAAAGATATTAACATTTCCAATTCTTTACCCATTTGTAAAACAATCTTTTATATCACTAACATATAACTTTATAAAAACTTTTCTTCTCAAAAATTTGCTTAATTATTAAGAGCTCGTAACTTAAATTGTCCAAAATAATTAAACCATCTGTAACAAGAAGTCAAACCTTGTGTCTTTTTATAGCTATAATAAAATTCAGATAAATAATTTATATTTACTTATACAAATTATTTTTCAAATTGTTAATGGAAATTTTATATTTAGTTTCACCCAGCACAATTTCGTTAACTTTTTCAGCACCCAGTCGTTTTAATAAATTGTTTATGGATTTATTTTTTGAATTTGTAGTCAATGTTATTTCTTTTACATTATTTAAATTAGCATTTTCATAAATTCTTCTGCCCATATTTTTTAACACTTCAATTCCGGATTTTGTTTTTATATATTCAGGAGCTAATGTGATAAATCCTATATGTGCGGTATAATTTTCAGAATTTACAATCATTGAATACCCTCCTGCAAGTTTATTTTCGTTTTTTACAACCTCAGTAATGCAGTTAGGTTGTCTTGATGCTATTGAAAAAGGCAACAATGACAGATAGCGATCTATTTTTTCTAAAAACTTTGGGGTATTTTTGTTTGGCTCTAAATTATGCTTTAAAGAATTGTAAAATAAATCCAAAACTTCTTTTATTTCTTCTTTTGATTGAACCCTTTTTATAATAGTCCCGCTAAATGAGATTTTATCTTGAGGAATTGCAGATGTTTTTTTTGTGTTGTAAGAACGAGAAAAATTATTAATTTTGGCTGGTGTAAAATTTTTATTGATTATTTTCATAGAACCTTCCATGTATAAGTAAACTTCTGGAAAAATATTTTTGCTAAATTTTCATTAAAAATTTTACAATACTTCAAAAATTGAATGTTTAATATATATACTTTTATTTATAATATTATGAAATGTTTATAAATTTGTTTCTTTTTAATCCTAAATTTATAACATTAATTTAAGTTTCTGAAATTATCTGTCCCAAAATTCCTGAACTGTCTGTCAAATATTCCTGAATTGAGTGTCCTTTTACAATATTTTTTTGCTACTATATTTATTATTTTGTTATATGTATAAATTTTGATATAATATTGGTTATTTTCTATAGATATTCGAACAAGATTTTAGATAATCTAGATTCCTTAAATTCGTCTTTTTTCTCATTTACGACTTTATTATACAAGTCAACAATACTATGTCCTTTTTTGTCTTCCAATGTATATGGAGCATAACCCCAAGTAGTATTTTCCATTATTTTATTTTTATCTTTTTTGTATACCTTCAAATATATACGATTTTCATTTTCATTTCTGTCTAACAATACCAAATCGTTATTTCCATTCTTTTCAAGAATTTTGATTTGATTTTTTAATATTTCTCTAGAATTATAAAATCTCAAAGAAAATCGAACTCTTGATGTAAAATTAGGTTGATTTGTATTATATGCTTGTACTTTAGAAATCATTTTTACTCCTGTAAAATCTTAACATAAGAGCTTGTAAGGGGGGGGGAATGCCCTTATATTCAAGATTATTGTATGCTTTTTATGGTGATGTTAAATTGTTTTTGTTAATTCTTCTGAATGCTCTTAGTTTATTTATTAATTTTTTGTGTGTATATTTTGAAGGCAGTTCAACTTTTTGTTCAATTATAGCTTTGGGTTGTATACTATGTGCAAATTCATGGATATAAAGATGAAGTTGTGATGTTGTTGAGGTCCTTTTAAGCCGTTTAGGATTAAAAAAATTAAATATTTTATCTTTGTAACGTCCTAGTTGCAAGAAAATTTCTTGAATTTCTTTTGAGTGTGAAAATAATACCATTGTTTTTCCATTCTGCAGTCTTAAGTAAATATATGTTCGCTTTTATAGACTGATTCACTAAATTCATAAGTGTGTTTAGTTAATTTATTTTGCCAGTATGTTATATGTTCCGGTGTTTCTTTGCGTGCTAAAGCCACCATGGCTTTTGATTTTCCAATTTCGGTAAGTAAATTTGTATGATGGCTTTCAATAATTTCGCTTAATTTCTCAGGTGTTTCAGCTTTGTTGATGTTGTTATAAATTCGTTTTTGATTTTGGTATGCTTTCAATAATTTTTCTTTTGTATTTCTGAAATTTCTATTTATAATTTGTTCGATATTTGGTCTTAAATAATCTTTATTGTATTTGACCAAAGGTGAAGATTCTATCTCCTTTGCAACTACTTCTGAAACTTCAGGAATAATTTTAGTATTAAATTTTTGATAATATAGGGCTTTACAAGGCACTTTCCCAAGCGGTTTAGTTTGCAAAATACTGGTTTTTCCTGTGGCTTTAACCCAAGCAGCTGTTTTTTGAGCTAATGTTAATCCCATTTTAGATATCCCCTAAAAAATCCTTATTTCCCCAGTTATATATAAAAAGTTTTTTTTCTTAAAAATTGCATAATTTTAACAAAATTTAACAAAATTTAATGATGACGCATTAAACGACGCATAATCCTTTTTGTTTATTTTAATATTCGGTGCGTCAAACGACGCACCCTACTTGCTTGCTATTAATCAATTAAGAAAAGTTTATGCGGAATTACAGCAGGCTATTCAATTATCGGAAGTTTATAACGGGAGTTTTAGAGATTGGGATTATTCATTAAGCAGTAAAGAGTTTGCTGAAATTTATATAATGCCTTATTTGGCAAAATCATATTCTAAATGTAATTCAAAGTGTTTTAAGGGGGAAAATTATTGGAGAAATCCCGACAAAACTTTTAATTCCAGCGGCGGAGGATACCAGGCAGCACCACGCTTTTTTTATAGAGACAAAGTTATAGCTATTTATGTAAGGAATATTGAACGTACAGATATGAATAATATAAAGTATGTGAATTTTATTATTGATATAAACGGTAATAGCGGAGAATCCATTATGGGTAAAGATGTTTTTATGTTTACTTTATTTAATTATACTTATAATACAGGCGGCTGGGTTTTAACTCAATTGTGCCCGAAGGGCGAACATTACGGGTTATATTTAGGAGATATTGGCGGATATTGGGGGGCATATTGCGGAACTTTAGATCAAATGTTTGGTGGACGTGTAGGAGGTGATTGTACTATCATTGGTCAGGGAACTGCGTGCGGGTTAGCCATTGAGAAAAACGGGTGGAAAATTCCGGATAAATATCCGATAAAATTTTGAGCAAACAGTCAGTAGGGTGTGTCGTTTGAGGTACCTTTTAAAAATCTTAAAATAATAACATTAAAAAATGTAACAAATTTTGTAAAAACATAAAATATTACAATGATATATACTTTATATATATGTTACAAAACAAGAATGAGAGGATTTAACATGTCAGATTTTATTTCAGTAGATGCAGCCGTTCAACAGCTTGGTATTACTATGTATGAAGCAAATAATCTTGATGCTTTGGATAGCAAAAAGGATGGAAAGATTAAAGCAAGTATCTTTTCAGAAGCAAAAGCAGCTTTAGACAATGCTAAACCCTCCGGAAATGAATCTCAAAGCGAAGAAGTAAATAATTTTTCAAATTTAGGTGCTGCAGCAAAATGTATAGCCAGCTCTATTGCAAAGAAAATGGGGCTTGGAGGATACTTTTTCAGTGACAAGCAGGATTATCAAGCTACGCATAAGGATGAAAACGGAAATGAGGTGCTTGATCCGAATTTAGAGAAGATGTGTGAACTTACATCAGCTGCCACTGATTATATTGATGAAAATGGTTCAACCAATTTAAAAGGTTTCACTTATGAGGATGGTATTCCCGATAATGTTGAAAATATAAATATTAATACAGAATTGGTATATAATGACGGATCTAATGATACGGTAACCTTTGATGAGAATGGGAATGGTGCAGTTGAAAAAAATCCGGATGAAGCCATAACTCGAACTAAATATTCAATTAATGGTTCAAACTATGAAATAGGCTACATTTGGGGAAATGATGAATAGTCTGATAAGGTATAACTTAATTTAAGTTTAACAAAAACTTGTTGAATGTACTTTTTTATAAGTTATTCAGCTTGCTTTAATTTGATTGTGCAAAAAATAATTTATTTTTTGTAAAAAAAATGTAATAATTAAATAATATTCAAATATTTATACTAGAATACATCTAATATATCTTTGAGTATTTTTTGAGCGGGAGACTGGTAATGTCTAATAAGATAGTGTTAAGTATGGTTAAAGGTAGGATTTTTGTAACTGATTATGCTATTTTTAAAGTTAGGTTATGTATGGAATAAAAAATAAATATTTATTTTTTAAAATTAGTAGCAAATTTATTTTTTAGTGATTTTTATTATTAGAATTAAAAGTAAGTGGTGATGATAAATGAATAATATTAATTTTGGTGCAAGATACAATTTAAGTGATAAAGCGAACTTGTTTTCATTGACAGAAAGAGTTAAGTTGTCTTCAGCTGTCAAAAAGCTTAATAAAGATGATTTGTTTTCTATCGGTACGAGAAAATATAATAAAGTGGATATTTATTCAGGAAAATCTTATGAGAAAAAGGATGTAAGAATTGATTTTATGGTAGGTGACGAAGTTTCTTCGATAAACTTAAGTAAAGATTTTTTAGAAAGTGAAGCCGCATCTTCTTCAGGAAAAACTGTTACTAAAAAAGCAGAGCATAAGATATTTAAAAATCAAATATTAGATTGTGTAATTCAATTAGTTAATGATTTAGCAGAGAATTCTGATATAGCTAAAACAGATCAGACTGTTTCACAAAGATTAGCAGGAAGTCAAAAACAAGATAAAATCGTTGCAGACGTGAAACGGTGGAGTCGTTTTCAGGAATACTGCAGAAAAACATCGTTTTTTGACTTTTTAAATGAAGAAATGGATAATATTATAAATATTTTTAAATAACGCATGGATTTATAGGTCTTATAAAATTAAAAATGTTAGAAAAGCAAAGAGGTCGAAGACAATTTTCGACCTCTTTTGGTATTGTTGCAGATAATTATTTAATTTTCGTCATACCATTCAACGTTTCTGGTTGTATACATTATAAGTGCAATTATTGCAAATAATCCGATACTTCCAAGCAAGAGTGCCAAGTCCTGTAGCTGCAAAAGGGTATATAAAAATGCGTAAAGAATTGCCAGTAGCCCTGTTATTATTGCTGAAAATTGTATATTTTGGCGTTTTGTAATTACAAAGAAAGTGTAAGCCCAAATTAATCCGATAGTCATTAATGCAGCTATAAAATATGCAAATCCAAACGGTAAAAATTCGGATATTGAGAGTAAAAGTAAGTAAAATATAAGCATTGCCCCGCCAAGTAAAAGGTATTGAAGCGGGTGGATACGTTTTTTGTTTGCAGAAGTTATCTCAAATATAAAATAGCATACAAAAGTAAGTGCAATAAACAAAAACGCATATTTTAACGCTCTGTTTGCCATTCTGTAGTTGTCTACAGGCATGAGAAGTGATACTCCTACGTTAGCGCTGGTTAACAAAGATGCATCTTCAAATGTGTTGTTGTATTTTTCATATGAATTGTTAATGTTAGTAGTTGCTATTTTAGGAACATTCCAAGTCGCATCGAAGTTCTCTTTTGTAATTGTTCTTTGAGTCGGTAAAAAATTCCCTATAAAACTCGGGTTAGCCCAGTTGCCGCTAATATGTATTTTGTTGGATTGCCCGTTAACTTTTACATATAATTCATTCAAACCTCTGATTTTGTATGAAATTTCAAACGGGATTGTTTTTGTATTTTTGTCAAGTTTAAATGTATATTTAGTATCGTGTGAAATTTCAGATTTACCGTTGTTTACCTTAAATATAGGTTCTTCAGTAAAACCGACGGAATCTGATACATTAAAACCGAGAGTAAGTGTTTTTCCTGTTAAGTCGCATGCGTCATTTATAAAATCACCTTTAAGCTTGACGTCAGCCGTATAAACCGGCACTTTATAAATACCTTTATGTCTTGTTTCGGTTGCGATTTTGATGTCAGCGCTATAATTATTTAGTAAAAGTTCGACAGTTTCAGTTGTTTTGTTTTTCGGTCTTTCAAATGTAATTTGGGGAGTACTGAAGACTTGTTGTCTGCCCCATGCTGATGAAATGCTTCTTACAGCTTCATCACGATAGGATTCTCTGTCAGAAATTATTCCATACCAGAAGCCTGTCGGGATTAACAGTAAAAGCAGCATTAATAAAAGTAATGTGAATTTTTTCATTTTTGTGTTGTTTGTGTTTTGTTTCTTTTCTTCTTTTTCTTCCTTAATTCCATAAATATCACTCATACACACCTCCATTTTTCACTGTGATTATATTAATAATATTTCCAAAAGTCAAGCCTTAAATATCAAAATATAAAGCTTAAAAGCTTTACAAATTAACTTTACACTTCTTGCGTAATGCAATCAATACTGCCATAGTTATTTAAAAAAGGTTGTGTTGAAACAAAATAAATTTTATCAATTCCTGTATTTTTAAAATATTTTTGAACTGCTTCATTAAGTTCGGGGTAGTCTGATTTGTTTGTTATGTAGAAACTTTTTCCTGTTTTGGAAGTGCCGCCGACTCCGTTCATATAGTTAATTTTTGCTTTTCCGCTATCAGAAAAACAAGGCATTTTTACAATTTTATATCCGCTATCGCTTAGTGCCTGTTCTGCTTCAGACCTTATAGCAGCGCTTTTTGCGCTGAATTCTTCAAGTTGTTTGATCAATTCTGATTTGGCTGCTTCATCCATTCCGGATATTTGGGTTTCTTTAAGTATTCGTATGCCTTCCTCGTAATCAGGAACTGCGATTTCTCCGTTATGCAGAGGGCGGTAAGACATATCTATATGAAAATCAAATTGCGGGATAAACGTAATATTTTCGGGGTTTATTCCTAAGTCCTCCGCTATTTGTAGTTTTGCTTTTTCAACATTTTCAGGTGTGTTTTTAAGCTTCATTGCATTTAAAGTATAATTTATTGATTCGCTTCCTATTACTGCGCCTGCCGTACCGTCTGCAAGACAGGTATTTAATACGTTTCCGCCTTCAAGAAAGCTTTTTGATTCAACGATATCATTTTCTTGTACCGTATTTTTAAATTCTTTATAATTTTCAATAGATTTTCCTTGTGTTGATTTTGAAATTCCTATTCTGTTGGGATCTATAGTGTTGTTTATGTGACTGTATTTGGCATTAGAGGCAGCTTCGTTTGAAAGCAATAGGACTTTTCCATCCGCTCTCCTGATTCCGTAGTTCTCAACCCAAGTTGCTGATTCCATACCTATTTCCTCAACTTCAAAACCAACTTCTTTTCCGATAGCTTTAAGTTCATATAAAATTTCAGGTAATTGATTGCCTTTATCATTTTCGTAATAATAGGAAGCAATGCTTATTTTACTGATTGTTCTGTCAAGTCCTTCAGACCAGTTGTAGTTTCGACCTTGACCGGAATCTTGTTTTTTTGTAATAACCGGTATTGCTGTTTTTGATCCGTCCGGATTTTCGGTGTAGGTATATGTATCTATATAATATTCACTGTTTTCATCAAGTTTTAGGTTTGAATAATCTACATTAACTAAATTTTCATTTGTTTTAGTTTTATTTTGATTTGGGGATTCCGGATCGTAAGGATATAGTTTTCCGCTTTCTAAATATGAAAAATTTTTTAATTTGCTTGCGTCGGAGCCTTTTATTGTACCGAAAGCTTTCATATTTAAAAAATCTTTTATATGTCCGCGGTTGATTGCATTTTCAAGTTTATTTAATTCCTCATTATCAAGAATCTTGTCTGTTTTTCCGCAATGAGTGTCCGTAATTTCAAGTAATTTATTCAACATATCAAGTTCATTTTGTTGAATTATGCCGTCACCGTTGTCCAATAGGTTCCAGAGCGAATCATATATTTTATTGTTAACATTTTTTGATGACTCTGCCCAGCTGTTGCCGACTTTTAGATCAAGTTTATTAATTTTTGAGTTATCGTTATTATAAATTGAAACCCCCATTAATATATCCTCTTTATATGTAAAGAGGAATGATATATCTAAATTGTTTGTTTTATTGGTAATTGTAACAATTTTTAAAATAACTTTTTCTGAGGTTTGTGAGCGATGAACGCAAATAGAAAGCAGGCAAGTCCGAACAAAATTCCGAAGCACATTGTCGTGCGGTAAGAGATAAGAAATGCTGTATCATAGATTTCACCGTATTCAAGAAGCATATTTCTGAAAGTTTCAAAAAGGGTAATAGTAACGGCAACGCCTAAGATATTTCCCATATTTCTTGAAAGCGCAAGTATACCAGAGGCAAGTCCGAGTTCATTAGGGGTAACGCTTGTCATAATTGCGTTGTTTGAGGGGGATTGAAAAAGCCCGTTTCCGATTCCCATAATTCCTGAAGCCAGAACGATTTGCCACATAGCGCAATTTTTGTCATATAAAGTAAACATTAAAAGTGCCGTAATAAAAACAATCGGCCCTGCAAGCGTCAGGTATCTGCTTCCGTATTTTCCGGACAATCTTCCGGCAACAGGTGCTATAAAAGAAAGAGTAACCGAATACGGTAAAATCAGAAGTCCTGTTAAAAGCGCATTATATTTTAAAATTTCCTGTAAAAAGAACGGAAGCAGAATGCTGTTTGTATACATTGCCATATATGAGGTCATAACGCCAAGGTTTCCGTAGGTAAAGGTTTTAATTTTAAACAGTGAAAAATCAATAAGCGGATAATTAATTTTATGATCTCTAATGTAAAAAAGAACACCGAATACAAGGGCTATAATGCCAAGCAGAATAATTTTTAAAGAATTCCATCCCCAGGTATGCCCTTCCGCTATAGCAAGAAGCAGTGCAAAAAGGCTAACTGTAAAATATATAAACCCTTTATAATCAAATTTAAAGTTTTTTCTATCTGTTTTAACGATATGCGGAAGCATTTTATATGAATAATAAGCCCCTGCCAGAGCAACAGGAATACAAGGGAAAAATACCGAATGCCAGCCGTAATAATTAATCAAAACCCCGCCGATAGCAGGCCCGCTCATACCTCCAAGAGCAACGATACATCCGTTTAACCCCAAAGCTTTCCCTCTTTTTTCGTTTTTAAATATTGAAGCTATGATTGCCTGAGCGTTAGAGAGCATAATTGAAGCACCTAGAGCTTCAAGGCATCTGTAAGCGATTAAAAGCCCGAAGTTGTTTGCGGTAGTATTAAGAAATGCCCCAAGCGCAAACAGTGCAAAACCTGTTGAATAGAGCTTGTTTTTCGGGAAAATATCGCCTAATTTCCCAAAAAACGGCAAAAATACCGTTAAAACGAGCATATAAGCTATCATTACCCATTGAATCTGACTCATAGACACGTGTAAATCAACGGACATCGGATAAAGCGCAAGATTTACGGTTGTAGAATCCAGCATTGCAATGAAATTACCGATAGCAGTGATTACAAAAATTGTCCATTTTAAAGATTTGTTGCTCATATATTAATTGTATCATGAACACTCAAAAATGAAAAATAATATCAATTACCGATTTGGAAAGCCATTTATTTTCTCTTAACCCAGCCTTCAATAATTCTTAAAGGCGCGCGCGTCAGCGCAAGTGCCCATTCGCCTACGTTTTTAGTGATAACGCTTCCGGCACCGATGTTTGTGCCTTCTCCAATCTCAACAGGTGCCACAAGAACAGTGTTTGAACCGATTTTTACATTATCTTTTAAGATGGTTTTGCTTTTTGTGCCGGTAATCGGGTCAAAGTTTGCGGTAATAGTTCCTGCACCGATGTTTACGTATGCGCCAAGCTCGCTGTCGCCGATGTAGCTTAAGTGGCCTGCGTTTGTGTTGTAACCGATTTTGGCTTTTTTAACTTCTACAAAGTTTCCGATTTTGCAGTTGTCTTCGACTTCAACCCCGCCTCTAAAGTGTGCACAGGGGCCGATTTTGCAGTTTTTGCCTATTTTATTTTTGCCCTCAATATATGTTGACGGATAAATTATTGTGTCTGTGCCGATTTCTGTGTCCTCACTAATCCAGGTGCTGTTCGGATCAACTATTGTTACACCATTGTCCATTAGAGTATTAAGCTTTCTGGTGTTCATTATTCTTGTGGCTTCTGCAAGGTTTTTACGTGAATTTATACCGTAGATTTCGTCGCTGTTTTCCAGTATAAAGGCGTTTACTTTTAAATTGTTTTTCTTACCCCATTCAATAATATCTGTAAGATAATATTCACCTTGTGCGTTGTTGCTCGTTAGCTGAGTAAATGCAGGTGAAATTTTTGCCCAATCAAGAATATAAATTCCCGCATTAACTTCTTTAACGGCTTTTTGTTCAGGGGGTGCGTCCTTTTCTTCCACTATGCATTTTAAGCTTCCGTCCTGTTCTCTTATAATTCTTCCGTAATTGGTCGGGTTTTCAAAGATTGTACTCATAACCGTTAAATCAGAATTGTTTGAATTGTGAAATTCTACAAATTTATTAAGGGTTTCGGCGGTTATAAGGGGGGTGTCGCCGCAAAGAATAAGAACTTGACCTTTGAAATCTTTAAGATAGGGTAAAACCATAGAAACAGCGTGACCTGTTCCAAGCTGAGGGGTTTGAAGAACTGTCTTTGCGTTTTGGTAATTTTTCTCAACGTATTCCTTAACCTCATCTGCGTGATGACCTACTATTACAAAGTTTTCGTTAGTAATAGTTTTGATGTTGTCTAATACGTAGCCAAGAAGCGGTTTTTCAAAAATTTTATGAAGAACTTTCGGGGTTTCCGACTTCATCCTTGTACCTTTTCCAGCCGCCAAAATTACCGATTTGATTTCCATGTTATTTTCTCCCTTTGAGCAAATTATAATTAAAAGAAGGTTACTCTGCAAGGCAGGTTAAAATTGTCAGTTATAATGCCTTGCAAAACGTATATTTTTTTGTTAATATCGCAAAAGCAGGGATGTAAATATGCAATTTTTAGATAAAACAAAAATCAGAATAGTATCAGGCCGAGGCGGCAACGGGATGGTTGCTTGGCGCCGTGAAAAGTATGTGGATAAAGGCGGTCCTGCCGGCGGTGACGGCGGAAAAGGCGGAGATGTTTATCTTGTTGCTGATGAAAATATGTCTACATTGATGGATTTCAAGTATAAATCTGTATTCAAAGCAGAATGCGGAGAAAACGGCGGAATTAAAAACTGCCACGGAAAATGGGCTAAGGATTTGTTTATAAAAGTTCCGGTTGGAACAGTAGTAAAAGATGTTAAAACAGGCAACATAATTGCGGATTTAACCGAACACGGACAAAAGGTTCTTGTAGCGCAAGGCGGCAGAGGCGGGAGAGGAAATGCAAGATTTGCAACTGCTCAAAAGCGTGCACCTCAGTTTTGCGAGCCGGGAGAACCAGGAATTGAAAGAGAATTGATTTTAGAGTTGAAATTGATTGCAGATGTCGGGCTTTTGGGAATGCCTAATGCAGGAAAATCTACTTTGATAAGCCGCATAAGTTCTGCAAAACCGAAAATTGCGGATTATCCTTTCACTACTCTTATCCCGAATTTAGGAGTCGTAAGAGGCTTAAACGGTGACGGCTTTGTTGTTGCTGATATTCCGGGGCTTATTGAAGGAGCTTCTGAGGGTGTCGGATTGGGGCACGACTTTTTAAGGCACGTTGAAAGATGCCGATTCTTAGTGCATCTTGTAGATTTAACCGAAGAAAACCCCTTTAAGAATTATGAAATAATTAACAGAGAATTGGAAAAACATTCTCACAAACTTGCTTCTTTATACCAGATTATCGCGTTAAACAAAATTGATGCTGTTGATGAAGATAAAAAAGAAAAAGTTTTAAGCGAATTTAAGGCTGTGTCAGCAGAGGTTTATTTAATTTCAGCCGTAACAGGCGACGGGGTTCAAAAGCTTGTAAATTGCATGTCAGAGATGGTTGAAAAAATAGAAAAGCCTGTTTCTGAGGTCGTTGTTGAAGAAGATTTAGGGGCATACAATAACGATGACAGCGCTTATGAGATTACGAAAGCCTCGAAAGATACGTATATAATTGTCGGCGGAAAAATCGGACGGCTTGCGCAAGTGACTGATGCAAGAAATACAGAGCAGGTTATAAGATTTCAAAATATCCTGACAGGTATGGGGGTTTTTGAAAAGCTTAAATCTATGGGCGTAAAAGACGGGGATACAATTATAGTCGGGCATCTTGAATTTGCTTATTATGCGGACGAGTTTTTCGGATAGGGATTTAAACTAAACAAAAAGAAATACAAAGCTTTTTTAGCTTGCTTTTTTAAATTGTATTCGTTAAAATTATTCTAAAGGGGACATTATGAAGTGCTACAAGTCTAAATGGATTTTGACATCAGAGGGTGAAATTCTTGAGGATTATGCGATTGTGGTTGATGAGGGAAAAATCATCGACTTAATTCCTAACGCTGAGGTGAATTTTGAAGAAAAATATATTAAAGAGCTTGGGAATGCCGTAATTACTCCCGGGTTTGTCGATATGCTTACGCAGTTTCAATACACGAATACTGGGCATTTTAACGCTGCTAATTTCAAAAATAAGTTTAAAAAGTTTTTCTTAACTTTGAATAAAAATTATACTTTTGCAGGGGTTAAGCAAGATGTTTATTCTCACAAGTGGGCAAATATTCTCTGCGATTATTTTTCTGCTGACAGGGGAGAAAAGCTTGAATCGTTTAAGAGCGGAGTTATCGAATCCATAAAATCCGGAACTACTTGTTTTGCGCAAGTTTCCAGAGAGTTTAAATATTTTGATATAATTAACAAAATTCCTGTTAAAAAGTATCTTTTCTTTGATGCATATTCTGATAGTAAGGAAAAGAGTAAAAAGACATTCAAAGAGCTTAGAGCAAAAGTTGAGGAACTTATTTATCACAAGGGCGAAAACACTCATATCGGAATAATGCTTAATTCTGTTTCAGGCGCTCATAAAAAACTTTGGGAATTGTTCTCAAAGTATTGCCGCAAACATAATATGCTTATGCTGACACGTTTTGCGGAATCAAGAGATGAAATTGAGTGGCTTCAGTTCGGGTTTTCAGATATAGATTTATTGCACAAGTTTTTGGGCTTTAGAAAAATTACGCCTTATACAAAAGGTATTTCACCTGTAGAATATCTTGATAATTTGAAGGTGCTGACAAATAAAGTAGTTGTTGCAAATGCCAATTATGTGGATGAAGATGAGTTAGGAAAGCTTTCCGAGAAAGGTGTAAAATATATTTACCAGCCGTATTATTCAGATGAAATTTGCAATAAAAAACTTGATTTTCAAACCGTATTAAAATATTTCAACGGAAACTTCGGATTTTCTACACAGAGCTTTAGAGATGATAAAGACTTTTCTCTGTTGAGGCTTGCAAATACAATGAATGAAGATGTGAATTTGCCGATTGCGGAGCTTGTAAAATATCTGACGATTTATCCTGCGCAAATTTTAAGGCTTGATAATTCAACGGGCTCAATAAAAATTGGTAAGGATGCGGATTTTAACGTGTTTATACTTCCTGAAGGCAAGGATTATAACGAATTAAGAAATCTATCAAAACCTTTTGCTGTCTATTCAAAGGGTAAAAAACTTGTAAAAGACGGAAATGTAAGGTTTTCTTTATGACGATATTAAATGAAAAATTTACAATTCACACAAAAGGCAACACGCAAATTGTTGATATTACAAGGCAGGTTCAGAATGCGGTTTACAAGCATAATTTGCCGAGTGCTGTCGTTTATGTATATGTTGCAGGAAGCACGGTTTCAATAACAAATATAGAGTATGAGCCAGGCTTGCTCAAGGATTTGCCGGAAGCGCTTGAGAAAATTGCACCTGTGGAGGCAGAGTATCATCATGATGAAACCTGGCATGACGGTAACGGATATGCACATATCAGAGCATCAATTGTCGGAAACAGTACAATGGTTCCGCTGATTGACGGCGCATTACAGCTTGGGCAGTGGCAGCAGATTGTGCTTATTGACTTTGACAACAAAGCAAGAACCAGAGTTGTTCATGTTCAAATTCTTTATTAATTTTTAAATTTTAAAAGCTCCTCAATATCTACGTTTAGCGCATTTGCAAGTTCAAGAATTTTACCTAACGACATATTTTGTCTGCCGCATTCAATGCAGGCAATGTAGTTTTGATTTACGTCTAAAATAGCAGATAACTGCTCTTGGGTTAAATCCTTTTTTATGCGTTCTATTTTAACATTTTTGCCAAACTTTTTTAATAATTCTTGCTTATCCATAAGTAATAATTATACAAAGTTTGACTTATAACTTCTATTGTGTTATAAGGTTTAAAGTATAAGTAATAAATTATAAACAGTAGGGGGATGTATGCGATTAAGAGGGTTTACAATGGCAGAGGTGCTTATAACGATTGGGATAATAGGGCTTGTGGCTGCGATGACATTGCCGGCTGTAATTAATAATGCAAAAAATAAAGAACTTGAAGTGGCATTTAGGAAACAGTATTCTTTACTTTCTCAGGCAATAAATTATCTTCAAGCACAGGATATTTGTACACATACTTCTTGTATTCCTACTGGAATGACAATGTTGGATTATTTTAGTAAAATTTACAAAATAAATAAAAGATGTGATAATATGCCTGAAGGGCTTCCAGAGTATGATAAATGGTGTTTTCCTAAAAACCAAAATGATTCAAAGTATACTAACTTTAATAAAACGTCGTCTTATTTACAAACAGCGTCATTTGATGACGGTCAATTTTACACAATGGATGGAGCTTTAATTTCTTTTGAAAAACGTGCAACTGATGCTAAAGTTTTTATAAGTGTTGACATAAATGGTAGAGCAAAGCTTCCTAATGCTTTGGGGCATGATTTATTTATGTTTGAAATAGTAAATAAAGGGCCTGTTGGAGTATTAGTTCCGATGGGTGCTGAGGGAACACATTTAAGTGATGAAAGTGTTTATTGTTCAAAAACTTCAACAAATGTTATGAATGGAGCAGCGTGTACAATTAAGGCAATATATGATCCTAAATATTTTACAAGGTTGCCTTGAAAATCAGCACTTGTAATTGATTTATGTTCCTGTTAAAATCCATCTATAGTACGAAATATAAAGAAGGGATTTTTATGTCAAAACGAGTTTTATTATGTATTATGGACGGCTGGGGAATAAGCAAATCTCACCCTGAGTATGACGCAACAAAATTAGCAAATCCGGTTCATGTTAGTGCACTTGAAAAAGAAGGTAAGTTTATAAAAATTCATGCAGACGGCGAATATGTTGGACTTCCGGCTGGGCAAATGGGTAACAGCGAAGTTGGTCACCTTAACCTAGGCGCTGGAAGAATTGTTTATCAGGAACTTTCTAAAATCAATAATGCTATCAAAAGCGGCAATTTCTTTGAAAGACAAGCTTTTCTTGATGCAATAGCTCATGTAAAGAAAAACGACAGTGCGCTTCATCTTTGGGGCTTGGCATCAGACGGCGGGGTTCACTCTGCTTTGGGGCACATTTTGGCATTGATAAAACTTGCGGCTGATAACGGGCTTAAAAAAGTTTACGTTCACGTATTTCTCGACGGTCGTGACACGCCTCCTCAGAGTGCAATGACTTTCTTAAAACCGATTGAAGATGAACTTAAAAAATACGGACTTCCTCAGATTGCAACGATTTCAGGCCGATATTACGCAATGGATCGTGACAACAGATGGGACAGAATTGAAAAAGCTTATAACGCACTTTTGTTAGGAGAAGGCGAAAAAGCTGCAAATTCTGAAGAAGCCGTTAAACAATCTTATGAAAAAGGCAATAACGATGAATTTGTACTTCCGACAATTACAGGTGCAGAAGAAAGCAGAGTAAAAGATAATGATGCTGTTATTTTCTGGAACTTCAGACCGGATAGAGCAAGAGAAATTACAAAAGCGATAAATTTTGAGAATTTCGACGGATTTAATCGTAAAGCAGTCAGAAAAAATATTTTCTACGTTTGTATGACAGAATATGATGAAACTTTTACATTCCCTGTGGCTTTTGGTAAAGAACATATGACAAATATTCTGGGAGATGTATTAGAGGCAAACGGAATTAAGCAGTTCAGAACGGCTGAAACTGAAAAATATGCCCACGTTACATTCTTCTTTAACGGCGGAGTTGAAGAACCTCAAGCAAATGAAACAAGAGTTCTTGTAGCATCACCAAAAGTTGCGACTTACGATCTCCAGCCTGAAATGAGTGCAAGAGAAGTTTGCGAAAATGTCTTAAAAGCAATAGACAATCCGGATTACGGATTTATCTTAGTAAACTTTGCAAATCCAGATATGGTAGGGCATACAGGAGTTTTGGAAGCCGCAATTAAGGCAGACAAAGTTGTTGATGAATGTGTCGGAAAAATTGCAGATGCTTGCAAAAAGCACGATATTGTAATGCTTTTAACAGCAGACCACGGCAACTCTGAAGTTATGGTTAACCCTGAAACAGGTAAACCGATGACTGCTCATACAACAAACGAAGTTCCGTTTGTTATGATTAACGCTCCTGAAAATATCGAATTGAAAGAAACAGGTGCATTGTGTAATGTTGCCCCGACAATTCTTGAACTTTTCGGAATTGAAAAACCGGCTGAAATGGATGCCGAATCTTTGATAAAATAGCCTTTAATCAGGCAGGATAGGAAACTGTTCTGCCTGATTTTGTAATAAAGAATTGGATAGAATATGACTGATAAAAAGACTTTTGATATAGATTTTTCATTTAAAAAGAATAACGTTGATGAATTATTTTTTAATTTGTCGGAAAATCCCGACGGGTTTAAGAATAAAGATTTTCGCTATACTCTGAGTCTTATTTATCAGACGATAGAGGATGAATTTAAGGATGTGTTTTTAAGCCCTTATACGCCTGCGAGAAACACGAATTTCTTTCTGGTAAATGAAGGCGGCAAACTTTCTTTCTTCGTTACCCCGACGAACAATTTTGAATATTATCTTAAATCAAAAGGTTCATTATTTAAGTTTCGCTCTCAAGTGATGGGAGATGAAGTCGGATATCCGATGAGTTTGGATTTGGTAATGGATTACTTTGGCGGGTTTGGTGATGTTGTTGATTTGGATGCGGTTACTCCGACGTTCATTTATATGAACAACCTAACCCATTTTGTGATGAAGCTTATTGAAAAGCTTTACTTTATTCCGACTGTTAAAACCCGCGGGTCTATGTTCAGAATTGTTTATGAGCCGATAATTTCTAATCAGCAGCTTGCAAGGTTTATCAATATATTTGAAGAAAATATTCCTGAAAATCTTTTTATCAAAGGCGAAAAACCTAAAGATTTTGTAAGAGATTTTATTTACAATTATATGAATTATGTAATTTACAAATTCTTAGGAATAAAGGCATATAAGTTTAAGGATGTAAAATCCGGAACTTATATGATAAAAGATCTTGAGCAGCGTTCTCAAATGAAAGGAATGGATATTGCCGAGAATTTTTCACAATGGTTTGATGAACTTTATCTCGGCAAATATGATGTAATCCCGTTCTTCAAGATTGATAAAGTTGAAGGGGATGACGAATTATTCAGGTTGAAGGTTTATATTAAAAACCGTAAAACTGGTGAAAGTGTTCTTGTTGATGACCTTTATACTAAGGAAGAAATTTTTGGCGCAAATTCATCAGATATTTCAAGGATTGTAGAAAAACAATTGAATTACGCAATTCGCTATATGCCGGAATTGGAAGAATTATTTGAGGATGAATCTAAGCTTGCTCTTGATTTGAATTTGAACGAAGTTTACAAGATTATTACTCAGACTGCTTATTATCTTCAAAAAGCCCAGATTGAAGTTATATTGCCTAAAGAACTTGTAAATGTCGTAGTTCCGAGAGCCTCAATTAATGCAAAAGTTAAGGCTTCACGTTCAAAAGACTTGGCTGATATTTTCAATAATACATCGTCTTCAAAGATTGCACTTGATGATATTCTTGATTTTTCTTACGAAATTGCAATCGGGAACGAAAAAATTTCTCTTGAAGAATTTAACAAGCTTGTTGAAAACAGTACGGGGCTTGTAAAATACAAAAATAAATATGTTTTGATAGATAAAGATGAAAGCAAGAAGATATTTGAGCAAATTGCAAAAGCAAATTTGAAATCTTTATCAAGGATGGAATTAATTCACGCTTCAATGTCAGGACAGTTATATCAGTATGATTTTGATTACGATTCAGCGTTTGCAAGAGTAATTCAGGATTTTACAAAGCCAGTTGAAGTGACACCTCCTGCGGATTTGAAGGGTGAATTAAGACCATATCAGATGACCGGTTTGAAGTGGTTATGGACGAATGTTTCAAAAGGCTTTGGCGTTTGTATGGCTGATGATATGGGTTTGGGTAAGACAATTCAGGTTATAAGCCTTATTTTGAAGATGAAGGAAGAAAAGTCTTTGGATAAACCTGTTCTTGTAATTTGTCCGACGACCTTAATCGGTAACTGGATGAAAGAATTACAGATGTTTGCGCCATCATTGGATGCCGTTGTATACCATGGTGCAGAAAGACAGTTGGATGTAAAACACGATGTAATTTTGACAACTTATGCGATAATGAGAATCGATGTTGAGGAGCTTAAAAAGCAGCAATGGGGTATGGTAATTGTTGATGAAGCGCAGAATATTAAAAACCCTGACACTGCTCAAACTCTTGCTATAAAAATGCTTAAGTCAGACGTAAAAGTTGCAATGACAGGTACTCCGGTTGAAAACAGATTAACCGAATTGTGGAGTATTTTTGATTTTATAAATACAGGTTATTTGGGCTCACTCAGAGATTTTCAGAAAAGTTATGCTATACCTATTGAGCGTTTCAAGGAAAATTCACGTGCCGCAAAATTGAAAATGTCAATTTCGCCATTTGTCTTAAGACGTCTTAAAACAGACAAACACGTCATTACGGACTTGCCGGAAAAAATGGTTATCAACGATTACTGTTATCTGTCAAAATCTCAGGCTGTTCTTTACGAAAAGACATTAAACGAAATGATGGAAAAGATAAGCGGATTTACGGGTATCAACAGACGCGGAAATATCTTCAAACTTATCACTGCATTGAAGCAGATTTGCAACCACCCTTACCAATTCTTAAAAGGCGGGGAGATGGGCAAAGAGCTTTCGGGAAAAATGGACAAGTGTATTTCTACAGTTCAAAGTATCTTGGACAACAACGAAAAAACACTTATCTTCACGCAGTATAAAGAAATGGGCGATATTTTATGCAAGGTAATTTCAGAAGAATGCAATACTGAGCCTTTGTTCTTCCACGGTTCATTGACCGTTCCTCAGCGTGAAGAATTGATAGATAAATTCCAGAATGATGACGATACAAAGGTTATGATACTTTCGCTGAAAGCCGGCGGTACAGGTTTGAACCTTACAAGTGCAACAAACGTAATTCATTACGATTTGTGGTGGAATCCTGCGGTTGAAGATCAGGCAACTGATAGAACTTATCGTATAGGTCAGGATAAAAACGTTATGGTTCACAGAATGATTACGCTCGGTACTTTTGAAGAAAAAATTGACGAGATGTTAAAATCTAAGAAAGAACTTGCAGACTTGGCTGTTTACGAAGGTGAAAAGATTATTACAGAACTTTCAGACGAAGAAATTTACCAAATCTTTACACTTTCTGCGTAATTTTGTGTTATAAAGAGATTGTACAGATTACTTTTATAAGGAAGAATAGATTATGGAATTACATTTAACCCCAAAATACAGCACAGGTGTGTCTTTTAACGGTAATTGGTTTCAGTCTTTGCGCAAGTCAATTTCGAAAAATTTCGAATCAGAACCGATTTTGACTGAAAAAAGCCGTAATTACCTTGACAAAATTGAAGATATTGCTTCTAAAAAATATGACAAGATGACAAGAGAACCTGTTATTCTGAGTGTAAAAAACGGAGATAAAGAATTTTCGTTTAAATATAACAATTCTGTTTGGCATAGAATTCATATAAGCAAGAAAGGTCAGGAATTGGCTGATTTTGAAGTTTTGCACGTGAAAAAGGATAATGAATATGCTTTTTATTCAACTGGCGGATACCCTTGCAAAATAACTGATGAAAGATTTATTAAAAAATACAACGGCATTTTAGAAGATTGGCTTCCAAGACTCGTGAAAAGGATTGAAAAGTTTGATAAAAAGAAGGAAATGTCAGCCGTAAATAACTAAAAATCAATGACATCTTGAAATTTATTTTGATTTGGTTTATAATCATTCATATAATGTACCAAAAGACCATAAAGGTGGTGAAAACATAAATGGCAGAAGTTAAAGTCGGCGAAAACGAAAGTATTGAAAGCGCACTAAGACGTTTCAAGAAAAAAATCCAAAAGGCCGGTATTCTTTCAGAAGTTAAGAAACGCGAAAGATATGAAAAACCGAGCGTAAAAAGAAAACGCAAATCAGAAGCTGCTCGTAAACGCAAAGTTTAATGAGAGTTTTGAATAAATTTAAAAGGGGGAATTTAACGATTCCTCCTTTTTATATGCTTAATAAGTTATAAAGTTGTAAAAACGGCAAACTTATAAATAAGTTTGCCGTAAATTTAAATTATAAAATTTTTAATTATTTAGTTTCAATGAAATTTGTATTAGGAATAAAGTTTCTTGCGGTGTCGTTAATTTCAATGTCGTTAATAATTTTAGCCCGTTTTTTGCGGAAAAGCATATCAACGAAAGCTTCAAGACGTGTGATAAAGCCTGCTTCGCCAGTTTGTTCGTCGATTGTAAGGTGCAGGAGGGGTTTGCCGAAATGTTTAGCGCGTCTTTGGATTCTTTCCACCATTAACGAGTCAGGCCCGCAACCGAAGGCAGTAAGTGTAATTATACCGTCGATTCTGTTATCTTTAAGGTAGTGACCTGCAGTGCCTGTCATTTCGTATTCGTTTGCCCAGTATCTTTCATTGCCGAGAGTATTAATGCCTTCATCCATCTGTTCATTTGAAAGCTGAAGTGAAGATACAACTTTTACGTCCATTTTTTCAAGCTTTTCAATAATTTTCATTGAAGTTCTCTCGTCATAAATGTTGTAACCGTGAGAAACAAGAGCAACTGAAATCGGATATTCTTTTGTCTGATTTTCAATAAAAATTTTGCCTTGAAGTGCATAGTTCATTGCTTTTTTATAGCTCATACCCGATTTTGTCATAATAAAGAAATTGTTATAACATCTCCATCCGGCTTTAGAAGCTCTTTTAATGATATTTTCATCGGTAATATCAAAGTACGAGGCAATTTCTTTTAGAAAATCATAAAGCCCATGGTTTTTGGAAGACTTGTCAAGAGTAGCTTCAACCATAGTAAAATCTTTTTTGATAACATTTCGGACCAAATCAGGCAAACCTCTGATTTTGGAGCAATTGTAAATTTTATTGGCAACTGATTGAATAGAGGGCACAAAAATTTTGTCTACTCCTTTATCCAAAAGGTTCAAGATATGTCCGATGTAAACTTTAATCGGAAGGCAGGTTTCTGTAACAACAAGAGCAGAACCTCTGGACATAGTCTGCTTAGTTGTAATATCCGACAAAACGATTTTAATGCCCAGGTCGGAAAAGAAACCGAAATAAAACGGATAATTATTGTAAAATGACATGGCGCGGGGTATGCCGATAACTTTTTCGCTAGCTTGTATATTTTCCACGATGTTCTCCCAATTGGTTGTAAAATAATCTTCTACTACCTTGATAATACTTCAAACAGAAATAAAAAGCCAGCTTTTTTATTAAAATTTAATAATTATTTTCAAACCCTGCATTTTATAGTAAAATCAAAGAAAAGAGGATAAAAAAAATGCCGCATTTTTTTATAAATTCAACTTCAGCCGCAGACGGGCTGGTAAAAATTACAGACGCAGAAAATTATAAACACATTGCAAAATCGCTTCGTGCAAGAGTAGGCGAAGGACTGCTGCTGATAGATGAAAATAGGATGCAATACGAAACTATAATAAAAGATATTTCGTCAAAAGAAATAGTTTGTGAAATAAAGCAATCTTATATATCGCAGCGAGATTTGGATTTTAATTTGTTTTTGGTTCAAAGTCCGCTAAGAAGTGATGCGCAGAATTTTATAGTGGAAAAGGCGACGGAACTAGGTGTAAGAGCAATTTGTCCAGTAGTGACAGACAATTGTGCTTTAAACCGTCAAACTGTAGAAAAGAAAATTGACAGATGGAACAGGATTATGTATGAAGCTTCAAAGCAGTGCGAAAGAGCCGTAATCCCAAGTTGTATGTCGATTTTAAGTTTGGAAAATATTATAAAAAATAATAAAGACAGCAAAGTTATAGCCTTTTGCGAAAGAAGGGCAACCAAAACAATACGAGATTTTTTTAAAGAAACACCGGTTAAAGCTGGTGAAAATCTTTATGTAATAATAGGCCCTGAGGGCGGTTTTTCGGAAATGGAATTTGAGTTTATGGAAGAAAATTCTATTCCGATGCTTACTTTAGGTGATTTGATATTGAAGGCGGAAACTGCGGTTACTGTTGCGTTAGGAAATATAATTTATGAGTACGAAAATTTTGGAAAAAATTAAATCTGATAAAATTTTGACAGAAATTTCAGAAAATTTTGATGCGGAAATTTATCTGGTCGGCGGTGCTGTCAGAGATTTTTTGCGCGGAAAAGAAACAAATGATAGGGATCTTGTTGTGGTTAATCAAGACACAAGAAATTTTGCCTTAAAGCTTGCGGAATTTTTCGACGGAGTTTTTGTGCCGTTAGACGAAGAAAATAAGATTTATCGAGTTGTGTTGAAGGATAAGATTAACTATCTTGATATAACAGAACCCGTCGGGGCATCAATTGAGAAAGATTTGGAAAGACGTGATTTAACTATAAATGCTCTTGCGATAAATTTACAAAAAGGTGAAATTATAGATAAAACAGGTGGTTTAAAAGATCTTGAACAGGGGATTATCCGCTCAATTTCAGAGAAAAATTTTACAGAGGATCCTTTAAGGCTTTTAAGAGTTTACCGTTTTGAAGCGCAGACGGGGTTTAGGATTGATGAAAACACTCTTAGTCAGATAAAAAAGCATATTGATTTAATTTCTAATCCTGCTGTAGAAAGGATTAATTATGAAATTATGCACCTATTTGGCGGAGAATTTGCGCATATAGCCTTAAAAGATATGGATGAAGCAGGATTATTGGAGAAAATTTTCCCTATAGTAAAAGAGTTGAAGCAGGTTCCGCCAAATACTCATCACCATTTAAGGCTTTTAGAACATTCGATAGAAACGGTCAGAAATATAAATGAAACCTATAAAATATCGCCTAAAGAAATTAAAGAACATCTGGAGAAAGTAGATTTTGGCGGCTATTCAAGGCTTACACATTTAAAGCTTGCAGGATTTTTGCATGATATCGGGAAATTTTCGACCTGGACAATTGAAGAAGATACAGGCCGCCACAGGTTTATAAAGCATGATGATGTCGGTTCAAAGCTTGTTATCGGAATTTTAAAGAAAATAGCCTTTTCAAATAAGCAGATTGATTATATTTCAGCGATGATAAAAAATCATATTTATCCGGCATCGTTGATGACTTCACCTGATGTAAACGAGAAAGCAATGATGAGATATGTTCGAAAAATGGAGGACAATTCTCTGGATGTAACAGTTTTATCAAAAGCAGACAGGTTATCTGCAAGAGGCCCTGTAATCACCGATGAAATGGTTGAAGATAATATTAATTCACTAACTCGTTTGCAGGAATTTTATTTAAATATTGCAGATACCCTAGAGCCGCTTCCTAAATTATTAAACGGGAATGAAGTTATGCAAATTCTGAATATCAAACCGTCGCCAAAGCTTGGAGAAATTATGGATGCCCTTCATGAAGCCCAAATTAGCGGAGATGTTGTTACAAAAGAGCATGCCGTAGAATTTGTAAAAAGTTTCATGTAATATATAAAAGGTATATAAAAATAAGAAAATAAAGCGTATTCTTTACAATTTTTTACATTTATTTTCAAAAGAAAATTTTAGAAAATTTGCAATAAATTTATTCCTACAGAGCGATTTTTAGTGTAAAAACAATAAAAAACTTTTTAAAATAATCTGAATTTAGAAAAAAAATCAAAAAATGTTCTTAATATCTCCTTAACATTACGGAATAAAAACGCAATTTTTAAAATTCACAGCTTTTAATAGTTTTGTGTAGTTGTTATAATATGTGTTGTTAAAAATCAGACCAGACAATTTTATGATTACTAAAGTAGATATAAATAGTGCAGATAAAAAAAATATCCCTGTGTGTATTAATAAAAAGCAGATGAGTAATTCACCGTCATTCAAAGGCGGATTTGTTGATTTGCTTGTAAAAGGTGTTCAAAAGTGTGAAGAACACCCGATGTTAAATGTGTCTGTTCTGGATTTATCGACAGCGATTGTTCCAAGAACAATAATAGAAACTACTGCAGGCTCAAATAAGAAAGATAAAGACGGAAATCCGATATTAGATGAAAACGGAAAAAGAAAACGTCAATTCAACTGGATAGGCGGGTTTGAGGCATTAAGAAGAGAAGGTTCCGGTCTGATAATTAATTGTCTGTTGCCAAGTTTTATAGTAATGGGAGCCGGAACATTATTTAACTGGTCTGTAATGGGTAAGTTTGATAAAAACCTTATAAACAACTGGGCAAACGGAGAAGCTTACGATAAAATAGCGAAGTTTTACACTCCCGGCAAACACACGGAAAAAGATTTTAAAAACTTCTTTATGCGCTCAATTTTGTCAATGGAAGGTGTTGACGGAAAAGCTTATGAAAAAGGCGGGATGAAAGCATTTGCAGAGCTTCTGGCTGATAATCCCGAAGAAATCAAAGGGCTTAAGAATATAGATGAAGTTGTTTCAAACATCCGCCTTAAATCTGATGCGGAAGATGCTTTCAATATTCTTGCAAAAGCTGCCGAAAGTGGAGAATATAAAAATACTAAGCAAGCTTATAAAAAACTTGTTAATTTAACACATATTGCAGAAAACATAAGATTTGCAGGAGAAGAAGGATATCTTGGCAACAGTCTTTCATCTTTCTGTAAAGATACACCAAAAGTTCTTTACGGAGCAAAATCACGCGGAATTCAATCGGCAGATGAGCTTGCAAAATACTTTAAGCAGGCAAAACACCTTGTAAACTGGAAAAGTATAGGCGGTTTAGGATTAATTATTCCTCTTGCAATTTCAGCTCAGCCGATTAACAGATGGATTACTCATAAAATTTCAGGACGTAAAGGTGCTCCGATATATAACGACTACAACGAAAATAAAGAGTATAAAGAACCGACCAAAGAAGAGAAACTTCAGCTTTTAAAACAGAAATTTATTTCCATAGGTTCAATGCTTGGTGTTTGCGGATTGTCGATGGTTATGGATAAACCGAGTCTGAAATCTTTATTCCAATTCAAAGGTTTATTTCCGACGATGGATCAGGCAAGAATTATATCAACTGCTACATTTGCAAGCCGTATGGGTGCAGCAGAAGACAAAAACGAACTTAAGGAATCTACAATACGTGATATTGCGACATTCTCAAGCTTCTACTTCTTAGGCGATTATGCCGCAAAAGGTATTGCATCTTTAATTGAATACAAAAATAAAGGCAAAGTTACTTTGATTAACAGACTCAAAAAACTTGATAAAGATGCGAATGTATTCCAGAAATTCTGGAATTGGGCAAAACATACTTCATTAAAATCAACTGACGAATTATCAACTGTTCATGACAAGAGATTAAGAACAATTTGCCAGCTTGGTAATATAGCATTCTCACTGGTATCATTAGGTATATTTATACCTCTTTACACAAGAACTCAGGCACAAAAAAATAAAGCAAAACAAGATCTTGCGAAATTAAATGCCACAAAAACGAACGCAACCTCCGGCGGCGCCGGTAGTTCGGCTGCCTCAGCCTCATCGAATTACAGTTCGACAGGACCAGCAGCCGTTAATACTTCGTTTAAAGCATTTATGAATTCGTAAGGAGAAAACAAAATGAAAATTCAAGAAACCCCACAATTTAAGACATTAACTGAAAACAAAAAGGAAAAACAGAATATTCAATTTAAAGGCGCAGGCGATTACTTTAGTCTTGGGCTAAGGTTTTTGGATACAAACCAGGCTTGGGGCGCAAATGCTGTTGACGTAGGTTCAATGGTTCTGCCAAGAACCACCGTTGACTTTATAAACAGAGGCCCTGCAGCAGGTATGGAAACCGGACGTCGTGAAGCTTCAGGTACAATTAACCATTCTTTAATCGGGGTTTACGGATCTCTTGCCGCTTTGGCATTTTCTTTGGCTCTTAATAAAACATTTAATGTAAGAGCAGACAAAATTTTTGCTGATAACGAGTCTTTCGATATCATAGGTAAATATTTTCACGATAATATTCACAAAAACAAGGACAATGCGCTTGGAAATACTCTGGATGATGTCCTGAAAAATTTAACTACAACTATCGGAGGCGAAGAAAAGAAACTTTCAGATTATGATGTTGATGTTGTTAAAAATCGTTTGTTAAGTGTGCTTATAAGTCCTGATATGGACAAAGATACCATACCGAAATCAACAAAACAGTTTTTGGTAAATTATATAACTGAAGCAACAGGCTCTGAATCAGATTACAAATTAAAAGCCTTTGGAAAAGAAACTTCAAATAATCTTTCAACCTTTATTGAAAATTTATACAATATATCAAAAACTTTAACAAAAGAAAAAGTAGTTGAAGAATTTGAAAAAGTTTCAGATTTTTCAAAGAATAAATTTATAAAGGGAATTAAAAACGTAAATAATCGCAGAACTGTTGTCGGTATGGCAATAGCAAGCGGTGTCGGTATGTCGATTCAGCCGTTGAACATATACCTGACAAAGAAAAAGACAGGAAGCGACGGTTTTGTCGGAGTTGAAGGACGTGAAAAAGACAAGAGTTTTAATTTTAAACTTTGGAAACTGGCAGCAGCTACAGTCTTTGGTGGCGGTATTATTGCAGATTTGGCAAGAAAAGAAGGCGGTCTGTTAAAGAATATTCAATTCAAAGGGATTATTCCGACAATAAACCAGTTCAAGCTTATTTACGGTATGACGATTATGTCAAGATTTATCGTAGCAAGAGATAAGGATGAGCTCAGAGAATCTGTTGTAAAAGATGTTTTAGGATTCTTTAACTGGCTTGTTTTAGGGAACTTTGTTGCAAAAGGCGTTGCACTTGCAATGGATAAGAATAAATCGCTTCTCAAAAATCCGAAAGAATCATCGTTCTTTAAGAAAAAACTTAAAACACGTGATGAAGTTTTGATTGAAGGATTAAAACGTTCGAATATAAGCGCAGTAACCAAGGATGGTAAAGCTTTGAAATTTTCACAAATGATGAAGCTTTTGCCGGCATCAGAGACAGGCAAGGCTGTAAGACGTCAGTTAAAAATTTTAAATCTTGCTCAAATTGCCGGATATTTATACTCAGGATTAGTTCTCGGTATAGGTATTCCTAAACTTAATATTTATATGACGAATAAATCAGAGGCAAAACGTAAAGCAAGATTGGCTGAACAGAAAGCTCAAGCTCAAATTACCGATGTGAATTCTTCATTAGTAAATATGAAAGTTAAAAATCTTAATGAATTTACAGCATTGAAGTAGTTTATTTAATCCAAGGGTAATCGTCCGGTATTTTCCAGCCGTTTGCTTCAATTAATGCTGCGCAGCTGTGTCTGTTATTAGTGTTATAACAATTGTTTCTTAAATTTTTGTAACTTTGTCCTTGGTGAGCTGTAGTTATACTTTGTTTTTCAGAATTGTAAACAAATAAAAAATGATTTTCACCGTCAAATTGACCGAGTTTACAGTTTTTATAGTCAATGCAGTAAAATATATATAAAGCGCTTTTTCCTGTAGTTGGATTTGAACTGCTCATATAACTGTTAAATCCTGTTCCGTCTATAAAGCTTACTCTATAATAGGTACCGTTTTTGTCTGCACCTTCTTCATAGATTTTTTTTATGTATTTTGTTATATTTTCTTTGTACCATTTTTCAATGTATGCTGAATTTGAAACGGATGTTTTATTTGTATTGTCAATTAAAATTTCACCGTGTTCTGAAATTGACATTCTTATGGCTTGATTCATTATTGTGTAAAATTTTGCTAATTTAGTTTCTGTGGTTTTTCTTTTATATTTTCGAACTATTGATGGAAATGTCATTGCCATAACCAGTCCCAAAATCCCTATTGTAATCAATACTTCTGCCATTGTAAAAGCAGCTTTTTTGGTGTTGTAATCCATTATCCCTCACAATCTTTTATAAATAAGTATTATAGATTAATAATATAACATATATGTTTATATATTAAATTATAAATTGTGATATTTTTTTGTCAATAAAGTTAGAATATTGTTATGTTAGATAAAAATTATGTATTAAAAATACTTGCAGAAAATATAAGAATAGAACGTGCAAGGAAAAAAATATCGCAAGAGCATCTTGCCGAAATGTCTGATATTACACCTCAACATTTATATAGAATTGAAAACGAAAAAGTTTGTCCTACAATTTTAGTAGTTGCCAACATTGCAAGGTCATTAGGGGTAAGCTTAGATGATTTATTGCCGTTAAATTAATATACTAGCCGATTTGGGCATTTGCACCTGAAACAACTTCAATAATTTCCTGCGTAATTGCAAATTGACGGGATTTGTTGTATTCGGTAGAGAGTGTCTTAAGCATTTTTTCTGCATTGCTTGTAGCGGCAGACATTGCTGTCATTCGGCTGGCAAGTTCGCTTGCTTGAGCTTCTAAAAGTGCCTGAAAAATAATGTTTGCAATATACATCGGAACAACTTTTTGTAAAATGTTATGCATATCAGGTACAAATTCCATCAGAGGTTCCGCTATATTGTCGTGAAGTCTTTCGTGGATGTCTTCTTTTGTCTGGAGTGGAAGAACTTCCCAGTTTTCGATAAAATAACTCATCATGTTTTTGAATCTTGTTGTAATGATTTCAATTTTATCAATTTTTTCACTGACGTAATATTCAGCAATATCTGAAACTATTGAATGTGCTCCTTCTCCTGTCGGATTGTTTGCGATTGCAACATAAGTATTGGCAATTTCACAGTCAAAATTTTTGCATCTTCTTTTTAATGAGCTGATACCTTTTTGTCCGACAATGAAAAGAATTGTTTTAATCCCTTTTTCGTTATAGTCTTTGATTGTCTGTAAGGTTTTTTTGATGATATTGCCGTTGTAAGCGCCTGCAAGACCCTTGTTAGAAGTTATAACCAGAATACCGGCTGTTTTTGTATCTCTTGTCTGTAAAAGTGCAGGGTAATTGTCAATCGCACTTTTAATTTTTAGGGTTATATTTGAATAGGCACCGACTGAGGCAAGAAGTCTTTTGTACATTTCGTTCAATTCTTGAGTAAAAGGCCGTGACATTTTGACGGTTGACTCTGCTCGTTTAACTTTTGCTGCTGCAACCATTTTCATTGCTCGTGTTATTTTTCTGGTGCTTTCAACACTTTGTATTCTGTTTTTTATATCTTTCAAATTTGCCATAATTTTTACCTGAAATTAGTTCGTCCGAATTCTGCGGGCGCTGAAAAGAATTGCAAACCCTATTACTAAAAAGATTATGCAGGGAACTATCATAAAATTATCTTCTACAATCGGTGCAATAAATAATCCTGCAAGTCCCGATATGAAAAACAACATTCCAACAATTATAGAAACTAATTTTTGTCCTTTAGAAAATGTGGAGCGAATGTTGTTATATGAAATGTTTAATAATCTGACCTTTTCTTTGCAGCTTGGGCTGTTTTTGCATTTTGTGATGTTATTGGAAGTATCCATACATTCAAGGCACAGACCTTTCCCGCAAGCCTGGCAGACACCGAATGCATCTCTATCATGATGGTAATAACATTTCATAATCGACTCCTTTCCTAGAATGTTTTCTTAAATTCTTCCAGACTTGCTCTTAATTGAGCTTTATCTTCATCAGAAAGTGCGCTTCCGTCGTTAAGATTGTCGGAAAGCTCTTTTAAATTGGACTTAAGATGTATAAACCAATCTTTTTTAAATTTTGCAATTTGATTGTTCGGAATATCATCAAGAATTCCTTCATTTGCCGCAAAAAGTACAGAAACCTGTTCGGCTACGCTTAAAGGTGCATATTGCGGCTGTTTTAGAACTTCCGTTAATTTTTCGCCTCTCAGAAGCTGGTTTTTAGTAGCCTGATCAAGGTCGGAGGCAAATTGAGCAAATGCTTCCAGTTCTCTGTATTGAGCAAGGTCAAGACGGAGCTTTCCTGCAACCTGTTTAATAGCCTTAGTCTGAGCGGCACCCCCTACACGTGAAACCGATATGCCGGCATTAATTGCAGGGCGTACACCTGAGTTAAACAAGTTTGATTCAAGGAAAATCTGCCCGTCGGTAATTGAGATTACGTTTGTCGGAATATATGCCGAAACATCTCCTGCCTGCGTTTCAATAATCGGTAATGCCGTAATACTTCCGCCGCCAAGCTCATCGTTCAATTTAACCGCACGTTCAAGAAGTCTTGAGTGAAGATAAAATACATCTCCCGGGTATGCTTCACGTCCCGGCGGTCTTTTCAGAAGCAAACTCATTGCACGATATGCTTGAGCGTGTTTGCTTAAATCGTCGTAAACTATCAGAACATCTTTACCTTGTTCCATAAATTCTTCGCCGATTGCAACTCCCGCAAACGGTGCGATATATTGTAACGGCGCACTTTCATTTGCTGTTGCGGAAACTATAAGAGAATATTCCATAGCTCCGTGTTCTTCAAGAACTTTTGCAAGCTGTGCTACCGTTGAAGCTTTTTGACCGATCGCAACGTAGATACAAATTACGTTTTGTCCTTTTTGGTTCAAAATTGTATCAATTGCGATTGCGGTTTTACCGGTTTGTCTGTCGCCGATAATCAATTCTCTCTGACCTCTACCAATCGGTGTTAGAGCATCAATTGAGGTTAAGCCTGTCTGAAGAGGCTGGTGAACTGATTTTCTTGCAACAATTCCCGGGGCTACTCTTTCTATCGGACGGGTTTTATCGGATACGATTTCACCTTTGCCGTCAATCGGTTTTCCGGTCGGATCTATTATCCTGCCGATTAGACCGTCGCCTACAGGAACAGAGGCAATTCTGCCGGTGGTTTTGACTGTCATTCCTTCTTTTATCTGGGTATATTCTCCCAAAATAACAATACCTACGTTGTCTTCTTCAAGGTTGAGCGTAATTCCTAATGTATCTTTTCCGTCATCAAATACGACAAGCTCATTTGACATAACGTTACGTAAACCGTAAACTCTTGCAATTCCGTCACCGATTTCGATTACGGTACCGGTATTGGCAACTTCCGTTTGTAAATCATAATTCTCTATTTTGCTTTTGATTATTGAACTGATTTCATCTGGTTTTATTAGAGCCATAATTTCCCCTTTATATTAGATTTTTACTTAAATTCTCCAATTTATTTTTCAGGCTTGAATCAATTACATCGTCATTGATTTTTACGACAAGCCCTCCGATAATTTCTTTGTCTGTGAGCCACTCTGCTTTAATGGTTTTTGAAAGCCTTTTTTGAAGTTTTTCCGTTATTCTTTGTTTCATATCTTCGTTAAGTTCTACAGCTGAAGTTACTGTAACCCGCTGAAGATTATTTATCTTGTCAAGCTCATCTCTGTAAGCTTCAACTATTCCGTAAAATTCTTTAAAACGCTTTTTTTCAATCAAAACTTTTATAAAATCAATAATCTTTTCGTTGATATCTTTTTGGAAAGCTTCATCAATAATTGAATATTTAATATCGTCAGAGAGTGTCGGATTTTCTAAAACAGAATTTAAATCCGGCGAATTTGTGCAAATTTCTTTTACTGATTCCAGATTTTTCAAAATATCATCATACGAAAGCATTCCGTCTTGTCCAAGCTGAACAAGTGCGTCTGCATAATTTTTTGCGGTTATTGATATTTGAATTGAGTTCATATTTTATCCTAATTCTTCAATACTTTGATTGATATATTTTTCATGCAGTGAAGGGTTCGCTTCCAAAACTGCTTTTATGTGTTGTTTTGCAAGTTCTGCTGAGGCTGCGGCCGTTTTTTTTGAAAGTCTTGCCGAAATCGTTTTTTCTTCTGCCGTTACTGCTCTTTCTATATTGCTTTCAATATTTTTAACTTTCTGTTCTGTTTCGGTTATTATATTTTGAGCAATTTTTTCTGCATGCTCTTTGGCAGATTCAATTTTTTCTTTTATTTCGTTATCCAAATTTTCGACTGATTTTAATGCAGTCTGAAGTTGTTTTTCTCCGGAGGCTTTTTCCTGTTCTGCTTTTTCAATTGTGTTTTTTATGTTGGCAACTGCTTTTTCCAATATATCGGCCAAATTCACTTTATTAATTATCCAAGTGAGTATAAGCACCATCACAACAAAGTTGAAAAAGTTGCTTGTTACTATAAAATTCCAAATTTGACCTATTGTATTCATTTAAGCACCTTACTGATTAATTCATAATCAACGTTATCAATTGAAGTTTTTTCGCCGAGAATTTTTTCGGAAATTGATTCCGCAAGTTCTTTAATATTTCCCGAAAGTGAATTTGTTGTTTGAACCTCTTCGTTACGCAGATTTTCTTTAGCGGAAGCTATGTTTTTTTGAGTTGTTGTTTTTGCTTCTTCCGTTAATCTTTTTGCTTTGTCATTTTCTTGTTGAACTCTGCCTGAAATAATCTGTCTGGATTGCAGAGAAGATTCCGCAAGTTTTGTTTCTTTTTCATCAAGAATTCCTTGAGCTTTTTCTTTTGAATTTTTTGCGGCATTAAGATTTTCATCAATATAGTTTTCTCTTTTACTGATGATTGAAAGAATCGGCTTATAAAGTATCGCATTCATAATGATTATGAATACTACAAAGCTTATCATTGCTATTAAAAATGTTGCATTAAATTCAAACATGACAAATTCCTTTTAGAAACGTTTTCTATGCGAAAATTAAAAGCATAGCTACCAAAAGCGCATAGATAGCTGTTGCTTCTGCAAGACCTGCACCGATAATGAAGTTTTTGAAAGCTTCATCTTTCATTTCAGGCTGTCTTGCGATAGCTTCAAGAACACCTTTTGTTGCAATACCAAGTCCTAAACCTCCGCCGATTGCACCGAAACCGATTGCAATACCTGCACCCAATTTTGCTAAATCCAAATTTGCTAATTGTTCAACTGCCATAATTTTTCTCCTTTATAATTTATTCTTCATTTACTGCCATTGATATATAAGTTGTGGAAAGCAGGGTGAATACCAGAGCCTGAATCAATGCCACAAAAAGCTCAAACAACATAAACGGTAAAGGGATAAAGTATGCAAAAATTCCCACAACCGTAAATACTAAAACTTCTCCCGCAAAAATATTTGCAAAAAGTCGTAAAGCAAGTGAAAAAGGTCTTACGAAAAGCTCTAAAGTATCAACAAGCGTAATTATTATACCGTCAATGCTGAATCCGTGGAAAAAGAAATGAAACCCTTTCTTTTTTACGCCGTAGTAGATATAATAAAGCGAAACAACAATCGCCATTGCTGCCGTCATATTTATATCGTTGTTTGGAGAAGCAAGTTCGCCTGTTTTTAAATGTATTAAATGCCACGGAAGCTGGCCTACAAGATTTGCCGTTAAAATAAACATGAAAAGCGTCAGAATTAACGGTAAATGTCTTTTTGAAGCTTCCTCACCCATGCTGGCTTTTGCAATTCCCGAAAAGTATTTTACAACTCCTTCTGCTGCCAGTTGTAATTTTGACGGAACCAAGGTTGTTTTGCGTGTCGTGATTAGTGCCAAAACTATCAGTAAAAACATTGTAAACCACATTGTAATAAGCGTATCCATATTGGCTGATACAGGATGCCCAAAGATATTGAAATTACAAATCCAATGTTCCATTTTCTCTCCCTTTTCGTTTTTATTTTAACTCATAAAAAAAAAATCGCAAATTTTTTTTGTTTATATTAAAATTACAATGTATAGGGAATTTTTAAGAGGCGAAAGTGAAAATTTTAAGCCTGGAAGAGACGGACTCAACCAATATATATGCAAAAAAACATCTTGCGGAACTTGAAGATTGCACGGTTATTTCTTCACGCAGGCAGACTGCAGGACGCGGAAGACTTAATAGGTCATGGCTGGATCTTGGAGAGGGAAATATTTTTGTTTCAATAGTTTTGAAACCTTCTGCATCATTTAATAAAAATTTTGTTAATCTTACTCAATTTCTTTCCGTTTGTATCTGTAAAACTCTTGAATTATACGGGCTTAAAACTGAAATTAAGTGGCCAAATGATGTTAATATTAACGGTAAGAAAATTGCGGGAATTTTATCCGAAACAGTTATGCAGGGTGCAAGTTTAAAGGGAATTGTTTTAGGTTTCGGGATTAACGTTACGGCAAGTGCTGAGGATGTGAAAAAAGTTACCGATAAGGAAGTCACTTCTCTTTCAATCGAATTAAGCAGAAATGCCCCTGATAAAAATGAATTCTTAACAAATTTGCTAAACATTTTTTTTGGTGATTATAATAAGTTTATGGAAGAAGGCTTTTGTTTTATTAAGCATGATTATCTTAGCCGAATTAGTTTTTTAGGAAAAGAAATTAGCGTAAAACTGCCAAATGAGCTTAAATGCGGAGTCGCCGAAAGTATTGATGATGAGGGCGCTTTGCATCTAAAAGATAATAACGAAGTTTTTGTACTTACTATAGGAGATATAATATGATGGAACACTTTTTATCATTACTTGAAGAAGGTATGGTGCTTATGGGAATAGGATTGGGATTTGTATTTGCATTTCTTACACTTCTTGTGTTGACAATGGGCGGAATGTCTTGGGTTGTCAAACAGTTGAATAAAATATTCCCTGAAGAAGTTAAAATCGTGGAAAAACCGGGCAAACGTTCAAACGTCTCAGTTGATGAAGCCGTTGCCGTTGCTATTGCGGTTGCTAAATTACGCGGTTAGAAGTTTTAAATTTTTTACGAAAGGATATAGATTATGGGAAAAAAACTTATTAAAGTTATGGATACCTCATTTAGAGATGGTTTCCAATCCGTTTACGGGGCAAGAGTATTTGTTGATGATTTTATTCCGGCACTCCAGTCTGCTGTAAACGCCGGTTTAAGACATTTTGAAGTTGCTGGCGGTGCAAGATTCCAGTCACCGATTTTTTACTGCAATGAAAATGCTTTTGAAACTATGGATAAAATCAGAGCTGCTGTCGGGCCTGATATTAACCTTCAATCTCTAGCAAGAGGTGTGAATGTTGTAGGGCTTGATTCTCAACCTAGAGATATTATCAATCTACATGCCAAAATGTTTAAAAAACACGGCGTTACAACTGTCAGAAACTTTGATGCTTTGAACGATGTAAATAACCTTATTTATTCAGGTCAATGTATTAGAGATAACGGTTTGAAGCATGAAATTACAATTACTATGATGGAACTTCCGATTGGATGCGAAGGTGCTCATGACGTTGCTTTTTATGAAAAAGTTTTAAGAAACATTCTTGATGCAGGTATTCCGTTTGACAGCTTGGCATTTAAAGATGCTTCGGGTACTTCAAATCCGAGAAAAGTTTACGAAACAGTAAAACGTACAAGAGAAATCTTAGGTTCTGATGCTCATATCAGATTCCATTCTCACGAAACAGCAGGAACAGGTTTAGCAGCATACTTAGCAGCTTTAGACGGCGGTGCTGACGGTATCGACCTATCTATGAAGCCTGTTTCAGGCGGAACTGCCCAGCCTGATATCGTTTCAATGTGGCATGCTGTTAAAGGTACTGATTATGACCTCGGTGTTGATATCGAAAAAATCTTAGAAACTGAAGAAGTATTCAAAGAATGCATGAAAGATTACTTCTTACCTCCGGAAGCTCTTGCAGTTAATCCGATGATTATTCAGTCCCCGCTTCCCGGCGGCGCTTTGACAGCTAACACTCAAATGCTCCGTGACAACAACTTGATGGATAAATATCCTGAAGTAGTTGCAGCTATGAAAGAAGTTGTTGAAAAAGGCGGTTTTGGAACTTCAGTTACCCCTGTATCGCAGTTCTACTTCCAGCAGGCATTCAATAACGTAATGTTCGGTAAATGGAAGAAAATTGCAGAAGGTTACGGAAAAATGGTTCTCGGATACTTTGGTAAAACTCCTTGCGAACCGGATTCCGAGATTGTAAAAATTGCAAGTGAACAGCTTAACCTTCAACCGACTACAGAGCTTGTTGTTGATATTAACGACAGAGATCCTGAAAAAGGCATTAAGGCTGCAACTAAACGTCTTGAAGATGCAGGTTTGCCTGTTAATGATGAAAATATCTTTATTTCAGCAGCTTGCAAAGAAAAAGGTATTTTATTCCTTGAAGGCAAAGGTACAATCGGGGTTAGAAAGAACGCTCCCGAAGCTAAAGAAACAAAGTGCGAAGATTCTTCAAACGGTTATACTGTTACAGTTAACGGCAAAAAATATGCTGTTGCTTTTGAAGGAAATAAGGCAACAGTTAACGGTAAACTTTATGACTTCAACTTAAAAGCAGGCATAGAAGCTGATCATGCTGTTGATGGTGACGCAAAACCGGTTAAGGCAGCACTTCCTGGAACTGTATTGAAGGTTCTTGTTGCAGTCGGTGATACTATTAACGAGGGCGACGTAATTGCAGTTGTTGAAGCAATGAAAATGGAAACTGAAATTAAATCTCCGTTGTCAGGTGTTATAAAATCAGTTGACATTGAAGTTGGAACTCAGGTTAAAACAGGTCAAGAACTTGTTACAATCGGTTAATTAGGTATAAAAGCTGCCTTGTCGGTAAAAGTGCAGACTTATAAAATAAGGCAGCTTTTAATAAAACAGTAAAAGAAGGATAGAAATATGAATATTGCAGACAGCTTATATAAACTTTGGCAGTCAACAGGTCTCGCAAATTTTGTGCAGCCTGCTGATCCGTCAATTACAAGCGGGTTTGAACAATTCCTTCATCAGTTCGGTTCTCCGATAATGATTTTGATTTGTTTATTCCTGCTATGGTTAGGTATTAAAAAACAATTTGAACCGTTGCTTTTGGTGCCGATTGCATTCGGAGGTTTGTTGTCAAACATTCCGGTTGCAGGGATTGCCGATCCTAACGGATTTTTGGGAATTATTTATGAAGCAGGTATTCATAAAGGTTTGTTCCCGTTGATTATATTTATGGGGGTTGGAGCTATGACTGACTTTGGTCCGTTGATTGCGAACCCTAAAACTGCACTCTTAGGCGGTGCCGCTCAGTTTGGTATATTTGCAGCGTTATTACTTGCGCTTTGCTGCTTTGGATTTTCTTTACCTCAAGCAGGTGCAATCGGTATTATCGGTGGTGCTGACGGGCCGACTTCAATTTATGTTACAACGAAACTTGCGCCTGAATTGTTGGGTGCTATTGCAGTTGCAGCTTATTCTTATATGGCTTTGGTTCCTGTTATTCAGCCTCCGATTATGAAGCTTTTAACGACTAAAGCTGAACGTGAAATTGAAATGAAACAATTGAGAGATGTTTCTAAAAGAGAAAAAATTGTATTCCCGCTTGTTGTTTTGGGACTTTGTATAATTTTCTTGCCGGATGCTTGCCCGCTTGTTGGTGCTTTGACTTTCGGTAACTTATGCAAAGAATGCGGTGTTGTTGATAGACTTTCTGATACTATGCAGAATGCTTTAATCAATATCGTAACTATTTTCTTAGGATTGTCAGTGGGTTCTAAATTATCAGCAGACCAGTTCCTGACAACTCAAACTTTATTCATTTTAATTTTGGGTATTTTAGCATTCTCATTTGCAACTGCAGGCGGTGTTATTTTTGCTAAAGTTATGAACTTGTTCTCAAAAGAAAAAATCAACCCGCTTATCGGTTCAGCCGGTGTATCTGCTGTTCCTATGGCTGCTCGTGTTTCTAACAAGGTAGGCTTAGAGGCTAACCCGCAAAATTACCTTTTGATGCACGCTATGGGGCCAAACGTTGCAGGTGTAATCGGTTCTGCTGTTGCTGCAGGTATTTTGCTTGCTCTTTGCAACTAATTTTATAATTCAACGTAAAAAAGACCGTCAATTGGGCGGTCTTTTTTGTTGTTATATTGTTATATCAATTTCTTTTCCGATTTTATCAATTAGAGGACGGATTTTTTGATTAAGCTCAGTTTTTGTAATGTAAGGATTTTGGGCTGTTATTTTGTTGATTTCCTCTGTAGCCTCTGCTATTTGAGGGTATTTTTCAATTATGGCATTTCCTGTTTGAATTGCGAAATATCTGTAACCTTTGTTTCCTGTTGCTTTAATCGGCTCTTTTGAAAGTGCTTGTATAACTTCGCTTACACCGCTTAGTCCGTCGCTTGCAAAAATTCTTTGGCTGGTTACTTCAAGAACTTTTGCGGTTTCTAATTTAATCCCGAAATTTATGGTAGTTCGTTTTGGTATTTGTATATCCATGATTTGTTTTTTCTTGCTTCTTGACTTCTTACAAGTCTTTTTATGTCTATTTCTTCACCTAATTTGTTTTCTGCAAGTTCAAGTATCATTTTGTGATATTCTTGCGGAAATTTATTAATTTTATCCGTAAATGTATTCAGTTCAGGAATTTGTGTCAGTATGTGGTTCCCTGCTCTTTTTAAAAGTGTTTGAAAAACATCTTCATTATGAATCATTGCTTTTTTTTCTTTTTTGGTTAATTTTAAAATAGAGGTCAGAAGGTTTACACTTTCGCTTTTTCTAATAAATGGGGTTTTGCAAGCACAACTTATTAAGTGGCTTGTATTATATTTTTCACCAAATGGTATTTGTTGATGATTGTTTATTTGCATGATTTTTTCTTCCTCGTTTTTAAAAATACGTAAAGATTTTTTTTTGCGCATATTTTTATATTTTTTAAAAAAGTTTTATAATAAATTTATAAGGAGGATTTTTTATGAAGAAAAAATTAGCTATTTTCGGGTCGAACAGCGGAAGAAATTTGCAAGCTATTGTAAATTATTTGAGAAGTCAGAATTTTAATGAGCTTGAAATTGTTGCTGTTTCTGACAATTTAAACTCTGATTTTTTTCAAAAAGCGTCTGAATTAAATATCGGGCGTAAATATTTGCCGCCGGAAGAAAATGCTGTTTATATAGCTTCGGAAAACTTTGATTTAATAGCATTAAGCGGGTATTCAAAAGAGTTGAAGCCAAATGTTCTTGAACTTGGGTGCTTTATAAATCTTCAACCTTCGCTTTTGCCGGCTTTTAAAGGTGCGGATGCTGTTGCAAGAGCTTTTAGCGCAGGTGTTAAGGTTAGCGGGGTTACTGTTCATACTCTTACAAACGGAATTGACGGAGGAAAAATTATAGCTCAGTATCCTGTCTTAATCGGAAATCTTACTCACTTTGATGAGTTTGAAGAAAATATAAGACAGTTGGAAGATTTGTTATATCCGATTGTGATTGCTAAAATTTTGGAAGATAAAGTTTTTGATTTTAGTGACCTGTTATCAGGCTGCGGAAATTGTGGTTCCGGCGGCTGCAGCGGATGTCAGGGGCATTAATATTTAAATTTTTAAATATGATGATTTTTTTCTTTTATCATTGTATAATTTTTATATCAGAATAAGAGAGGTTTTTATGTCGGTTGATGATGCATTAGTAATGATACTTGCGGGTGGCGAAGGCAGAAGGCTTTATCCTTTGACAAAAGATCGTGCAAAGCCTGCGGTTCCTTTTGGCGGTAGATACAGAATTATTGATTTTGTTTTGAATAATTTTATTAATTCAGGATTTTTCAAAATTAAAGTTTTAACTCAATATAAATCAGATTCTTTAAACAAACATATAACAAGAGGCTGGGCATTATCTCCTTTCTTAAATCAGTATGTAGATTTGGCGCCTGCTCAAATGAGAACGGGTTCAGACTGGTACAGAGGAACGGCTGATGCTATTTATCAGAATGTTTTTCATATAACCGATGAAAACCCAAGATATGTTTGCATTTTCGGGGGCGATCATATTTATAAAATGGACGTTTCTCAAATGTTGAATTATCATAAATTCAATTGTGCGGATTTAACTATTTCTGCAATTCCTATTCCTATTGAAGAAGCTCATGAGTTTGGAATTATGGAAGTTGATGAAAATTGGCGGCTTACGAATTTTGTTGAAAAACCGAAAGATAAGCCGAAATCAATTCCAGGAAATCCGAATTATTGTCTTGCTTCTATGGGAAATTATATTTTTGAAAGAGAAGTGCTTTTAAACGCTTTGGATGAAGATGAAAAGAATGAAGCTTCAAGTCATGATTTTGGCAAAAATGTAATACCGATGCTTCTTGAGCAGGGAAAAAGAATTTTTGTTTATAATTTTGCATCAAATGTATTTCCTGGTATGACTGAGGCAGAGAGCGGTTATTGGAGAGATGTTGGAAGTATTGATGCTTATTGGCAGGCAAATATGGATTTGCTTGACAGTTCTCCTGAGTTGAATTTGTATTCAAGAGAATGGCCGATAAGAACATTTAATTACAATTACCCGCCTGCGAAATTTATCTGGTCAGAAGGCGACAGAGTCGGTATGGCTACAAACTCTATGGTGTCTGAAGGTTGTATTGTTTCAGGCGGCGGATTGTCAAGATGCGTGCTTTCACCAAGAGTCAGAGTAAACAGTTATTCTCAAATTTCTGAAAGTATTCTTATGGAAAATGTCGATATCGGAAGATATTCAAGAATCCGTCGCGCAATTATTGATAAAAATGTTGATATTCCGCCTAATACAAGAATAGGCTTTAACAGAGAAGAAGATGAAAGACGCGGATTTTATGTTTCGCCAGGCGGTATTACGGTTGTACCTAAAGGCGCTAAATTGTAAAAATTAGTTTTATTTTAATAATTAAAAATCTAACAGTAGTTTTCGCTGTTAGATTTTTTTTATCAGTGTGAAAATAATTTGAAATTAAAGTTTTTATTGTAAAATTTTTGTAATAATATATTTTTTGGAAGCAATTCCATACATTTACCATCTTTATTGATTTGGGTGATTATTATGGTGTCCAAAATCACGTCATACCTAAAAGATTCTTATCTTTATAAAAAATTTCAGGCCGGAAGCCGTATGGCTCGTCAGGCATTTTATGATGTAATTCCTAATAAAGTTATTGAGAGTGAAAAATTAAGACGCGGAATTGCTTGGGTTAATAAAGAAATCTCAACACCTGAAAATCGTTTGATTTTAGGTGCTACTGCCTTAATGTCGCAGCCTTTTATTGACGGGCATAATAAATCTGTTGATGAAAATACCAGAAAGGTTTCCGTTTGTCGTACTATTGCAAAAATTGTCGCAGGAACTTTTACTGGATATTTTATTAGAAAAGGCTGCATAAAAGCTATCGACAAGTGGTCTAAACTCCCTACTTCCGTTAATAAAGCAGGACAAAAAATTAAGCTTAACAGGCTAAATACTTTATTTTCTCCCTCAAATGCAATTTCGGATTTGTCGGATGCCTTTATGCAATATAAAAACGCACTTGGCACAATTGTTGCGCTTGGGGTTATGACTATTACAAACTTCTTGATTGATGCGCCGCTGACTAAATATTTGACTAACAAATTTGTAGCCGCATCGGGAGGACTGAAACATGACAATTCTAAATAACATGGCAGACCTCGCCTCCCAAAAATTTATGACTTTTAAAAATTACCTGTATAAGAATTACGGTGAAAGCCCAGGTAAAATGCTTGTTCATACGGGTGTGCTCGGATGGATTTTGTCTTCTGCTGCACAGGTTTTCGCTATTGTTATTAATGATAAAATCCCCGCTAAAGAAAAAATGTTTCTTATTCCGCAGGAGTTTGCCGACGCTGCCGTTAATATACTTTCTTTTTATGTCGTTACTAATTCCTTTACTTCTGTCGGAAATAAGCTTGTTAAATCAGGTAAACTTTTAACTCCTAAACTTAAAAAATATGTCGATGAAAAACAAATTAAGGATATCGGCAAAATTACAACTGATATTTCTTCTGGTATGACCGGTGAAGTTAGAGATGAGTTTATGAAGTTTAAGGGCGGTGTAAGTATTATCTTCAGCACCTTAGGCTCAATTTTGTCCTGCAATATAATCACTCCTTTATTAAGAAACCAATACGCCGCTAAAAAACAAAAAGAGATTATGGCTATGAATGAAAAAAAAGATGCCCCTCAAAAACCCGATACTCAAAAAACTTTGCAAAAGCCTAACGATTTTGTTTATAAACCTTTGAGTATGTCAGATTATATTAAATATTCCGGAAGTAATATGCGTATTTAGAGTAAAAAATGAGCAATTCCCAGCAGGGCTAAAGCTATTATTACCGTAAATATTGTCATTATCAGGTAAAAAGGATCAAGTCTGTTTGTCGTGTGCATTGAGTATATTCTTCCTATGATATTTTCAGAATAATCATGTTTTAAACCATTTCTTGTTTTTTCAAATGAAGCGTGGAGTAGTTTTTTGAATGTGTAAAATTCTTCAAGATCTTTTCTTGCGGCTGGGTTTGTGATTGCAATTTTTTTTATGCGGATGTTTTCTTCGTCGCTTAATTCATTGTCAATGTAAGCTGAAAGATTAGAGCGAAAATCTTCGTATCTTTGTTGTGTGTAATCCGTTTGGTAGTCATTTTCATAATTTCTTTTAGTAGTTGAGTTAGTATTGTATTTTTTTTCTATTTTAATAAGTTTCTGGTATTTTTCATTACATTTTTTGCAAACGCTCAGGTGGTGCTCTACATACTCTTTTAACGGGTAGTTAAGTCTGTCTTCTATATAATAAGTTATAAGTGCGCTTACTTGAGAGCAGGTTAATTCTTTTTGCATTTTATCTCCTTTCTTCTTTTATATATATGAGCGTAATCCTTCTTGAAGTTTGCATCTTGCTCTTGATATTCTTGATTTGACAGTGCCGACTCCGGCTCCTGTTATTTTGGCAATTTCTTCATAACTCAGCCCTTGAAGTTCTCTTAAAACAATTACTATTCTGAATTGTTCGGGAAGTTTTCGGATGGCTTCTTTTATTATTTTGTCGAGTTCATTTGCGATGCATTTTTCGTGAGGCTTACATTTTTTGTCGGGGATAAGCGATAGTATATTAAAATCAGAGTTTTCGCATTCTGTTTCTTCTATCGAAATGGTATCAGGTTTTCGGCTTGATTTTCTAAGTTCGTCGTAAAAAATGTTTGTGATAATGGTGTTAAGCCAGCTTTTAAAGTGTTTCGGATTTTTTAATGTGGAAATGCTTTTGGCAACACGCATTAGTGTTTCTTGCGTCAAATCAGAAATGTTTTCACGTTTGTCTGTTAAGTATGAAAAAGCCGCAAAAACATTTTTCTGTTCACGCTTAATCAGTTCTTCCAGTGCCTTCAAATCGTTTTGCTGCGACAGAACTACAAGTTCCTCCAGTGTCATTTTTTTGTATTGAAGCTTCCGGGCAGACATAAACTTTCTCCTTACCTTAATAGTAAGGAATATTTTTCAATAATTGCTCGTACTTATGCTTATAGTAAACGGGTTATCTTTTTTGGTTAAAGATTATAATAAAAGGCTTTAGGATTATTCAGCCGAAATATAACCTCTAAGAGCTGTGTATGCCGCAACATAAGGGGATGAAAGATAGATAAATCCTTTTGTGTTACCCATTCTGCCCTGGAAGTTTCTGTTTTGAGTCGCAAGACAAACTTCACCGTCGGCAAGGGTTCCCGCGTGAACCCCTACGCAAGGGCCGCAGCCCGGAGGCAAAATTGCTGCGTTTGCATCTACAAATATATTAATCAAGCCTTCATCTAGTGCTTTAAGGTAAACATCTTTTGATGCCGGACAAATTAAAAGTCTTACATCTGGATTGGCTTTTTTGCCCTTTAAAATGTCTGCTACTATTCTTAAATCTTCTATTCTTCCGTTTGTGCAGGTTCCGATAAATACCTGATCAACTTTCACTTTTTCAAGCTCATCAACAGTCTTTGTATTGTCTACCGTATGAGGGCAGGAAACTGTGTGTTTGATATCTTCTGCATTAATTTTTATAATTCTTTCATAAATAGCATCTTCGTCAGGTTTTATTGACGAAAATTTGTCTTCTCTGCCTCTTGATTTTAAGTATGCTTTTGTCTTGTCATCAGCTACAAAAAGCCCTGCTTTTGCACCTGCTTCTACTGCCATATTCGCTAAAGTAAAGCGTTCTGACATTTCCATATTATCAATGGTGTCGCCGCAAAATTCCAATGCTCTGTAGGTTGCGCCGTCTGCTCCTATCATTCCTATTAGATGGAGCATTAAATCTTTTGAACAAATTCCGGGTTTGAATTTTCCCGTAACTTCGATTTTAAAAGTTGAGGGGACTTTAAGCCAAGTTTTTCCTAAAGCCATTGCAACTGCAATATCAGTAGAGCCCATGCCTGTTGCAAATGCCCCCAGTGCACCTGATGTACAAGTGTGAGAATCTGCGCCGACAAGAATTTCTCCGGGGTTTACAAAGGTTTCCACGAGTCTTTGGTGGCAGACGCCTGCTCCGACGTCTGATAAAACTGCTCCGTATTCTTTTGAAAATTCTCTTAATACTGTGTGAGTGTTCGACAATTCTTTTCTAGGACTTGGAGAGGCATGGTCTATAAATAAAATCGTTCTTTCAGGATTGTTAAGTTTTGATTTCCCAAGTTTCTTAAACTCCTGAACCGTTAAAGGTCCGGTGCCGTCTTGTACTGCGCATACATCAACTTTTGCGATTACAAGTTCGCCTGCTTTTACATTTTTTCCTGCGTGATTTGATATTATTTTTTCTGCTAAAGTCTGCCCCATGGTTTCTCCTTTTTTGGTTTAATTTTAGCACAAAAAGATTATTCTAAAAACAAGAACGTTTTGTAAAAAAGCAAAACGTACTTGTTTCTGTTTTTGTATTTAATTTTCTTTTATTCTTCTTCTGAAATTGCGGTCAGTACGTCAACGTTTGCAAGATTATATTCTTGTCCTGCTGCGTCTTTTGCTTTTATTGAGGTGCCTCTGCCTGAGGGGGTGTATTCGCAAGTCTTTCTAAAAGTATTTTCATCTTGCAGGTCAAATTTAGTAACGGTATTTCCATCAAGAGTATATAAATAACGTGTTTCAAGATTTGAACCGTTTTTCGGATATACATCTACGATAAGTTTATTCGTTCCTGCATTTGTCAATTGAAGTGTTTTTTCAATGTAGTTGTTGTCTTCATCAATTGTTGTAAGATCCATTTTTACAGGATATTTTTCATCATCAAAACCGTTATATTTTATTTGGTTTACGGCTCCTGTTTTTTCGTCAAGCCAAGTGATTTGAGCAGGAATCATGTTATAGTCAAATGCTCTTGTTGCGGTGTATTCTTCTGTAAGATTTTTGCTGTTTAAGTCAAGTGCTTCTATAAATTTTAAAACAGTTTGTATTTCAGCAGGTTTGTGCGCATTATATGGTACTCTTACTATACCTTCAGAAAATGTTACTGTTCCAATGTTAATAGTGTCGCCATTTTCTACTTTATAGCGTTTCATCTTTAACTCAGGTGTTTTATATGTTATGCCTTTTATAATTGTATCCGGTTTTACTTCTGTACTGTCGTTTGTGTATGGCGGATCTATGTGGTTTGGATGATCGCAATCTTCTTCCAAATATGTTTTTTCGCAAGATGTAACGGCAGGTGTCATCGCTATTGCTGATGCGACAGCAAGCGCTTTTACTCCGTTTTTTAAAAATGTGTCTGTTGCAGGGCTGTGCTTTTCTTTCCCGGTAAATGCTAAAGATGTTTGATTATTATTTGTATTTTGATTAATTCTGTTTTTGTAAGCATTAAACATTGAAATCGGTTGAATATTCATACATTTCTCCTTTTAATAATTCAATGTTGTTTTAAAGTTAAAAAAAATATTTTTTTGCGTGATTGTAAAGTTTTATTTACAAAAATTAAATGATTTTATGCGGTTTAGTAAGATAATGAGCATCAACTCTTTCTTTTATTGCTCCTGCAGGTTCGTAGTATGGCGATACTGTCATAACTTTTGCCGCAATATCAGGATAATAGTAAATAAAGCGTAGTTCACTATCTGTCAGTGGCTGTTGTGTGTGAACGTTTGCGTATCTGGCAAGTTCAAGAATGTTTCTTGCCTCGTGCTCATCTTTAAATTCAAGTTCAAGATTTTCGTAAACGTTTCTGAAACCTTTAATTCCGCCGTATTCACCTGTTGTAATCATTCTGCCTGTTTCAATGATTTCGGGTTCTCCTCTGCCTAATTCTTCAAAGTCATAAAGTTCGTAGTTCCTTCTGTCTTTCAATGCTCCGTCTGTGTGAATCCCTGATTCGTGCGCAAATGCGTTGTCGCCTACTGCGGGCTGGTTTATCGGTATCGGTACTCTAAATGCGTAGGCTGTGTATTTTGCAAGTTTCCAAATCTTGCTTAAATCTATATTTTCATCAATTTTATATCTGTTTTTAAATCCTGCGGATTTTAAGACCGCAAGAAGGCAAGATGCCAAATCTGCGTTTCCTGCTCTTTCTCCCATTCCGTTGATTGCTGTATTTATGTAAGCGTCCATGCCTGCATCAACTGCTGCTTTGGCCCCTATTACCGAGCATGCTGCTGCCATTCCAAGGTCGTTATGGAAGTGTAATTCTATCGGCATTTCTACGGCTTTTGCTATTTGGTAAATTCTGTCATAAGTTGTTTGAGGGTCTTCATAACCTAATGTATCACAGTAACGGAATCTGTGTGCTCCGCATTTTTTTGCTTCTTTTGCGTATTTTATTAAGTATTCAATGTCACTTCTTGAGGCATCTTCTGCGTTTACACCTATTGTAACTGCGCCTTTATCTACTGCGCATTCTACTGCTTCGCAGGTCATTTTTATAATATCATCGGCTGTTTTCTTGCCAAGATATTTGCCGTGTATCATCTGCTCTGATGTCGATTGGGAAAGGTTCAGATGTTTTAATTTCGGTACATTTTTAAAAGATAGTTCTACGTCTTCAGCTATCCCTCTCATCCAGGCGGAAAGCTTTGTTTTTGTGATTACTTCTCTTTCCACAAGTTCAAGGTTCCCGTTAAGATAATTTATTTCGTGGCTTGTGGTCGGAAAACCGAATTCCGATTGGGTAATCCCCATATCATCCAGCATTAAGTTAATTATTGTCTTTTGCAGTTTTGCCAAGCCCAGTCTTGATGTTTGTACGCCGTCCCTGTTTGTTACATCTACGAAATAAATTTTTCCCATAACGTTTCCTTTCCTTTTTCTGCATTATACACTAAATATGTCTAAACAACTTGCTTTTTTATATAATATTAATTAAAATGAATATTATAGATCAGGCTTGGTTTTTTGAAATATCATGACTACAGACACTAAATCATTACAGAAAAAGATTAATAAGGAATATAAAGTCGGCAATGTAAAAAGTGCCATTGAACTTTGTCAGATTGGTTTGCAGGAAGACCCCACCAATGCTGATTTGCATTTGAGGCTGGGGGATTTATATTTGGCATGGCATTTGGATATTTACAATTCCGCTCAATATATTGATGAGGCGATTACGGAATATCAGAGAGCTATGGAAACTTATATTGACTCGCCTGAAATTTATTACAAAATAGGGCGTGCTCATTATTACAAGGGCGATCTTGATAAAGCTATTAATTATCTTGATATGGCTATTTCTAAAGATGAAAAATTCGCTAAGGCTTATTATTTGCTCGCTGAAACTTATACGAAAAAAGCCAGATTTTTGGAAGCAGGTTTGAACGCTAAGAAAGCTGTTAAATATATGCCGTTTAGAAATTCATGCGCGCATTTCCTTTTATCAACTTTATATAGTGTTTCGTCTTTTAGATCTTTTAAAAATAAGTTTAAATCTTTTTGGGAGTATATTTTATCTTTATTAACCCTCCCGTTTGATTTGCAGGCTTTGGGAAATGTCGCAAGAACTGTTTCTAATTTTAGGTTTTTGCCGATTCTTCTCAAAGGATTTTATATGGTTCATACCAGAAGTGTTGAGGATGCTATCGGTATTTATATCAGGGCAATCGAAAAGGCTCCGGGGTTTGTACCTTTGTATTGTTTGCTCGGTGATATTTACAGAAGCTTAGGACGTTTTGAGGATGCCATTACAGAATATAAAATGGCGATTTGGCTTGATAGTTTGAATGTTGAAGCTTACAGACATCTTTGTCAGGCTTATGAAGAATTGGGCGATTATGACAGCGCTGTCGAAATTTATGAAAAGCTTATACAAATCACGCCGAACATGCCTGATGTGCATTCTAATCTAGCTAATATTCTTTACATCAAGGGGGATGTAGAAGGCGCGATTTCGCATTTCCAAACGGCAGTTACGCTTAATCCCCGTAAACAATGGACTAGTATTATTAACCAGACTTTAGGGTTTGTGTATCAGGAATCTAAAAACGATATTAATGCCGCAATTACTTCTTATCAGAGTGCTTATCTTTTGACTCCTGAGGATATTGATATTTATGTAAATCTGGGAAGCGCTTTTTATGATAAGGAAGATTACGATAATGCGCTTACGGTGTATCGGAATGCTTTGGAACTTGATCCTAAAAATGCTAAAATTCATTGTAATCTCGGATTTTTACATTGGGGTAAGGGCGATTTGGATGAAGCTATTAAAGAATACGAAATGTCAATTGAGTATGATCCGGCTTATGATATTGCTTACAACAATTTGGGCGTAATTTATTTAGACGATTTGGGCAGAGTACAAAAGGCTATGGAGCTTTTCAAAAAGTCTATTGAATGTAATCCGAATTATGCTCTTGCGCATTTTAATTTGGCTCGTGCTATCACAATTACCGGTGACAAGATTGAGGCTGCTAAATTATATCAGATCGCTCAGGATATTAATAAAATTACAAACGAAATTGACCCGCAGGATATTATTGATAAAATTAACGGGCTCTTTTCTTAGCGTTTTTACTATATAAGATTAGTCTTTGGTGTCTGCCTTAATCTTTTGTATTGTAATTTTGTTGTTAGAATCTATTTTAACAATTGCATCTTTATTTTTCTCAGCAAGAACACATGCTTTTTGCACGATATAGTATGGATGGTCTGTCAGATATGCTTCACCGCCATTAGAGATATATGTAGATCCGTAGTCGCTTTTGCTATAGGGGGGTGATGTAACGATTATTGAGTTTGTGTTAAATGTTGTATATGCGCTTGGGTGAGAATTGATTTGGCTGGCTATAAGTTCAATATATCCCTTAAATGAAGGCATAACAGGTCTTATTTGCATAGTTTATACTCCTTTTTTATCATTCTACATTTGAATAAAATTCCTGATAATTTTTTTTGCTAGAGAATTTCGTCGTGGATTTTAAATTGCGTAAAATAATAATTCTGTTACTGAATGGTAACTTCTTCAGGCATGGTTGCTGCTTTTACGGGTAATATAAATCCGAAGGTTGAGCCGTTTCCGACCTCTGACTCAACAAAAACCTGCCCGCCATGGTGTTTTTCTATTGTTGTTTGTACAAGATTAAGACCTAAGCCTGTACCTTTAATTGTGTGAGTGTTGTTTTCTACTCTGTAAAATCTGTCAAAAATTTTCTTCTGATGCTCAGGTGCAATTCCGCAGCCCTGATCTGTCACACTTACTTCAACTTCTTCTGTATCTTTCAGGTTTAAAATTTTAACGGTAATTGTTCCGTTTTCTGGTGAATATTTAATCGCATTTGACATAAGATTTGTAAATGCGCGCTCAATACTGTCGTAATTTAGTTCAACGTCAGGAATGTCAGAGTCTTTTGAAACTTCTATTTTCAAATGATGTTCTTCAGTTAAAACGCTTACCTGATTTACGCATTCTTCTATAAGTTTTGCAATATTGACAGGTTCTTTTTCCAAAACAGTGTCCGCCTCAAGTTTTGAAAAATCAAGTATGTCATTAACCATTCGGTTTAATCTTATGATTTCCTGATTAATAGTACCTATAAATTCTTTTTGAGTTTCATAATCAAATTCGTTTCCGTAATTGTAGAGAGTGTCTATATAGCTTCTTAAAACCGTAACGGGTGTTCTAAGTTCATGTGAAACATTTGAGATAAAGTGCGCTCTCATCTGTTCCATTTCGGTTTCTTTGGTAACGTCAATTAGAACGATAATGTAACCGACGTATTCGTTGCTCCTTGTAAACATCGGTGATATTACCGATTTGATAATTCTTTTGTCTACGGTTATGCTAAATTCAATCGGTTTTGAGGCAATCACCTCAAGCGGTGTGTCTTTAAATTGTTCAATTTTGTCCTTGAAACAGAAGTTGCCGTCGGTGTCACAGTATTGTTGAATTTCTGTGTTAAGCAATTTGTCCTCGCTTACTTCAAGAAGCTTTTGTGCATGGTTATTTATAAGGACAACCTGATCGTTGTTGTCGCATACGACAACCCCGTTTGCTATACTCATTAAAACCGCTTCAAGCTTATTCTTTTCCAGCGTAAGCTGTTCAATATTCTGTTCTTCATATATATGAAGGCGGTTCGACATGTCGTTAAATTCGTTGAAAAGTTCCTTAACTTCTGTTGAAACTTCCTGACCTTCAATTTTGTATCCGAATTCTCCCGTTGAAATCTTTTTTACACCTTCCTGAAGAAGTCTTAATTCTCTTGTAATAAGGTATGTGTTAATCAGAATTACAAATGCAAAAACTACCCAGGCAATAGTAAATACAAATAAAAGCGAAGCCCTTGTAGTTGATGAAATTTGGCTGATTACGCTTCCGGACAGTGCAACAGTAACCGTGCCTACGGGAACTGAATCCCCGTTTACAGAAATTTCAAGCGGAGAAGTTACAGTAATGTTCGCTTTTTTTGTACTTTTGTGCTGCTCGTTTTTGCCTGTGTAAATTACATTCCCGTCTTTGTCTCTGAATTCTATTAATACTATATCGTTATGACTTTTTAGAATACTTTCCGCATGAGTTTTAAGAGTTGCTCCTGTATCATTATCCTTTAAATTATTTGTAAGCTCCAAACTTTCAATCGCAAGCATTTTAGAAATTACCTGCCCGAAGCTTTTGTAGCCGTCGTTAAGTTTTTTCTGGATATTTACTATCGCAAAAACTGCTATAAAAACAATTAAAACAGTGCTAAGAATTAACCCTGTAATAATCAACCTGTTTTGCGTCGTTAAACTAACCTTATTACCCATGACTAAATTATATCACTTAAAAAAATCTTTTGCGAATATCTTTTGATTTTGAGCTGTTAATTAAAAAAATGCAAAAAAAATTTGACAAAAAAAATAAATGTTCAATAATGTTGGTGATGTCTCTTTTACTGATTTAGTTCCCGTTCCTCACTCCTTTAAATAAAAAGAGGAACGGGAATTCTTTTTTAAATTTAATCAAATAAAAAGGACCATATTTCAGGTCCGAGAAAATTACACACACATTATCTACACTATTGGGGAAATTAGGAAATTTAAAAAAACTTTTTATGAGAATAAGTCGAGAACTCTTCCGTAAACCCATCCTGCTGCAGCTCCTATTAAGACTACCGGAAGAAGTTTTGGAGATTTTGCGCTTTTGAGAAGTTTTGGAACCGTTAATCCGCCAAGCAAACCTAAGCCTGCACCGGCTGTTGCGTTTCCTGCCCATTCTTTGTATTTTTCACTTTTGCCTTTTGGTTGTCCCGTAATCAAAGCGATGTTGTCTTCTGCGCTTCGCTTGCTTGCCAAACCTAAGGTGCCGACTTTTTTAAGCCCGTGAAGATAAGAGTCGCAGCCGTTTTCTCTTAGTTCCGTTTGAATATCTTTTCCGAATTGTTGTTCGTATGTATCAAGAGCTGTGTTTTTCAAGTCATCATAGCTTCCTTTGTCGCCATAATATTCCTGAACACTTTCTACATATTTGTTAAAAGCTGTCATAACCTGATCCTGTTCATCAGTTACGATTTTGCTTCGTAAATTTTTACCGTTTTGTCTTAAGCTTCTTTGTGCCGCATTTAAGGTTATATCTGCTTCTCTAGTCTTCTGCTGGTATGAAATCTGGCTGTTCATCATATTTTCATAATATTTTTCCATATTCTGATAATATGTATTGCCACCAGGCATACAATAAGGCATTGAATACGGCATTGAATAGTTGTAATTAAACAAACTGTCATTCATGCTCATACCCGGAAACATCCCTGGCATAAAACTGTTAAATGGAGGAGTGAACAGGTTAAATCCGGTCATATCATTCAGGAACACTTGGTTGCTGTATGAGTCCCCGCCAAGCGGATAAGTCATTGGCATATATGGCAATGAATACATAGAATCCATATAAAATCCAGTCATAACCTAACCTCCTATTAATTTTACCTACCTTACTTATATAAACAATTTTTTATCAGGTAAATTGCTTAATACAGATAATTTTGTTAATATTTCTTAATAAATTAATAAGTATTTTTTATTGTGAATATATTTAATATACTTGATAAATCCTATTGAAAGCATTATTATAAGGATTATGAGAGGTTTAATTTGAACAAGCGTCTTTTTTCAAAAATATTTTCGATATTGCTTTTTATAGCGTTTGTTGTGACGGTGTTCCTTTTCCCTAATTGGTATCTCACGCAAGTTAATAAGGTGCGGGGCATGTATTTGGTTTGGAAAGGGGACAGAGCTTTAAGAAAGCTGGAAATTCAAAAGGCTATTGGTTATTATCTTAACGGGTTGGAACTTTATCCCGGTCATTACGGCGCATGGTTTAATTTAGGTAATATTTACGTTTTGTATGAAGATTATTATTCTGCCGCAGATGCTTATGAAAATGCAATAAAGTATAATCCGAATTACGTAATTGCCAGAATGAATTATGGCATAATTTCCGCTGAGCGTCTTGGCGATTTCGATGGAGCTATTGACCAATATAATACTATTCTTGGAATCAGAAGAAAACTTGTTTATATTCCTTACGTTTTTAATAACCTTAAAAGTTACAAAACTAATATCGGTCTTGCTTATTACAATATGGGTGTTGCATATCGACAAAAATCAATTTACGAAGAAAATGCAAGAGGTTATCAGGAAGAATTAAATCTTAAAAAGTCTATTTCTTATTATAAAGAAGCTATAAAAATTTTGAAAGATAACTATGATGCTTATTATAATTTGGCATTAGCGTTTCATTTGTATGGTGATTTAAGAAGTGCGGGTATGGCATACTGTAAAGCTATAGAAGTGGCTCCTTTGAATTACGATGCGCATTATAATTTAGCATTGCTTTTAAGAGAACTTAAATTTTATAAAGAAGCCATTGTTGAAATGCAAAAAGCTACACTTTTAATTACGGAAAATGACAGATCTTCATACCGCCAGCAATATGTTTTTCAAGTCTTAAATGATATTTCAAGAAGGTTTATGGAGACAAAAGGTAAAATTAACTATATGGTAGAAAATGAAAATGAGAATGAATCAACAATGGAGGCAGCTGCTAATTCCGTAAACTTTGATACGGGACATTTTACTTTGGATAGTGATTTTGATAAATCTATGTACCAAAATTTCAAAAAATGTGGTTCTATGAAACTTTTTGTTGAGGAAGGAACCAATGTCGATGAAATTCTAACAAGAGAAACTTTCTAACCCTTTACTGCACCTTCGTTTTCTCCAGAGATAAAGTATCTTTGCATACACAAGAAAAATATTATAATCGGAATTGTTGAAAGAATTGAGCCTGCTGCAATAAATCTCCAGTTAGAGCTGAACATTCCCTGCAAGTTGTTTACACCGACAGGAAGCGTGTACATCGCATCTTTTGTTAATACAATGCTTGGCCATAAAAATTCTCCCCAGCTTCCGATAAATGTAAAAATTGCAAGTACCGCAAGCGACGGTTTAACCATTGGGATTAAGACTTTGGTGAATATTTGAAAAACATTACACCCGTCAACGATTGCCGCTTCCTCCATTTCTCTTGGAATTCCTAAAAATGCCTGTCGCATTAGAAAAATTCCAAATGCGCTTACGGCAAACGGCATTATTAATCCTAAAAATCCTGCAAAATTATTCACGCTATCTACAAGGTGAAGTTTTAAGGTTATCAAATAAACAGGAAGCATTATTGCTTGAAAAGGAATCATTATGGTCGCAAGTATTGCAAAGAATGTTATTTTTTTACCTCTAAATTCCATTCTTGCTAAAGGATACCCAGCCATTGCTGATAAAATTATATTTAACAATACCGTTCCGCCTGCTACTATCATTGAGTTTATAAAATACCCGATGAAATTTACTTTTTCCCATACTCCCGTATAGTTTGCCCAGGTGAAATCTGTCGGAATAATTGTCGGAGGATAGGCAAAAATGTTTTCGCTGTTACCTTTTAAAGAGGTTGATATTAGCCATATAAACGGAAATATTGATAAAAGTGATACAAAGATTAGTATGGAATGTATTGTTATTTTGCCTAAAATTTTCTTTATCATATTTGATACCTGTTCTTCTCAAAGAATAAAATGTTTACAAGCGATAGCAATAAGACAATTATAAGAAGTACAACCGCCATTGCTGATGCAAATCCTAAATCTAGGTTTTCAAATGCTCTTTCGTAAATATAGTAAACAATTGTTTTACTTGAATTGAGAGGCCCGCCTTTTGTCATAACATAAATTTCTGCAAAAACTTTCATTGCTGAAATTGCACTGATTGTTGTGACAAGTGCTATTGTCGGCATTATATGAGGAACTGTGACGGTAAGGTGTTTTGTGAAAAATCCTGCCCCGTCTATTTCACAGGCTTCGTAAAGCTCTTTGGGTACACTCATTAGTGCCGCAAGATAAATCATCATATAATATCCGATTCCTTTCCAGATTGTGACGATTATTACCGAATACAAAGCCCAATTCGGATCCGTAAGCCAGCCAATTTTCTCTAATCCCAAGCTTGTCACTATAAAATTCAAAATCCCTTCATCGGCATAAAGCCACTTGAATGCTATAGCCGCAACAACTATTGATACGATTACCGGAAGATAAATGAGAATTTTATATAAAGTTAATCCTCTTATCTGCCTGTTTAAAAGGATTGCAAGAAACAAAGGAACTATTGCAAGAATTGGAACTGCAACAATCAGATATATAAATGTGTTTAGTAAAACCTTGTAAAATACGGGGCTGTGAAACAATTTTACATAATTGTCCAATCCTGCAAATTGCGCATTATAAATACTGCTTGAATAATCCATCAAACTGAGCGCAATTGTCTGAAAAAACGGTATAAAAAAGAATATTACAAGCACAATTGCTGCAGGCATTAAAAACAGATATGGTGCGTATTTGCCATAGTATCTGAACATGACTCGATTATCTCACTTTTTGAAATTTCGGTCAATATATCAATGAGAGTAATTATCTTGCACAGATTGTTCTTGCAACATAAACACCTGAGGCTGATGCTTGGATTAAGCCTCTTGTTACGCCTGCTCCGTCACCGATTGTAAACAGATTTTTAACGCCCTCTGTTTCAAGTTCGTTTGTTAATTTGACTCTTGCCGAGTAGAATTTAACTTCAATTCCGTAAAGAAGTGTGTATCTTGAAGCGGTTCCGGGGCAAACTTCATCAAGTGCATAAAGCATTTCGATAATACTTGTCATTTGTCTGTACGGGATAACAAGGCTTAAATCCCCTGGTGTTGCGCAAGTTAGCGTCGGGGTGATTATACTTGATTTAATTCTTTCGGGAGTTGATCTTCTGCCGTCCAAAAGGTCGCCGAATCTTTGAACAAGTATCCCGCCTCCAAGCATATTGGCAAGACTTGCGATATGTTGTCCGTATTGAATTGGTTCTTTAAACGGTTCTGTGAATTTTTCGCTTACCAAAAGTGCAAAGTTTGTGTTATTTGTAGTTTTTTCTGCGTAGCTGTGACCGTTTACGGTTGCAATTCCGTTGTAATTTTCCTGAACTACTTCTCCGTTCGGGTTCATGCAGAATGTTCTAACCTCATCTCCGAATGTCGGTGAATGATATATAAGTTTTGATTCGTAAAGTTTGTCGGTTAAGGGTTCAAACACAGGTGCCGGAAGCTCTACTCTGACACCTACGTCAACAGCGTTGTTTACCATCCCGATTTTGTTTTTAGCAAATTCTTTTGTAAGCCAATCCGCTCCTTCTCTTCCGGGAGCAATAATTGTGTATTCTGCTCTTACGGTCTCTCCGTTGTCAAGAGTCATACCTTTAACTTCGCCGTTTTCAACAATCAGATTTTGGGCTGAAACATTGTTGATTATCGTTATTCTTTCATCCAAATAATCCTGCATGTTCTTTAATACATCAAGGCTTCTTTCTGTGCCTAGGTGTCGTACAGGTGAGTGGACAAGTTTTAATTCTGCAAGTGAAGCTTGGCGTTCAAGTTCTCTGAATACTTTCATATCTGTTCCGAAAACTTCATCAGTTGCTCCAAATTTCAGGTAAAGTTGGTCAGAGTAATCAATAAGTTCTTCTACTTTATTTCTTGGCATATAATCGTCAAGATGACCGCCTACATCAGGTGTTAGTGTTAATTTACCGTCCGAAAAAGCGCCTGCTCCGCCCCAGCCGCATAGTAATCCGCATTTTTTGCAGTTCGGACATTTTTCGTAACCTTCTCGTAACAGACAAACTCTGTTTTCAATTTTCTGCCCCTTTTCTATTAAAACAACTTTCCATTCTGGTTTTAGTTTTGTAATTTCCAGTGCTGCGAAAATTCCTGCAGGGCCTGCTCCGATAATTGCTACGTTATAGTTCATCTGTGTTCCTCTTTTTTATTTGTCCTCTACTTTGCGAAAGCACGCATACATATCTAACTTACGCTGAACATAAGTTTTTTTAAAGGTTTTGTAAGCTTTTGTTAAGAACTTTATTACAGATTTTTATACATTAAATTGCTATTCGGAAATCGGTATTTTAAATGGCTTTTTATTTGCAGCACGTGCATGGTTTATGTTGGTCTGAAGCTCTGTAATTTCGCTATTATCATTAATTTGGCGGGCAAGATTAAGATATTTTTCCGCTTCGTCTAGATTATTTAAATTCATATGGGCTGCTGCAATATTATAGTAAATCAAATATCTGTCTGAATCCGTTTGAGCACGAGCTAAAGCTTCTCTTAAAGCTTCAATTGCTTTTAAGTATTTTTCTTGATCTGCGTAAGCTACAGCTAGATCTATATAACCGTTTGGAATATCAGGAGCTGATTCTATGTAATTCTCTGCTTCTTTAATTTTTCTTGAACTTATTTGAGTTGCATTCCCAAGAACAATCGGCGCATAAATTAGCCCCTCTTTGTCAAACTTTGACATAGGAACATTGGTTATGTCAGGAATCATTTTGTATAGAAGATTTATTGTATTTATGTCGTCTTGAGAAATGAAACTAAAAGCATTTCGATATCTAGTGTATGTTATTTCCGGTTGTGTTGACATATACATAAGATCATCTGAACTATAGCTGTGTCCCATAATTCCAAGCGCATGACCTATCTCGTGAAGTATGGTGTTGTATAGTTCTTTGTCTGAAAAATAATTACCGTTTGCATCTTTGTCATACATTGTTATTTTCATTGATTTAAGTTGATTCCCGGAAATTTTTGGAACTGTATATGCAACAACGTATTTGCAGTTACCGGATTCGCATATGTCGTCAGGAAGCGGATTAAATTCTATATAAATATCCCCCTTTTTTTCATCTGTAAATGTAAAGGTTAAAAAATTTGCATGAGCCGTCCATTCCATAAAGGCTTTTTCAATTTCTGTTTGGTAGTAACTGGGTACTCCTTCCGGAACATCTATTTTAACTCTCAGCGGAAATGTATTTACATCCCAGCGTAATAAATTTTTATCATATGGAGCTTGTTCAATATAGTTGTTGCCTATATTGGCAAGAAGGTTATTTCTCCAGTTATCTATTTGGTAAATTGCAAGTTTTGTGGCTGCATCGTCTTTTCCGTCATCAGAAAATTTAAACATTTCCTTCTGAATCTTTTCTGTTGGTTTTAAAAGTGTCATTGATTTAACATAATAATATCGTATCTCTTTGTTTTGAGGCTTTAAATTATAAGCTTTTTTTAATACTTTGTATGCTTTTACCGACTCATTTTTTTTAAGGTAGCCTATTCCTGCTTTGCATAATATTTTGGGTATCGCAAATATAATCGATATTGTTATTATTAAAAATATGACTAAGATTATTTTATTTCGAATCTGTTTTTTCATCTAATTTTCCCTGTTCAAGCAATTTTTCTAATGCCCGGGTATCCCCTTTTAGTTTAAAGTATTCTGCAAATTTGGGTGTTGTTTTTAAATTATAGCTTCTGCCGTTTTTATCTCTTGTGCGGCTTATCAGTTCTTTTTCCAGAAGTTCTGCAACATGTTCATAAGCTGTTGAGCCTCGAAGTTCTTTTAAGTCTGTTTGGCGTATTGGTTCCTTTAATGCAATTACGGCTAAGGTTCGCATTACTGCAGGTCTTAAATCAACGGGGCAAAGTTTTTCTACTATATCCATGTGTTCTTCTTTCACCTGTAATATATAGCCGTTTTCATCATCTATTTCAAGTGCTCCGTCGCGGGATGCATAATCCATTATTAATTCCAGAATAGATTCTTCTATTTGTTCGTTTTCAACTTCCAGAATTTCTGCTATTTCGTTTGTCGTAAGTGCTTTTGCGGTTGTAAAAAGCACGGCTTCAATTCTGGCTTTCAAATTTTCCATTTTCCACCCCTTTTACAACGTATAAGTTTGAATAAAATTCATCTTGAACAAGTTCGTAATCTGTTTCGGCGGTTAAAAATAAAAGTGCTATGTAGGCGCTTATTTTATCCATGCCTAATAAAGTTAATTCATTCAGTTCTATTTTTTCTTCTTTCTCAAAAATTTGAGTTAGATTCTCTTTTAATCTCAAAACGCAGTCTTCAATATATTCTTCGTGGGCAAGATTTATGATGTCGTCTGCCGTAAATCTTGAATAAGATTGAACTCGTCTTTTGGCTCTTTCATGAGCGCTTTTCAGTGATTGTTTTTGCTCAAGTTTTTCGTAGAATTCCAATTGTCTTATCAAGTCGTGCAAGGTTACAACTCGATTTCTGTTTAAGCGCACGCTTGTTCTTCTTTGCAAAACATCATCTATTGATACAACATTATTTGTCGGAACGTATTCTTCTTCTCCGTAATCAACAATAAATCCGTCATCATCATATTCTATATTTTCCTGAGGCTGATCTTCAAATTGGGTTATATCTATTCCTTCAAGTACATTGGATTTTAATTTTAAAAGAACTGAGGCAAATAAAAAGGTTCTGCCGGTTAGTCTTAAATCCTGAGATTTCATCTCGCACATGTGAGCCAAGTATTTGTCCGTAACGTCCACAATATCAATGTTCCACGGATCTATCTTGCCGGCTTTTGCAAGCGATACAAGTATGCCGATTCCTTCATTGTCTACATTTATATTCTCCGGAATTGCGGGAGTATTATAGTTTAGTATTGTTGTCTCCGTACTCATATTTAATCTCTAAGTTTTACTCCGGTTACGCGGGTTATCCCCTTTTCTTTTTGTGTTACACCTATCGTCCTATTTGCTGATTCTATCATAGGTTTGCGGTGACTAACTACTATAAATTGCGTATTTTTTGACTGGTTCTGCACCATTTGGGCGATACGCTCTACGTTCATTGTGTCTAAGCTTGCATCTACTTCGTCAAATGCATAGAATGGGGAGGGCATATATCTTTGTATCGCAAATACAAACGCTAATGCGGTCAGCGACTTTTCTCCGCCTGACATGCTTTCAAGCCTTTGAAGCTTTTTGTCTCTCGGCTGGGCTTCTATTGTCATTCCGCCGGATAAGGGATCGTCAGGATTTTCAAGCTTTAATTCCCCTTCGCCTTCCGATAACTGATGAAATACCTGCTTGAAGTTTTCATTGATATTGTTGTAAGTTTTCATAAAGGCTTCTTTTTTAGACTGTTCGTAACCGCTCATTCTGTCTAAAATCTCTTTTCGTTCTTTTGATAGAGTTTCGATTTGTGTTTTCAACTCGTTCTGGCGGGTTTGAACTTCTTCGTAAGCCGCTATTGCTCGCATGTTTACGTCACCCAAATCCTGCATTTTCTTTTCTAATCGCTGTATTTGAGAGGTTATTTCTTCTATTGAAATTTCAACAGGTTCAAGCTTTTCCGGTTCCAGTCCGGCATTTATTAAGTCTGCTCTTGCTGTTTCTAATTGCGGTTCAAGCTCTCTGCGGCGCGCTTTGAAGGACTCTATCTGCTCTGATATCCTTTCAATTTCGTATGCGCTTGCGGTTTTTTGTTTATCAATTTCATTTAAGTCTGCTTGTATTGCGTCACGTTCTTCAAGTAGTTTGCCAAGTTTTTCTTCTATTTCTTTAATCTGATCTTCTAGGGCTTCCGATTTTTTATTCAATTCCTCAATTTCTGCTTTAAACCTTTCTTTATCCGATTCAAGCTTTTTGTTGTTGGATTCTGTACGTTCAATATCTTCCGTATTTGTCAAAATCATGTTTTCCTGAAAGGCTATGTCACGATTAAAGTCGTTTTTCTCTGCGTTGGCATCCCTAAGTTTGTCTTGAAGTCTTTTGATTTCAGCTTCGACACCTTCGGTTTTTTCTTTTAAATCTTTTAAATCCTGCTCATCAATAAGTTTTTCAACTTCCTCAATCTCTGCTTGAATTGTAGTCATTTCATCATAGACTTTTACGGTTTGTTCTTCAAGTTTGTCGAGGTTTTTGTTCAAGTCTGCAATTTTCGGCTCTGCTTCTGTGACAAATTTTGTCTTTTCTGAAAGCAGATTTTCGCTGTTTTCATAGTTTCTTGTCATATTGCCGAGTTCAATTTTGGCTTTTGCAGACTCGTTCATTGAGTCGGAATATTTTTGACGAATATCTTCGCGTTTGTTTTCAAGCAAGTCGCGTTTTCTGATAAGCTCTGAGGCTTTTGTTTCAAGGTCTTTTAAATTGTTTTTAAGCTTTTCAAGCTCGTCATCGTCGTTTTGGCTGAAGCTTAAGCCTGTTCTTTTTTGTGAACCCCCTGTCATTGAGCCGGATTTTTCAAAAATTTCACCTTGAAGTGTTACCATTCTGTATTTGCCGATTAACTTTTTGGCGCATTCCATATCCTCTACTACAAGGGTTTCGCCGACTGCATAGTAAAATGCGTTGATGTACTTGTCGTCAAAATCTACAAGGTTTATCGCAAAATCAATTACTCCTTTGTCTTTAGGTAAATTTAATCTTGTGGGGGCTTTTACGATCTTGTTTAACGGAATAAAGGTTGCTCTGCCGGCACCTGAGGATTTTAAAAGCTCAATTGCAACTGACGCTACATGTTCATCATCAACTACAATATGAGTCATTCTTCCGCCAAAAGCAACTTCCATGGCTGTTGAAAATTCTTTATCAACTGTTCCAAGTTTTACAAGAGGTGCGTGAACCCCTTGAAGATGTGCATTCATTACTGTGTCGATTGCATTGTTAAAGCTTGATTGGACAACTTGCTTTTTGGTTTCCATCATAGAAACTTTTCTTGCTGCCATTTGTATATCGTGGTTTACATCATCAATTTCGTTCTTTGTAGTGTCAAGATCGTGCAGAATGTTCTGCTGAATGATTTTAAAATCATTCATTTCTTTTTCAAGCTGTTCTACAAGTGTCTTTTTTAATTCGTAATCAGATGTAAAATTAGCTTTTAATTGTTCAAGTTCTTCTATTGATTTTTTCGCTCTCTCAAGCTCCTGCTGAAGATTTTTAAGCTCATTTTCTAACGGAAGTTTTTTCTTAATTAGCTCGTTATCTTTGTCTTGCAAGTCTTCGTATTTTTTTCTTAAATTGTTGCGTTTTTCTATATGCTGGTCGGCTGATGCGTTTAAGCCGGTCATATCTTCACGAATTTTCTTTAACTCTGCGTTCTTTTCTGCAATATTCCCTTCTATTATCTTTATTTCATCTTCTTTTAATTTGATTTTAAGCTTAAAATCTTCAATTTTTTGTTTGTGGGATTCAATTCCGTTTTTTGCATTCTCAATTCGGCGCAAACCATCCATAATCTGTTTGTCTGCGTATGTTGTTGCATTATTTTTACGGTCGGTTTCACCTTTTAATTCTTCAAGTTGTTTCTTTAATTCTATCTGGTGTGCTTCACCTTTTTCTTTAATGACTTCCGAAACTTCACGGAATTTCTCTTTTATAAGATTTATGCGCTCATCTAAATCCTTGCTCTTTACTTCTTCTTCTTTTCTTTTCTTTGTAAATTCAAGAATGTTTAAGTGCGCCTGTTCAAGGTTTCGTTTTAGGTCAAAAAATCTGACTTTGCTTATCTGGCCTTCAAGACCTGTTTTTTCTTCTCTGAGTTTTTGGTATTTTAAGGCAACTTCACGTTCTTCTTTTAACTGTTCAAGCCTTGTATCGACTTCATTAAGAATTACTTGAGAGCGTTCAACCCTTTGTTCTACTGTCGTAAGCTCATTTGTTGCCTGTTCTATTCTTCTGTCAAAATCCGCAACTCCTGCAATCTCATCAATAATCTTACGTCTGTTTTTGGGCGAGCAGTTTGTAATACCCATTACGTCACCCTGCATCATTACATTATAGCTGTTCGGGGTTACATTATATCTCTCAAGTTCGGCGTGAACATTGGTAAGTGTCGTGACTGCATCATTTATATAATACGTGCTTGCGTATCCTTGAGTGGATTTCCGGATTTTTCTTGCTATACTTAAGTCTTTACCGTCTTTCATTCCGCCGAAAGTTACTTTTACAAGCGCTTCATTGCGTTTTGTATAAGTCGAAATAAAGTGTGAAAGATTTTCTGCCCTTAATTCACTTGCATTTGCAAGTCCAAGTGCAAACAAAATACTGTCAATTATATTACTCTTTCCTGAACCGTTCGGCCCTGAAATCGTTGTAAATCCTTCTAAAAGAGGAATTTCCGATTTGTTGGCAAATGATTTAAAATTGTCTATTTCCAGTTGTTTTATGTACATAATTCTACCCAAGTATAGTCTTAATTCTATTAGACAATAAGATTGTTGTCATGTCAAAGCTATAACAAAATGTTAATATATTTTTGAATACTTCTTCTATTACTAAACGCCCCAAAAAAAAAAACGACTAAAAAGCCGTTTAATTAAAGGGAAAAAAGGAAATGAAATTGAAATATATAAAAGAAAATCGCAAAAATAAGGTGTTATTTGATTTTTGCGATTATATAAATTTTTAAATTGTTATTCTCCTATAAATTTGTATGACATTTGTG
>CASFTJ010000004.1 GCA_949297715.1 uncultured bacterium | reverse complement strand
TTCAAGCTCGACGTGATTCAATCGCGCCGTTATTGTTAACAATCTTGCCTGTGATGCTGACATTCCCATTGTTCTTCGGGTTCCCTTTCACTTATTTTTTGTCGACTTATTCTCTTTATTAGTCGGATTTTTTAAGGGGTTCTTTAATTTATATGCAAAATCGTTACATTTGTTAATATAAAATTGTAATATTTTTTAATACACTATAAATCCACATCGGATTCTTTAATCGGAGCACCAATTACACGCTCAACTTCTGCAGCATTGATGTTGTAATTGAGAAGGTTTGAATAATAATCAAGCTGTGCATTAAGATATGAATTTTCGGCATCTTTAAATTCAATAGCATCACCCAAGCCTACCTGATATCTTCTAAATGCTTGGTATTGACGCTCTTTTGCCTGTTGCAGAGCTAACTTTGAAACATCAAGACTATCATGAGAATTCAAAAGATTTATATATGCGCTTTTTACTTCTAAATAAACATTCTGGCGTTGCTGCTCATAATCTGCTACGTATTTTTTATAAGTCGCTTTAGCCTCGTCAACCTGTTTTTTTAATAACATAAGGTTAAGCGCATTGTAATTCAGTTGAATACCGACTTGATATCCGTAATCAGCATCAATCTGACGTCCGCCTTGATTGTATGAGCCAAAGGCACTAATATTTGGAGTAAACGCACGTTTTGCACTTCTTACACCCATTTCTGCAGCATCCATGAGCTTTTTAGAAGCTAATAGTGCAGGACGTGATGCTTCTGCTGTTGCCAAAAGATCTTTGAAATTTACATCATAAGCTTTTGTATTTAATTGATCCTTTAAAACAACTCCTTCAAGTTCCGGAATACCCACCGCATTTGCTAGTTCTGCAGCGGCTAATTCCATTGTGTTTTTAGCTTTAATTAAATTTACCTTAGCGTTTCCAAGGTTATATTCCGCCGTTGTTACATCAATTTTAGCTTTTCTGCCTATTTCATAATGCGCTTTTGCCTGTTTTAACTGCAATTCAAAATCCTTTACAGTGTCTTCATATACTGACTGTTGAATTTTTGCAAATATTAAATTGTAATATGCAACTTTTACGTTATAAATTACAAGCTCAATACTTGTTTCAGCATCATATCTTGACGCTTCAAAATTTCGCTTTGCCATATCTGCAGAAGCTTTGGTTTTACCAAAGTCAAACAGCAACATATCCGCTGACAATGTCGGCATATAATACATATTATATTTCTGGTTCATTGAACTCATAAAAGAATTTGACATTGTCATAAACATATCATTTCTTGAATAGTTCACACCTGCACTTATTGTCGGAAAGTAATTTGACCAAGCCTGCCCTACTCTTGTTTTATAAATTTCGGCATTGCTTATCGCTGACATTATTGTCGGATGGTGAGTAATTGCCAGTTTTATACAATCACTTAAGGTTACTTCGCCATTCATATCAGTGTATTCTATCTTGCTGTTTATCGCAGGAAATTTTGTTTCATACATCCCTTCCGCTTCTTTTGAAGATTCTACTTTTGTCTTTGCATTCTCAATATTTTTTTTGCGTTCTGTTCGTTTATTTACCTTTTTATTCTTTTCAGGCTTTACTATTTCTATTTTTTCCGGCTTCTTTGCCACTTCAACCGGCTTTGAAGCAGTATCAGCTTCGGCACTAAGTCCGGGAACAGCCGTTATTGCAAGCACTGAACATATTAAACATAAATTTAAAATCTTTTTCATTTTACAGAAATCTCCAAATCTTTTTCAGTTATTTCTTTCTTCGGAAACAAATCCACAAATTCCTGAACAATTACATAGAATGCAGGAGTTAGAACAGCACCTAAAGTTGCTGCTGCAACCATACCGCCGATTACTGTCGAACCGACAGAAATTCTTGAATTTGCTCCGGCTCCTTGCGCGAATATCATCGGCATTACACCTATAATAAATGCCAATTCCGTCATCATAATTGCTCTAAATCTTAATTTTGCTGCTTTTATTGCGGCATCTTTAACCGGCAGACCATATTTTTCGTGTTCTTCTTTCGCAAATTCAACAATCAATATTGACTGTTTTGCCGCTAACCCGATTAACGTAATCATACCTACCTGCGAATAAATATCAAATGCCTGATTTATCATCATTTGGAATATCAAAGCTCCCAATACCGCAATCGGGGATATTAACAATACCGCAACAGGTATTGTATAACTTTCATATAAAGCTACTAAGAACAAATAAACAAATATTAATGCCATACTCACAATAATTGTCGTTTGTCCTGAGGCTTCTCGTTCCTGTGCTGATGTTCCGGACCAGTCAAATGTCATATCTGACGGCAATACACGGCTTGCAACAGCTTCCATCGCATTCATCGCATCTCCGGAGCTTTTTCCGGCTGACTGCTGACCTTGAATTTGCACTGACTTATACTGGTTATAACGTGTAATTGAAGCTGTTCCTACAGTCTGCTGTAATTTTACTATCGATAATATCGGAACCATTACTCCGTTTTTGTTCTTTACGTAAATTCCCGATAAATCAGTTGCTTTATCTCTAAATTGACTTTCTGCCTGCATTTGCACCTTAAATACACGGTCATATTTGTTAAAGTCATTTATATAATAAGTACCAATCATTGATGACAATGTTGAATAAAGCTCTTGCAAATCTACATTCTGCGCCAATGCCTTTTCATAATCAATATTTACTATATACTGTGGAACATTTGCCTGAAATGAGGTATTTACGTTTGATAGTGAAGGATCCTGATTTGCTTCTGCTATTAGTTTATTAGCCCAAGTTTCCATCTCCTGAGGAGTATGCTCGCCTTGTGAAAGCATTTGGAACTCAAATCCGCCCATCATACTCATACCCATTATTGCCGGTGGTGAAAAACATATTATTGAAGCTTCTTTTGTCGTTCCGGCAACTGCTCGAACTTTGCTTAAAATCGCTTCGTGGGATAAGTCGGTATCTTTACCTTTTATTTTTCGCTTAACCCATTCTATCGGACCAATTTTTCTTGCAGCATAATCATCAAGCTGTATAATTACTGTTGACTGGTTAACAGCACCGTCACCGCCAAATACTGTTAATTTTGATTCATTTATACCGTCAATATCTCTTATCTGATCCGTAAATTTACGTGAAACTTCTTCCGTTCTCTGTAATGACGCACCGTCAGGAAGGGTTATCGTTGCAAGTAATACCCCCTGATCTTCATCAGGTATAAATCCTGTTGAAATCGTCTTAAAACATACTAATGTAAGGATTAATATGGCTGAATAAAATATTGCTACAAGTTTTTTGTTATGAACAAATTTCACAACATATTCCATATAAAATTCTTCAATTTTTGAAAACATATTGTTGAATTTTTCAACGGCTATTGAAGTTCTTTTTCCTATTCTCTCTTGTATATGTTCAAGTTTTACGATAAATGGATTGGAGGATAATTTATGAGGTTTCTTTTCCTGCCCCAAAAAATGAGAGCACATTGCAGGTGAAAGTGTTAACGCACATATTGCGGAAATTGCAATTGAAACTGCAATACATACCGCAAACTGCTTATACATAACACCTGTCATGCCGCCCATAAATACAATCGGCACAAATACCGCCATCAACACTAATGCCATTGCGACAAGCGCAAATCCTACTTCCTGCATCGTTAACTGTGTTGCAATTATTGCTGATTTACCCTCATCAATATGACGTTTTACGTTTTCTATAACAACGATAGCATCGTCTACTACAACACCTACCGCCAAAACTAACGCAAATAATGACAACAAGTTTATCGACATATCCATCGCCTTTAATGCAAAAAACGTACCGATTAATGACACGGGAATTGTCGCACAAGGAACTAATGTTGCCATTCCGTCGCCTAAAAATAAGAATATTATTATTACAACGATTAAGCCGGTCAAAAGAATTGTAAATTCAACTTCTTTCATTGATTCATGGATAAAATCGGCATCGTCTTTTACGTACAAAATCTTAATTCCGTTTGTAAGACGTGAGTTTATTTCATTAACTTTAGCCTTAACAGCTTTTGATAGGTTTATGATATTTGCATCAGGAAGCTGTGAAATTACTACAACCGCCGAAGGTTTTCCGTTTACAAGCCCAAGATTTGAATAAGATTCAGCGCCCAATTCAACACGGGCTATATCTTTTAATTTAACATTTGACCCGTCTGTATTTGAACGTATAATTATATTTTCAAACTCTTCAACATCTACAAGACGACCGGGAGTTTTTAGGGTAATCTGCAAAGCTCTTGATTCATCTGTCGGCAATGCGCCGAGTGCACCAGTTGCAACCTGTGTATTTTGATTTGTTACGGCTGTTTTAACTTCGCTTGTTGAAATGTTCAGACCTGCCATTTTCTGAGGATCAAGCCATATTCTCATTGAATAGTTTCCGCCACCGAAAACCATTACGTCAGCTACACCCTCTACACGTTTTAATTCGTCTTTTATATATATTGAACCGTAGTTTGTTAAATCTAGCTGATTCCAATCTCCTGATTCAGGATAAAGAGTTAAGATTATAGCACCTGATCCTGATGATCTGCTTATTGCGGTTACACCGGTTCTTTGAACATCTTCCGGCAGCTGCGACTGTACACGCTGAATAAGGTTTTGGACATTCATTAAGTTTATGTTCTTGTCTGTTCCTACCTTAAAATATATCGTCAGCGTATAACTTCCGTCATAAGAAGTTGACGTCATATATGTCATATTTTCAACACCGTTCAACTTGTTTTCCAAAACTGTCGCAACGGTCGATTCTATAACTTCGGCACTTGCACCCTGATAATTCGCCGAAACCCTTACCTGAGGCGGTGTAACTTCAGGATAACTCTCCTGTTTTAGCCCCAATAATGATATTAACCCCAGTAATACTATACATATCGATATTACCAGCGCAAATCTGGGCTTCCTTATAAATATATAAAGATCGTCTTTATTTAGTATTTTCTTCATTTACTTCTTCCTGCTTATTTTCTACTGCACTTTTCTGTACCGGTTTAAGTTTTTGACCTTCTGTGACAATATTTTGGATACCTGATACGACGATTACGTCATCCAAGTTAAGGCCGCTATCTACTACCCAATTATTGTTTATATCATCAGAAACTTTTATATTTTTTCTGACTGCCTTATCATCCTCTACTGCCCATACATAATAACCACTCATAGCATCACCCTTTGTGCAGGATTGCGGAACTGTTAAATATTTTACAACCTTCGGGGCTACAAGCTCTACCTTCATATAATCCCCTGGTATAAGCCATTTTTTGGAATTGTCGAATGTTGCTCTTAAAGTTACAGAACCAGAATCTACATCAATTTTGTTATCTACAAAATTTATCCTTCCGATTTTGTCATACCAAAAACCGCCTGTGAACTGTACTCGAACATCTACATCTTTTAGTTCGTTACTTGCTCTTAATAATTTTACGAAATCCGCACTCTTTATACTGAATGTTACATATACAGGATCTACACTTGAAATATTTACTAATCCTCCTGATGTTGCGGTTACGTAATTCCCTTCTGTTATATTAACTTTACCTATTCTTCCGTCTATCGGTGATTTTATTGATGTGTAACCAAGATTAAGCTTTGCAAGCTCCAACTGCTGTTTTGCCGCATCTAACAAGGCTCTGTACTGGTTTCTGGAGGCAAGACTTGAATCTGCATCGGATCTGCTTATCAAATCTTCTTTTACCAAAGCATTGGCTCTGTTTAATTCCTGCTGGGCATTCTTTAATAATGCCTCATACTGATTTACGTTTGCCTGACTGTTATTTACTTCATATTGATATTCCCTTGGATCTATTTGAAATAAAATTTGACCTTTTTTAACAAAATCCCCTTCTTTAAAATATTTTTTTATCAAAAATCCCGGAACCCTAGCAACTAAATCTACGGAATATTGCGCCTCTACCCTTCCGGTTGCTTCGGCTGAAACATTTACCTCCTCTATATGCGGAGTTGATACTTCTACTTCTTTTGGCATCATCATTAGTTTCTTTTGTATCATGCCGGCAATATATCCTGATGTTTTGTTATATATTATGGGAACAATAATTACAAGCAAAACAAGTATTGCAAGTTTTTTCCTTGTCATCTTTAAATTCATAATTCTCTCCAACTTAGTTCAATACGGTATTTTATCCTAAATTTATCGTAAAATATTTAAGTCATCACTGTCAATAAAATCAAAAGAATATCAACTGTTTGAAGTATTTTGAATTTTCAAATTTAAAATATTTATCTTAACTATTCACAAACATGCTCTAACGCTTTTTCTAGAATCGTTTTTACGTGAAAATCATCCAGAGCATAATAAACATTCTTGCCTTTTTTGGTTGACTTTACAAGCTTTGCAGTTCTCAAAACCTTTAACTGATGCGAAACCGCAGACTTTGTCATATTCAAAAGAACAGCCAAATCCCCAACACACATTTCACTTTCTTCCAATGCCCACAGAAGCTGAATTCTGGTACTATCTCCCATTACCTTAAAAAAATCCGACAAATCATACAATATATTCATTTCTGGCATATTCGGCCTGACTTTTTCAACTATATCAAAATTTATCGCTTCACAATCCGTTTGTCTGTTTTCCATAACTTTATATTACCATTAATTGAATGATTGTTCAACTATTGTAAATTTTTGTTTCCTTTTCGCTCTTTCAAGCTTGACAGTTGAACAGTTGTTCAATTATAATATTAATGTATACTCATTTTGAGGTCAAATATGTGCCAGTATTGCAACGAACCCTGTCATAATCATCATCACGGACATAATTGCCAATGCAGTTCTCATTGTGATGAAAACACCTTTAGACCTGCGAAAATTATTTTGGCTGTTGTTATTTTAGCCGTTGCATTTTTACCTGTTTTGCCAGAATCTTTAAAAATCCCGTTTTTTATAATCTCTTATTTAACAGCGGGTTTTGATGTAATTTTAACGGCTTTTAAAAATATTTTAAAAGGTGATTTTTTTGACGAAAACTTTCTGATGGGAATTGCAACTATAGGGGCTATTTTGATTGGAGAATACCCTGAAGCTGTTATGGTAATGGTTTTGTACCAAATTGGAGAATATTATCAGCATAAAGCCGTTGAAAAATCCCGCAAATCCGTCACAGAACTTATGGACATAAGACCGGATTATGCAAATATTGAAATTGATGGACAGCTTGTTAAAAAATCTCCTGATAAAATAAATATCGGAGATATAATAACAGTTTGTGCAGGCGAAAAAATTCCGCTTGACGGAATCGTAATTGAAGGAGATGCCGCAATTGATACTTCTGCTCTAACCGGAGAATCCGCACCTGAAAACATTAAAACAGGGGATGAGGTTATCAGCGGAAGCATAAATATTAACGGACTTATTAAAGTCCAAGTCACAAAAGAATTTAAAAACTCTACGGTTTCTAAGATTCTTGAACTTGTAGAACAGGCAAGTGCAAAAAAATCAAAAGCCGAAAATTTTATAACAAAATTTGCCAGATATTACACTCCCGCAGTTGTTTTTGGTGCGTTATTTCTTGCAGTATTACCGCCATTGCTAGGGGGCGGGAACTTTGAAATATGGATACAAAGAGCTTTAATTTTTCTTGTCATATCATGCCCGTGCGCACTGGTAATTTCCGTACCTTTGGGGTTTTTTGCAGGAATTGGCGGAGCGTCAAGAAACGGTATTCTTATTAAAGGCAGTTGTTACTTGGAAACGCTTTCAAAACCCGACACAATTGTCTTTGACAAAACCGGAACTCTTACCAAAGGGGTATTTAATGTAATTTCGGTTAACCCGTCAGACGAAATTACAAAAGAAGAACTTTTAAAACTTTCTGCCTATGCGGAAAATTATTCTAATCACCCGATTGCACAATCTTTAAAGGAAGCTTACGGTAAAGAAATTAATACCGCCGAAATTAAAAATATAACTGAAATTACAGGATGCGGTATTAAAGCAAATGTCAACGGCGATGAAATTCTTGTCGGAAATGCAAAACTTATGGAAAATTTTTCAATTCCGATTTCAAAAATACAAGAAAACGGAACCGTTGTTTATACGGCAAAAAACAGACTTTATCTTGGATATATTGTAATTTCGGACATTATTAAAGAGGATTCAAAAAAAACAATTGAGGAGCTTAAAAAACTTTCAATAAAAATCGTAATGCTTACAGGCGACAATTATGAAACCGCACAAAAAACAGCACAAAAATTAAAAATTAATAAATTTTGGGCGCAACTTCTTCCTCAAGACAAAGTTAACAAAATAGAAGAAATCCTAAGTTCAAAAACCAAAAATAAATCCGTAATTTTTGCAGGTGACGGGATCAACGATGCGCCGGTTTTAACCAGAGCTGATGTCGGGATTGCAATGGGCGGATTAGGTTCTGATGCGGCGATTGAGGCGGCTGATATTGTAATTATGAACGACAGCCCTTCTAAAATTATTCTTGCTATAAAAATTGCAAAGAAAACCCTTACTTTAGTCAAACAAAATATAGCTTTTGCTCTTATTATAAAAGCCTTATTTCTAATTCTTGGAACATTTGGAATGATGAGCTTGTGGGGTGCGGTTTTTGCAGATGTCGGAGTTGCGCTTATTGCCGTATTAAATTCCTTGAGAGCCTTGAGGGTTCGTTAGAATTAGAACGGGATATTTCTGATTTTAAAAGTGATAAAAATTCATCCCTGTACATAAACCCCAAATGCGCACCGTTATCAAGATATAGAGATTTTTTGCCCGTATAAAGTTTCAACTTTTTTAATTGCGAAGAATTTGTAAGATAATCGTTTACAGAATGAAATATTATATAATTATCAGCGTTTTGAAGATAATCAGATATTGCATGAAGACTTGTAATATATTCCAAATCCTCTATACTTCTTAACTCGCCTTTCAAAAGATATTTTTTGGCATAATCTTCAAAACTTGTATTATTAATTTTTAAATAAAGTTCTTTTTTATCCGTTATATTTTCACTTTCAATCGTGTAAACCAAATCCGAAAGCTTCTGGCGCATAACAAATCCTGTAATTAATTTTGCCTCATATTCCGTAAAAGGCAGTCTGTCAATCTTAAAATCTTTATCGCTATCCTTTTGGTTAGAAAGCTGAATAATTTTTGAAGCAGTCAAGGCAACTCTGTCTTTTAAATTATCAGGATTTTTATTCCAGTCATCTGCAATTTTATCAACCTGCTTCATTGCATAAATTAATTCAACAGGCGGGCAGATTGAAATGTATCTTATAATATTTAAAGTGTTATTTTTAAACTCCTTATCAGCAAGAAAAAGGGCTGTTAAAGCTCCAAAAGAAGTTCCGATAACAATTCTGTCATTAAAATTGTATTTATATTTATTCTGCAAAAATTCAACAGCTTCCTGAGTCACAGTTCTCAGATAATCCGCATCAACAGAAGGAATACCAGGACAATACCCCTGAGGCATACTTTTTGCAAACTCCCACTGAAATGCACTCCCTAAAATTACGGCAGAATACCCCGCATCATAAAAAAATTTCGCAAGCAAAACCGAATGCGAAGACATTATTCCTTCACCTATTGACGGAAAAATAATCACTAGCGGCGAATTTTTTGTCTTGGTTTGAAGAATATACCTGAATTTATAATCATCTCTCCCTTGTTCAATATTCACTGATGCGGTTTTTATCCGCTTTGCAAAACACCTGTTCCATATAGAAAATTCCGCCCAAATAGACTCATCCACCCCCGGAAGATCAAATAATGCCGTCCGCATACTGTCAGTCACAGGATTTTGCGGATTGTAATCAAACAAAACTTCATCCGCCATTAACTTTGAATTTTCGTCCTTATAAGAATTTAAAACCACTTCATCAATTCTGTCACCCGCATTAACTATATCTGTAATAGATAATTTTTCGCCTTCTGAGGCTTCACTTGCAACGGAAACAGACTTTTCAGACGAATTATTTTCCGATAAATTCCGGCTGTCTAAATGATTTTCGACATCCTCATTAACCAATTCCGGCTCTTTATCAAAATCAAATTTATCCACAGCTTCCTGATTATTTATTTCTTCAACAGCGTTATCCAAAATATCTTTTCTGTCATAATTTTTTAATTTTATATAGCTTTCAACCCCGTAAAATTTTCTTGAAATATCGTAAGGATCGGCAAAATTTGATTCAACCATGTTAATAAAAGGCTGCATATAGGAAGTTTTATTAACAAGAAGCCCCGCCTTAACCATAGCAAGCACGGGTGTTGCAATATAACAGGAAGGATTTAAAGCAGCATCAAGACCTCTGCCTAACAAACCTCTCGGATTTGTCCCGCTTAAAACAGGTACGACCAGATAAGGCCCTGATTTAACGTTACACTTTGCAAAAGCCTGCTCCATTGTTTCATCAGAAGGCATAATCTTAAAAAAACGCTTTGCGGGATCATACATTCCGCCAAGCCCTATTGTCGTATTTGCCAGAAATCTTAAAGTTTCATTTTTAGAAGCTTCAAAATCCCTTTGTATCAAACTGCTCACAAGCCTTGCCGGATATTCAATGTTTAATGCAACTCCCTTAATCCTGTCCATTCCGTATTTAGGCATAATTGATGCCCACAAAATATGCACAGGTCGAATTGCATACTTGTTTAATCCTGAATTAAAATTGAACATTTTTCTGTTAAAATTTTCAAATCTGTCGCCGCCTAGATATTCGTAAACATAATCCGGATACCTGCAATCACTCTTTGGAAGCTCTGAGGCAAAACCAGTATTGTAAATTCCGCAAATACAAAATAAAATTAAATTTACAAATAAAATTTTGCTCCTCATAAATTCTCCCGAATAACAACATTACCGAGATATTTTATTTTGACAGAACAAAAAAAAGATTACTCAACAGGATATTTTTTAAGACTAAAAACACGCTCACCACTCACAAATTCCCATAAAAAAATCCCCGAATACGGGGATACCCTTACAATTGGTGGTAATTAATAGTAAATCAATTTTATAATACAAATGTAAGGCAAGACTAACTTTTTGTCAAGAACTTTTTTCCTTGACTTGGAATTTATACTAAATATTTCTGATTATTTCTAGCAAAAGATTTTTAAATTTTGATTTAACGGCATTAGTAGTTTCGATAACTTCGGAGTGCGACAATTTTTTAGCCCCCTCAACGCCTGCTGCAAGATTTGAAATACAGCTAATTCCAAGCACCTTAATCCCGCAGTAATTTGCGACAATTGCCTCAGGCACCGTAGACATCCCGACTGCATCTGCGCCTATAATCCCTGCCATTTTTATTTCCGCAGGGGTTTCGTAACTCGGGCCAGATGAGGCAAAATAAACCCCATGCTGAAGTCTTATTCCCAAATTTTCGGCACACCTGTCCGCAACGGCAATTAATTCTTTTTTGTAAATCTCACTCATATCAGGAAATCGTTCGCCTAAGTCTGAATCGTTCGGCCCGACCAGAGGATTTGCCCCCATATAATTGATATGATCAGTTATAATCATTAAATCCGAAGGTTTAAAATTTTTGTTAACCCCGCCTGCAGCATTAGTTAAAATAAGAGTTTTCACCCCAAGTTTTTTCATAACCTTTACGGGATAAGTAATTTCCTGCATTGAATGCCCTTCATAAAAATGGTTTCTTCCCTGCATCATAACAACTTTCCTGCCCGAAATTTCAGCAAAAACCAATCTTCCTTTATGTCCTTGAACAGTCGATTTCAAAAAATTCGGGATTTCAGAATAGTTAATCGCAATATCGCAATGTTCATCAGCAAATTCACCTAACCCGGAACCTAAAATAATTCCGATTTCCGGCACAAAACCATTAGTTTCTTGATTTATAAACTTCAAAGTATCTTCCATATAAAACTCCCCTTAAACTTAATTTTGACACAAGAATGCACAAAAGCTCAATAAAAAACCTTTGTGCATTATCTTAAAAACACTTAACCGACAAGTCTGTTATCATCCGCTTCAGAAGCTTTAACCATAATGGCATGCTCAACCGGATTTTCTTTTGTATAGCCCGTGTCGTAATTTTCTTCAAACCCAAAGTCATCGTGAGCTTTTTTAGCCTGATTTTCGTCAACGAGTTTTTTTGCAAGTTCAGCAATTTCATAAACAAGCTGATATCTGTTATCTGTGTTTTCGTTCAAGTCCCACGCTACTTTTATAATCTGTTCCATAAATGTAAACCTCACACAAAATTCTCTAGAATATTTAATAATATTAATATTATAATACAATTTTTAATTTTGCAAGTGGTAAAAAACATGTGTTCATGTATAATAGAGGCATGGTTAAACATTTCAAACTGCATTTATACGCTTGGATAGAATTTCTGATTTGGCTCATTATTTTGTGTTTAACCGTATTTGGGATAAAAATTCACAATCATCATAAATCTCAGGAATTAACGACTTATCAAATTTTCATGCCTGATGTAGACGGAATGATTGTGGGCTCACCTGTTAAATTTATGGGAGTTCAGGTAGGTTATGTTCAAAAAATAAACATCGTAAACAACAATGTATATGTAAAATTTGTAATAACGGAAAAAGACGTAACAATTCCGCAAGGTTCGATTGCAACCGTAGAATTCAACGGACTTGGCGGTTCAAAATCCCTTGAGATTATTCAACCTACGCAAGAAACCATTGCAACGAACAAAGTTATTGTAATAAATCAACCGAAAAGACTTCACGATTCCATGTTTCTTTTGAACGATATGTTTGATAAGATAGGTGCAATCGGAACAAAAAGTTCTTATTTTATGGAACAATTTAAAAATAAAAATCAAACAGAAAAACAAAACAATATAAATCCTTCACTAATTACGCAAGAAATTAATAAAATAAATAATATTCTTGATAATATGGAAAGAAACAATCAGAAATTTAAGACAAAAATAAAGGAGTGGAAAAGATGAACCCTGAAAAAGTAAGAGTAATATCAAACCCTGTTGTACTGCTGAATTTATGCACAATGCGCGATGAAAAAACAGACAGTCAAGGAGTAAGAATAGCAACAAGGAAAATCACAAGATGCCTTCTATATGAAGCATGCCGAAATCTTCCTCTTGTAGAAACTGAAATAACAACACCAATTACAACATTTAAAACAAAAACCATAGACCCCGACATCAATTTGATAATTTCACCGATATTGAGAGCGGGGCTTATTTTTACGGACGAAGCAATCGACATTCTCCCGCAAGCCTGCATAAGACATATAGGAATGTACAGAGATGAAAAAACACTAAAACCAATCTGGTATTATAATAAGGTTCCGATGGAAGCTCCAAATCCCGAGAAATTCTATATTTACATTACAGATCCGATGCTTGCAACAGGAAATTCACTTCTTGAAGCAATTAAACTGTACGCTGATAAAGGTATTCCTGTTAAAAACATCAAATGTATTTGTATAATTGCAGCTCCCGAAGGTATTGAAAATATTCAAAAACATTATCCGGATATAGAAATTATCACAGCCGCAATAGACAAAGGCTTGAATGAAAAAGGCTACATTGTGCCTGGAATGGGCGATGCCGGCGACAGAATTTTTAATACTTAAGAAATTTGCATTTGGTTTTAAATAAATTGTAAACTATCGTAAATTTTTTATATACTTACTCTTGTCAAAAAAATCATTTCAGTTGAAAATACATGACGGGAAGGAAAAAAATGTTAGTAGGAAATATAAATCAAACGATAAAGCCAAAGCAAAAAGACTATGGCATATTACCCCCAAACAAAGTGCCAAAGTCGTCTGAATTTCATTCCGAAAACATGTCTTCAATTTCAAGTTTAAATAAGAGTCCTTTAAAAACGAATTCAAAAGAGTTAGCTTTTAAAGGCTCTTTTTTTAGGCTCTATAAAGAAGCCGGCAAATATGATATCAATGCATTTCTAAATGAAATGGACAAACCACTTGATGGTATGGCACGCAAGTTATATAATGCCGTCACATCTTCAAAATTAACAAACAATCTAATTAAAACAAACCCTGATGAACAATTTATCACTGTTAATCAAAAAACCATTCCTACACTCATCGGGAATGGTTTTTCAGATCCGATACTTAAATTTCCGGGCGATATTCTGAACGGCACGGTAGAACTTCTTGGGAAAATAGGGCCTCTGTCAGATTGGTCAGAAAGGACTCTTCAAAAGAAATTCTTTAAAAATATAAGACATCGTTCAAAAATAGATTATGAAGTTAATGCGCTTCAAGGGCTTCTGGAGTTTAAGAAAAACTCAATAAATGATGCATTAAAAGCAAAAGCAGCAGAACTTGGCGTTGACGTTAAAAAATTAAGTGCAGAAGATAAAGCAAAAGTTGAAGCAGATGTTAACAAGAATTTTGAATGGTTGATATTCCAGCGTTCAATGAAACCGTTTGACACAAAAGTCGGCAACTACGACACAAAACACGAAAGAGCCTTGAACAGATTAGTATCAGGACTTCCGCCGGCAATATTCTTGGCAAACGACGCTTATAACCTGTCCCGTATGATGGACGACAATCCGCAGGAAGCAAAAAAAGAAAAACGCACAAGGTTTAAACAGGAAACCTCAAGAATATTGACAAGCGGTTACTTAACCCTTATCACAATGGGTGCATTATCAAAACTTATTAACAATTCCAAAATCGGTATTATGGCAATGACAGGTACAACGGTACTTGTAACCGAAATGTATTCACGTTTGAGAAACGGAAAATATATTACAAGATTAACTCCAGAGCAGGCAAGAGCTTTGAATGAAAAAAATCACGCTCCCGAAGCCTCAATCAAACCGCAAAACCTTACATTTAAATCTAATACCGACAACAAAACTAACTCAAAAGATAAACATCAAAAACCGCTTCTGTCATTTGATACGGTATTAAAAGGATGTGCAGCAGTAATTGCAGGCGGATTTGCGATTAAGGGACTCAGAAAAATTCCTCGCGTTGATGCTGCGTTTGAAGCATTCTTCAAGCCTTTCAAAGGAATGTACAAAGAATTAACAGAAATTTCGGATTATAAAGTTACTCAAAAACAAATTGACGAAATAGCCGATACATTGATAGAAAGAGGATTTGAAACCCGCGGGGAACAATACAGACAAGTCGCAACCCGCTCAAGAGAACTTGTGGTACAAAAAATAGTATCAGAATTAGACAAATCTTCAGACATAAAAGTTATCGACAAATACCTCACAAAAGCAGCAAAACAAGATGTGCATCCTGATGATTTCAGAAAAAGCTTTAAATCTTTAATAGAAATTCTGGACAAAAACGGCTACAAAGATTTGGCTGACAAATACAGATATTCATTCCTGAATAACGTAAAATCAGATAAAACATTTGTATCAGAACTTACAAAAGTTAAAACAGATCTTCAAAACATTGGAGAATTAAATAAAGACTTCGCAGAACAAGTAAAATTAAACGGACTGAACAAAATTGAAGATACGGAATTTTCGGAACAAATCCGCAAAACACTTGAAAAATGCGGAGATAAGAGCGGAAAATTATTTAAAGATTACACCGATGCGCTTGAAGGACTTGTAAATTTAGGTGCAAGAGATAAAAAAGTAAAACCGTTTGTGAATTTCTTAATAACTCCGTTCTCATTTATATGGAGTGTTGTAAAATTCCCGTATAAAATAGCAAACGCATTAGTTGAACTGTTTATGAAAAAAGCGCCGAAATCACAAAAATCAATCGACGCATTAAATATGGAAGCTGTTTCAAAAAGCTTTGACAAAATTTACGAACAGGTCGGCAAATATAAAAAAGCAATAGCATCAACAACAGATGAAAAAATTAAAGAAAAATATTACAAAAACTTCCAAGATTTTGTGATGGATAACACCTTAAAAGCCTTCAACGTAAATTCAATGTCAAATATTTCAAACAGTGACCTTTCAAACCTTGCAAAAACAGCAGCCTCCGCCGCTACAATCTGGTTCCTGATGACAGATAACTACAACATGGTTATGTTAAAGTCAAACGGAAACGATGTTGAAGGTGCCGAAACTAAGTTTAAAGAAAGATTTGTACAGGAAGGTTCAAGATTATTCTACCAGACACTGTTGATTGACCTGTTCAATAAGACATTCCAGAAACAATACAACGGATCACTTCTTGGAATGAGCTGGATAACATTAACTAACACGACAATCGGTGAATGGCTGACAAGAAAATCAGTAGGTGTTCCGATTGGAATGCACACAAGAGATGAATTAATCAAGCTTGAAGAAGAACAAAATAACGCAAAAGGCTTCAAGAAAGATTACTATCAGTTTATGAAACGCTTAACCGGCAAACGTTCAATTCAGTCATACAACGTAAACAAAACCAAAACCCCAGACAATAATACAATTAAACCAAAAGAACCTGAACTGCAGAAAAAGTAAATCGTTCCTGAAGATTTTTAATATTGTCTTTCTGCCAGATAAAAATTCCGATAATAATTGCAACAATAATCAAAATTGTAACAAGAATTTTTGTCACAGCAAAGAAAATTCTGACTATCAAAGAAATTGCAAGCACAATCCCGAAAATTATTAACCCTGTCATTAAATCCATAATTATTCTCTCACTTTGTTTTCTTCACCTTTAATAAGCCTTTGTATATTGGATCTGTGCAGCCAAATTATGTATAAAGCCCCGACAGCGCAATAAACAATATAAGCCACCGGCTGCCTAAATAAATACATCAAAACAGGAGAAATCGCAAGAGCAATTATAGAACCTAAAGATACATACTTTGAAGTATAAGTAATTACCCCCCAGATTGCGGCAATAATAAGCCCAACCCAGATGTTAAGAGCCAAGATTGTGCCAACTCCAGATGCAACGGATTTTCCGCCGGTAAATTTAAGGAAAACAGATTTGCTGTGCCCGAGAATTACAGCCACCGCCGCCAAAACAGGCAGCAAACCGATATCAGTAAAATTGCTGCATAAAAAATATGCGAGCACAACAGGTAATGCCCCCTTAAAAGCATCCAGAAGAAGAGTTATAAAGAACCATTTTTTGCCCATAACTCTTTTGACATTAGTAGCCCCAGTAGAGCCGGAACCGATTGTTCTGATATCCTGTCCTGTCGCAAGTTTTACGATTATATACCCTGTCGGAATAGAACCGATTAAATATGCTCCTAAAATTACTGAAATAATCTCTATAATTTTTTCCATAATAATTTAACTCTCCTTTGTTCCATGATTTTAGCATAAGGAAAGAATTTTGGCATAATGTTAAAATTACACTAAAAGATTGATTTAAAGGGTATCGTATGATATTATATTGATAATAAGAATTAAAAAGCACGAGAGAGATATGAAAAACAGAAGATTTATAATATTAGGAATATTAATAGTTGCAATCTCAGTCATTGGAAAACTATTATGGTCTGCTATGTCAAATGTAAAAATAGACGAATTCAGACCTGCAGCTGTAATTTTTCTTGTAGACTCATCTGCATCAAATCAAAAAGCACTTGCAGATCAGAAAAAAACATTAAGACAAATATGCAACCTTATGGATCCTGAAGATCAGGTTAAGATTTTAAGGGTTTCTGAAGATGCTTATTTAATCTATGAAGGAACACCGTTTAACGGCTCCGGAATAACAAAAGCATTGGATGCATTTACGGCTTACGACAGCAAGGATTACGGAACAGCATACGGATTGGCGCTTAAAAAAGGATTTAACCATGCATTGACAATGCAAAAAGAAGGTTATATCCCTGCAATTGTAGTTCTTGGAGATTTAGAAAATGAAGGTGCAATAGAAAAACAAATTAATTGGGATTTGCTGCCCAAAAATGTAGAAAATGCAAAACAATACATGCCTGAACTTGCAATGATGTTTTTGTACGCACATCCTGAAAAACTTGATCAGGTAAAAGAAAAACTTACACCCGTTCTCGGAGAGAAAAAACTTATCGTTTCTCCGGAACAGAATATTGACAAAGCCATAAGACAATTTGTACACGCACTTGGCAGATAAAATTTAAGAAACTGATAAATTAAAATAAGGGGAATTTTATGACAATAGTTGTTTCATCTTCAAAGCTGGAAAAAGTATTTGATGAAAAAGATGTAATTAATATAGGTACAAATCCGAATTGTGATTTTCATCTTGATTTGGATTTTGATGTACTTTTAACTTTGCAGTATGACAAAGATGAAAACAAATGCGTTTTGATGAATACGTTTCATAACGAAAGGGTTTTATTTAAAGGCAAGCCGATAAAAAAAGTAGAAATCGGAAATATTTGCAAAATTATGTTTGCAGACAGTCCCGAATTTATAAATATTAAAATAATTGAGAATACACCTGCTAAAAAAACAATAACGGCAATAGAACGAGAAGAATTGTCCGAAGAAGACATGAGAACACTTTACGGCAATGATGCAAATGCTTTAATGCGAGCAAAACTTGAAAAACAAAAAGCCGATATTGAAGCAGCCAGAGTTTCAATAATCAAGCAAGTTGCATTCCAAATAAATGATTTAAAAAATAAAATAGGTTCAAATACAAGAACAAATATTTTCCTTCACGTTGCAATGGCAATAAGTTCAATTCTATGTGCATTTGGGCTTGCAAATTATCTGATGGGTTTGTCAATAAAAGAATCCTCAAATTATCTTCATATGCCGACAAATATAAAAGTTTGGGTTGCATATTCGATTTTGGTCTTCGGAGCCGCAATAATGCTGAAACAAGGGGTGTACTTATTTCTTCAAAGTGCTGATAACAAAAATGTTTCAGGAACTGCAAGATTTGCGCAAGGATTTATGGTTGTATTGTCTTTATTGTTTATGCTTGGAATTTATGTTGTCAACCTTGTATATTATATGAATTTGAATGATTTTGTGACCTTTGCAATATTTGTTTCATTGTTCTTCTCAGGACTTTTGACAGCACTATCACTGGGTTGCGGATACTTCAAGCATACGTCCGGAGAATGGGCGATGACGTTGAACAAATACGAATACAGAGAAGATTTTGAATCAGTTTTAAAATCTTACAGACAGTGGATAGAAAGATTTATAAACAGCTTTTCCACAACCAAAATTAACAATATAAAAGAAAGAATTTTTAATTTACAACTTAAAGCATCAGGCGAAGTTATTCTTGGTATTTTAACGGCTCCGTTTTTGGCATATGGAGTTTCAAACACTCTTGCAATGTGTTTTCCGGAAGCCGCAGGCTGGATAAGAATATCAGGGTTAAGATTTTCACCTGTATTTTTGGTTTTAGCGTCATTTATGATTATATTTGCATTTTTTGCTTTTGCCGGCGCTTTTACAACAGCTAAGAAAATTCAAGCTTCACAGGTAATTAAACAAGACGGTTACAGCGACTATAGACAGCATGGTGTTAATATTTTCGGTTTAGAGGGCACAAGAAAATTGGAAACAGAAAAATTACGTCTTCTATACATCGGATGTGCGATTATCTTCATAGAATTCACAATGAATGTTTCTTACTTTGCAACAGAAATAGGCGGTGATTTAATGGGGCTTGTAACAAGCTTCCTTGCAGCACTTGTTCCGACAGCGATATTAATAGCGGAAACCTTTATGTTATCTAATACTATGTTTGATATGTACACATGCGACGAAGTAATCGCAAGACGTGACAAAGATTAGAAATGAAAAATGAAGCGTTTAAAGGGATTTATAATATTTCTTTATATATTTTTGACAATGCTTGTGCTGATTATACAACCGGCAATGCACAAGCCTGTTGCTATTGAAAACGTAAACTTCAAAATCAAAGAACAGCTTATGCATCCAAAACAAAAAAAAGTTTCGGATTTTATGGTAAGCATAAAGTTTTATCGGGCTAATAAAACGGTTGTACAAAAAACTGATACTTCAATTCATATAAAACCTGAAGATGATGATAAAAGAATTTCACTAGATTTAACCGAAGGTACAGGAAACAGAGAAACAGCAATATCACTTGAAGATAACCTTAATAACAATTCAAAAGATTTAGATATAGATTTTTCAAGAGAAAACGATATTTACAGCGAAAGCGAATTTGGATTTGGCAACAATGAAAAATACTTAGAACAGGAAATCGGATTTGAAAATCAGGAGAATATAAATCAAAAAGATCTTGAACTATCACAAAATGACATTCCGCAAACCGATAATGAATTAAGTGCAAAAGATGAAATAGGCAGCAGGCGTTTTAAGGGATCAAAAGAGGAAATAGTAGCCTGGAATGTCTGGCGGAGTAATTTACAAAACAGAATAATGGATGAATCAGGAATTGAAGCACCTGTTGGAACACTGGTATTATTTTCTTTTGATGTATCAAACACAGGGCATATAACAAATTTAAGATATTCATGTTCAAACAAGGAATACTCACGTGACGCACGAGCAGATATGGTAAGGATTTTAAGAAAACTGGAAGGAAATCCTATATTAAAATTTCCCCCAAACACAAAACGAACAGGGGTGAAATTTAAAGGCGGATTTTTGCTGGATTATACAACACAATATTCGACACCGGAAGATTATTCGGATTATGAAAGGATTAGACTATAATGAACAGAAAAACCTTTTTAATTATTGCTATAATAGTATTTATTGCGGCAATATTTGCATCAACATTTGTTATTGCGGGAATGAAGCCGCAGCTGCATAAATCGTTTCTTCTTGAAATAATAAATGTGAAAATTAAAAAATAATATGTTATAATAAATACAGTTATGTTTGTTTGTAAATATTGCAAAAAGACTTTTAAAGAAAAAGTAGAATACTGTGACTGCGGCAACAACATATTTGAAGAAGTTGCAGATCCGCCGCAAGTGACATCAACAGTAACGCCGCCAAAAGAAGAATTGCCATTTACACCGCACCCGATTTTACCGGCTAGGTTGTTGTCTGTCGGAATATTTGTTTTGTGTTGTACATTTTCATTATGTTTTTTATTGTTTTTTGGAGAAGAACCTAAAAAAAGAGAAGAAGCACCCATTACAAATCAAAAAACAGTTGTTAAAGATATTCCAAATATAGACAGTTTCTGGGATGATACTCCTGCCTACGGAGTACAGCCAGATTATAATGCAGACATTAATGTCTATAAAAACGGACTAAGAAATGCTTTACTTGCCCAATTTGATACAAACACAATTGAAGGTTCCGGCTCCTGCGATATTCAGTTTACACTCGACAAACACGGGAATCTAAAAAAGAAAAAATTATACCAGAACACAGCAAATAAACCTTTAATAAACGAAGCAAAAAAAATGCTTTCCTCCCTCAAACGATACAACCCGCCGCCAAAAAGCTATGACGGTAATCCTTTGACCTTGGAAGTGCACACAAATACAGACGGAACTTACACTCTTATCTATAAAGAATAAAAATTCATCAGCAACTCTCTAGGCCTTAATCTTTATAAGTCCACGGTCAATATAATCCCCCAAGAATTTTTTTGCATAAGCATTATAATCAACACGGTTATTTTTATTTTCTATACTTGTATAACCTTGATTATATATATTTTGGATTCTTGCCATTACCTGCTGAAGCTCTTTTGATGAAAGATTAGAGCCCTCAACAAATGCGGAAACTTCAGAAAATCTTCTTTTTATAAGCCCAGGCATAACCTGTTTTTTCCCGTTCACGGTTCCTGAAACCTGATCAAATTGCTGTGCTGCCAGTGCATAATTCCCGTCTTTTATTGCTTTTATAAGTTTCGGACTTGAATTTAGTCCGCCGGTATTAAATATTAAAGAATAAAGCGCCTCTTTTTGTTTTTGAGAAAGTTTATTAAAATCTTCTTTTAAATGTTTTTTAACAATATTTTGTGCTTCAATAATATCTCTTGCAAGAAGACTATACATTTCCGTATCGGAAATTGTTCTGCCTTTATACTTTTGAGAATCTTTATGAGCTTTTGTATTATGCCCTATTCCGATTGTCAAAAATCCGCATCCGTCATCATATAACGTTCGGCTTTTTTTCTCCAACAAAATTAAATTGTCTATAAATTCTCGGCTAACTCCGGTTGCTTGCATAACAGCTTTAGGTGTACCGACAATTTTTATATTTGTTATCTTTTGCTTTGACAGAGGAAGCGTTAAAGATTTATCCTGCAGATTATTATAGGCAACAAGATCCTTAACATCCACTCCATATTCTTTTGCTATTGTAGTTAATGAATCTTTAGGTTTTACATGGTGCGTAACAACTCCCATTGATGACGATATGACACCTTGATTATGTATTTCGGAACTTTCTTGTTCTTTTATAATTTTTTGAGTTGACTTTTTAACTTTCGGCAAACTCTTATTTTTAGCATTAGTTAGACGAAGTGCCTTTATTTCATCAGTTGTCGGAATCTCAAGAATTTGACCTTCTGAAATTTTATTCGGATTTTCAATTTTGTTTTTTTCGACAAGCGCCCAGACAGGAACTCCATATTTTGAAGCTATAGTTGATAAATTGTCATCTTTTGTTATTTTAACACTCTTATTTCCTGTTTTTTGAGATGTTTTTCTGACTTGATTAAGTTCCGTAATGTCTTCCTCTGACGGAATTTCCAAAACCTGATCTTTATTTAATTTTTTGGGATCTTTTATATCATTAACAAGCATTAAAGCCCAGATAGGAACTTTTTTTTCTTTCGCAATCATATACAAAGTATCACCTGTTTTAACCGTATAATTTTCCGTTGTATCTGATACATATTCCTCTTTTTCTACAGATAAATCCCCCAGTTCGAGATTTCCCTCTGCTTTTTTCGGAACATTTATTATAATTCCGTTTTTTATGCTTTTTAACCCGGGATTTAATTCTTTTAACATTTTAACGGTAATATCATGCTCTTTTGCAATTTTGTCCAGTGTATCACCTGATTTGACCTTATACCCTGGAACCTTAATTTTTGTTCCGACTTGCAGAGCTTCAAAATTTATTTCAGGATTAAGTTTTTTAAGCTCCTCCTCATACAAATTAAATTTTGACATAATTGAAAAAGCTCCTTTACCTTTTTCAATTGTCCATTTACCCCAAACCTCACTCTCAGGCAGTTTCTGAGGCAAAACTGTTTCCGCAATAATATTCTCCGGAAGTTTCAGCAAATCACCTTCGTGAATTATTTTATTACCGTTTTTGTCAGTTTTTAACTGTTTATTCGCTTCGATAAGTTCCGAAACACTTACCCCATAATCATTTGCAATCTTATATAAGGTTTCACCTTTGCCAATCAAATGAAAACCTTCCGACTCATTAATATTATTCTTTTCAATATTTTTTTCTTTCGAACCTGCAACCTTGGTATCTTTAGATTTCAAAGACTTATTATTACTTTTAGCAGGTGTTTTTGATTTTTCTGTTTTTTCTTCTTCGGGGCTTTTCTGTGTAAACAAATCCATAAAAAGCCCTGATATTAAAAGCTGACTCGTCGGTATAATGTTTGACATACTTTACTAACCTTTTTAAATTTCCATACAATAAAAAACGGCATTATTAAAAAAAACTTTAGACAATACCGCTAATTTGTAAAACATTTTTTACAAAAAACACTAATTTGCCTAAATTACTTATACAGAAACTATTTCACCTACAATATCGCCGTGAATTGTTCTTAGAATAGTATCAAACGGAACCTCTGCCCAATGAAGATTTTTTAGAGTTTTCACAACCACAGCCTCACGAGCCTTCATATCGCAATCGCTTATTTTAACGACAAATGCCTCCTCTTGCTCAATATTCACAACAACACAAAGCCCGCCTGCTCCAACTTTTGCAACCAACCCTTTGGAATTTTCAATAATTTTTGTATCTAATCGGTCTTCTCCGCCTATCAAATAAGGATGCTCCAGAAATGCTTTAGTAATCTTGTCATAACGAGGATTTGTAAACAAATTCAAATAGCCTCTTAACATATCTTCTAAAGGCATAGACATTATCGGAACCCCGCAGCCGTCTTTTGTTATCGGAAATCTGTGTTTTAGTTCACAAAGCTCAGTTATTTTTTCTTTAATTTTAATCTGCAAAGGATGATCTTCACTGTCATAATCCGTCAAATTCCATCCGTTCATAAGGCAAAGCCCCAGCATCATAATATGTTTTCCGGCACAATTGTTATGAAGAACAGTTGCTTCTTCTCCGCTTAATATCATTTCTTTCTGTTTTGTTTTTGAAAGAGGTTTATGAATACCGCATTTCAGATAACTTTCATCTAACCCGATTTTATTTAACAAAGATTTTTCAGCCTTCAAATGAACGTCTTCTCCTGCGTGTGAAGCACAGCAAATTGCGATTTCTTCTTCGGTCATATTATACTTTATGTCCATGCCATAATCTATCAAAAGGCTTGCCTGTAAAGGTTTTGCACAAGATCTTAAATAAAAAGGGTAATGACCGGTTTCACCGTTATATTCAATCACTTTTTCTTTATTTGCAAGCATTCTAAACCCGCAATGTTCTTCTTCTACAAGTGTTCCTCTTAGATACTTCACTAAAATTTCAGGTCTGGGGTTAAACATCTTTCTTCACCAATCTTAATAACTGTGTTAATTTTTCTTTTAATTTTCTGTTCTCTTCTTTCAAAGCTTCAATTTCGGCTGACTCTTTTTCTTCCTCACTGTTAAAACCTCTTCCCGAATCGGGAACAAGATTGTAATCTATTACAAATCTTTTTTTAGCTTCTTCCTTTAAAGTAAATATTGTTTTGTGTTCGTTTTCTTTCACCAATCCCATTGTGTCAAGAATTTCAAGATATTTTAAATGCTTGCCGCCGATAGAATCAACTTTTTTTTGCTCATCAAGCCCTTCCTGAACCTGACGCATTGATAAGGTTTTATTCCGCTGAAAATATTCTCCCGTTTTAAATTTTCCTGATATAAACCCCGCCATCGCATAAATTTCGTCTACCTGAGGACATTCAATGTAATTTTGGTCTACACAAAATACGAAATATTTTGCGGTTTCTTCCATTGTTAAAAACATACTCAACGAAATATCCAAAATACTGTAATCAGCACTGCTCAACTTTAAGAACGTATAAATATTTGCATCCAATCCGCTTTTCTTTTTCAAAAGTTCTTCACGACCTAAAAAAGTTAACACCGGCACATACAAAGAAAACATTTTATCGGAAGATTTATCCAAAAATTCCGCACAATTAAGTTCCCGCATATTTTCTTTAAGCTTTACATAGATAACCTGCTTAACCCAAAGCGGAAAATTCATTACTTTTTCAAGATATGTGTCAAATACATTCTTTCTCAACTTAAAAGCTTTCTCCTTAAAGTTTCAACAAAAAAATCTTATCACAAATCCCTGAATATTGCTAATTTTCAAATAAAAAATATTAACGCATACTGAACTTACATCCGCAATAGTTCTGACGATATAAAGAAAGGGAATTTGCGATTTTATTGGTCTTTAAAAAACCGTCCTTCTTTTTAAAGTCTATTGCAAGAAAATTAAGTCCTGTTTTAGAGGCAATTTCTTCTCCTATTTTGGAAAGTTTTTGAAAACTTTTATGCGGACTTATCACAATCGAAGTCGTAAAATTATTAATTCCAAGCTCTTTTGCTTTACTTGCGGTTTTTATAAGCCTCAATTCAAAACACTTGTCGCACCTTAACCCCTTCTCAGGCTCCATTTCAAACCCTTTCACATAATCAAAAAATTCATGTTGATTATATTCTTCAACAATAAGTTCTACCCCAAAATTTTCACAAAGAATTTTTTCCGCCTCTAATCGTTTTTGATACTCAGCATCGGGATAAATATTCGGATTGTAAAAATATACAATAACCTCATATCCCGCATCTTTCAAAAAAGATACGGGATATGCCGAACAAATTCCACAGCAGGCGTGAAGAAGAATTTTTGAATTATCTCTTTTCTGCTCCTGCTTCCATAAACATTCTTTTGAATTCATCATACTGCCTTATTCCGACATAAACATTTGAACCTATTACTGTTGAAGGGGTTCCTGCTATTCCGCGGGAAGTCGCTTCGTCAATATCAGAAAGAATTTGCTGTTTTATTTCTTCACTGTTTGCATCTTTTTTAAGTTTTTCTGTATCAAGATTTAAAGATTTTGCAATCTCCAAAATTTCTTCTTCATTATTCGGCTGCTTTTCAAAGAATAAAGAATTAATATCCCAGAATTTATTTTGTTTTTCAGCAGCTGCAGCGTATCTTGCCATCAAGCATGAACCTTCATGAAACGGACGTTGTAGATACTTATTACACTCCATATCAAGAGGAAGATTTCTGTGTACAACTCTTATATTCTTTAAATCTTTTACAATTTTATGAATCATAATGTTATAAACTCTGCAAATATTGCAGCGATAATCAGTATAAGCATAAATAACAACTTTTGCATCGCTGTCACCAAGCAGATTTCCGCTTACGGCATATTTGTTATGCTTTGCTGTTACAAATTCTTTGTATTCCTTATTTGCTTTAACCTGAGGAGTAAAAACATAAGAAAGTGATGTATAAGTTAAAAATCCTGCAGCCGCAAGCATTACGACAATAAATGCTATCAAATATTTTTTAATTTTTAACCCGTCAATCATATCGACAACACTTGTTTTAAAAGCCTTGACAACTCCCCCGTTTTTGTAATCCAACGCCACAAGCGCTATCAAAAGATTTAAAATATATGTAAATGCACATAATATACAAAGTTTTTTAATCTCAAATAAACTTACACAAAGCAAAGTTATGCTTACTAAAAATGCGATAATACCCAATGACGCAATATAATCAAGCGGGTTTTTAAACACTTCTAAAAATCTCAGTAATCTGAATTTTTTAAGCTTGGGAGCGAACAAAAGCATTATAATAAACGAATACAAAAACAATCCCCAGCATGCTAAAGGAACACCGAAAAATTGAGATTCGGTTGTTTTGGCAACCCCATCGCAATCTATAAACTCATTTACCGTACAAAAACTCGGCAAGGCATAAGGGTTAAAATTGGAATTGTAATAGATTATTGCAAGCTTTACAGTTGTTATAAATCCCACAAGCGTTAAAATCAAAATTATAATCTTCTTCACAAGAAGAGATTTGTTCTCATTTTCCATAACTATGTCTCCTATCCAGTATAACCATTTTACAATTATTTAAAATTTAAATCAATAGGAAGAAAAGGGGATTTTTTCACCGTTATTTAACACCAAATTTTAACACTTTCAAAATATTATCAATTTGATTTTTTAAAAAGAATTACAAGATTTTTTGCCGGCACGGTTTAAAAAGCAAAAGCATTGACAGAAATGTTAAAATATATTAAGATAGCCTGTATAAAATTAGGAGGATTAAAATGGCTGATACAAAAGAAATAATAAATTGTCCTGCTTGCGGCAAACCGATGGTAAAAATACCGATACCTGCGGAAAATAAAAACCTGGATTTATGTCTTAACGGCTGCGGCGGAATTTTCTTTGACAATAGAGAGTTCAAAAAATTTGATGAAAAAGCGGAAAGCATTGATGAAATTCTTAACGCAATTCAAGGCAAAACTTTTATAAAAGTAGACGAATCCCAAACAAGAATCTGTCCTGTTTGCGGGATGAAAATGGTCAAAAACTTTGCAAGCTCACTTCATCAAATCCAGATAGATGAATGCTACGGCTGCGGCGGGAAATTTTTAGATAATGGAGAACTCCAAAAAATTCGCGCACAGTTTGAAACAGAACAAGACCGTGCAGAAGCCGCCATTAAAGAATTATACAATGCCGTCGGAGGTAAATTGGATGCTTTAGATGCCGAATGGGCAGCGGCTAAAGCAAGACGCTCTCCACTTCAGAATTTATTTAACGGAATGATGGGTATTGATTAAATTTTAAATAACCCATAAAAAAATCCGGCTTTAAAAATTAAGCCGGATTTTTTATTTTTATATTAATTACTTTTCAGATGAATTAGCGAAATTTTCAAGCAGGGTATAAGTCGCATCCCAGCCGTTCACCCCGCCTGTAGCCTTATATCTTGCAATTTGTTTAGCTCTTTCTGATTTCTTTTTAGCTTGTTCTTTTTGAAATTTTTCCAATTTTTTCTCGCTGGAATTTCTTTTTTCAACAATCGGATCTGCATAAGTTAAGAAGAAGCGATATTCATTACAAGCATATCCTGCTTTAACTTTTGAAGGATAATTATAAAGCAGGTAATCGTAAATATTCATAGCTCTTTTGGAGTTTGAAGGATCACCTTTTATAGATTCCCAAAAGCTTCCGGGCATTTTAGTAACCCAAACAACCATTGCAAGCGGGTTATAATCTGCTGCAATCATTAAGTCAACTCCCGTAATATCAGCATCCATTGCATCACTTTGCGAAATTTTATTATTTGTAAAATCACTGTTTGCTGCGGTATTGATAATATTATCTTCACTCAAAGTATTAGCCAAAGCTGCTTTTGCAAGGTTACGAAAGTTTTCTTTTGACACTTGCGCATTCATAACAGTTCCTATTTCGTGAGCAATAACAGCCGCAACTTCGTTGTCATTTCCGGCATAAATCAAATCCTGCTTACTTACTTCTATAACTTTACTGGTTGTAGCCGCTGAATTATCTGCATCCGTATCAACTATCTTAAAAGTAATTGTTGAAGGCAAACCGTTCTTTGTAACAATTTGCTTGCCGACAACAGGAACTCTTTCTGCAGTGTCGTATGCCGCAAACGTAGGCAACGCAATAACAAATGCAAAAAATATCGACATTAAAATTCTTTTCATCATACCCTCCTTATTTTTCCAAAATACACTTTTTGTACCTGTTATATGATTGAATTCTAACATAAAATACGTTATAATCAAATTATAGTTTTTTTAGGTGTGGTTATGAAAAAGTTGGAAGAAAAAGACAATAATGCAGGTTCAGAAGGAAGAGCACTTATTAGAGAGGCTCTTAATGATCTGCACAAAAACAATGCAACAAAGGCAAAAGAAGATTTTAACTCTGCCCTTAATTGTTTTAAAAAAATTAATTCTATCCCTTATATATCAGTATGTTTAAGTTTTCTCGGACTTACAAACTATATAATAGACAAAAGCAATTACCAAAATTCACTGGCTCTGATGCATGACGGGGCGTATATGGCAGATTATTCAAATTCAGTGACTGCAAAGCTTGTAAACGAATTTGTGTCAGGAAGCATCTGTTATGCAGAAGGTAACGACAAAGTAGCACTGCTGCATTACGAAAACGCTAGAAACTATGCTTCAGAAGAAGATGAATTTTCTTTAAGCACATACATAGCAGGAAGAATAAAACAGATTAAAAACGGGGAAAATTTCTCAATCTCCATACAAAATGATCCTTTAATATCCCTTGTCAAAATCGGACGTTCAATAACGGCGCTGACGGACATAAATGTACTTTTGAAAGTTATAGCGGAAGAAACCAAAAATGCAATGCAAGCTGACAGATGCACAGTATTCATTTATGACAAGGAAAAAGACGAACTCTGGTCAAAAGTTGCGCTTGGCATGGACAGTCAGGAAATAAGATTTCCGGCAACAAAAGGGCTTGCGGGTTACGTTGTAAAAACCGGTGAAACCCTTAATATTGCAGACGCTTATAATGACTTAAGATTCAACAAAGATGTCGATTTGAAAACAGGCTACAAAACAAAAACCATTCTTTGCATGCCGATAAAAAACAACAATCAGGAAATAATAGGCGCATTTCAGGTTTTAAATAAAGCGAACGGAACCTTCACCAAAAACGATGAGGATTTGCTTGTTGCAATCGGCGGAAGTGCAAGCATAGCATTGGAAAATGCCCAGCTTTTCGAACAGCAAAAACAACTTTACAGAGAGCAAAAGGAATTATTTGAAAGTTTTATTAACACTCTTGCCTCCTCAATAGATGCCCGCGACAAAATTACGGCAGGTCATTCGCAAAGAGTAAAGCTTTACGCAATGCTTCTTGCAAATGCGCTTAACCTTGATGAAAAAACTAAAGAACTAATTGAAAAAGCGGCAATTTTACACGATATTGGCAAAATCGGGATTCGTGACAGCGTTCTTCAAAAAGAAGGTAAACTAACCCCCGAAGAATACAGTCACATACAGGAACACGTCAAGATTACCCATAATATTCTTGACAACATCAGTATGTCGAGCGATTTTAGAATAATAACGGAAATTGCTTGTACCCACCACGAAAAATATGACGGAAACGGTTATTACAGACATCTTAAGGGCGAAGAAATTCCCTATGGAGGAAGAATTCTTGCCGTAGCAGACGTTTTTGATGCAATAACCTCCCGCAGACACTACCGTGATAAAATGCCGATTAAAAATGTTATAGATATTTTAATCAAAGATTCCGGCACTCATTTTGATAAAAGCCTTGTGGATGTATTTTTAAAAATTTCGGTTGATAAAATTATAAAAGTATTCCTGACCGAAAACCACCACAGCTTTAAAAAAGAAGATGCTGAAAAGCTAAGCCGCTATAATTTACTAGACATTTACAATTACAGCGTAAATGAAAATATAGATTCTGAAGAAAAAAATATTATAGATTTGTTTAATTACTATTATTCTGGTAAAATAGAAGAGTAAGGTGAGTTAAATTTGATAAAAAACAATATAAAGTTAATGTTGATAATAATGGGATTGTGTATAGGCTGCGGCAGAGTATTGGCGGCAGAGAACCCTTACGCAAAAATTCAGCCGGCAAATCCTCTAAATAAAAAACCATCACACGACTTTATATTTCTGGAACCCCAAAAAGCAACTTTAACCAAAAATGAAGTATATAACCAATATGCAATCGGCTTAAACAGATTTATGCAAAGCAACGTAAGATCGGCATACGCAGATTTTGCGGTTTTGATACAAAGTATCAATCCAAGTGACTACGCATATTTACAGCTTGCAACAAAAATGGCGGATATTGGCCTTTTTAACCTTGCTGAACTTTCACTGAAAAAAGTTTACGATAAAGAAATTTCAAATATTTTAACCGAAGAAATAAAAAGATTTTATTTTCCGTCTGCAAAATTGTCAAGACAGGATGAAATATACCTCGGGGAAGTATTTTCTAACATAATCTATAATGACCAAAGCAGAGAAGCAACGGCAGAACTTGTCAAAAATACCATATTGATGCAGGGAAGCGATTATGCTAATTACCTTGCGGCACTTGGTTCTTTAAAGTCAGGAGATTTTGAAAATGCAAACAAGTACATTGATACAGCCATTTCCAAAAATCCGGCAAACATGAATTATTCAAGACTTAAAGCAGAAATTCTATCCCAAGGTAAAAATCCGAAAGATGCACTAAAAATAGTTGCCTCGATTAAGGAACAGCCTTTTATATCAGCAGAATACTCAAATAAAATAAATTCACTTGAACAATATATTCTCTACAAAACTCAAAAAAGTGAATCTATAAAAAATTATCATCTCGGATATTATTATTACTACGAAAAAGACCTGAGCAAAGCGCTGAAAGCACTTCAAAGCGCAGTTTCGTCCAAAAAGAAAAGCAACAAAGAAGTATATGCACTGCTTTCAAGAGTATATTACGAAATGAAAGAATACGAAAAAGCCGAAGATTTTGCGCAAAAAGCGTACGATTTAAACAAGCGAAACGTGATGGCGCTTTTAGTGTTGGGAGATGTAAACTTCCGCAACAAAGATTATAAAACAGCATTAAAATATTATGAATCTGCAGCGTCAAAAGAAAAAAATTCACAAATTCCTGAAATAAAAGTTGCAGAAACATACCAAATGCTTGATAATGAAAAAAAATCGAAAGATATTATAGCAAAAATTCTCAAAACCCATTCAGATTGTGCAGAAGCTTATTATTACATGGCGCTTTTTGACAAAAGCAGAGAAGTGAATTACTTAAAACACGCAATTTCAATAAATCTCACCTACAAAGATGCCTGGATAGATCTTGCACGGGTTGAAATAGAAAAACAGAATTACAGACAAGCAAAATTTTATCTTTCAATCGCAGGATATATTGACGAAAATGATTTTAGATATTATTATTATCAAGGGCTTATAGCGAAAGCTGAGGGACAAACCGAAAATGCCGATGCCAATTTTAAAAGAAGCCTTAAATTAAATCCGGATTATACTCCCGCTAAAGAGGAATTGAATATATGAAAACCAATATTCTTATAGTAGAAGATCATGAATTAACAAGATTTGGGCTCAAAACAACATTTGAAGGAGTCGATTACATTGAGAATATTTATGAAGCAGAATCCGCCGAAAAAGCAATTGAGGTTTTTAAGGAACATCCTATTGATGTCATAATAATGGACTTGGGATTGCCAAACATGAACGGGATTGAGGCAACCAAGCAAATTCGTTCGGCTAATAAAGATGTAAAAATAATTATCCTAACATCTCACAATGACGAAAAAGAAGTTATGAACAGCCTTAAGGCCGGCGCAAATGCATATTGTTCAAAAGAAATTAACCCTCAAAGACTTGTATCAGTAGTTCAATCGGTAGCAGACGGAGCAGCCTGGTTTGATCCGAGCATAGCACACATTGTATTAAAAGCATCAACGACATCTCACAATTTTGACACTGATGCAAGCGGAAAAGATTACGATTTAACCTCAAGAGAAAAACAAATTCTGAAACTTATGACAGAAGGATATTCAAATATGGAAATAGCGCAGCTTCTTGTCATAAGTATAAATACAACAAAAGCCCACGTTGCAAGTATTTTGCAAAAATTAGAAGTTGATGACAGGCTTCAGGCCGCATTAAAAGCCCTTAAAAATAACATTGTGTAAAGGAATTAAGATGTCAAATACGGCAAATGTATTATTAGTCGATGACAATCCTAAATATTTAAAAGATGCCCTTCCCTACTACGGGTACAATGTACGAGTAGCAATAGACGGAATTCAGGCGCTTGAAATATTAACAGGAGAAGACACAAATTTTGACATAATCTTGTTGGATGTAATGATGCCAAATATGGACGGCTGGGCAACTTTAAAAGCAATCAGAAAGCATTCAACAACAAATCACATTCCGGTTATAATGATAACGGCAGTATCCGAAGAACAAAAAATTGTAGCCGGACTAAAAATCGGTGCGGATGATTATATAACAAAACCATTTGTTTTGCCAAACCTTTTAGCCCGTATGGAAGCAGTTTTAAGACGCAGCCAATGGACAAAAGAATCTGCACAAAAAAATAATTTGTCATTTAAATCAAATAACACGATTAAATCTTTAACAAACAGGGAAAAAGAAGTATTAGCACTTGCAGCAAAAGGAGCAAGCAATAAAGATATAGCGGAAAAACTTGTATTAAGAGAGGTGACAGTCAAGAGCCACCTTAATAGTATCTTTAAGAAACTGAATGTTACAAGCCGGACACAGGCAGTATTACTTGCAATGCAGGCAGATTTAATAAAAAATTAATGAAAAATATACATAAAGGAGAAACGAATGATTGATTATACAAAAGAAGAATTAGTCGAATTATTGCAAAAATATCCCGAAAAATTCAACGAATGGAAACAGGAGCAGGAGGACGTAGACCTTAGTGAAGTGGACTTTTCAGGGATAAGTCTTTCTGAAATAGATTTTAGTGATGTTGATTTAAACTCAAGTTCATTTGCAGATTGTTCGCTTTCTTTTGTAAAATTTGCAGGAGCTGATTTAACATCAGTTGACTTTACAAGAGCAAGAGTTCTTGAATGTGATTTTACAGAAGCTCTTTTAAACGGTGCGGATTGCAGTTATGCAGAAATGACTTACTGCAACTTTACTGATACAGATATGGCAGGATGTATATTTTCAGAAAGTGACTTAAGCAATTCAGATTTGTCAGCCTCTGTAAACCTTCATGCCTGCAGGTTTGATGAAGATACGGTATGGCCTGATACGGATTTAATGCCCGAAGATTTTGATGCAAAATACAGCCGTGATCTTTCATCACTACAAGATGAAGAAGATGCTTCAGTTAGTGATTATTAATCAATTAATAAACAAATATAATAAAAGATTTAAAAAAGGCGCCTTATTAGTATGGCGCCTTTAATTTATAAATATTACACATCCGCACTAAGGTATTGTTTTTCGTAATGAAGCCTGTTACTGAAACGATTAAGTCTTTCCATTACTTCTTTAAACATCGGAATAGGCAAACTTTGTTTTCCATCAGAAAGAGCATTTTCAGGATCGTGGTGGACTTCAATCATAATACCGTCAGCACCAACGACTAATCCTGCTTTAGCAAGCGGTTCAATAAGATATCTTTGCCCTGTACCGTGGCTCGGATCAATAATTATCGGCAGATGCGAATACTTTTTAATAACCGGAATTGAAGCTATGTCCATAACGTTTCTGGTAAAAGCACTGTCAAAACTTCTTATACCTCTTTCACAAAGAATAACGTTTTTGTTGCCATGATACAAAATATGTTCAGCTGCAAGAAGAAATTCTCTAATGGTGCTTGCAAGTCCTCTTTTTAAGATTACAGGCTTGTTACAACGCCCGACAGCATGAAGAAGCTTGAAATTCTGAACATTTCTAGCTCCAATCTGCAAAACATCAACATAATCGCACATCATATCAAGGTCAGACGCATCCATAACTTCTGAAACCGTTAAAAGTCCGGTTTCTTCACTTGCTTTTTTCAGATATCGAAGCGCCTTTTCTCCAAAACCTTGAAAATCATAAGGAGAAGTTCTCGGCTTAAAAGCACCGCCTCTAAGAAACTGACAACCTGCTTCTTTTGCAGCAACTGCAACCTTCAAAAGTCCTTCAAAATCTTCTTCAACTGAGCAAGGCCCCGCCATTACAACAGGTTTGTTGTTTCCGCCGATTTTAACACCGTTCGGAAATGAAATAACTGTATCTTCATCCTGCCCGTCACGAGAAGCTAAACGATAAGGCTCTCTTATTACTTTAATCTCTTTTACACCTTCTAATGCCGCAATTCTACCGGGTGACACCGTATTTTTATCACCTATTGCATCAATAACTGTATGAATTTCACCTTCGGTACATCTTACTTTAAAACCGTTATCAGTTAACAAATCCAACACTTTTTGAATGTTAACCTTTGTCGCATTACGCTCCATTATAATAATCATAAACTTAATTCCTCTCCTGGGGTTATTAAAAACTTGCGCTACCAGAGTAACACAAACTTATTTTTCAATCAATTTATAAAACACTTTTCGTTAATTTTCTTTTCAATTTGATTGCCGGAAAATACTCCGGAAGAATTTCCAGACAAGCATTTACAGCCTTTAAAGCACTTTCATAACGACCTTCTAAAATGGCAAACTCGGCAAGATGTACGTGAAGCTCCGGATCCTGATAAAAATAATTTTTAGCTCTCTCAAGAAAAAACTTTGCATAAGAATACACACCGTTTTTTAAAAATACCCGCCCAATATACTTATAAACCTCAGGATTAACCGAAAAAAACGAATCCGCATAACTTAAAACTTCATCAGCATATTCTCCTTTTTGGTAGTTAATCAGCAGGTTTAAATCAATTTCAAGAAAGTTTCTCAACTCAAAATACGTCGGATATTGCACAGGTTTGTTTAAAAGAATTCCCGAAAGTTTATACCCCCATTTTGAACGGGTATTTTCATTTAAGGTCAGAGCAAAAAGATTTTCGGCAGCCTCAAGCTTACCGGTAAAAATTTTACAATAAGCAAGTTCCAACAAATAATTATTTTTTTCAAAAAAACTTTGACATTCCTCATCAAGAGAGAATGTCAAAAGTTTATTTTTCGCTTCTTCATAAGTATTAATAATCATAACTATCTGTTATTATCAGACGCATTAAAATCAAAATTATTCAGCATAGAACTCATCATCATAGCCTGAATAACTTGCGGATCAACATTTTGCGCACCCTCTTTTGTTCCGGCCTGCATCATATAAGGAAGCATCTGAGCCATAGGGTCATTGTTATTATTTTGAGAATTTCCCATCATCATGCTCATCTGTGCCATTTGCGGATTTTGGTAAGCTGCAGGATTTGAGGAAGATGGTTGAATAGAAACCGTCATACCTGCTTTTTTAAGTGTATTCAAAGCATCGACAATTTCGTCATTTGAAACTTCGCCATCCGCAAGCGCAATCAAGTTATCCGTAAGATTATACCCTGAATTTTCTTTATCAAAATTTTTAATATCTTGAATTTCATCTTTATCAAGCTCAGGTTTTCTGTTAATATTTTTCTGGATGGTTTTGAGGTCTTGCAACTTCATTTGTTCTTTCAACTCAGGAGAAAATCCATCCCCGTAAGGAGCATTAATAAATTCATCCAAAGGATCAGGTTCTTCCCCGTCCATCAAATCAGCATCAACACAAAGCGGCCCGCCAATAATACAATCCCTGCCTTTTGACGCATAAGTAGTTATAGCCTCATTTGAATTTAAAGCAATAACTTTTTCATAAGCTGTAACAGCAGCATCAGAATCGCCAAGGTTAGCTAAAGCCATTGCCAAGTAATAATATGCCTTTACATCCTCAGGATTTTTCTCAACAAAAGACAAAAGTTCCTGAGCAGCACCTGTATAATTTTCCTGCTTATAACTTGCAACCGCATGAGCTAAATTGGGATTTGGATAAAGTTTCGGGTTATATTCAAAAACACCAACATTGATTGGAGGTTCAACAGGATCCGCAGAAGGGATAGTTGCACGATTTATACCCATAGAGTTGTTACTATCAACTGCCAAACAAACACCCGTAGTTGTACCTAATATAACAACTGTTGCAATAAATAAAGCTAAATTTCTATTCATCTTAATCATCCTTTTTTTCTAAACTTAATGATTTTTTTATTAATATCAACTGAACAGTAAAATCAGTTTATTTTATTATATATCTTTTTGGCAAAATATACACTAATATAAATATATGAAATTACTCTATATTTTTTTTAAACATATGTCTTTTCTTGTATAGAACAACAAAGAACAGAATAATCAGAACCGTAACCCCTAATATAACCCATTCGATGTAATGTTTAATCGTTTCCCCGAAAAGCATAAGTACAATACTTACAAGATAAAATCTTAAGCCTCTTCCAAAAAAGCTTGCTACCAAGAATTTCCAGAAATTCATATTCAGAATTCCGCTTGTAATAGTAAAAATTTTATACGGGATAGGAGTAAAAGCGGAGAAAAACACTGCCCAAGAGCCATATTCGCCATACATTTTTTCGACACGTTCAAACTGTTCGTGCTTATTTCTGAAAATAAAGTTAAAAACAGGACGCCCGCCGACATACCCGATAAAATACCCGAAAGCACCTCCAAAAGCTGATGCTATCGTACAAATTGTTGCATAATAAAGTGCCTTATCAGGTTTTGCAAGATCCATAGAAATCAACAATATATCAGGAGGCGGAACAAGAAAAAAACTTTCGATAAAAGAATTAAGAGCAAGCCCCGGAACACCCCAACTCTGAAATAAATCATTTATTTTAATAAGAATATCATGCATCAACTCTCTCCGTAATCGTTAAATCCTAATACATTTTAACAAGTTTTCTGACTTCTTTTAAGACTTTTTTCGCCTCAACACGTGCTTTTTCAGAACCTTCTTTGATAATATTATGAACAACTTCAGGGTGCTGCTCATAGTAAGCTCTTTTTTCACGAATCGGCGCCATTTTTTTATTTATAACTTGAGCAAGCTGTCTTTTACAATCAGCGCAGCCCCTCAAACCTTTTTCGCACTCACATCTTACTTGTTGAACCTGTTCATCCGTACCGAATACCTGCCAATACTTAAACGCAACTTCGCACTCATCCGGATGTCCAGGGTCATCTTTTCTCATTCTGCTTCTGTCAGTGATAGCCGTCATAATTTTCTTTGCCGTAACTTCAGCCGTATCGGAAATTTTTATATCATTTTGGAAAGACTTGCCCATTTTATTTCCGTCTAACCCGCAAATCAACGAACAGTTATTCAACAAAGGTTCAGGCTCATTAAAAAAGTCACATTTATAAATATTATTAAATCTTCTTGCAATATCACGGGTAATTTCGATATGCGCAACCTGATCAATTCCGACAGGAATATAAGAAGAATTAAACATCATAATATCCGCACTCATCAAAACAGGATACCCCAATAACCCGTAACTTACCTGCGAATTAGCGCCTTCTTTTGTGCGAAGAATTTTTGCCATATCTTTAAGACAAGGATCTCTCTCAACCCAATTTTGAGGAGTAACCATACTCAAATAAACATTAAGCTCCGCAATTTCTGGAATCAAAGACTGAACATAAATTGTAGAAACCTCAGGATCAATTCCGCAGCTTAACCAATCTGCAACAACGTCAAAAACGTCGTCTTTAAGATTTTCAGTTTTATCGTATTTTGTAGTAAGAGCGTGCCAATCAGCGACAAAGAAAAAGCTTTCATATTGTGTCTGAAGTTTAACCCAATTTTGAATAACCCCGAGATAATGCCCCAAATGAAGTTTTCCTGTAGGCCTCATGCCTGATACAATTCGTTTATTCATGTTTACACGTCCTTTCTACAAACTTTATTATATCAAAAAACAAACAAATGGAAAAATTAAAACATTTATCTGTTATCAAAACCTGACAACTTGCTTTTAAGGTAAAAAATGTTATAATAGGACTTATGAAAAGAGCTTTATTGAGTATATTAATATTAGGCAGTTTATGCGGTATCCAAGCTTATTCTGCAGCTCCTCTTGAGGACATACAGCTTGATATGAGAGAACAGGATCCGGTAGTTTTGAATGCCGGAACTTTCATCCCCGTAATAAGTGCGCAGGAAATTTCAACACAATATAATTCAGAAGGTTATAAAGTGAAATTTATTGCGACAACCGACTTATTCATGTATGACACCAAAATAGTTCCCGAAAACACACTTTTTGAAGGCTACATCGAGAAAATGAATGAACCCGTAATCGGCACAAACGGATCAATGATTATCCGAATAGCTAAAATGATATTACCCGACGGATATGAACTTCCGATGAAGGGATATATTTACACTTCCAATAACAATCTTATAGGCGGAGGAGTTTCTGAACCAGAAAACTGGATAAGGATGCCTCATTACCAGCAAAAACTAAAAGGTACGGCAACACTTCAAATTAAACCTGGAGAAAGAAGAAAAATGGGCGAACATACAACACTTCCCTCAGGTCTTGATTTGCTTATAATTCTTACCGAACCGCTTGAAATCACACACGTTTTAACAAATTGACAAGAGAATTAAATTAAAATAAAATATTATAAAAAGTTTAATCAGACATATAGAAGGGAAGGGATAAAAAATGAAAGCAAAAATAAGTTTACTATTGGCAGCAGTCTTATTTGGAGCAAATGTAACAATAGCGGCAAGCAATTTTACTTATACGGAACAAACCCCTGCATATCAACAGCAGCAATACAATCCGGCACCTCAATTCGGTTCACAGTCAAATAATTTTCAAAGACAAAATTATAATAACAATCAAGTAAATACAAACACAACTCTTAAAGGCCACATTGTAACGGTTCCGGCAGGTCAAAACATTCCTGTAATCACAACAATGGCATTAAGTTCTGAAAATCTTTCTCTTGGCCAAAACGTAACTGTAGCATTAAATTCTGACTTTTATTATAACGGAAGTCTTATAGCTCCAGCGGGAAGCTCAATAACAGGTCAAGTTTTAGAAGTTTCCAAAGCCAAAAGAGGCAGTATGAACGGTAAGCTTATGATAAGATTTACCCAAATCACAACCCCATACGGAACACAGATTCCGATATCAGCAGTAATCAAAACAGATGACGGAACAGGGGTTCTTGTAGGCGGCACAAAACTTGATGTTGCAAAGGATTACGGTAAAGATCTTGCGGTAGGTTCAGCAGCCGGAGCGACGGCAGGACTTGTTATGAGTGCTATATCAGGAGGAAATATCGGTAAAGGAACAGCACTTGGAACAGCAGTAGGCGCAGGCGGCGGACTTGTTAAATCTATCTGGGACAAAGGAGATAACGTCGAAATCCCTGCAAATGCCGGTATTTCTTTAACACTTACCCAAGCAATTACAGTAAATCCCGCAATATATAATACTAATTATTAGAAAATCGGGTAATAATTTTACTGTTAAATTATAATAGAATTACACAGACAGAGATAAAACTGTAACCGATAAAATAAATAACACTTAAACGAAAGGTTTAATCAGGGATATGTCAATCATAGGAAAATATACCGTTGATAGAGAAGAAGATAATCAGAAGAATCTCGGCTTTACACTTCCTGCAACAGCCAAAAAGAGTAAAGAGGATAATCTGAAAAAGGATATTGTTATTTCAACAATTCTTCACCCCACAGTAGTCGGGTTAATTTACCTTATTTCATTTATTCTTTTACTTTTAGGAATCAAACTGAGTATTTTTGACAGACCGAAACCCAAAATGAAGGATATAGAATTTGTTCTTGTAGAGAAAGAAGGAACTCCGATAAACAAGAACACACCATATCGTTCAGACATAAATTCACGAGCAGGCGGACATCACGATCCGACAAAACCTGTTTCAATGCCATCACCGGCGCCTGCAGACTCCCCAAAACCATCACCTGCACCTCAACCGCCGGCAAAAGCGAAGCAGCCTGCACCTCAAAAAACGCAAACTCAACCAAAACAACAACCGGTTAAAAAACCGACTATAGCAGAACAAATTCAGCAGGCAGTTCAGCCAAAACCTGAACAGCCAAAAGTAAATAAGCAACCTCCGGCACCAACAAAGGCACCTGAAGTTGCAAAGCCTGCTCCTCCAACTGCTAAACCTTCAATAAAACCGCCTTTAACACCAAAACCGACTGCAAAACCAAGCAGTGCATTCCAAGTTCCAGTACCTTCAGGCGGAACAAAAACAGGCACTTACGCAACAGGCCCGATAAGCGGTTCAGGAACTTCAAATAAAGGCGGAGGTTCAGGCGGCCCGATAAGCGGAAGCGGCAGCGGAAGTTACACCCCTGCACCATCCCTAGCCCCGACAGGCGGCGGAAGTTCATCAGGACAAAAGCTTGCACGAGGCGGTGGCGGCGGAACAGGCGGTGTAGGTAATCCTGGCCCCGGAAACCCTAAAGGCGCACCCGGAATTGATACAATAAGAGAACCTGACTTCGGCCCTTATATGAGAGAACTCCAGAGAAGAATTAAAATGAACTGGGATCCGCCAAAAGGTAACGAAAGTAAAAGAGTTGTATTATTGTTTAAAATTGCAAAAGACGGAAGACTTCTTTCCTGCAGTGTATACAAATCTTCAGGACTTAAAAGTGCGGATGATGCGGCTTTAAATGCAGTAAAACTCACAGCACCCTTTAAACCGCTTCCGGCAGAATACAAAGGCGCAAGCATTGATATTCAATTCACATTTGACTACAACGTATTTGGTGCCGCAGGTTACCAATAAAAAGCAATAAAGATTAGAAGAAAAATAAAGGAGAGGATACCAAAAATGGAACTACTATTACACTCAATTCAACTAGACTGGCCGGTACTTTTACCGATATTGGTTTGTTCAATACTGGTCGTAGCGGTTGTATTTAACAGATTTCAGTTTTACAAAGCAAACAAAAGAGATGTTGTTTTATTCATCCCAAAACTTCAAAGAGAACTCGCCAAAAACAATCTTCAAGGAGCTCAAAGCATCGCTGAAAATTGCGGAGGCGTAATCGGAGAAGTTACAGAAGAAGCAGTCAGAATCTTTTCTGAACAAAAGAACGGTTTTTCAAGATCATTTGATATTGCAGCAGCGCTTGCAACAAGAAAACTTGAAAGCCACCTTACAATTCTCGGTACAATCGGTGGTGTTGCACCGTTTTTAGGGTTGTTCGGAACTGTTGTAAGAATTCTTTATACATTCCAGGATCTTGCAACTCAAGGAAACCAATCTGCAGCAGTTGCGATGGGTATCGGATCAGCCTTGATTGCGACAGCTTTCGGTCTTGGAGTTGCTATTGTTGCGGTTGTTTTCTACAACTCTTTCCAATCAATAGTAAAACGCTACGAAGACGATTTTCAGCTTATTAAATTGTTATTCTTAAGCTTTGTAGATTCAGAAGAAGAATCTAACAAAACAACATCAAATGTTTCGTTGTAAACAAAAGGAAAACTCAAATGGCATTCAGTTCAAACAAAAAAGAAAAACTTTTTACGGAAATAAACATAACACCTTTAACAGACATTTTCCTTGTACTGTTAATCATAATGATGGTTGTAGCACCGACATTTCAGTCAATGGATAATGCGATAACGGTACCTGAGATTAACAGCGGGGTTGCAATTGAGCAGAAAAATGCAACAATCGCTATCACAAGGGACGGTCAAATGTTCTTAAACGGAACTCCGATAACAGAAGAACAATTAACCGACGAACTTATCGCCCTGAAAGAATCCATTGAAAAACCTGAAGTCGTAGTTAAAGCAGATGAAAAAGTAAAAAGTGCCGAGATTATGAAAGTTATGAACGCCGCACAGGATGCAGAATACAAAAAGCTTATCGTTGCCGGCGAACCTTTGAGTAAGAAAGAACAAAAAGAGCTGAAAGAAGAAAATAAACAAGGAGTCTAAAAATGAGCCGTAACCGCGGAGAATTTAACGAAATAAACATAACACCTTTAACAGATATTTTTCTTGTACTGTTGATTATAATGATGGTAATAGCGCCACTTCTTGACCAACAGGGGCTTAACCTGACAGTACCGGAAAATGTCGCGGAAGAACAGGTTAAACAGGACACGAAGATTTTGACGGTCAATGTAACTTCTGAGGATAAATATTATATTGAAGGTCAAGAAATTCCCGTCGACGAACTTGAAAATTATATTAAGCAAAATGCAGCAAATTTTCCTGACGGCATGATGATAGAATCCGACGGTGAAGCTACTCACGGCGCTGTCGTAAAACTTATGGACAGTGCTAGAAACTCAGGTATCACAAGCATTTCGGTTTCTCAGGTGTAATAGTTAAAACATATATTTAAAAAGACGGGTTTAATTAATCCGTCTTTTTTAGTTTTTATTTTTTTTATAAATTTGCAATAAATTCGTACTCTGTTCTTGTTCAGTATTTTCTGTTTTAGGTGTAACTTGCGCTTGCGGATTCGCCAATTTATTCTGCTGACCTTGTTTTTGGACATCGGTTTGAGATTTAGATTGTATTGAGGATTTATGTTGCGATGCAGATTGCGACTGAGTATTGGCTTTTGAGCGGTCTTTAACTTGCTGATTAACCTTTGATTGAGGCTTAGATTTTACCGGCTTTGATTTTGGATTTGAGAATTTCTGTAATAAAAACATAGCCCCGCCAAATATTGCTGCCGCAATACCTCCCCATTTAGCTGCAGTTTTCCATTGCATACTTTTCGCAGTATCGCTTATAACATTGAATATGTCTTTAGTAACCCCGCTATCAGGCCTTTGAACAAATTTTCCACTCTTCCAGTCAAAAAGAGCTTCTATAATTTTTTTTACGGATACATCAGCATCAAATCCAAGCAATTCATTCTTATTTCTTTCCAGTGCTTCTTTCAGAGAACTTCGCATGCTTTCAAAGTTTTCAAATTTGTAACTGCCAGATATATAATAATCATTAATTGCAGCTTTAAGTTCCTGTATATTTTCAGCTTTATTTATATCATTATAATAATCAAGCATAACATCAGTTGTATATGTGTTGGGAATTGCAAGATTCTCCATCATTGTTAGCAAACTCTGCTTTATTACCTCTTTAACTCCATTAAACGATTTATCCGGAGAAATTCTATTAAAAAAATTGTAATTTGCCTCTGCCATTTTTGAATATGAAGTCGCTTTGCCTATCTCATCAATAAAGCTGCTAAAACTTTCAATCAATTTTTTATTATCACTGCCGCCAGAAAGTTTATTCGCCAAATGACCTTCGACATTCCGCACAAAAGCATCCGAAATAACTCCATCCTTAAGATACGGTCTTGAATTATACCCTGCAAGAGCAAATCCTGCACCTGCAAGTAATCCTGTAGCTGATGATGTTATTAAATTATCTTTTGTTGATATTTGAGAATTATTTACTGTTGACATAACCTTATTAAAAATCTATACACACAATAATATAAAAACATAAACCTGCAAATTATTGCCTTTTTTATAAGAATTATACAATTTCTTAACAAAACCACCCAAACAACTGCCGCTAAAAGTTCTCTCTATATAAATTTCATACCCCATAAAAAAATAACAGCCGCTTTCGCGGCTTTATCTCATTGTAAAAGGTTAGTGTGTAGGAGAAAATAAAGAAAAAGAAAATGGTTTTATATTCATGGTATACCCTCATGTTTTTTATATGTAACATATATTTTATATATCTTTAACATATCTTAATAATATACAGTTTTGTAATTCGTTTCATTCCGTAATATTAAATTGCAAAGGGAAAATATTTTAAGTAAAATGTTGTCATTGAATGAAACGGGGTAAGGAAATGGAGATTAGAGCTAAAAACCTGATAAAAATTTACGGCGACAGAAGTGTTGTAAATGATATATCATTTAACATCAACAAGGGCGAAGTTGTCTGCCTTTTAGGGCCTAACGGAGCCGGAAAAACCACAACATTTTATATGGTCGTAGGACTTGTAAAACCAAACAGCGGACAAATTATGCTTGACAACCAAGACATCTCCTCCTGGCCAATGAACATAAGAGCTAAAGCAGGTATCGGATATCTTCCGCAGGAAGCCTCAATTTTCAGAAAACTTTCGGTTGAAGATAATATAAAACTTGTCTTACAAATGAACGAAAAATTAACCGAAGATGAAAAGAAAAGAAAACTGGAAGAACTTTTAACGGAATTTGGAATTCTTAGGCTTCGAAATTATGCTGCCGTATCACTTTCAGGCGGTGAACGCAGAAGGGTTGAAATAGCAAGAGCACTTGCGGCAAGTCCTGACTTTATGCTTCTTGATGAACCTTTTGCTGGTATTGACCCGATTGCAATAGGTGAAATTAAGGATAACATTAGAAAAATTTCGCAGGACAAAGGGCTTGGAGTATTGATTACTGACCACAACCCGAAAGCAACTCTTTCGATTACAGATAGAGCCTATGTTATCTTTGACGGTAAAATTAAAATTCAAGGTAAAAGTGCTGACGTTGCAGTTGATCCGGTTGCAAAAGAATTTTATCTCGGAAAGGATTTCGCACTTTAATGAAGTCTTTTAAAATCACAATTTACGATAAATACATATTTTCACAGGTATTCTGGGCAACATTTGCCGCTATACTTTTATTTACTGTCGTTTGGATTGCGCCGGAAATGCTTCTTAACACAATTAAAAAAACTTTGGAAGGGGTATATTCCGCAAAAACAGCAATACTTATATTATTTTATGAATTACCCAAAATCTTAGGGAAAGCATTTCCTGTCGGATTGCTTCTGGGAACACTTTTTACTTTTGATAAACTCAGCAAAGACAGTGAACTTACCATATTCAGAGCTGTCGGAATGTCGTTTTTCAGGATTCTGGCGCCTGTTTTTATTCTCAGTCTTATAGTAACATCCCTATGTTTTGTAACTTATGATAAGCTTATTCCTCTATCTTGCCAAAAACTTATGGATATTAAAGGAAGCAAACCTGTAACACAATATATTTATACTCAAAAAGATGAAGGCGGACATCCAAAACTTGCAGTTGTCGTTTCAAGATTTTCAATGGGTGATATGTCAAACATAATTGTGCTTGATTTTTCAAAAAAGGAATATGACGACGTTCATCAATTATCAGAAATTTATGTTGCCAAAACCGGTAAATGCTACAATGACCATTGGGATTTGAAGGATTTAACAGAATATAAAGTTAATTCAGACGGAATATTCCAGAGCATAAAAAAAATTAATCAGATGGATATTCTAAACGGAGAATCGGCTAAAAGTGCATACACACTTATGTCTTACAGTACAAAGCGTGACAGAGATATCACAAATTACGATTTAAAAAACTACATTGAACTACTTAAAAAAGAAGGATTAACCGAAGAATACAGATTTATGCTGAACAAGTATCTGCAAAGGTTCTTCCATCCGTTTGTATGTGTATTGCTTGCAATTATGGGAACATTACTTGGATTCAGCAAACCTAGAGAACAAAGATTAGTGGGGTTTACTATTGCGATAGGCTGCATATTTTTATATTATATAACTCTGCCGTTTTTCGATCTTCTGGCTGAAAAAGGAATTTTGCCTCCTTTAATTACGGCTCTGTTCCCGCCATTGGCATTCTTCGGCGGAATTGTCGGATTTTACAAATCAAAGGACTTATAAAATTATGAAAAAAATATTGCTTGCTATTTTGGTTATTTTTATCGGAAATTTATGCTTTGCAGCAGATCCTGTCAAAGTAGATTTTAATGACGGGATTTACCATATAACTGTCACGGGTGATAAAATAAAGAAAAAAATAAAATTTATTTCTAGTGAAAGCCTTATAACAAACAGCGAAGCCCATAAAGCTAATCCTGATGCAATACTTACAATTAATGCCGGATTTTTCGATCCCGATAACGGCAAATCTATTTCTTACGTAGTCACGGACAGCATAACATCTGAAGATCCGCATTTTAATGAAAACCTTCTTAATAACCCCGAATTAAGACAAAATTTGACTAAAATCCTTAACCGTACCGAATTCAGGATTTTAGAATGCTCCTCTGAAAAGGATTTGAAATACGCAATTGTTCCGCACAATACTTCAGCAGACTTCAGCTGTTTTATAAAAACCTCCGCCCAAGGCGGCCCTTTAATTCTCCCGCAATTAAGACTTGAAGAAGAATTCTTTGTCGTAAAAAAAGACGGCAAAGTTATCAGAGAATCCGCTTCTGTCCTTCATAAAACAGCAAGAACAATAATCGGTCTTAAAGGCGACGAACTCCATATTTTAATAATTACAGACAAGCATCCGATGGATTTGTATGAAGTTCAAAAGTATTGTAAAGACCTCGGACTTACTCGTGCTATGGCGTTCGATGGCGGTAGCTCTACATCTTTTAATTACAAGGACAAAATTGAAGTCGTTTCAACTGAAGAAAATTCAACCGGAAGAAGTGTAAAATCTTTTATGCAGATTACGAAATAACAGAATTGTTTATTTTTGCAATCATTTCATCCAAAGTCATCCCGTATTTAACTTCTGTGTTTGTACGCTCTATTGATGTAGTGAGCGCTCTTAACATTGTTTCTGCTCTTTTTCTTGTCAACCCCATTTGCTCAAATTCTTGATATATTTTATCTGAACCTGAATTTATTTCATTTATACAATTTTCCAGCCAATCTACGGTGGTTTGTCTTTTGTCCTCTGCAACCATTGACCAATTAACTTCAGCTATTTTCTGCCTTACTTTGGATTTGTTTTCTATCAACTGATTAAATAAATTTTGAGCTTTATCCGATGAAATATTTTCCTTCTTTAATTCTTCTAAAATATCAGACATAGATCTCTTTTTAACAGAAGTATCCGCTGATAGTATATCTATCATTTCGTCTGCTTCAGCCCTTGTAATACCCTGTTTCATATCCAATTCAAAAGCTGCACGCCTCATATCTACAATCTTTGAACTATATTGAAATACATCCATGTAATGATTAGAAGTCGGCATACCTATAGCCAACCAATCCTGACGATTTTTTAATCTTACATCTTCACTTAATACAATCCCTGAATCCATAAGCATTTTACGGATTTTCATTATATTATCCGCATGCATAATATATCGAGGATTATTGATATCCATTTCGAATATCTCTTTATGGCTTACATCTTTTTTACTTATTGAAAAAGAGTGATCCGGTTCATACGCAATCAGATTTCTTGTAATGGTATCTTTAAACTCAGGATTATTCTTTGCAAAATTAATGGCTTCTTCTGCTATCTTAACATTATTTTCATCAGCATATTTGCCGGGTATAAACAATATTGAATTTTTAACTCGCTCTGAACCTAAATTTTTAATAAATTCAAGATAATTTTTAAATTCTTCTACTTGTCTTTCCGGTGATTGTTTTACAATATAATTTTCACTGTTTGTAAAGAACGCTGCTATATGTCCTGTATTTATATATTTACCGTCTTTATTAGAACCAAATACCAAAGCTTTAATTTCATCACTAAATTCAGGACATTTCACTGAATAATTTGTATATTCCTCTGACAGAACTTCTATAACTGCAGGCTTAAATTCCGGATTTGATTTTGCAAACGCTGAAAGTTCTTTTCTTATACCATCAAGACTATTTTCTGGTAAGCCATCAAATCTAAAGAATTTTACACCTTGCAGGTTCTCAACTCCAATTTGCTTTATAAATTCAAGATAATTTTTAAATTCCTCTACCTGCTTTTCTTGCGGCTGACTTATTATGTAATTTTTACTGCTCATAAAGAAGTCATTTCTTCGCCTTTTATTTAAATAGTCATCCTTTTTCGTTGGATCAAATATAAAGGCTTTAATTTCATCTTGAAATTCAGGACATTTCACTGAATAATTTGTATATTCCTCTGACAGAGTCTCTATAACTGCAGGCTTAAATTTCGAATCAGATTTTGCTAAAGCTGTAACTTCTTTTCTTATACTGTCAAGATTGCGTTGTGAAATTCCCCTCAAACTAAAGATTCTTATACCTTGCAGCTTATCTGCCCCAATTTGCTTTATAAATTCAAGATAAATTTTGAATTCCTCTAATTGTTTATCTTCAGGTAATGACGAAATCAAATGCATGCTATTTCTGCAAAAATTATTACGATAACGTGTATCTGCAAATTCTTTTGAACCTACTGGCGGAAAAATCAAATTCTTCAACCTCGAATCCAGTCTTGAACTATTTTCTATAAATTTCTTATAATTATTTGCATACTTAACTTCATCTTCCAAAAATACTTCGTGATATTTTGGATTTTTTTCCACGAAATCAAGTATTCTTTTCATAAAACGCTCATAATTGTCAAGTTTTAATCTTTCTGACACAGGTGTTACAGTAACTTCACCAGGCTCTAAAGTTTTAATAAAATCACAGAAACAACCTAACGCTTCATATTGACGATAATAGGACATATCACCGACTTTATTTCGAAAATCCAGCCAAAACGCATTTTTCGAATCCTGATCTTTACATTTTGCATACTTGGCGGTATCAACCAACGATACAGGAATCAAATGATCAATAGAGTTGCGTCTAAGTCTGTCGGCTCTGTTATTTTCAACAGGAACTTCCCTCTGCGTGTATCTTATAGGGATTTGCGGAACCGGCTCTCTTTTTGCAAAAATCTCCTGTATAGTTTCTGTAACCACTGGTTCTACAGGCTTTTTAACAGGTTTCGGCTGAGGCTTGGGAGGTCTTCTAAAAACACCATGCTTTATTCCGTAAGTTGTAGCTAAAATTACAGCAGAAACTGTTAAAGCGCCTTTTAAAAAATCTGAAGCTTTTTTTTGAGAACGCCTTCTCTCCTCAGCGTAATTTCTGGGCTCAGTAGAAATATTTTCGCCAAATGGCGCAACTCCCGATTTAGTTACATTAAAATTGTATATTTTTGATACGTTCATGGTTAACCTTTTTAGCCAATATTATAAAATCCCTAAAAGTTTTTTTTTGCTAAAAAGTTTGCAAAAGTTTACAAGATTTTTAGTTAAAGGAGATTCCCCCCAAAAAATGTGAAGAATCTCCGTAATTTAAATTATAAAACAAATTTTCTTCTTAGCTATTTAACAAAAAAGCTGGCATTTACATTAGCGTAAATTTTTACGGCTCCTGCCTGAACCGGAACAGACTCACTATAGGAAGCTCCTTCCGATGCAGCAGAATCTGCCGCTTTTGCATTAAGCGTCATATTTCTGTAGGTTACTCTTGAAGGTGTATTCGGAGTACAGCTTCCGTTAATTGTTTTTACGCCAGTAATTGATGATCCAGCAGCTTTTACAATACTGTCAGCCTGTGTACGTGCTCTTTGGGTTGCGGTCGCCAAAAGCGCATCACATTCCTTTTCGTATTTTGAAAGCGTAAAGCTTAAATTACTTACATCGGTTGCCCCTAAAGAGATTGCTTTATCTATCATATCTCCGACTTTGTCGATTGATTTAGTATGAACAGTTACGGTATTTGAAACTTCATACTTATTAAGATTTTTTTTACCGTTTGATGTATAAGTATAAATCGGGTTTGCTCTAAAGTTTGAAGTTTTTACATAATCCCCGTTTTCTGTATTAATCATTTCTTTTAAAGCAGTATAAACTTTGCCGGAAATTTCTTTATTTTCCAAAGTTGCATTCTGCATTGATTTGTTATCTGATGTGACAACAGATATCGAAATCTCTGCCAAATCAGGTGTCAATTCTTTGTTAGCAGAACCGCTGATTGTTACATACCCGCGCTCTGGGCTTTCAGTAACAGTAACTGCAGCATTTGTCGAACTTACGGCAAAACCTGCAACAACAGCTGCAGCTGCAGCTAAAACCAAAAATCTTTTCATAAATTCTCCTTATTTTTCTCTTCTGACAAAGCAGCGGAATTCTCTTTTGTTTCGAGATTTTCCTTGCTGTGTAATTTTTCCGAATTTAAAATTATGGAATTAATTCTTGATGCTTGAGAACGGGCTTTAATTTTAGACATCAAATCCTGAATTTCATCTTCATCCAACTGCGCAGGGCGTTTCAATTGTACAAACGAAAATCTGCCGCTTGTAAGATATATGCCCAAAGCAACAATACCCCATAATAGAACCCCTTGAAAAATATTTATTTCAGGAATTCCAAAATTAGCGGACAGAAAACAGTTCCACAGACACATTCCGACAAGCCCCGGAAACACTATAAAACCTGCCGCCAAACATACTACCACGAAAATTATAAATAACAGTCCTCTTATCCCTGATATTTGTACTATTTTAGCATTTTTTCTCATTTATTTCCCTCCTTTTCAAAAGGTATGGAATTCGTTTTTATCATTTCAAGAAATTCATCTTCTGTCAATATTATAACACCTAAATTTTTAGCCTTATCAAATTTAGACCCCGGATTTTCACCAGCAATTACAAAAGATGTATTTTTAGAAACAGACGATGAAGGTTTTCCGCCTAAAGATTTTATAACACTTTGCGCTTCATCCCTTGTCATATTTTGCAAAGTTCCGGTCAAAACTACCGTTCTCCCTTTCAAAATATCACTTACCTGCTCGACCTCCTGAATAGGATTTAAGCCAAGTTCTTTAAATTTATCAAGATATTTCAAATTTCTTTCGTCATTAAAATATTCTCTTAATTCTATAGCAATTTTAGAGCCGACATTCGGAATTGCTGTTAAATCAACAGAATTTACATGATAAAGATTATCCAAAGTTTTAAATTCATTTGCGATAATTTCTGCGGTTTCCTTCCCGACATGCTTTATATTCAAAGCGGTTAAAAATCTGCTTAAAGGGCGGGTTTTGCTTGCTTGAATTGATTCATACATATTATTTGCGGATTTTTCTTTTACATTATCAAGCTTGAAAAAATCCTCCTTTGTTAATTTATACAAATCTATCGGATTTTTAACAAGCTTTTTATTAAAAAGCTGTTCAATAATTCCGGGGCCGATCTTATCAATATCCATAGCATCACCAGACACCCAAAATTCAAGTTTTGATTTTAATAAAGCCGGACAATTCGGGTTTGAACAATAAAGATTAACTTCTTCTGCTCTTGTTACAAGCTCCGAACCGCATACTGGACAGGTTTGAGGAGGGACATAAACAGGAAGTTCAAAATGCTTTTCGCTTTCCTCAACCCTTATAACTTTCGGGATAATCTCTGCCGCTTTTTTAATGACAACTCTATCGCCAATTCTTGTATCAAGCCTTTTAATCTCGTCAAAATTATGCAGACTTGCCCTTGCAACGGTGCTTCCCGCAAGATTAACCGGAGATAAAATCGCAACAGGAGTGACCGCACCTGTTTTCCCGATATTAAGCTCTATATCAAGAAGATCCGTTGTCGCTTCTTCCGGCGGAAACTTAAATGCAGTCGCCCACTTTGGCGCTCTTGCCGTAAAACCGAGTTCCTCCTGATAAGCAAGCTTATTCACTTTTATTACAACCCCATCCGTTGCATAATCAAGTTCAAAACGTTTGTTTTCCCATTCTTTGCAGTATTCGATTGCTTCAGATATGTCATGGCACAATCTTATGTTCGGATTGATTTTGAATCCTAATTCCTTCAACCTTTGCATACTTTCATAATGAGTTTCGGGCGGATTTTCAATATTTTCAAAGCTTGAATTATAAACAAATATCGACAAATCCCGTTTTGCAGTAATTGTACTGTCAAGCTGTCTTATTGATCCTGCTGCGGCATTTCGCGGATTTGCAAACGGTTTTTCGCCTTTTAAAATGTTTTCTTCATTTAATTTTTCAAAAGAAGTTTTCGGCATATAAATTTCACCTCTGACTTCAACATTTGTATCTTTGAAAAGCTTCAGTGGAATAGCTTTTACAGTTTTTAAATTTGTTGTAATATTTTCCCCCGTAACCCCGTCACCTCTTGTGACACCGGTTGTGAAAATCCCGTTTTCGTAAGTTAGTGCAATCGCAAGCCCGTCAATTTTCAATTCGCAAACCAGTTCAACTTTATCGTTAAAATTCTGCGAAATCTTTTCGTACCAGCTTTCCAAATCCTCATAATTGTAGGTATTATCAAGACTGTAAAGACGGTATTTGTGCTTATAAGGCAAGAATTTCTCGCTTATTGAACCGACTCTCTGCGTCGGGCTGTCGGGAGTTTGAAGTTCAGGATTTTCTTCTTCAAGCTTTTTTAATTCAGCAAACATTTTGTCATATTCAAAATCGCTGATAGTCGGATTATCTTCTACATAATAGTTGTAATTATGCTTGTTAATTTCATCTTTTAAAAAGTTAATCCTGTCTATCATAAAGTTTGCTCCCCTAAAATAACTTGACTTTTTATTTTAATTTATAAAATCATCAACAATTCACGTATAACTTTTGTAGCAACAGCGGTTGAAACACCGGATGCGTCGTAATCAGGCGCCAATTCAACAACATCAGCTCCTACAATATCAAAATCTTTAAGATACTTAAACCAATCCATAAGCTGGTTAAACTCAAACCCGCCCGCTTCCGGAGTTCCTGTTCCTGACATTACGGAAGGATCCAGCACATCTAAATCAACCGTTACGAATATTTTTTTATCTTTCAAGGCATCAAGATCTGAAAATTTCTTAGCAAGAGTGTTATGAGTTTTCATAAACTCAAATTCTTCTTTCATACCTGATCTTATACCGATTTGGCGGATATTTTGAGGGCCTACAATCTTTGAACAATGGCGGATTACGGCAGAATGCGACATTTCTTCACCTATGTATTCTTCTCTTAAATCTGTATGCGCATCAAAATGCACAATAGCGAGATTTTTATGGAATTTAGAAACCGCCTTAATCTCAGGCAAAGTCACAAGATGCTCCCCGCCGATTCCAAAAACCATCTTTCCGTCACGATAAATTTCCGTAACATTTCTTTCGATAACATCAAGAGATTTGTAAGTGTTGCCGAGCGGAAATTCCAAATCGCCTGCATCATGAAAATTCACCTCCGCCAAATCCTTGTCAAAATACGGCGAATATTCTTCCAATCCCCAGCTTGCAAGTCTTATCTGCTCCGGTGCAAATCTTGACCCCGGTCGATAAGAAACAGTTCCGTCAAAAGGTAAACCTAACATTATAACATCAGACTTATCATAATCAGGGTTCTGCCCCATCCAGCTTCTGTCTAAAAATGGTCCGCTCAACATCTTTTTATCTCCTATACTCTCTTTTATTTTACTACAAAAACAAATTTACATCACATCAACCGTCAATTGACAAGGATAAAAACTACCGCCAATTTGTAATATCCTAATGTAACAAATGTAAAAAAATTTTAACTTAAAGCAATTTTCACCTCAACAAAAACTTTATATATATGTAATGTAGTGTGTAAAGGTTAAATATCGTGTTCAGTCCGGTAGCATCAACAATATTTGCATATAGAAATGCCGAAAAGACCAAAAACGGAGAAATCGGCAGAAGTGTTGTAACCGTCGGACAATGCACGGGGGTTATTCAGGAAATATCAAAATATGACAACATATTTTCAGCCTCAGCCCGAAGCGCAATGAAAGCACTTGAAAGTTTTGCTGCTGACAATAAACTTGCGGGGTACGCAGGGAAAGCACTGAAATTTACGGCGGACAACGTAAACCCTCTTATTTGTGCCTCAGGCGTAATTAAAGTTGCAATGTCAGATGACAAAGTTCACGACGGAATTACGGAAACCGCAGCACTATCAGGAATGTTTTTAGGTGAAGCTCTTATGAAAATGCACTTTGACGGAATATTTTCAGAATCCGCCTTCAAAACAGCAGCCAAAAAAGTTCCGCAAAAATCAGTCCTAAAGTGGCTTTCAGAAACAATCTTACACTCAAAACACACAGGAAAAGCCGCTTCAATTCTAAAAGGGATATTATTTGTATGCGGTTCAATGGGTTCCTACGCAGCAGCTCAGGAAGTCGGTAAATTCTACGCAGATGACATTATGAGAAAACTTGGCATAGAAAGAAAAGTTAAACCCGAAAATAAAGAAACCCAAACAAATAAACAGCAAAAACCTGACGAAAAAGCCGACAATACCGAAAATCAATCAAAAGATTTAGTCCAAAAAGTTTGATATGTGTTATAATATAAAGTATGAAGAGGGCATTATTTTCAGCTGCAATAATTTTTATGCTGTCATCCATAGCAAACCCCTGTTACGCAATAAAAATCGGTTTGCAATCGGGTGTTGACCGCATAGGTGTCGGTGCTTCCGCCGAAACTTCGCTAATTGATGCCAATACAAATAAAACCGTCTTGACCTTAGAAGCAATGAAGGGATACGAAATTATCCCCTACAAAAACACAATGGCAATCGGGTTAAAAGGTAAATTTTATCAGATATATTCGGATTATGTTGTCTTAAAAGCACCCTCGAACGGTTTTGTGAGCGCTAAAGACAAATGGTATCGCGGAATTTTAATTATTCAAAATAAAAATAAAAAGTTAACAGTTATAAACGATTTGGATTTAGAGGATTACTTAAAAGGCGTAGTCCCGTCAGAAATGCCCTCGAGCTGGGAACTGGAAGCGCTTAAAGCACAAGCGATAGCCGCAAGAAGTTATGCACTTGCAAACCTTGGCAAGCGAGCCTCATTAGGCTTTGACCTAAAAGATACCCCTGAAGATCAAGCCTACGGTGGAGCTTCAGCAGAAACCACAAAAACAAATGAAGCCGTTGAAAGCACCTCAGGACTTGTCTTAACCTACAACATGAAGGTAGTTCCTGCATACTATTCAGCCTCAGCAGGCGGGCAAACAATAAACGCATCTGCCGCTTGGGGAAATGATTTACCTTTTATCCGTTCTGTTCCGTCATTTGACGGCAATGTCAAAAAGAACGGTCATGGCGTTGGCATGTCGCAGCATGGTGCAAATAACCTTGCAAAAGAAGGTTACAATGCCTACCAAATCCTAAGCTACTTCTTCCAAAATATAAAATTTGCTAAAGTAAACGAGAATTCTGTTAATTAGCCCTTATCGCAAGAAAATAAAGGGTTTTAAGCATTTTTACACAGCTAAAAGCCTCAATATATTTATAAAAAACGAAAAAAAATTCCTGAAACCCCTTGCCAAAAACTAATAAAATGATATAATAGCTTTGTCGAATACAAAATGCATGCGGAAGAGAGAATGGTTTCTGTTAACCCGTAGGCGAAAAAGGTAAGAAGGAGGTTCGTAATGAACAAAGAAGAATTGGTAAAAGAAGTTTCAAAAAAAGCTAAAGTTTCACAAAAAGCAACAGGTGATGTAATTGCTGCAACATTGGAAACAATTCAAAAAACAGTTTCAAAAGGCAAAAAAGTAACTCTAGTAGGCTTTGGTACTTTTGAACCGAGAAAAAGAGCTGCAAGAACAGGCAGAAACCCTCAAACAGGTGCTGCTTTGAAAATTGCTGCTAAAACAGTTCCTGCATTCACTGCCGGTAAAAAATTCAAAGAACTTGTTAAGTAATTAATTTGTTTAATAACAAAGGGCGAACATTTGAAAATGTTCGCCCTTTTTGTACCTTTACATATTAAAACATTTTTACGAACTCTAAAGCTGAATTGTTCTAAAAATCGTATAATACCTGTAATTTCCCCAATAAATAACAAGTGAAAGATAATTATGATCGAGATCGGTTGCTTCTAAAAAAGTTTGCGGAGTAGGTTTCCTTTTTGCACTTGGGTAAAGTTTACCGATAGTATCAAGAGCTTTTATATGCCACTTTTGTGTAAATGTTAATTCTTTTTGCGGGATATTATCTTCATAAAATGTTTCTGGCACAATATCTCGTTCATAAACAGGAATAATATACCTTACTTTTCCGCTGTCTTTAAAAAGGATATACCAATTCCCCTCATATTCTCTCGGGGTAAGCACATAATATCCGGGTTCTATTGCAATAGTCTTAAAATAAATCGTGCTTGAAAGCCTAAATAAAGGATAAGGCGACCAGGTAGAAGTTTGGGTATCATAATATTCACCGGGGTCAACATCATGGATGTACCTGTGTGTCGGAACCTCAAGACTGCGATAAACTTCTTCATAATCAACATTTTTGGCATCGGCTGCCAATCCTGTAAAAATTATCATTATTAAAATTAATAACTTTTTCATACAAATATTTTAACGTTTTTTAAACCGAAATCAATCATTTGTATAGATGGAAAAGAATAACTAATGAGATTTTTATTAAGGTTTTTTACCAAATGGCTATACTATATAAAATTTTTGCGTTATAATAAACTTACTTGAGTTGCATATAATTATTTAAGGGAGAACTTGATGAATAAAAGCCAATCTGCGGGTTACATAATACTTGCAATAGTCGTAGTAATTTTTACGGCATCAGTATTTATGGGCGGCCCTGTTACAAAAACAAAAGAACTTTCGTACTCCAATTTTTTGGAAAAACTCAGCAATAAAGAATTCAGCCGAATAGAAAAAGCTGACAATTTTTTAATAGCGATACCAAAAGACCAACCAAAAGAGGAAAGTCCCAAAAGCGACCCGAATATTGCACCGAACCCGTTCATGCCTGCAGTTGAAAAGCAAGGGCCTGTACTGCAATATAAAGTATTAACCCCTTATGACCCTGATATTATGAAAAAATTGGAAGAGTCAGGTGCTGAAATTGCGGTCAAAAAACCGAGCGAATCCTCTCAGGTAATGAGTTTAATCGGTTCTCTGCTTTTGCCGTTATTATTCATAATCCTTCTTGTAGTAACCGCCAAAAGCATTCAAGCAGGAGGCTCTCAAGCGATGTCGTTTGGCAAAAGCAAAGCTAAATTAATGCTTGACAGCAAAGTAAAAACAACTTTCAAAGATGTTGCTGGAATTGATGAAGAGAAAAAAGAACTTGAAGAAATCGTCGACTTTTTGAAAAACGGCGACAAATACATAAAACTTGGAGCAAAAATCCCCAAAGGCGTACTTTTAATAGGCGCTCCCGGAACAGGTAAGACTTTAATGGCAAAAGCAGTTGCAGGAGAAGCGGGAGTTCCGTTCTTCTCAATAAGCGGTTCTGATTTTGTCGAGATGTTTGTCGGTGTCGGAGCAAGTCGTGTAAGAGATTTGTTTGACCAAGCCAAAAAACACCAGCCCTGCATTATATTTATAGACGAAATTGATGCCGTCGGCCGCCAGAGAGGTGCCGGAATGGGCGGAGGCCACGATGAAAGAGAGCAAACCTTAAACCAGCTTCTTGTTGAAATGGACGGATTTGACGAAAACACAAATATTATCGTAATTGCAGCCACAAACAGACCGGATATTTTAGATAACGCACTGTTACGTCCTGGACGTTTTGACCGCCAGATTGTAATTAACAAACCCGACATCTTGGGTCGTGAACAGATTTTACAGGTTCATGCAAAAAACAAACCGCTTGATAAAGATGTTGAGCTTAAAACTCTTGCAAAAAGAACACCGGGATTTTCAGGTGCAGACTTGCAGAATTTGTTAAACGAAGCGGCACTTCTTGCAGCACGCCATGATCAAAAGCTTATAACAATGGAAAATCTTGAAGAAGCAATTGATAAAGTAATGGCAGGCCCTGAAAAGAAAAGCAGAATGATTACTGATGAAGAAAAAGAAAACACAGCCTACCACGAAGTCGGTCATGCCCTTCTTGCAAAACTTCTCAAAAACTGTGATCCATTGCATAAAGTTTCAATAATACCAAGAGGCATGGCACTCGGTATTACAATGGTTTTACCTGAAAAAGACCACCTTACAATGAAAAAATCACAAATTTTGGATACAATCACAATGACGCTGGGCGGCAGAGTTGCGGAAGAAATAGTTTACGGCAAAGATTCTATCACAACAGGTGCCAGCAACGACCTTGAAAAAGTTTCCAATATGGCTCGCAATATGGTAACCGCTTACGGCATGAGCGAAAAAATGGGCAATATGGCATACGGCAAAAACGAACAAAATATCTTCCTCGGCCGTGATTTTGGCATGAAAAGAGATTATTCCGACGAAATTGCAGCTGAAATAGATAAAGAAGTTAAGAAGATTGTCGATGAAAGATATGAAATAGCAAGAAAACTCTTAACCGAAAATCGTGACATGCTTGAATATATCTCTAAAAATCTTCTTGAGCGTGAAACTTTAGACGAAAAAGAATTTAACGAATTAATGGAAAAAGTAAAAAGTGACAGAAATGCCTGACAAATCTTTGGAAAGCATAATAAAAGAATCACTTGAAGGCTTTCCGCAAAATTCAAAATATATTATGGAAATTCCTGTTTTCAATTCTGAAAACGGATTTCCTTTTTTGGAAGGGATTTTTGAGGAAGACAAAGGCGCCTGCGCCGAAAAACTTGCACAAAACACCTTATCCTGCACCAGCGCAGGCGCCTCAAAAATCATTAATTATGCGCAAAACTTATCCCCCGATATAATTGGATTAAGATTCAATATTAAGAGCAAAAATGAAATTTCAAAGGCGATTAACACACTAAAGGAACTTCTTCCGCATATAAATTTACCTTTAATGATAAGGGGCTGCGGAGATGACGAATTTGATAGTGAACTGCTTCCAAAGCTTATTGAAAATCTTGACAGAGAAGCAATAATTGCCTCAGCAAACGAAAACACTTATAAAAGTATTATTCCCTATACAAAAGATGACCATTATGTAGTTTTAAAGACACCGATTGACATAAATCTTACAAAGGAATTAAATATTTTATCTTCAGAACTTGGACAACCAATGGAAAAGATTATTATAGATACAGATATAGGAGGCCTTGGTTACGGATTTGAATACGGTTACAGCATAATTGAAAAAATAAAACAGGAAGCTTCAAAAGACAAATACCTGAATATGCCGATAATCTCATTTGCAGGGGAAGAAGCTTTAAAAACCAAAGAATCAAAATCAGAAGATTTTTCAAATAGCTGGGGGAATTTAGCAGAACGAAGAATTTTTCTTGAAATTACAGCTGCTAGTGCCGTAAGAGCCGCAGGCGCAAACCTTATTGCAATAAATCATCCGCAAACATTACAAACCCTAAAAGGACTAAAATAAATGGAATTAACAGGTTTAAAAATTTTCAAATATCTTCCGGCCGCAAAAAAAGCGGAGAATTCTAACTGCAAAAAATGCGGATTTCCGACTTGCATGGCTTATGCCCTAAAACTTGCAAAAGGAGAAACCGAAACAAAAAAATGTCCGTTTTTTCCTGAAGAACTTAAAAATTTAGTCGAACAATCAAACAAAATTGCGCAAAAAACAATTGAAATTAAAGGGTTAAAAATCGGCGGAGAAAATGTTCTTTTTCGTCATGAAAAAACTTTCATAAATCCAACAGCTCTTTGCGTTTTAATAGATTGTGAAGATAAAGATTTTGATAAAAAATTCAAACGAATTTCTGATTATGAAATAAATATTTTGAACAAATCAAAAAGAATTGACTTGATAGTTTTAAAAAATTCAACATCAGAAAAAGTTAAAAAATTACAAGAACAATTTACCAAAAATCAGATAATAACTTTTGAAGAATTTGAAAAACTGCCGATAAAAATAATTGAGGATAAAAATTTTACTCAAACAGCGCAAGAATTGAAATTAATAAGAGAAAAAGCGGTTAAAGAAAAAGATGAAAATTTCTCAAATCCTGTTTGCGTACATTTTCCCAAAGCACAAAATCCGAATTTCAATGAACTTGGAGCAAAAGCGTCATTTTACATTTGCAAATATGCAAATATGCTTTTGTTTGAAGATTTTAATGAATGTTTGTCGGCATCACTTATGCTGTTAAGAGAAAATATTTTTACAGATCCGAGAAAACCCCTAAAAGTTGAGCCGAAAATTTATGAATTTAACGGCAGGGACAAAAACGCACTTATATTTTTAACGACAAATTTTGCTCTAACTTTTTTTGCGGTCGCAAATGAATTGGAAAAACTTCCTCGTCCTTCATATTTGATAGTAACGCCGGCAGACGGTATGAGTGTTTTAACTGCCTGGTCAGCAGAAAAATTCACAGCACAAATGGTTGTAAAAACTTTAAAAGATTACGACCTTGCCTCAAAAGTTAAAACCAGAAAAATCATAATTCCCGGGCTTTTGGCGCACATGAAAAAGGAATTGCAAACAGAAATAAATACCTCCGGCTTGGATTTTGAAATTATAATCGGCACAATTGACGCCTGTGACATCGCTGAATTTGTAAAAAATTTTTAAATTAACAAAATAAATTGACTTTTCGTTAAAATACATTACAAAGTTGAAACGGTGTGAAAAAAAATATTATACTGTATCAGAGGGAAATTATACATTTCTTAGTTTAAAGGGATAGCCAAAAATAATGGAAAATATCTTACAAGCTCTGGAGCATACAAAAATACCGGTCAGCGACAATTTATATGCAGAATACGACTGGTTTAAAAAAGTTTTTCCAATCGCAGCACAAAAGTCGAGCGACGGATTTTTCCTGCCTGGATTCAGATTTGAACTTGTTGCGGTAAGTAAAAATATTAACCTTTTAATGACGAAAGAACCCTATTTTGTAACCAAAATCAGAATAGACAAACTTTATGATATGTTCTTTAGGATTTCCTCAAAAACAGTGGGCATGCTGCTTGAAAAAGCCCTTGGCAGAGGCAATCGAGCCTTCAACATAAACAGAATGACCGACTTGGAAGGCGAAGTTTTAACAGCATTTAATGATTACATGTTTAGAATAATGGCTAAATTCCTAACCCCAACCCCTGTTGTCAACATTAAACGTACAAATTTTGATATGATTCATCTGACTTTTATCGTTAAAAACAAAGAGGACGGAGAAGCCGGCAAATTCATCATATCAATTCCATCAGTACGACTGGAAGCAAATAAAGTAATTTCAACAGAAGACAAATTTGAATATTCCGACTTTTACCAATGCCCTATAAAAGCTAAAATTCAAATCGGTTCGACAAGATTTACGGTAAAAGAAATGAAAGAGCTTGCTCCTGAAGACATTATACTTCTTGAAAACAGCCGGCTTGATATGATGAGATTCATATTAAAAGATTACGAAAAAGACTTTAACATAAACCCGAATATGGGACTTGAACATCCGCTTGACGGGGACGGAGGATATAAAATGGACGAAAATACCGAAAATACAAATACTTTATGGGACAGTATCGAAGTCGATATGTACGCAGAATTTGATCCTGTAAAGATAACTCTCGGCAATTTAAAGAAAATAGAAGAAGGGCTTGTGGTAGATATTGCAGCACTTTACGACAATAAAGTAACCTTAAGAGTCGAAAACAAAGTTATCGGGCACGGTGAACTTGTAATAATAAACGATCGTTACGGCGTCAAAATTTCTGACATAGTAGAAAAAGGCCAGCAGGAAGTTGAAGATATGCAAAATGCTCAGCAAGCCTCACCACTACACCAGCAGCCTTCTCAAATACAGCAGGCACCTCAACCTGAAACTCCGGCAGAACCCATGCCTGCACCGGAACCGCAAGCCGGAGGAGAAGAAGAATTTGACTACAGTGATTTTGAACTTGAAGATGAAGATATATAATTTCAATTTCACTAAAAGGTACTTAAAAAACAATTTAGCAAGGTAGAGGATAGATTATGGGAAGTTACATTTTAAATTTCGGAGTATACACAATGGCAATGTGCGGACTTATATTTTTCGCATTGTTTGTATACAAAAAATTCTCAAGCGGGAATTTCGGTATGAGAAACTCCAATTTCTTAAATATTGAAGATACACTTGCACTTGCGCCAAGAAAAATGCTTTATGTAATAAGAGCAGGAAAAGAAAGATTTCTGATAGCCTCAGATGCTGACAAAACTTCTCTTATATCAAAACTGGAAGACACTACTAATACTCAAGATAGCAATTTTTCATCAAATTTTGACAGAGAACTTATAGCAGCGGCAAACACTGTTTACAGACCGTCCAACGTTGAAAGAAAAGTAACTAATATTAATCAGGCTGCGCCAAAACAACAGCACATACCCGAAACAATAACCGATAATTCTTTATCGGGAATTGATAATTTACCGGAGATTAAAGCATTTCCGAAAAACAATAAAAAGCCAAACAATGTTCTGAAAAGTATGGTAAACAAAATAAAGTAAAAGTAACAACAAGCTGAAGGTATATAATAAATGGATTCCGTAATAAAAGATATAAATCCCGTAATACAAATGCTGATAGTGATGACATTATTTTCACTATTACCGTTTGTATTTTGCTGTATGACAAGTTTTTTAAGATTTGTCGTGGTATTTTCAATGCTGAAAACCGCAATGGGAACCCAACAGGTACCTCCGTCAATCGTTATAATCGGACTTTCAATTATATTAACCTTTTTCACAATGGGCTCAACTTTTCAAAAGATGTACGATATGGGAAATGTACCATACCAACAAAATCACAACATAATTGAAGCAGTAAATGAAGGTTCAAAACCTTTAAAAGAGTTTATGATGAAACAAACACGAGAAAGCGACCTGGCATTTTTTGTAGAACTTTCTCAAAAAACTCCCCCAAAAACACCTGAAGAAATAACCATTTGGCAAGTGGCACCCGCATATATCATAAGCGAATTAAAGACAGCTTTTGAAATCGGGTTCATTATATTTGTACCGTTTATAGTATTAGACCTTGTAGTTGCAAACATACTTCTTGCATTAGGTATGTTTATGTTATCACCGACGATTATTTCGCTTCCGTTCAAGCTTCTTATATTCATTGCGGTAGACGGCTGGGCGTTAATTGTTCAAGGGCTTGTCACAAGTTACAACTAGAAATTTTAAAGGAAATAATATGATAGAAGTTTTAGCTGAATATTTGTCAAAAGGATTTATAACAATGCTTGCGATTTCAATGCCCTGCGTACTTGTTGCGGCGGGAATAGGTCTTGTTGTAGGTATTTTACAAGCCGTTACACAGGTTCAGGAACAGACAATTGCAGCCGCACCTAAAATTTTAGGAGTATTTCTGATTATTATAATAGGCGGATTCGGGTTTATCAGATTGCTAACAAATCTTTTTTACGAAGGCATGGCGCTTGCCTTTAACGGAGTTACCAAAAACGACAATTATGCCCTTTCCAGTGATTATTATAAATACACATCGCCTTTCAAAGGTGAAATGCAGGACAGATTTAAAGACAGCACAAATATTGATTACATTATGCGTCATCCGGGCAAAATTCCTTTTATCAACAATCAAGAGCGCCTAAAGGATTCGCCTGCCAATATGATGCCAAATCCGAAGCCTGACTTTACTGAAACGACAACAATTCTCGGGAGATAATTTTTAAATGGAAACAATTTATGTCGAATTAATGAAAATGTTTCCTCACCTGAATGCGGCATTAGCAACAGGGATATATATTTTTGCAAGATTGCTTGGATTTTTCCGTTTTGCCCCGATTTTTAACAAAAAAGAAGTTCCGGGAATGGTAAAAATTTGTCTTGCACTTCTTTTCACATTTATAATCGGACCTTTTTTAAGACCGGATACATTAGCGGGAACAACAGATTCTTTTATACTTTCAATTCTTTTAAACTTTGCAGTAGGTGCAATGATAGGTTATCTTGCGCAGTTAATTTTGCTTGCGGTTGACGCAGGCGCCGATATGATTAATATGCAGATGGGACTTTCATCAGCTATGGTTCTTGATCCGACAACTTCAAGTCAGGTTTCTATTTTAACAAGAGTTATGTCACTTTTGGGTGTATTAATTTTTATGCACATCGGAGGAGTTTATTGGCTTGTGAGGGCGTTTTTGAGAAGCTTTGAGATATTTCCGCTTTTTGCAACAAGTTTACCTTTAAAAGAGCTTGTGAATATGAATTATCTAATCAAAATGAGTTCAAATGTTCTTTTTATGGGACTTCAAATTGCTTCACCCGTTCTTCTCGCAACTCTTGGGCAAGACATAATTCTTGGTGTAATTTCAAAAACAGCACCACAGGTTAACGTGTTTCAGTTAAGCTTCCTATTTAAACCTGTTTTTGGGGCGGCGATTATGGTATGGATTTTGCCGATGCTGTTGGATGTAATTTCAAATTATTTTCTAACTTATGCGAACATTTTTTAATTAAGATTTAAAGCCGTGATATAATTTTTGTATGACAAAAAGCGCTTATATTCACATACCCTTTTGCAGGCAAAAATGCCGTTACTGTTCTTTTATCTCGTTTGCCGAGCCAAATTTGATTGAGGATTACCTTGAAGCTCTTGAAAAAGAAATTCATCATTTTTATAAAGGAGAACTTCTTGACACACTTTACCTTGGAGGCGGAACCCCTTCTCTTTTAACAGCAAAACAAATTAAAAAAATCTTATCTCAATTTAAATTCAATGAAAATACAGAAGTCACAATGGAGCTTAATCCCGAGCACTTGAGTGAAGAATATTTGTCAGAAATTAAGCAAGCTGGAATCAACAGATTAAGTATCGGATGCCAGAGTTTTGACGATGAAATTTTGAAAATCATCGGACGCAAACATTCATCTAAAGATGTTGAAAATGCTGTTTGTTATGCGAAAAATACAGGATTTAAAAATATAAATCTTGATTTTATATACGGGCTACCAAAACAAACTCTTAAAAGCTTTACGGATGACTTAATCCATGCCAAAAATTTGAGTGTCAGTCATATTTCTCTTTACGGGCTAAAAATTGAAGAAGGCTGCTATTTTTATAAAAACCCTCCGACAGAAATTGCCGACGATGAGCTTCAATCAGAGATGTATCTTGCAGCAATTGAAACACTAAAAGATTTTGAGCATTATGAAATAAGCAACTTTGCAAAATCCGGATATTTTTCACGCCACAACCTCAATTACTGGAATAATGAAAATTACTATGGCTTTGGAGTTGCAGCCCACGGTTATGAAGAAAATACCAGATACTCAAATCAGGAAAATTTAAAAAATTACATCATAAATCCGCTCAAAAAAAATAAAACTCACACACTTTCAAAACAAGAACAACTGGAAGAAGAAATTTTTCTTGGTTTTCGACGAAAATCAGGGATAAATTTTGCCTTGATAAACCAAAAATTCGGGATAAATTTTGAAGAAAAATATTCAAAAATTCTCTCAAAATATTTCAAAAGCTCACACCTTGAAAAAATCACATGCGGCTGCAAATTGACAGTTGAAGGAGTTCTTGTAAGCAATTATATTTTATCGGATTTTTTGGAATAAAAAATTTTCTACTTAAACAATAAATTCAAATAAAAAAATCCGCTTGCAAAAGAGCGGATTTTTTACTATTTAACGAAACTTTGCTATTATTTATTTGTTGTATCAGCAGCAGCTTCCGCAGCGTCACCCGCTTTTTTGCCGAACCATTTGCCAAGCGTATTGTCGTAAGTTTTAACAGCAGATTCACCGATAGCATAGAAGAAGTTTTTGCATTTTTGAGTAATACCTTCCGGAGCTTCGATTTTAGTCCACTGTGAACCTTTATGTCCGACAGCATAACCTAAACCAATCCAAACAAGAGCAAGTGCACCAACTACACCCGCAATAATTTTTGCTGTATTATTTTTCCCTTTTTCATCTTTAGTAGAAAAAACCGCTTCATCAGCTTTTGGCTGCTGTTGTGCAGTTGTCTGAGCGGGTGCCGCAGATGAGAACTTACCCGGATCATTAATTAAAGAATTTAAATCTTTTTGAGCACCAGCCTCACCACGGAAACTAACACTTGAAACAGCACTTATCATGAGAAAACCTCCTTATACATATATACACTTGCTTTATTTCTATCAACACTAAAATAAAACCTGAACAAGATTAATTTTGTCCTAAAAAAATTATTTTTTCAATATTTGTTACAAAAGTTTACAGAAAAAATGGAATATTTTCAATTCCCGTGTCATCTTATATATCAAGAGGGAGGAAATTAGGATAATGGCAGGACAGGAAACACTAATTTACATTGAAGAAAATGACAAAAACGAAGCAGGTATAAATGCAAGGCATTTTGCTAAAGAAGATATTCAAAACCGAGCTTATTATAATACATTAGGCGCGCAGTTAATAAAGAAATTCTTAGCAAGTGAAAATGTTGATACAACAAACACTTACAATATCCACTCCATAAAGAAAGTTCTTGAAGAATTGGATATTTCAGACATCATGCTTAAAAACATCCATTTAGAAGTTCGTATTGTCTTCAATGAAAATTTTATATTTATTCCCAAAAGCCATTTCAAATACGAAATTTTACCGGACATATATCTTGTCCTTTTAATGTCAAATGATAAAAAATATGTAAAATTTTTAGGATTTTTTGAACCTAAGCTCATCAACAAAAAGAATCAAAATGATGAATATTATTTTATTGAAAAAGAAAAATTAACTCCTGCCTCAAACCTTAAAGAATATATCAAAAATTTCAAAGGAAATACAGATCAGTCCCTCTCCAATGACGAAATTGATACTTCAGATATGCTTATTCTATCAATGATAGACCATGACATAACCGAAGTTGACAAAAAAGAACTTCTCAAAAATCTTGTTAAATCGGCAAAATTAAGAGATCGTTTTATAGAATTTGAAAATTTTGAAACTCTTTCCTATAGAGCAGAACATTCACCTGAAGTGAAAAAATCAGAACCCGATAGCGGTTATCCTTCAATAGAAATAGCTGCTGCAGCAACCGCAGAAGCTCTTGAAGAACTTGACTTTGCAGGAAGTGCCAACACTCAGGATCTTCCAAACGAAAATGCTATAATTAACGGTTTTAATAATTTAGAAAGAAATATTCCGGACTTAACTCCAGAATTTAATTTGTCCGAAGCTTCTTCATCGTCAGTAGATGATATGCTAAACGAACTGGATGATTTTTCAGATCTTTCGGATATGACTGTTGATGAAATTATGAATAAAGAAACAACCAAATCAAAATCATCAATTATAAAAAATTCAATTGAAGAAACATCAACTGAAGATCTTCAGTCTGAAAATATTGAAGATTCCAATCCTCAGGAAATTATACAAAATGAAGATATTGAAACTTTAACAAACGAAGATTTAGAATCTTTTACAATGGATTTTAATAACCTTTCACAAACAGATGAATATAACACAGAAGAACCAAGAACAACCAAAGGAATAATTGAACAAAAAAATACCCCAGAAACATTAGACTTTGATGAGATAATGCCTTTTGAAACACAAACAGCAGAAACATCATCAAACACAGTTAAAACAGAAATTTCAAAAAATGAAACTATAGATTTTAGTGATCTTGAAAATATCTCCGAATCATTACAAGATAATAAAATTATAAAAACAGATACGACACCTTCGGAAACAATGGATTTTGATGATATAACAACAAACACAAATCTTACAGAAACTAATTCAGCAGAAATTGAACAAAAATTCACAAACATAGATAATCAAACGATTTCAGCAAATAAACTTGAAGGTTTTGAAAGTTTGTCATCTTCTTCCGATGAAACTTCTATAGACATAGGAGAAATAGAAGCTGATACAGAATCAAATAATTTAACACTTCAAGAAAATAAACTTGAAGATTTTGAAAGTTTGTCATCTTCTTCCGATGAAACTTCTATGAATACACCACTAACAGACACCAATACCGTTCCAAATACTGATACAAATATCCTAAAACAGTCTTCAGAAAACCTATCAGAAGAACCTGAATTATTATTTGAAGAACCCTTACAGGAATTATCATTTGATGACACAGAACTATCACTTGATGAACCACTTTTGGAAATATCAGAAGATTTGGACGAAACGCCATCTCCAGAAGCACCATCACCTAAATCAGAATCAATTCAATCAAATGAAACTTCTCCACTAGAAGATTTCAACAATCTTATACAGGAAGATGAAAAAACTCATAAAATAGAAAAAACAAATGAGCCTATCCAAAATGCAAAACAAGAAGAACAGCCTGATATTTTACCTGAAGATATTGAACTTGACAGAATGCTTGCAGACGAAAATTTAACTACAGCAAACGACTCACCTGTTGAGCCTTTATCTGAAGAATTAGAAACCGACATTTTAAATATTGAAGACCAATCAATTGAAAATAATACCTCTAATCAAGAATTACTAACGGAAGTAAAATCAGGAACTGAAGACCTTACTGATTTTTCAGCATTGGAAAAGCAGTCCGAAACACTTTCCGCACAATCTGATACTATTGAATCTATCCAAACAGAAGATACTATAACCGATTTAAATCTTAATGCTGATGAGATTGAAAAATCAACAGTTACCGACGATATAGCCGGAGTAGAAGAATTCAATGAACCTAAAAATAATACTGATCTTTCAACAGACGAATTAATTTCACAAATTGATGATCTTCTTAGCACAACTGGATCAGCAGAAACATTTTCTAACACAGAAACCCAATCAATGAACAGTTCAACCCTAAAAGAAGAATCATCCAACGAAAAAGACGATAAACTGGGAGTACTTTTTAATACACAAAATTATGACATGGACAACAATTCAAATAATTTTGATTATGAAACAGAAATAGATAATTCACAGGAGGAAATACCTTCTGGGAATACGATACAGGAAAAGGGAAAACAAGCAATACTTGCAGCAGCAGTTGTTGCAATATTAGCAATAGTTGGAGGTGCAGGATTTTTCTTGTTAAAAAACAAAAATTCAACGGATATACTTGCACAAAATCCAATAGAATCAGATGGGACAAACATTTCAAACCCATCAGAAAACCAAACTGAAGGTGACAACACAAATTTAATGACTAACGCACCTGATATAAACACACCAACGTCGGCACAAAAAACTCCGGACACAGCACCTGCCCAACCTTCCAAACCAAAACCGCAGCAGGCACAACAAGCAAAGGCAAAACCATCGACCTCACCCGCCCAACCATCTAAAAACACACCACTTCCGTACGTAACTGTAAGGAGTTTAGCTTGGGAAGTACCGGATTATTTATCCTACAGTGACAAAGTTAAAAAATATTTACAAACAGCAGGAAAGAGTATTCGTTTGACATTATCAAGCGACTTGCTTCTTGCTACAGAATACGCATACTCAAATCAGGTTAAAGTAGAAATAAAACTAAAAAATGACGGTACCGTACAAGATGCTCAAATAACAAAATCCAGCGGTTCAACCCAGATAAATGACATTGTGTTACGAACTGTTAAAGACACTCTAAAAGTAGTGAAACCCGCACCAGGAGAGATTCCTACGCCTAATTTCAAGTTAGGGCTTATAATTAATTTGTAATTATGTTATAATACTGAAAGTTGTAAAGGATTGTAATTAGTGGAATTCACACAGGATAAGATAGATTTAATAGAGCGCATAATAAAAACTGACCGAAAGTTTGTAAACAATGAAGATTTGTACGATGATTTCTTCAACGAAACTTGTAAAAGATCCGTCAACATTGTAAGAACGATAACTTCAGATGCAACATTAGAAGCATATCTGAAAAAAATTGCAACGACTTCGATTCTTAATGTATTAAAAGATTCTGGCAGACTTCGCAGAACCAGAGAAGGTTTTATTCCGACCGGAGAAGTTTCTCTTGATGCACAAGAATCATACAGCAATTATGCAAATGCAAAAATTGTATATGAGCCTGCAGATTTAAGCACAACGCCTGAGGATGAACTTTTAAGAAAAGAGATTTTGCAGCACGTAATTAACTCATTGGAAAAAATAGATAAAGAAGAACCTGACAAAAACTATTTACAAATCTTTAAGTTGCGATATGATAATGGTATGACACAAAAAGAGATTGCAAAAATTTTGAATCTTTCACAATCGGAAATCTCTAAACGTTTGTTCAGATTAATGGAAAAGGTTAAACAAGCGTTTAACTAATCAGGATTTAACAGAATGAAATGTCCAATTTGCAAAAAAACCATTCCGGACAATGCGCTAAAGTGCCCTTATTGTAAAACAAGAACCGGATTAGTTTGTAAAAATTGCAACACAGTAAATACCATTTTTGATTTAGTTTGCAAAAATTGCGGTCAAGAAATTTTAAAAATTTGTCCGCAATGCAAGAGTGTAAATTTTCCAAATGCACTAAACTGCAGAAAATGTAAATATCCGTTTGCCCCCAAAGATGAAGAAACAGAAAACAAACAACCGAACTTATTTGAATTTGCAACCCAGAACCTTGTAGCCCAACAGAGTGCTAAAAACATTCTTGTCAAAAACATATTATCAGAAGATAAAAAAATATTTTCATTAAGCGGTCCCAAAGGCACAGGGAAGACTCTTGTCATCTCCCATATAATAAACGAATTAAGAGAAAAAAATTACATTTGGTTTTACGGCAACTGCACTCCGATAACGCAGCTTACACCGGGCGGGCTTTTGCAGGATATAATTTTAAATTTATTTAATCTTCCGAATTTTTGTATAAACAACAACAAATTCAGAAAAGATGCAACAAAATATTTTCAAAACGAATTTCCATATCTTGAATCGCAGGAAGTCGGGGATTTGTTGAACTTTTTATACCCAACCAAAATCGGAACATTTGAAACCATGCTTGCGGGCAAAACAAGATATTTTGAACTTTTAGCCAAAATATTTGACAAAATAATTCAATACAGCCGTTTTGTAATAGTCGTAAACAATTTTGAATACATAGACGGATATTCGTATGAATTTTTAAACAATTTTATAAAAAAAGATAATGTATTCGGAGATTTAAAACTTTTAATAGTTTATAACGAACATAAACCTTCAAAAGGCTTTTTCTATTTTCCGGAAAACAAAGCTGACGGGATATTCACAGACGTATATCTTGCGCCATTGGATGCGAAACAGATGTTTGCATTTGCAGATGTAAAAGAAGCAGAAGAAGATTTTCCAAAAATTGACGACACGACAAAAAGAAAAATCTTTTTACAAAGCAACGGAAATCCGGCATATTTAGAGCAAACACTTGAACTATTTAAAGAAGAAACGTCAAAAATCCGTCATAATGCATTTGTAATCCCTCAAACATATACAGATGTTGTTTCAAGGCGTCTTGCGATATTAAAAGATAGGAATTTAAGAGCCTATATGACTTTAATGGGCAGCGCAATGATAGGCGACAAAATTAACCTTAATCTTATTAAACAAATTTTCCAATACAGAGATGAAGACTTTAGTGATGTAATTGCCTATCTTCAGCAGAGGAATTTCATAGAACCGATGAACGATATTTACTATCGGTTTAAGAGTCTTTATTTATGGGAAACGATAGTAAAAGCGGTTAAAACGGATGACCGTTATGAGGAAATAAATAAGAAAATATTTCTTGCGATAACAAATTTCACAATGAATTCGACGGCAATCCTCGGAATAATTGCGCAGAATCTTAAACATCCCAAACTTGCGCTGGATATATGGACAAAGAATACAAGACTTGCGTCATTCATAGGCGACACAAACCTTTATGCAATTTCACAAAAACAGTGTCTTGCTCTAATTAACGAACTTGATGACACTGAGACTTTAAAAATCAGATATAACATTTGTGAAAGACTAGGAAAACTTCTTGCTGACTTCAATCCGAAAGAAGCAATGGATTATCTTCCTGATGCGATTTCAAATGCCAAGAATATGGGAGACAGCCCGAGAGAAATAGAACTTCTCGGATATATGTCAAGCTGCTGCCGCAAAACAGGTAATTATTTTGGAGAAGTCGAATGTACTGATGCAGTATTAGCAAAAATGAATCCAGATGACAAACTTGAGCTTGCACTTGTAAGATCCACAAAACTTAATGCGCTATTAAATATTGGTAACTGCGGGCAAATAATTAACCTTATAGACAACGACATAATGCCTGCATTTGATGACTTTTTAAGCAAAAATGAACCCCATCCGACAATTCCGATGGATATAATTTTTGAAACCTGGATAAAAACTTATCTGGTACTGGCAAATGCGCTTATTATACAAGGCAACAACCGCTCATTTGAAATTTTGACAATACTATTTGATGTTTTGGAAAGAAATCGCATTGAAGATGAAAATCTTATATGCAAAAGCCAGTTAGCACTTGCATTTGCAAACACTATGAAGGGTGACATTCCTGAGTCCGAAAAAAATCTTGAAGAAATTCAAAAAGAATACCAGTCAAAATCAATGGATAACGAATGCGTTACAAGATGGAATTTTATTAACATAATAAACAATTTCTTCCGCAAAAGATATAACGGCTTGCAGGAGGATTTATTCCAGATTGTAACTTTCGCAAACAACAACGGCGATAACTTTACAAAAAACATGCTAAAGACCATGCTTGGTATAATATTCAGACACAATGACCAAACCAGTCAGGCAATGGAAATTTATAATGACCAGATTGCGTATTTTTCGAAAGAAAAAATGGCACTCGGCGCACTTTTAACTTGGTATTTAATAGCAGATGCCACAATAATAACAGAAGGGCCTCAGCAAGCTTTAGATATAGCATCCCAAGCTCTTGAAGTTGCACAAAACCCTAAAATTAATAACCATTTCTTTGCCTGCCTGCTTCAATCGGTTATGGCAAAAGCAACTTTAGCATTATCGGATTTTGAAAGCACCAAAATTCATCTTGAAAATGCAATTATAACAGCCCGCCAGTACGGTTTAAATGATCTTTTATCAAGACTTTATTTGCAATACGGAAGATATTTCCAAGAATTAGGCTTAATAAAATCAAGCCGTCAAAAAGATTACCTTGCAGCAGCAGCCAAAATGTACGAAAAAGCCTCAGAAATTATTAAAACGACAAGAAACAATTGCGTACATCAGGACATTCAAAAAGCAAAAGCTGTTCTTAAAACATTCTGCCATCTTAACAAAATTCCGATTGAAGTTAAAAAGTAGTTTTAGCTTGACTTAAAAAACTTTTGAAATTCTTTTTAAGGTTTGGTATCTTAATATACTTTTATACAAATTTACTTGATAAAGCAATATTTTTGTCATAGTATTTTAATAGGTTTTAGAAAGCCTTTTTAGAGAAATTATAAATCCGAAATAAATCAGCTTTAAGGAGAAGATATGAACGAGGTTTTAAAAAAGTCAGCAGCCGAACAGAGCAAAGCTTTAAAAAATAAAGAAATTTCAGCAGTGGAACTTACGAACGCTGCGTTTGAAAGAATAGAAGAACTTGACGGAAAACTTGGCGCATTCAATTCTTTAACCAAAGAAACTGCGCTTAAAACAGCCCAAAAAGTTGACGAAAAAATTGCGCATGGTGAAGAACTTCCGCTACTTGCAGGGGTTCCGTTGGCACTAAAAGACAATATGAATTTGAAAGGTTCAAAAACAACAGCCTCAAGTAAAATTCTTGAAAATTTTGTATCGCCTTTCAACGCAACAGTAAGCGAAAAACTTTTAAACAACCTTGTACCGATTGTCGGAAAGGCAAACTTGGATGAATTTGCAATGGGTTCATCAAACGAAAACTCGGCATTTAAAAAAGTTCACAACCCTTGGAATTTGAACAAAGTTCCGGGAGGTTCCTCAGGCGGCTCAGCAGCGAGTGTTTCCTCTTGTGAAGCAACTCTTGCACTTGGCTCTGACACCGGCGGTTCAATCAGACTTCCCGCATCTTTCTGCGGAATCGTAGGTATGAAACCGACTTACGGCAGGGTTTCAAGATACGGCTTGATTGCTTTTGCATCATCACTCGATCAAATCGGACCATTTGCAAGAACAGTTGAAGATGCGGCAAATTTACTGGAAGTAATTTCAGGTCACGACCCGAAAGACAGCACTTCTTTAAATCTTCCGGTAGAACATTATGCAGAAGACCTTAATAAAGATATTAAAGGTATGAAAGTCGGCGTTATAAAAGAACTTATGACAGAAGGGCTTTCTGATGACGTTCAAAAAGCAATGGAAAAAGCTATTGAAGATTACAAAAAACTTGGCGCTGAAATTGTAGAAATTTCACTTCCGAAACTTAAATACTCAATCGGAATATACTACATTTTGGCAACAGCAGAATGCTCATCAAACCTTGCAAGATTTGACGGTGTAAAATACGGCTACAGAACGCCGGATGCTAAAAATCTTCTTGAAATGTACACAAAAACAAGAGCAGAAGGATTTGGCCCCGAGGTTAAGCGTCGTATAATGCTTGGAACTTATGCTTTATCATCAGGTTATTATGATGCTTACTACAAAAAAGCACAGCAGATGAGAGCATTAGTAACTCAAGACTTTATTGAAGCATTCAAGAAAGTTGATATTTTAATTTCACCAACTTGCCCGAATACGGCATTTGATCTTGGTGCAAAATCAAGTGATCCGCTTTCAATGTATTTGACGGATATCGCAACAATTTCTGCTAACCTTGCAGGAATTCCCGGGATGAGCGTTCCGGCAGGGTTTGATAAAGACGGAATGCCAATAGGACTTCAAATTCTTGCTCCTCAATTGCAGGAAAAGAAATTGTTTAATGCCGCTCACAAATTTGAACGTGCAAACGATTATTATTTGCAGCTTGCAAAAATATAATTTTAAATTTATGAATATAAAAGGCGGGTTGAAAAGTCCGCCTTTTTTTATCTTTAATTAATGTGATATAGACATTAAATTTCTAAAAAAGTTCATTATGCCCGTAACAATTACCCCGACAATAAAAACAATAACAAGCAAATACCAAATATAATCAGGAACCCCTTGATTTAAGAGTTCTTCATTTTGAATCCTGCAAGGCTTGCCAATACTCTTCATTACATCCATAAACCTAAAAATATCTTTCCTAAACTGCAAAGGACAAACCATATTGTTTTTGTTATCAAGCTTAAACATAACTTCGCAATTAACGATACTAGTATATTGAGCACCCAACCCTAAAAGCCAAAACAATCTTGGTCTTTCATCAGCATCAATTCTGACACGTTCTATTCTATCAAGCGGTAAACTCATTTTGTCATCAAAAGTTACAATCTTTTTATCTGTATCAATTACCATTTTCTGAAAGCCGCCAACATCCCACTCTCTTAATGTCGGTTTATAAAGAAAAATATTATACAATACAAGCGCAAAAAACGGTATAAAAACATATGTACTCGTATGATAAACAAATAATGCTGTTGCCGCCCATATAAAGGAAGCAAACATTATCCAATCCATTAATCTTTCATTATATAACAATGAAGATTTAATCTGCGTATAAAATACATAACGCGCCATAACTATTAGAATAAATGTATATTGCTAAAAAGTCAATAACTATTTGAAAAAAATCCATCATAAAATTGAGCCTTCAAAATATAACAAACTAAACCGCATTTAATCTAAAATTTCTGATATCAACCTGTTTTTCAAAATCCAGATTAAATTCTTTGTTACCAAGTTTAATAGTCTGCGGCAGCTTCATAATCTCCGGTTGAATAATTAAAGAAAGGGTGTTTATTCCATTAAATTCTTTCAAATCTTTAACAATTTCTTTAGCTTCTTCACAGTCAGCACCATACTTTGCAGAAACTATACTGTACCAATATTCACCGCTTTTGGGCTCATATTCTTCGTACCTGTCAGACAAAACTACTTTTCTGTCGTCATTTTTTAAATCTGCCATAATATACTCCTTAACTATTTGGGGTGAAATTAATTTATAATATGCCACGGTCACATAAAATTATAACAGTCAAATTTATCCTTTAAATTCACAATTTTTATCTTCAGGCAAAAGATTTATTATCTGAGAAGATTTAAACCCAAACCCGAACAATAAAATTTTCATATTATTTTGTTCCGAATTAACTAATTCACCGTTCTGGTTTAAATCTTCAACTTTGTTAAGCTCTGCAATAGCTCTTAATGCGCTAAGATTTGCCATAGAATACCCTCTCTTTCAAATAAATTTATGCAACCATTTTCTTATAATTTATATAAAAATTTGAAAGTTAAGGAATTTCGGCATGCCGTTATTTTGTTACATTACGTAATAAAAGGCGAAGCCTTTTGGCTTCGCCTTAATTTTTGAGCAAATAAGTATGAATTTATAAATTATTCTTTCACGTATTCTGCATCAATAACATCGTCATCTTTCTTGTCGTTTGATGAAGAAGATGCACTATCACTTGAAGCAGTTGATTGTTCTTCTTTTTGAACAGCTTCGTAAGCCTTTTGCGAAATACTGAACATAGTCTGCTGCAATTCTTCAGACAATTTTTTAATTTCATCTGTCGGTTTATTTTCATCCAAAGCTTTTTGTAAAGCAGCTTTTTGTTCATCAAGTTTTGCTCTGTCAGAAGAATCAATTTTACCTTCAAAATCTTTAACGATTTTATCGGCAGAATCTATGAAGCTTTTAGCATTATTTTTAACTTCAGCTTCTTCTTTTTTCTTCTTATCTTCAGCAGCGTTAGCCTCAGCTTCTTTAACCATTTTGTCGATATCAGCTTCTGAAAGGTTAGAAGAATTTGTGATAGTTATTTTTTGTTCTTTGTTAGTAGCCTTATCTTTTGCTGAAACGTTAACAATACCGTTAGCGTCGATATCGAAAGTAACTTCGATCTGCGGCAAACCTCTCATAGCCGGCGGAATACCGTCAAGTCTGAACATACCTAAAGATTTGTTATCTTTAGCCATCGGTCTTTCACCCTGCAAAACGTGAATATCAACAGCTGTTTGGTTATTTTCCGCAGTTGAGAATACTTGAGATTTAGAAACAGGGATTGTTGTGTTTCTTGGAACCAACGGAGTCATAACACCGCCTAAAGTTTCGATACCTAATGTCAGAGGAGTTACATCCAACAATACGATGTCTTTAACTTCACCTGCTAACACACCTGCCTGAATTGCAGCACCAACAGCAACAACTTCATCAGGGTTTACCGACTGGTTAGGATCTTTGCCGGTGTATTCTTTAACCAACTGTTGTACTGCAGGGATTCTGGTTGAACCACCGACTAGAACAACTTCATTAATATCATTTTTAGTAATTCCGGCATCTTTTAATGCGTTTTCAACCGGAGTTTTGCATCTGTTTAACAAGTCGCGGCAAAGGTCCTCAAACTTAGCTCTTGTTAAGTTCAAATCTAAGTGTTTAGGCCCGTTTGCATCAGCTGTAATGAACGGAAGATTAATATTTGTTTCCATAACTGAGGACAATTCACATTTAGCTTTTTCAGCAGCTTCTTTAACACGCTGCATAGCTTGTTTGTCGCCTTTTAAGTCAATACCTTCCTGTTTTTTGAATTCTTCGCAAATCCAATCCATAACTTTTTGGTCAAAATCGTCACCGCCTAAGTGAGTATCACCTGAAGTTGAAAGAACTTCATGAACACCGTCGCCGATTTCAAGAATTGAAACATCAAATGTACCACCGCCTAAGTCGAATACAAGAACTTTTTCACTTCTGTCTTTTTCAAGCCCGTAAGCCAAAGCTGCAGCTGTCGGTTCGTTTACTATACGAAGTACATCCAAACCTGCGATTTTACCGGCATCTTTTGTTGCCTGTCTTTGTGCATCATTAAAGTATGCCGGAACTGTAATTACAGCAGATGTAACTTTTTCTCCAAGATAATTTGAAGCATCATCCGCCAATTTTCTCAAAATCATTGCGGAAATTTCTTGCGGGGTATAATCTTTTCCGTCAATATTTACTTTGTAATCGTCGCCCATATGTCTTTTAATAGATGCGATAGTTTTATCAGGGTTTAAAATAGCCTGACGTTTTGCAAGCTGACCGACCAATTTTTCACCGGTTTTAGAAAAACCGACTATTGACGGGGTTGTACGGGAACCTTCGGCGTTTGCAATAACTGTCGGCTTACCGCCTTCCATGACCGCTACAACTGAGTTCGTTGTACCTAAGTCAATACCAATTGTTTTTGCCATAATTTATTATCTCCTTTTCAAAATAATTTATCTCTTACCTTAATTCTGTTATAACACTCTTTCTTTTAATTCCTTAAAAAATAAACAAAAAATTAATATTTCATTTTTATAAATATTTCCAATAATAATTTGTTTAATATTTATGTTAAATTTTAGTCAAAACTTTCCCGTCTTCCTCTTTAAATACTTGACTTTTAGGGATATAAATTATATTCTTAAAATTAAGGTTTATACTCGGGAATGAGGGGTTAAGAAAACAATGGTATTAAAAAGAAAAAATGTCCTTTCTTTATTAGATGAAAGAACTAAAAAATATGGTGAAAGAATTGCACTCGGAACAAAAACATCTTTAGGCTGGAAGGAATTTACTTACAAAGGTATCGGGCTTTTGTCAAGAAAACTTGCCTGCTATCTAATTGACAATATCGGAGTTCAAAAAGGTGATAGAGTTGCAATATTATCAGAATCCAAACCCGAATACGGAGCATGTGTTTTTGCATCAATTATGTCAGGTATGACAATTGTTCCTTTAGATATAAAACTTACTAAATATGAACTTAACAGTATTTTATCGGACTGTGAACCCTCTGTTATGCTTGTATCAAGAGCTTATTTAAATAAAGCTGTCGAACTTCAAAAAGAATTACCGTTTTTGAAAAATATTATTCTTATGGATGAGCCGGCATTCGGGGATGAATTTATAAGCCTTCACAACCTGCCTGAAAATTACGAAGCTAAATGGAAACCGCGTTCTGCAAAATCCACCGTTTTCATAATTTATACCTCAGGCACAACAGGATCTCCCAAAGGAGTTGAAATCTCTTTCCAAAACATGATGACTCAACTTGATGATTTGGAAGATGTTTTGCACAAAATTCTGCCGGGTAAAGAATCCGGAACAGTTCTTTCAATTCTGCCGATGAATCATCTTTTTGAAATGTCTGTAGGATTTAGCACATTTTTGAATTTCGGGTTTTCCGTTTATTATACTCCAAGCTTGAAACCGAAAGATATTTTAGGAATTATGAGAGCCAAAAAAATTGATTTTATGATTGTTGTTCCTGCATTTCTGAAACTTTTAAAAACAAGTATTGAAGCAGAAATTAATTCAGGCTCCAAAAGAATGAAAGCATTTTTCAATATAATGTATGCTCTTGCAAAATACATTCCGTCATACAGAATAAAGAAATTTATGTTTAAGAAAATACACGCAAAATTCGGCGGACATTTTATGGGATGTATATCAGGCGGAGCACCGTTAGATGTTGCAGTCGGCGAATTTTTTGAAAGACTCGGCATTAAAGTTTATCAAGGGTATGGACTAACGGAAACAAGCCCAGTTGCATCGGTTAACACAGACAGATGCCGTAATTTAGCATCGGTCGGACGCCCGCTGAAAAGCTTTGAGGCAAGAATTGATCCTGAAACCGGCGAACTTCAGCTTAGAGGACAATGTATTATGAAAGGTTACCACAACCAGCCTGAACTTACCGCACAAACTATTGATCCAGACGGCTGGCTTCACACCGGCGATATTGCTAAAATTACACCTGACGGACATATTTATATTACAGGACGCATAAAAAACATGATTGTTTTATCCGGCGGGAAAAAAGTTTTTCCGGAAGAAGTTGAGTCTGTACTTGAAAAAAGCCCCTATTTTGCGGAAGTCTGCGTAATCGGAGTATCAAGAACTTTCGGTTCTAAAGACGGCACTGAAGATATTGCAGCAGTAGTTGTTCCATCCGAAGAACTTATTTCAAAATACGATGACGACACAATTGAAAAATTTTGCCGAGATGAAGTTAAACACCTTTCTCAGCGTTTGACACCGTATAAACGTCCTATTAACATTGTTGTAAGCAGATCTCCGCTACCAAGAACCGCTACAAGAAAAGTTAAAAGAAAAGAAGTTAAGGAACTTGTAAAGGCTTAGTTATGATGAAAAAAATTCTGGTTGTAATTTTTTTATTCACATTCATAGGATTTTTAACACCTGCTAAAGCAGAAAGAACAGTCGGACATCCTGGAAAAATTTCAGGACTTTCGGTCGGAGCTGCAGCGCTTTCGCTTATTGTTTGGCCGGGGCTTGGACAGGTTATCTTAGACAATCCTTATGAAAAAAACTGCACACACGCCCTTCTTGGTTTAACTGTAGTTTTCAGGTTATGGTCAGCTTATGATGCTTTTGTAGACAGAAAAGGCGGAGTTTGGCATAACAGAATCTAGGAGAAATTATGATTAAAAAAAGATTTATACTTTTAATTTTAATGAGCATGCTGATACTTCCAGCGATTGCAGATGAAAACAGCGAAGGCGGTGAAGTTGTGCTTGATGAAATAGACACCCTTGAACTTCAGCAAAAACCAGAACAAAAAGAAATAAGACCTGCAGTCCAGATTGTCGCAGAACCCAAATGGGAGGAATTTTGCGAATCAGGTTATGAAAATGCTAAACTCAGAGAAAATAAAAACATCTTTAATATCATAAATTTCGTTGATGCAGAACAAACAAAAAGCAATTATTGGGCGCAAAGACGTGAAAATTTTGAAAAAGCAATTAATCATTGCAAAACACTTAGTGATGAAGAAAAATCATATTGTTACGAAGGTGTCAGAAAAACAGAACTTGAACGCAATGAAATGTACGAACAGCAGCGCAAACAAATAAACTATAAAAACAGAGGAATTGTCATAGACAAACTTAATTACTAAATTATGGTCTTGGCAAATTTTTCCAATATGATTTTATTTCATCACCCGGAAAAATATCCATTAAAGCAAATCTTGAACAAGCACTCCCGTTATCGCTTGAATCTCCGGCTAAAGCCCCATTTTCACTACTATCACAAAGACTTCCGTCAGTTACACCTGTAAAAGAACAGCAACCCATATTTTGTGAATATTCATCAGTAAATGAACTGTTAATACTGGATGGAAGAAGTTGATCATTCTTAGAAATTTGAAAATAAAAAACATCATATCCGAATTTGTTCGGCCCTTTCAAGCCATTTGTATCAACTACAATATCTAAAGCTCTTGACCACCAACACCCGCTGTTAAATATAATCATTCCATTCTTTGTAACAAAAGCTCCCGTATCATATCCATCAGGATTAAATTTTTTCTTAGCGTATTCAGGTGTATAAAAATATTCTTGTTTATATCCAAGTAATTCAAGATTTCGTTTATTTACAATATTTGGATCAAATATAGTCACAGTCTGAAACTTCTCAGAAAATTTTTCAAAAAATATTTCCGAATGTCTTGTCGTCCCTCCGCAATATGTCTGCCATAGTTGAGGATCTTCATTTGCCATTAAAAGTGCCGCTTGATATATTTGTGAATATGCTTGCTTAAACCTTGTCTCAAGTTCCTTGTTTTTAGCATTATTTATTACTGTCGGCAAAGTCATAGCGATTACTATTCCTAATATTCCAAGTGTGATTAAAACTTCTGCCATAGTAAAAGCTTTTTTTATTCTTCTCATAAATATTACCTCCAATTAAGCATGTACAGCCAGTATAACACCACTTAACCCGACTGTCAATCGTGGAATTATATCATAATACAACAGAAAATATTTTTATGAATAAAAATGTGAAGAAAAAATTTGGGAAAAATTTAAAAAAATACAGAAAATTGAAAGGACTTTCTCAGGAAGATTTGTCATTAGAACTTGAGCTTGATGGATCTTATATCGGGAAAGTTGAAAATGCCAAGTTAAATATAACAATTGATAAAATTATCAGTATTGCAGATTTTTTAGGTATTGAGGTTATAGATTTATTCAAATAAAAATCCCACCGAACAGAATTCGATGGGATTAAATTTATTCTTCTTTTAATAATTTATGAAAAGTATCTTTTCAAAAGACCGTCGAAACCTTTTCCGTGGCGAGCTTCGTCTTTTGCCATTTCGTGAACTGTGTCATGAATTGCATCATACCCCAATTCTTTAGCACGTTTTGCAATAGCAAGTTTGCCTTCGCAAGCGCCGTGTTCTGCTTCCGCACGAAGTTCAAGATTTTTCTTTGTCGAATTTGTAACAACTTCACCCAACAATTCGGCGAACTTTGAAGCGTGTTCTGCTTCTTCAAAAGCATATCTTTTGTAAGCTTCTGCAACTTCCGGATAGCCTTCTCTTTCAGCAACTCTTGCCATTGCAAGATACATACCTACTTCGGTGCATTCTCCGTTAAAGTGTGCTCTTAAACCTTCCATAACTTCTTTATCTTCAACAACACCGTCGCCTACATTGTGTTCACAAGCGTAAACTTTTTCGTCGCCGCCTATTTCTTTAAATGTAGTAGCTCCGCAAAGTGGGCATCTTTCAGGTGCTTTATCCGCTTCTGTTGACCAGCCGCATACTGTACATACAAATTTTGCCATTTTTTACCACCTTTCTCAATTTCGTCTAAAATTTTATATCTATCTCTTTTACATGTTTTACTATACAACACAAAATATTTTTTGTAAAGTAGGAATTATTCTCATTTTTTTAAAAAGGTAAACGATGGCTTTTCTTTCTTGCTTTTTCTAGCACCTCTGAAAATGGAATAATCGGCTCCATTTTATATCCGCAATCTTCAGATAACGCCCCGCCCATTGAAAAAAGTTCTTCCTGAGGATAGCGTCTACAAATTCCGGGGCGGTTTTTATGAATTTTACATTTGTGAGTTTCAGGATCAAGATTTGTACATTCAAAAATCAAACCGATGTCATCCTTTCCGATAACTTTTAAGTATGTATAAAATCGATGCAAAAGCTGAAGTTTTTCAAATTCTTTTTCGTCCTGAATTACGTGTTTAAAATGTTTAACATAAATTTGGGTACAGCATTTGCCGCATGCCTTGCATTTTCCTGTACGATAATATTTGCGCCGAAGTATTGTTGATAAAAACCATTTCTTTAATTTTAAAAACATAACTACATGATAGCAGAGTTTTAAATATTTTAAATTATTAAGTTTTGTAAATTCTTTGACGTTAAATTGGCAAATAAATTTTTTCAGGAGAATTAATAAGACGTACCCCTGAATAAATTAACATACTATAACATAACCAAAATAACCAACCTTGACCTCTGATAAAATAAAAATAAGAGGTCTTTTTTTTTGCTATTTCATTAACAATTCAAGAGTATTTGTTTCGTTTGGACATTTATTATTTAGTCTGTTTATTAATATATCTAGTTGAGTTTTTGCATTTCCCTTTTCTGAATTACCTAATAACATATAACCTGTTGATAATGTACTAAAACGACTGCAATCAGGATTCGCTGCCGTTTTAAAATATTCAACACAGCCATAGAACATATTTTTACTGTACTTTTCCTGTTCTTCCAATAATTTTAAAGCATCACTCGAAGATGCATTATTATTATTCATATTTTTTATTGCCTGCATTTGAAAACTTCTCATTTTTGCCTTAACTTCATCATCTGTCGGACAAGTAGCGGCAGAACAAGCTTGAACAGACACAAACAACATTATAAAAAGAATATTTAATTTAATAATATTTTTCATACATACCTCCAAGCAAGCATCATATACAAAATTTATAATTAACAAATCGTTTAAAATAATAAAAAATTCCACTTTCGGGCAATGAAAACCTTGTCATAAACATTTAAGATATAAATGGTTGGATAGTAGAAAGGCTGTAAAAATGAAAAAAATATTCTTAATCACTCTTATAATGACTGCTGGGATTCCTGCGAATGCTTCTTGCGCAATTTCCGGAAGCTCCTGTGCATATTCTGGTATGGCTCCTCCGCTGCAGGAAAAATATCTGCCAAATTACGTTCAGGATATACAAAAGCCGGATGCTTTCAGACCACAGTATATAAAACCGTATTACGATGAATTGATAAATACAGAAACAGGTGCGGCGGCAGATTCTGTTCAGGGCGGGAATAATTACAATTCTAACTGCCAATTCGGAGTTTGTCTGCCGGAGGTTAATCCGGGTGCAGGTGCCAGTGAATAGTCATTTTAAGAGGAGGCGCCGGCTTTTGAACAAAGCCGGCGCTTTATTTTCAAAAACCTGCGTTTTCTTTCTTTTTTAATTTTTGATTACTTATCGCCATTGTACTTGCGGATTTTCAACTCGTCATTTTCCACAACAAGCTCCACCTCATCAAGTACCGGATTTACATTCAATAATTCCAATATTGCCTTGGGGATTATTATTCCCCAACTTGTGCCTAGCGATCTTAGCTTCTTATGCATTACTACCTCTAGGCAAAATTATAATATATATTATTGACTTTTTATGTCATTTAAATTAACATATAAATATAATTAAATTATCATTTTTATAATATTATGAATAATCAAAATCTTTCATTCATTCAAAGCCAATCTGACAGCGTTGAAATACTTGCACAAAACATAAGGGTTTGCGCTCATATTCTGTGTGTCATAAGCGAAAACCGACCCTTTGCACAGCATGACGCTGAAAGTGTTGATTTTATTTCTAAATGTATATTTAATCTTTCTGACAAACTATGTTCTAAAATTGATTGTATTGATTAAACAAGCTCGCCTTGTAAATACCAGGTCTTTGTTCCCGTAATCTTTGCGTTCAAAAATTCGCCGGTTCTGTCGGTTTCACAAGGAATATGAACTATTTTATTATTTCTTGTTCTTCCTGTTATTACGTTTTTGCCCTTGTGATTTTCAAAATTTTCAATCAAAACTTCCATCGTACGCCCGACGTACTTTTTGTTTGATTTAAGGCAGTTTTCGCGAACTTTTTCATTCAATCTGGCAAGCCTTTCGGTCTTTGTGTCTTCATCTATAAACTTATCCGTCCATTTTGCGGCAACTGTTTTTTCTCTTGGGGAATACGCCGCTGTATTTGAGTAATCAAGTTCAAATTCCTCAATCGCTGACAAGGTTTCTTCAAATTGTTCTTCCGTCTCTCCCGGAAAACCTGCTATAAAGTCACTTGTTATCGTTACATCAGGAACTTTGTTTCTTACTTTTTCGACTATATTTTTGTAAGTTTCACGATCATAACGCCTGTTCATTTTTTTCAAAACTTCGCTTGAACCTGATTGCATCGGAATGTGGAAATACTCACAAACCTTATCAAGTTCAACAACCGTATCAACAAGTTCATCTGTTATGTCTGTCGGGTATGATGTTACAAATCTTATCCTAAATTGACCTTCAAGATTATTCAGTTCCCTCAACAAATCTGCAAGACGATAATTTCTGTCTTTAAAATCCTTTCCGTAACTGTCAACATTCTGACCTAAAAGAGTAATTTCTTTAAAGCCGGCACTCAAAGCGTCTTTTGCTTCTTTTATAATAATTTCAGGAGTTCTTGAACGCTCACGGCCTCTTGTATATGGGACAATACAATATGTGCAAAAATTGTTACAGCCCTCCGTTATCGGAATCCAAGCATTTACGCTTTTTGCCCTTGTGATTTCATACTGTGCGGCCTTATCATCCTCTGTTAAATTTGTTTCTTCGCATTCCAAAACCCTTTCGCCGTTGTTTATCCTTTTTATAATTTCAGGAAGCGAATAAATTTTGTGGGTTCCAAGCACAAAATCCACGTAAGGCGCACGACGAAAAACTTCTTTCATCTTTTGCTGGGCTACACACCCGCAAAAACCTATTTTTAAATCGGGTTTTGAAGTTTTTTTCCACTGCCCCCAAACTCCGATTTGGCTGAAAGCTTTATCTTCGCTTAATTGTCTTATTGAACAGGTATTAACCATCAAAAGATCCGCTTCTTTCGGGTTTTCCGTCTGTTCGTAATCAAAATGTGAAAGCATTCCAAACATTCTTTCACTATCCGATTTGTTCATCTGGCAGCCCATAGTTTCTATATAAACTTTTTTCATTATTTAATCCCTTAAATTACTTAATATTGTCTTTAAGAAAATTATAATATAAAAAAAGTTATGCAGTATGAGCAGTCTTGAAAGCTTTTGCAATTGACTCAGTGTAAGAAGGCCTTAAAATCCCGACTTCTGTAATAATTCCCGTAATCAATTCATTCGGAGTTACGTCAAAACCGGGATTTATTACGTTAACCTGCGGGGCACAAATAATCTTGCCGTTTATATGAGTAACTTCTTCTCTCGAGCGTTCTTCAATCGGAATTTCATCTCCTGACTTAATTGAAGTATCAATCGTCGAAAGAGGTGCCGCAACATAAAATGGGACATTATGATATTTTGCGGCAATTGCAAGTGTATATGTGCCGATTTTGTTTGCAGCATCACCGTTTGCGGCAATTCTGTCGGCACCTACGCACACCATATCTATCATGCCTTTTTTCATAAAATAAGAGCACATCCCATCAGTTATCAAAGTTGTCGGAATTCCATCCGTTGTAAGTTCAAATGTTGTAATCCTTGCTCCTTGCTGGCGTGGGCGGGTTTCATCCGCAAAAACCTGAATAGTATTGTCTTTTGCATAAGCGCTTCTGACAACCCCAAGCGCTGTTCCGTACCCAACAGTCGCAAGCCCGCCGGCATTACAATGAGTCAAAATCGTCGCACCTTTTGGAACAACTTCTGCTCCATAGTCTCCGATTTTTTTGTTTATTGCAATGTCTTCATCCTCTAACCTTTTGCCATTTGCAATTAATTCCTTTACAATTCCTTTTATATCGGATTTTGAATTTCTTATAACCTCTTTTTGCTTTTCACATGCCCACATCAAATTAACCGCCGTCGGGCGCGAGGTTGCCATGTAATCCGCTTTTGCCAACAACTGATCTATAAATTCCTCACGTGATAAATTTTGTTTTTCTAGTTCTTGAGCGTATAAAATAATACCGTGAGCACCCGCAACTCCTATCGCAGGCGCACCCCTTACTATCATTGTCTTTATCGCATCGTACATCATCTCGCCGCTTGTGATTTTTACATACTTAAATTCATAGGGTAAAAGCGTTTGATCTACCATTTTTGAATAATTATCTACCCACTCAATTGTCTTTATCTTTGAATGAAATTCTGCCATTTTATTTGTAATTCCTCATATCGTACTCATCAAAACTGTTTTTTTGCGGGGGATTAAGGGTTTTTGTAAATTCTATTAAATAATAAGTCACAAATCCGCTAAACGCATTTATAGTAGCAGATAATACTCCCATAAATATCGCAAGCATTATCATAACACCAAATGTAGCATTTGACAAAAACATTGATACACCTAGATTAGCAGAGTAATTGAAAAACTTCGCTAACACAATTACCGCAGGAACATAAACAGCACAAAAGGCCAAAAATGATATAAACCCTATAATCCCACCTATTACAGCACTTTGTCTTACCGTCGCAATTTCTAAAACTTCTACTTTTGTCATAAATAATATTACTACCGGTGCCGCTATAAGAAGAAGCAACCAAAATATAACTTCGCCCGCATACGGGACAATAGTCAGCAATCCGCTGACTATGCCCAAAAATATACTTAATAGTATTATTATCTTTAATATTGACTTGTTCATAAAGCTCTTTAAAAATTATTCTTACTGCTCCTTATTCATAATAAATCGGAGATTGTGATCCAAAATGTATCTTTGATAATTTTACAAGTTCATCAATTTTTTCGGAATCTCCTTTTGTTTTGTATATCTGTGCCATAATAGGATATGCTCCCATAAGCTTCGGATACTCATTTGTTAATAATTCTAACCTTGCTAAAGCAACATCATTATTACCACTTTGATAATTAATATATGCAAGAATATATTGATTATACGGTGTATTAGAAATATCAATCATTTTGTTTGCATATTTTATCGCATCTTGATTTTTGTTCATTTGTAAATACAAAATTGCAAGTGATTTTAATGCGAAAGATTTATCTAAAGGTTTATCTGCCTTTTCTGAAGCCTCTAAATATTTAGTTGCAGCTTTATCATATTTTCTGGCTTTATAAAATTCATAAGCTTCATCAATAGCAACTTCATAAGATGTTGCAACACGTTTCTTATTTATAGTTTCAAGCAAAATTTTATTAATCTCATCATTACTTTTACCTGCTATAGAAACTAGCTTTATCATATCTGCTGTTTCTTTTTTCGTGTAATATTTATTCGTAATATTCGGAACAAAATTATATAATAATTTCAATGTATTAACATCTACATATGTAATATTAATGTTTTCATATGATGGTGTCGGATACATAACATCAGAAGCTCTGTTACTATGTGCACTTATCCCGAGAATATGACCGACTTGGTGTTGTAAAGGTGCATAAAGATTCGCAACATCAACTGGATTACCATTGCAATCATTTTGCGGTACAATTAATTCTGCATTCAATAATATCCCATTTTTTATATTGAATTTATAATCATTACCGTTTACTTCAGAACAATTTTCCGAAGCATTTTCTGGAACATTTACTATTATGTTTGCCAAATTTTCATCTTGTATATATTGAAATTTTACTAACCCTTCACTTAAACGCTCCCAATTACCAAAAGCTATTTTTATGGAATTAACTATACCTTCCGGTAAATTGTTTTCATTCTTTATACATATATTCAAAGGAAATGTCGTAACATTCCACAAAACCAATTTTTTCGAAAAATCAATTTTATCAATATAATTTGCATCCAAACGAGTTTCTGAAGATACTCTCGGTACAATTTCTGGAACATCAACATTAGTATCTATTACAAGTTTTTTGCCATCAATTTCATCATGAACCTGTTCTTCGGATTTCGCATCACTATCTTCCAAAGATTCTTCAGTTATAAAATCTTTTCTATGTTCTTCCGGAATTTCAACGCCTATAACATTACCTTTTTGTTCATTTTCCGTACTTTTTTTAGCGGCATTATGATCTGCAACAACATTAGAACTCCAGATCATAACCCCTAAAAGTATAACTATCATAACAGTAAAAATAGCTAAAATTTTGTTTCTGTACATAATCTATCCTCATATTTCCTATTGTTATTCACGCAAACTTATGCTGATACTGCTTGCACAAGACAAGATCTAGTATGACAAATTGCTATTGCAATACTATCAACAGTATCGTCTAATTTAGGAAGCTCAACTCCGCCAAGAGCCAGCTTAACCATTTGTTCAACTTCCTTTTTATCAGCCCTTCCATAACCTGTTAACACCTGTTTTACTTCCATTGGAGTATATTCAAAAACAGGAATGTTAAATTTTTCAAGCACCGTCAAAATTACCCCTCTAGCATGCGCCACAGGCATTACAGTCGTCTGATTTCTAAAGAAAAACAATTTTTCTATAGCGCAGACATCGGGTCTGTAAGTTTCAACCACAGTTGACATATCATTATATATTTCCAAAAGTCTTGCAGATTCCCTGCCTCCTTTTGAAGTTTGAATTGAACCGGAAGCATTTAATTTTATATTATCGTTACAAAAATCTATTAAACTATATCCGACAATTGCCATGCCGGGGTCTATCCCAAGAATTTTCATAATATTAATTATAACCGATTGCGCATTAGTACGCAACATTTTGTCAAAAATATGAACAAACTTAACATTTAACTTGATTAATAATATTTCTCATGCTACCATACCTGTAAGAACAATTTATTAGGGTTGTGAGGTATATATGAAAAGTTCAACAATAAGAAGATCAAACTTATCTAAGGAGAAAATGGCTGTATTGGAAGCGCTTTCAAAATACAGACAGGAGAGTTACGATAATACTCCTAATGTTTACGTAAGACCTAACAAAGAAAAAGAACTTGATGTATTGTGGCAAAATTTTAAAATTAGCCAAAAAGCCGAAAAATCACCAAGTGTATATCTGGCAACCGGATTTATAGCAGGAGTTGCAGCAACACTTCTTCTGGTAGGTATTATACATCTTTCAACAGGTCACATTGCAGCAAACGACGAAAATCAGATATTTAATCCTGCTCGTGTAAAAGGTCAAAATGAAAAACTCAACTTAATCCCTGCAACAACAGAAACAGTGACAGCGGAAACTACATCAGGAGCTTCAGAAGTTTACACCGTACAGAACGGCGATACTTTAGAAAGCATATTAATTAGATTCTACGGCGGTTACAGCCCTGCAAAAGCAACAGCAGTTATGCAGGCAAATAATATGGCAAATCCGAATAAATTATCAATTGGACAAAAATTGACCATTCCGATGAACTAAATAATATTTTAAAATAAAGATAAATCAGTGCCGAAAAACAAAGTTTTTCGGCACTTTTATAGTGATTCAAATTATTCTGGTCAATGCGTCATCTGACGCACAAAATTTATTATATAAATTTTATTTGAAGCCTCCGGCGGGTATTACGCAAAACACGCCGAAGGCTTTATAAATCTATTTTTTGGTGCGTCAAACAACGCACCCTAAACTTTTTCCATAAAAAGTGCCCCCATCCGGAGGACTTTAATTAAAAATATATTTAAAAATCGACCACCCTTCTTACGTAAGACCTGCAGGAGGCTTTATAAACTTATTTTTCAGTGCGTTAAACGACGCACCCTTATATTTAAAGTTTATACGGGTAATCTTTTTTAAATTCCCAGTTGTCATATTCTAAAAGACTGCTACAGTATGCTGCATTATTTTTACATACCTCAAGCAATTTTTCTCGCCCGTCTTTATTATATTTAAAGTAATAAGAACAAAAAGCTTTATTCTTACTACCGCAATGTAATAATCTGCTACTATCATCAAGACAGATTAAAAATAAAAAAACATCAGAACCAACTTTATTTGGATTGCTGTCTCCATTTATATCAAAATGTATATCTATACAATTACC
>CASFTJ010000003.1 GCA_949297715.1 uncultured bacterium | reverse complement strand
TTCAAGCTCGACGTGATTCAATCGCGCCGTTATTGTTAACAATCTTGCCTGTGATGCTGACATTCCCATTGTTCTTCGGGTTCCCTTTCACTTATTTTTCGTCGACTTATTCTCTTTATTAGTCGGATTTTTAAGGGGGTTCTTTAATTTATATGCAAAATTGTAACATTACTTTACAAAAAAAAATGGACTGCTATAATTAGAATATGAAAATGTGTATTTTTTCCGGAACTTTTAACCCAATACACAACGGGCATATTTATATTGCAGAATATATTTTGAGGAATTTTGATTTTTCAAAAATTTTGTTTATACCGGCTTTAAATCCGCCTTTAAAGGAAAGTAACCCTAAAATGGCTGTTCACAGGTTTAAGATGGTGGAACTTGCGATTGCAAGTAATCCGAAGTTTGAGATTTCTGATGTGGAGTATCGTATGCGTGGTAAATCTTATTCATATAATACGATTTGCGAACTTTATAAAGAATATAAAGTTGATGGGAAAATTAATTTTATATTAGGAACTGATGCTTTTGAAACTCTCGATAACTGGTATGAGAGTGAAAAGTTACGTAAATTGCTTAATTTTATTGTATTTGTGCGCAAAAATGATTTTGATGAAAATAAATACTCAAATATGAAAGAAAAAGGGTATAGTTTTGAATTTGCTAAAATGCAGTTTAATGACATATCATCAACGGAAATACGAAAAAGAATAAATGAAAATCTTTCTTTGGCGGGACTTTTGCCGGAGAAAGTAGAAAGGTATATTAAGGAAAATGGTTTATACAAAAATCAGTGAAAAAGAGTTATTAGAGTGGCTAAAAGAAAACTTAAGTGAAGAACGATACTTACATTCATTAGGAACTGCTGAATGTGCAAAGGAGCTTGCGGAAAAATATAAATTAGATGCTGAAAAAGCTTATATAGCAGGGCTTATGCATGATTGTGCAAAATGCTTTTCAAAAGAAAAATTAAAAGAGATAATAGATAAAAATTTATCGGTTGAAGCTTGTGAAATGCTTAATTATAAAACGTTTCATGCACCTGTGAGTGCTTATGTAGCAGAAAAAGATTTCGGTGTAAAAGATGAGGAAATTTTATCTGCAATTCGCTGGCATACATTGGGTAAGATTGATATGACCGATTTTGAAAAGATAATATTTCTTGCAGACAAAATAGAACCTAATACAAGAGATAAAAAATATTCGGATGAAATTAAGGCGCTTTTGAAAGAGAAAAACGGGCTAAATCTGGCGCTTTTAAGATGTTATCAGGAAACAATAAAAAGTCTTGCAAAACGTGAATTAAAAATTTGCATGGTAACGATAGATATTTACAATCATCTTCTTGATATGAAAAATGTATCAGATATTTAACGAAAGGTTACAGAAAAGGCATGTTCATGGTAACATCAACTTAAAGAGGTAGATTTTAATGAAAGTATTGGAAATTAAGAATAATTTAGTAAAAGTATTGTATGATTCGGAAGAAAGATTAGTATTGGGTGCATTTACAGTAATAGAAGATGATGCAACACCTTATGTCGGTCAAGTTGTAAGTTTGAAAGCTGATAACGGAATAAGTTATGCAATAGTAAGATTATTATTTACATTTGACGGAGAAGGTATTGTAAAAAATTATGACGGCTCTATTCCAAAATTAGATGCAAACGTAACTATTCTTTCAGCGTCGGATTTGCTGGAAATTCTGCCTGTAGAAACTCCGGTTAAGCTTGGAAAATTAGCACAGCAAGAATTTATTCTTAATGTAGATAATTCAATACTTCAGAATAATCTGCTAATATGTTCTGATAATTCCAAAAATACAGGAATACTAGTTTCTAATTTTGCCAAACAAATTGAAAATAATGCCGAAAGTTCCGTAATATTTGATACAGACGGCAAGTATCCAGATGACAAAAAGATTGTTTTCGGTAAGAATTTTAAGCTTCCTTTAAATTTTGATTCAATAAACTTCATTTACGGGAACGATTTGAATGACGTAGATGCGACCAGCAGAGCCGTAATTCAGGATATTTTTCTTGAAGTTCAGGAATATACAAGAACAATTCCCGATAAATTTATACCGTTTGACACTTTTATAGAAGTTGTTTCACAGCAGTATGCGGAATCTGAGATTCCGGAGCTTGCCTTGTTGAAAAATAAACTTTTAAAATATAAAGAAGAAAACGTTTTCGCTCAATCAAAATATGAAATTACAAGCTTAAAAGAGTATATAAAAGATAATTATACAACGGTAATTGATATATCAAATATTTCTTCAAGTTTACAAAGAGAAGTTATAGCTTATGTTTACAGTGTTCTTGATGAAATGAATACCCCGATATATACGTTTGTGAAAATTAATGATGATAATAGTGACAAAAAATTACTTAAGCTTCTGTTGAATGAAAATAAGATTTACACGAATATTATTTGTAATCATAATTACAAGTATGTGTATGAATTAAAGGAAAAAGCAAATGATTTAATTTTGTTTGCGCCTGAAACAACCCGACATGATTTTTCAGCGTATAATACATTTTTAAATAAACTAAATCATGACGAATTTGTGGTATGCGGAGCCTCAACACAGAACATTCCTTTGATTATTGAGCTTTCACCGATAGAAATTGTGAAGCCGGAACCTATATATATTTCAGATTCTCAGGTTGTTGAAAGTTCCGATGAAGATGGTGTAAATGAAATAAATCCGGCAGATGCAGTTTCTGAAGTTGTGGTTAATTCAAAAGAAACAGAGTTAAAAGAAGGTAATCAGTCAGATGGAAATGATTTTACCGAAAATGAAGATACTTACAGCGATTTGTCGGATGATATTGAGCGTAAACCACAGGAGGAAGAAGATTATTCTGCTCTAAACAATAGTGAAAATGATGTTGAATATGAGGAAGAAGATGATTTTGATTCTGCGCTTGATAGTAGTATGGAAGTTGATGATGAACCAAAGTCAGAAGTTGAAGATGAAGATTTTGTTTCCGCCCCTGAAGAAGATGAAGAACAAGAGGCTGCGACAAATGATTTTTTTACGATAAATGAGCCGGAAGAAAATTTTCGGCAAGAACCTTTTGCCGAAGTAGAAGAAGTGATAATGCCTGACGGCGAGGTTGTTGACGAAGAAGAAATTGAAATTCAAAGTGCCGGGCCTGAAGACGCTATTGTTTCTGATGTTGAGCCTCAAATCTCTTATATGGAAACATTACAGGAGCCTGTTGTCGAAGAACTTCAAGATTCAGAAGTTGAAGATTTAGAAGAAACAGAGATATCTAATCCTCCGTATTCGGAAGTTGAAGAAGTTTCTGAAACTCCTGATGATAATTTACAAGGTGATGTTGAAGCATTTTATGAAGAAGAAAAAAATGAAGATTTATTCCGAAAAATAGAAACAGAGCCTCAGGAAGAACCGGTACTGCCTGAGCCTTTAATTGATGAAAGAATTGATGCGGATTTTAATTCAGAACTTCAAGTAGAAAAACAAATTCAAGAAGAAGTAGAAATTTCAGGTGAAAATATAGAAAGTGATATAGTTGAGGGCACAGAATTTCTTTCTTCGGAAGAAGTTGAGCAAACCCCGTATGAAAATGAGCTTGCGCCGGATAATGTTCCCTTAATGCCTGAAGATGATGAATTGAATAATAATTTGATTGCTCAGGTTGCAAAAGACATTGACCAAACATTTATATATAACAAAATAGAAGATGAATCTTTGGATGAAGGTAATAATTCAGCGGATTTGACTGAAGATGATTTGAATTTTATAGATGACATAAACCATGGTGAAAATGAGATATTGGAGCCAGTGGCAGATGCGCCTGAAAATTTTGACGAGGAACGTGAAGAATCCTCTGATGAGGAACAGGAAGATACACCTGTAGTTCCTGTATATCAAGCAAAGATTCCGGAAGCTGCGCAGAATTTTGAGCAGGGAGATCATGTTTCACATCCGAAGTACGGAGAAGGTATTGTTGAGAAAATGATTAAGTATGGCAGCAAAACCCTCTGTTCAATTAATTTCGTAAATGTCGGAAGACGCCTTCTTGATCCTGCAATTTCTGAAATATCAAAACTTTAAGCTTTAAATTTTAATCTTTAAACTTGTCAAAAAGTCTTATTTATTCTATACTTTAAGATATTGATGAGAGGTGGAAATGGCTGTTAAAAAAGTTTTGAAGTATGGCGAAAAGAGTTTAAGAGAGCCTTCTAAAGAGGTTCATAAAGTTTCGAAGAAAATAACCGAACTGGTACAGGATCTTTTGGATACAATGTATGCCCAAAACGGCGTAGGTCTTGCAGCACCCCAAATAGGTCAGAATTTAAGAGTTTTTGTAATAGATGTTTCTTCAAATAACGAGCCTTTAAACCCTATTGTTTTTATAAACCCGAAAATTATAAAAAAATCAGGCGGGATTGTAATGGAAGAAGGTTGTCTGAGTTTTCCTGAAGCTTATGCTAAAGTAAAACGTTATAAAAATGTAATGGTAAAAGCTATGGATATACACGGAAAGTCTTTTGTATTGGAGGCAAAAGACGGGTCATTGCTTGCGCGGGCAATTCAACATGAAAATGACCATTTGAATGGTGTTTTATTTATTGACCATTGCATAAACAGGTTTGATATGGATTCGGTTTTAGAACAGCATCATCTTCCGCCGGTTGAGGTAGACAGGCTTTTATCGGAACCTGATATTGATGAGGAATTGGAGAAAGAACAAAAAAATGATTAAGATTGTATTTTTCGGTACCCCTCAAATTGCGGTAAAATCTTTAGAATATTTAAATTCGTTAAAAGATATGGAAGTTTTAGCTGTTGTAACACAACCTGATAAGCCGGCAGGCAGAGGCAATAAACTTACGATGTCTCCTGTCAAACAATTTGCGCTTTCTAATTCAATACCCATATTTCAGCCAAAATCAATAAGAAAAGAGCCTCAAGTGCAGGAAGAATTGAAAAAATTAAACCCTGATTTTTTTGTAACTTTTGCTTTTGGACAAATTTTGTCGCAGGAGGTTTTGGATATTCCTAAATTTTGTACGATTAATCTTCATGCTTCTCTGCTTCCAAGATACAGAGGCGCAAACCCGATTCAAAGGGCAATAATTAACGGCGATAAAGAAACGGGGATTTGTACAATGATAACGGAGCTCGGGCTTGATTGCGGGGATGTTTGTCTGAAAGAAACTATTGAAATTCCTGAAGATATGAATTGTGAACAGCTTTCAAATGAGATAAGTGAATTATCACCTCAATTACTTGAAAAAACTTTAAAAAGTTTGTATGAAAATACGTTAACTCCAGTTCCACAAAGTGAAGATGGAGTATGTATGGCAAATAAAGTTGCAAAAGATGAAACCTTGATTGACTGGAGTAAATCTTCTAAAGAAATTCACAATTTGGTAAGAGGAATTTTCAAATCTCCAGGAGCATATTTTTTATTTAATGACAAAATCGTAAAAGTTATGGAGACAGCCTGCGGAAATTTTTCTGATAGTCAAAATTACGGCGAAATTATTAGAGTAACAAAAGACGGTGTAGAATTTGCTTGTAAAGGCGGTTCTATAATCGTAAAAAAAGTTAAGCCCGAAGGCAAAGGTGAAATGCCGGCTCGTGATTGGTATAACGGTGTAAAAAATAAGGTTAATAAAAAATGATTACAAAAGGTATCAGAGGGGCAACAACCGTTGATGAAAATTCGGAAGAAGCCATAAAATATGCGACAGTTGAACTTCTTTCAGAAATGATTAAGCAGAACAATATAAATATAGAAAAAATTTCGCATGTAATTTTTACGGTGACAAAAGACTTAAATGCGGCGTTTCCTGCAAAGTTTGCCCGTCTTGATTTAGGGTTCAAAGAAACAGCGATGATGTGTTTTAATGAACTGGATGTTCCAAATGCCCTGAAGATGTGTCTGAGAGTTTTAATTGTCTTAAATTGTGAAGAGAATTTTAAACCTAAATTTGTATATCTTAAAGGCGCTCAAAATCTTCGCTCTTAGAAATTAAAGATTATCTTACTGATAAGAATTTATGAACTTGCGGAATAAGGCGTACGCTATTATATTTTTTAAGGAATTTATCCAAGATTTTAACTGCAAAAACAGATGTTATTGCCATTTTATCATCTTGCATTTTAGGCTGCAAAATTAGTAGTAAATTATATTTTTTACCAAGTTCAATACATTTTTCAATTTCTTCATCAGTTATATTTTCATCAAAGACTATTTTTGCAAAACAACTGTGATTTTTGCATATATCGAAAAATTGGGCATGTAAATCAAAAGAACTCATCATGCCAGTAGCACTTTCAAGTTTTATATCAGCGGCAACAAAGTCAATATAATCTATTATTTTAGATAATTCTTCCGGCAAAGTAGCATTAGTTTCAAGATAAACTTTTAGATTATTTTCTTTTAATACAGGAAGAAGTTTTTGAAGAAAACTGATAGATAAGAGCGGTTCCCCGCCGGTTAGTGAAACCGAATGAATAGTTCTGAGGTCAAATTGTTTAATCATGCCCATAACTCTTTCGATAGTATATTCTTCGCTATCGTTTTCAAAATCAGTATCACAGTAGTGGCATCTTAAATTACAATCACAAAATCTGATAAAAAGCTGCTTAGCACCGATGTAAAGACCTTCGCCTTGTATAGAGGCAAAAATTTCTTTAATTCTTGCTGTATTTTCTTCTTCAAAAGTTTGTTCTTCAATCATTTAAAAAATTCTCTCTTATATTTTGTCCGGCAAGATTTTTGAGTTTTTCATAAAGCTGAATTTCTTCGTCAGAAATTTTGTCCGGAATTTGTACTTTTACAGTAACTATTATATCACCAACAAGGTTATTTTGTCTCAAACCTTTTGAAGAAATTCTGAAAATCTGTCCTGATTTGGTTTTTGGTGGTAGTGAAAGTGTTACATTTTCTTCAAATGACGGAATTTCGATATCTCCTCCGAGAACTGCTTCGAAAGGAGATATCGGCACTTCACAAATCAAATCATTTCCGTCAATTTTAAAAGCAGAATCCGGCTCAATTGTAATTTTTAAATACAAATTACCGTTTTTACCGCCGTTTTTGCCTTTTTTCCCCTCGCCTGCCAGTCTTAATTTTGCACCGTTTTTGATATTTTTAGGAATGGTTACGTTTATCCGCTGGCGTGTCATAACTTCTCCGCTGCCGCCGCAGTGTGTACATTTGGAACCGTTTATAAATTTTCTGCCGTTGCAATTTTTACAAACTTCTGTTTGCAAAATGTTAACGGTTTTGTGGGTTCCTGTAATTGATTCTTTTAATGTTATTACGACATCGGCATAAATATCTTCGCCGTTTTTTGGTGTCGGAGGCTTAGGTGTGGATTGTTTTTTATTTTTAGGTTTTTGCGAAAATCCATCTATTATATCATTTATTAAATCCGTAAAATTTTTATCATTTTTTGCTTGGGTGGCTTTTTGTTTAAAGTTATTTTCAGAAGTTTTATTTTCTTTTGACTTCTCAAACGTGTCTTTTGGGCAGGAAGTTTTATTATCAGAATTTGTCCGATAACTTTTCCGGTAAGGTTCGCTTTTGGGGGCGGAAGCTGTTCCTGTGCTTTTAAAAAATCCGTTTAAAATATCATATTGTTTTCTTTTTTTTTCGTCACAAAGGGTTTCGTAAGCTTCAAGTATATCTTTGAATTTTAATTCTCCGTCTGGATTGATGTCAGGATGATATTTTCTGACAAGCCTTCTGTAGACACTTTTTAATTCGGTGTCTTCAATGTCCGGTGTAACTCCTAAAATTTCATAGTAATTTTTGCTGCTCTTTAACATATAAAATTTAATAATGATGTTTCAAAAAATATCAACTAATCCGAAGATTTGCAGATATCTTTTCTGAATTTCTTGCCTCTGAAATTAATAACATCAACATTCTCATAGAGCAATTCCCTGGCACGGGATAATGTGGAGGAAGTTTTGGTTAATACAAGGGATCTTCCGCCTGAAGTCAAGTATTCAAAATATTTATTTCTTTGGGTATTAAAATGGTTTATATCAATATCGTCAGCCAAATCAAGTCCTGTGATTACATCATCTTTTATTTTTCCTGAGGATAAAACGCAGGAAACAGATGAATTCGAGGAGATATCAAGGGTTTCGTAGTCATCGGCAAAAGATCCGACAGCGCAGGCTTCAAACAGGGTATAAAGATTTTCGTTAACTAGATTGAGGACTGCTTGGCAATCATGGTTTGCAAGGAAGGGTTTCAATTCTAAAATTGTATAACTGTCGGGAGAAGTTAAAACCCCTTCTATTCCTAAAATTCCAAGGTATGGAATTTCACGGGATGCAAGACTTTCAAGGATTGGTGCTGCAACTTCCTCAAGAATTCTATTTTGCATTTCATAGGATAATTTATAATCAGGGCAATAAGCACCCATTCCGGGGGTTAAAATTCCGCCGTTGCCATCCTCCATAAATTTATAATTTGCGCAAGATGTAAGCGGAAGAAAATGATACCCGTCAGTGATTATGTACAAAATAAATTCGTGTCCCTGAACAAAATCTTCAAGAATTATTTTCTCTGCGCCTGAAACATAAAGATCTTCTACAAATAGAGAAGCTGTTTGGATTGTATTGCAAACTTGTCTGTCTGCGCCTTCAGTGCTTTCATCGGTTCTTATTACAACAGGATAATCTGATTTTTTAAGGTAATCGACAGCCATTTGTTGCTTTTCAAAAATCCCGAATTTTGGAGTTTGAATTCTTAATCTATAAAAAAGTTTCTTTCCTGTTGACTTTGAAATTGCAGGAATTGCACTTTTTGCAGACGGCCCGAAGATAAGCTGGTTATTTGCCTGAAATATTGATACAATATCGGATTTAATGGCTTTTTCATCAGTACAAATTGTCATATCAATATCGTTTTCCATTACAAAATTCAGAAGTTCAGTAGGTTTATCAGGTCTTATGTCGACAAGTTCACAGAAATCTTGACTTGCAGCATTCCCCGGTGCAATATAAATTTTCTCCACAAAATCGTATTTAGCAAAAACAGATGCTAAAGCCTGTTCTTTTGCGGAATTTCCAACTATCAAAATTTTTTTATTTTCAAGAGCCATAAAGTCATTATAGAGCATTAAAATAATTATGCAAGGTGTAATTTAGTACAATGAACAGATGATTTTGTTAAGATTAATAACAAAATTCAATATTTTATGTTATAATATTGAAAAATAAAAATAAATAATTAATTCTAAGTTGTAGAAAGTGTAACAGGTGGAATAATTATGGCAAGTTTAGTAAGTTTGTTATCAAATGTATTTACGGCACAGCAGTCGCCGGCGGCTGTTTCTGTTCCAACGGTCAGAACATCTTCCAACAACCCGTTCAGCAACAATCCGTTTGTGAATTACAATGGGCACACTTATAACAGTGCAACTTACGGAAAAAATAATCCGGTCAGAGGCGGATATTTTGCAGGATACTATAACGGCAAACAAAATATTGTCGGACAAAGGTTGTTTGTTGAAGTTTAATAATAAACTTCAAAATATCTTAATTTAGTTTTTTAAAGCAAGCTTGAAGTTTTTCCAAGCCTGCTTTTTTATTCAGCTTTTTTGTAGACGCTTGGCTTAAATGCGTAAGAATACAATACATAAAGGATTAAAACTGCAATAAAGACTGTTGCTCCAAGAGAAACATAACTGTTTAAAACAAGGTTAAATGATAGCAGTTCCTTGACTTGATCGCTGCATAGGAAAAATTCTGCGCAAGATAAAAGTACGAAAGGTACAGATGTGATTTTCCACAAAATTTGCGGGCCGAATTTAATGTTGTATGCAAACCCTATCATTATAAATATTTCGTAAATTACTGAAATAATTAGCAGGATATCCCACAGGTTTGTAGTAAGAAAATCAGCCATAAGAAGTACATAAACAATAGATGTTATACTGTATACCGATAAAAATGTAAGAAACATTTTCCAATAAGGTTTGTCGACAGGCTGCAGGTTCTCGAATCTGCGTTTGTATTTAAAAAATGCGACGATTACAGGTGAATAAAGAAGTGAATATAAAACAAATGCCGAAAGTCCAAGTAGCATAATTGTTGAAAGGTAGATTGAACTATCGGAAACAGTTCCGGCGGTCTGCTGTTTAATCTCAAAAACTACAGGGGTAATTCCGCTTATAACTGCCATTACCATTGAAAATATTATGTATAAAACTATGAATGAAAAAATTATATTGTTAGCTTTTAAAGAAAAAAGTCTTTTATTCCATCCGAGCGAATAAAAATAGCCTAAAATAAAAACAACAATGACTGATAAAATATACCCAAGCAATATATTTACTTCGGCAAGCGTCATAAAATTAGCGAGTCCGCCAAATTGTAAGTATGCTAAAACAAGCGCACACAATATAAATAATATTTTCCAAATCATTAATATCTCTCCCTGTCTTTTCATAACAATAGCATATATATCAATTTTTGTAAATTATAAAGACTTAAACATTAAAGCAATTCAAAAAACAGATATTTTTAAGTATAATTAACTAAAATACAAATATTTTTTAAATTTAAATAAAAGGGGAAAAATGAAAAACACACTGACAGCAAACCTAAAAGGAGATATCCTCGGCGGAATTACTGCCGGTATAATCGCATTACCGCTTGCGATAGCTTTTGGCGTATCAAGCGGGTTAGGCGCAACAGCAGGGCTTTATGGCGCAATTATAGTCGGACTTTTAGCTTCTTTTTTCGGCGGAACTCCGACACAAATTTCAGGGCCTACAGGACCTTTAACTGTTCTTGTAACTTCAATTCTTGCGGTGAATTCCGATTCTCCAGAAATTATTTTCGCTGCCGCTTTTTTATCGGGAATTTTTCAGATAATTTTTGGAATATTTAAAATCGGAAAACTTGTTAATTTTATTCCTTATCCTGTAATTTCAGGGTTTATGAGCGGAATCGGAATGATAATAATTTTGCTGCAGGCAAATGCAATTTTAGGTGTTGAATTTTCGGGTACCCCTGTTGAGGGGCTTATAAATGCTGTTCGTTCGATTACAGACGTTAATTTTCAAGCATTTTTGCTTGCAGTAATTACGCTTTTAATAGTTTTTTTGACTCCCAAAAAAGTTGCAAAAATTGTTCCGCCAGCTTTGCTTGCTCTTGTTGTCGGTACAGTGATTTCTGTTGTATTTAATTTTAACGTCGGAACAATCGGTGAAATTCCGTCAGGATTTCCTTCGTTTAATTTTCCGGAATTTCATCTTTCAGAGTTTGAAATAGTTATATCATCAGCCCTAACTATTGCGGTTTTAGGTTCTATTGATACGCTTTTAACCTCGCTGGTTGCGGATTCTATGACTAAAACCAAACACAAATCCGATAAAGAATTAATCGGGCAGGGGATTGCCAATATGGTGGCATCATTGTTTGGCGGCCTTGTTTCTTGCGGGGCGACTATGAGAACTGCGGTTAATATCAAAAGCGGCGGGAGAACTAAATTGTCTGGAATTGTTCATTCTGTTTTTCTGATGTTAATTGTGGTATTTTTCGCGCCGGTTGCTTCTAAAATTCCGCTTGCTGTTCTTGCTGGAATTTTGATTAAGGTCGGAGTAAGTATTATTGATTATAAATTTATAAAATTGATTAAATTTGCACCGAGAAATGATTTGTTGGTAATGCTGCTTGTTTTCTTTATTACTATTTTTGACGATTTAATCCTTGCTGTCGGAGTCGGGGTTGTTATGTCTTCAATTTTGTTTGCCGCAAATGTCGCAAAACAAACGGATGTTAAGCTTAAAGAACTTGGAGAAAGCGAAAATTATATAAATGAAGATTTGATAAACAATACAATGATTATGCATATTGACGGCACACTATTTTTCGGTTCAGCTTCTCAGATTGCCTCCCGTGTTGAGGAAGTTTGGGATAATAATGCGGTTATTATTGATTGCTCAGATATAAAAACAATAGATATTTCAGGAGTGTTTGCGCTTGAGGATTTGATTTTAACTTTGAAAGATCGCAAAGTTCAGGTTCTTGTAATATTTAACAGCCGCGATGTGGCTGCAATTGCTTTAAAACTCGGACTCAGAAAAATTATGAACTCTAATTCTCTTGCTTTTTCAAAAGAAGAAGCTTTAGAAAAATTGGCAGCTAAATAATTATATAATTTAAGTTGAAAACTTGAAAATAAATTATCACTGGTGTAATATAAAAGTGTAGATTGTACACTAAACAATTATAAATGGCGGGATATATGAAAAAAGCAAATGAAAATATAAGAAATATAGCGATTATAGCGCACGTAGACCATGGTAAAACAACTCTGGTTGATTGTTTACTAAAGCAGGCGGGTGCATTCAGAGAAAATCAGCATGTACAGGAAAGAGTTCTTGACAGTAACGACCTTGAAAGAGAACGTGGGATTACTATTCTTTCTAAAAATATTGCGATAAATTATAAAAATACGAAAATTAACGTTGTAGATACCCCTGGTCACGCTGATTTTGGCGGAGAAGTTGAGCGTGTGTTGGGTATGGTTGACGGGGCTTTACTGGTTGTTGATGCGGCGGAAGGTCCTATGCCGCAGACAAGATTTGTGCTTTCAAAAGCGCTTGAATTGGGTTTAAAAATAATTGTCGTTGTAAATAAAATTGATAAACCAGCCGCTGAACCTTTGACGGCATTGGATAAGGTTTTTGATTTGTTTACGGAATTGACTGACAGAGAAGATTTAATAGATTTTCCGTTTGTTTTTGCAAGCAGTCTTAACGGATTTGCGATTAAGGATCTTGATGATGAAAGAAAAGATATGGCTCCGCTTTTGGATTGCATTTTAGAAAATATTCAGCCGCCTGAGTGTGATGAAGCTAAACCTTTTCAATTTAGAGCGACAACTTTAGATTATAACGATTATGTCGGAAGAATTGTAATCGGAAGAATCGAAAACGGTTCGGTTAAATCACAGGAACAGGTTTGCGTTATCCATGCGGACGGAAGTCAGGAGCGTGGTAAAATTACAAAGCTTTTCGGTTTCCATGATTTGGGCAGAATTGAAATAGACGAAGCAAAAGCCGGTGATATTGTAGGGATTGCAGGATTTAGCGATATTCAAATCGGTGAAACAATTGCTGATTTGAATGAACCTGTTGCCCTACCGCTAATTCAAGTTGATGAACCGACTTTGCAGATGAATTTTTCCGTAAATGACAGTCCGTTTGCAGGTACGGAGGGTAAATTTGTAACTTCAAGACAATTAAGAAAACGTCTTTATAATGAACTTGAAAAAAATGTAAGTTTAAGAGTGGAAGATACCGATTCAACAGATGTTTTTAAAGTTTCAGGGCGAGGCGAATTGCATCTTGGAATTTTGATTGAGACAATGCGTCGTGAAGGTTATGAATTTCAGGTTTCAAAGCCGGAAGTTATTTATAAAACTATTAACGATGAAAGATGCGAGCCTTATGAAAATTTGATTGTGGATGTTCCCGAAAGCTGTGCCGGCGGATGTATTGAAAGACTTTCAAACCGAAAAGCCGAAATGAAAGAGATGAATAATTCAAAAGGCAGAACGACTTTGACATTTCATATTCCGGCAAGAGGTTTAATCGGGTTTAGAAGTGAATTTATTAGGATGACTCGCGGTGAAGGAATAATGTATCATACATTCTTGCACTACAGACCTTATGCAGGTGACATTCCCCGTCAAAGAAACGGTTCTATTATTGCAATTGAACAGGGTGAGGCTATACCATACGCATTAGCTCAGTTTGAAGATAGAGGCGTATTTTTCGTAACTCCTAAAACAAAGGTTTACAGAGGCATGATTATCGGTGAGTGCAACAAGCCTCAAGATATTGTCGTAAATATTTGTAAGACTAAAAAGCTTACAAATATGAGAAGCGCAACTGCTGATGTTATGGTAACCCTTCAGGCTCCAAAGATTATGTCACTCGAAGAATCGCTTGAATATATAGCTGATGATGAGCTTGTCGAAATTACTCCCGAAAATATCAGAATAAGAAAAGCTGATTTGACAAGAAAAATTTATAATTAATATAAATTAAAATCAGCTCTCTTTATAAGGTTTGTTTTTTATAAAGGATTGCGCAAATACGGAAAGAAGTATTAAGCCGAGTCCTGTATAGAATGGTAAGCTTAATTCGTGTGCTTCATTGAAAAATAACATCGCAAAAAGTATTCCATAAATAGGTTCAAGATTCCCTGCAATGCTTACGGTAAAAGCCGATAATTTTTTCAGTACATCAATGTAAATTAAATACAGCAGTATGGTACAGAAGAATGCAAGTATAATCAGCCAGCCCCATTCAATTCCGTTTGGAAATACGGTTGATGTCGGGTTAAATTTAAAATATATCGGACAAAATAAGCTCATAAAAATTGCTCCGCCAAAAAGTTCATAAAATAACATACATCTTGCAGATTTACCTTTTTCTGCTACTTTATTCCAAACCGTATAAAGCGCAAAAATTGCTGCTGAGATTATTCCTAAAATTATCCCGAATCTGAAATTGGCGTCAAAGCTGAATATCAACCAAATTCCGCAGACTGCAATTAAGCTGTAAAGCAGTTCGGCATATGAAAATTTTGTTTTTTGAATAATCGGCTCGAAAAATACCGTGAAAAATCCGACAAGTGAATAACAAACTACCCCGATTGAAACATTAGAATATTTTATGCTTCCGAAAAAGAACATCAAGTGTATTGTAAGAAGTGCTCCAAGTAAACAAAATTTAATGATGTTTTTTCTTGTTTCAACAGGCTTTTTCTTCATGAATATAAGCATTACGCCAAATATTAAAAAAGCCAAAATCATCCTGTACCAGACAATCAAAACCTCATTTAAAGATATAAGTTTCGGAAAAAGCCCGGTGAAGCCTGACAATAAAACTGATATATGCAATTTGGAATATTCAAGTAATTTATTGCTCATTTTAACCATTCTTAAATGCGCTAATTAACCCAACCTAAACTACACAAACTAATAATATTGTAACTCTTAGTATAAATTTCATCAATATTTTATTATAGGAGAAACAATTAATAAAAAAATTAAAATGCTTTGTTTGATAATTGATTATTTATTTGCAAGTTCTTGATACATTTTTAAGTATTCTTTAGAGCTTTTTTTCCAAGAAAAATCCGCTTCCATTGCAGATTTTCTCATAGCGTTAAAGGTATATTTATCTTTGTAAACATAAAGTGCACATCTTATTGCATCAATCATTGCACCGGAATCATATCCCCAGAATTTGAATCCGGTTGAATTGTCAAGCGGATAACCCGTTACGGTATCTTCTAAGCCTCCGGTTGCTCTTACGACCGGTAAAGAGCCGTAGCGCATTGCAATTAATTGGCTTAATCCGCAGGGTTCAAACTTTGACGGCATTAAATAAAAATCGCTTGCTGCATAAATTCTGTTTGCCAATTCTCCGTTGTATCCGACGTAAGCTCTTATGTTTGATGAATTGTTTGAAAGCCAGATTAAAAGATTTTCGTAATCCTTGTCGCCTGAACCTAAAAATATAAAATCAGCCTCTATATTTCTTAAAGTATCTTCGGCTCCTCTTATTAAATCAATGCCCTTTTGCGAAACAAGGCGTGATACCATAACAAATAAAGGGCGATTGGGGTTGTATTTAAGTCCGAAATATCCACAAATGTATTTTTTATTTTCTTCTTTATTTTCAAGTGAAGTTATATCGTAATTTTTTAAGAGTAATTTATCGGTTTTGGGGTTGAACACATCATAATCTATTCCGTTTAAAATTCCTAATAACTTGTTTTGCGCTCCTCGAAGTGTGTAATCCATTCCTTCACCGTATTCGCCTGTTAAAATTTCTTTTGCATAAGTCGGCGATACTGCTACAACTTTGTCAGAATAATTAATTGCGCCTTTCATCCAGTTTACTCTGCCGTAATGCTCCACGCACCATTCATTGTAAACAATATCCTTTCGCATATTTGCAAAATCCAGTATACTTTCAAACCAAACTCCCTGATATGCAAGGTTATGGATTTCAAATACGGTTTTGGTGTTTTTCCAGAAATCATCAAATTTGTAATTGCTGTGAAGATAAACAGGAATCATGGCTGTGTGCCAATCGTTTGCATGAATTACATCGGCTCTGAAGTTTAAGAGTTTTGCATATTCCATTGTTGCAAGCGAAAATGCAATATATCTTTCATGTTCATACTGAGGATCCAGCCATTTAGGATAAACCTCTCCAAAACAGGTAAAATACCAATCGTTATGAACAAAAAATACATTGATGTTTGTTCCGGGAAGTTTAGTCATAAATAATCTGAATTTGTGGCCGTTACGACCGAATGTAAGCCATAATTCGGAATTTTCTAACTCTTTTATTCCGTATTTTTCTTTGTTTATACATCCGTGAAGCGGTGTAAATATTGCAATCTCAACATCTTTTTCCAAATATTTGGGCAAGCTTCCGACAACATCTGCAAGTCCTCCTGCTTTAGAAAACGGTGCAACTTCTGCTGATGCAAATAAAACTTTCATTATTCCTCGCTTTCGTCATCTTCATTATTTCTTTGGATGGTGCCTGCAGCTACCTGCATTTGCTCTTGTTCTGTGTCTTCATCAGGATCTACAAGAGGTATATAATGCGATGCATCCGTATCAAATTCAATTTGTATATTATGTTTCTTTGATAAATATAGGCACTGGACAAGACAAATTTGTGCTTGCTCTGCTTTGCCTTTGTACATCATAACCTTAAACATCTGGTATTTAAATAACATTAACAAATACTCATTTGAACCGTCAGCTTTCTCAAGCTGTATGAGTGAGTTGTTTATTATTCCGTATGCAACGGTGTAGCGACCTTGTTTTATGCTCATTTCGCTCATTAAAAGCCAAGCAACGTAAGTCATATCAGACATTCCGTTATCACCTGTTGCTTTAATTATTTTATATATGATTAAAGAAGCCTTATCATATGATTCCATATCGGAGTAAGCTTTTCCAATCATTAAATCGCAGAATAATTCCAACTGATGAAGTCTGTTAAATCTTGCAAGTTGTTTTGCCGCATATATTTCTTCTGCAAAACTGTTGCTGTCATTGGAATACTTGTTAAATGCTTCCATAATGTGGAACAGTATTCCAGAAAATCTGTCTTTCTCTGAAACCATTACAGGGCTGTATACACTTCTGTTTCCTTTCAAAAACTCCTCTACTGCAGGGAAGATGTCATAGGAAGGTGGAATTTGAGGTAGATCCGTTTTTATAATACTTAAAAATTCTTTTACAATCCCTTTCATTTGAAGTGCACTTGATAAGGCTACAAAGCCCACTGCATCAAGAATTATTGCTTCAAAGTCCTCTTTTGCAATATATTCGGGGCGTAAAATTTCAAGAGTTGATTGATTAACAAAACTCAAAACTTTGTATCCGATATCTATGCAATCGTCAAATGCTCCTATGTTGAACAATATTTCTATGTGTATTAGCGACATAAAGAAGAAGTATTTATTAAAATCTTGAGCTGAAGGATCTATTGATGAATTAGGAAGTCTTGAAAGAATTTTATGAGTAAGTTCTAATGCGTGCGTGTAGTTGCCATTTTTAAGGTAACCTTGAATCATTTTATTGCATAATTCAATTACTTTCTCATTTTCACCGGCATTTTCAAGTCTGTTCAACGTGTTTTCAGCAATACTCGATGATTTTTGAGGATCATACGATAGAAGATTATTTGCAATATTTTCTGATAAATCAAGTTTGTACTTATCAATTTCTTCTTGCTTTTCTTCATCTGTATTTTTGTCAAGAAGTTCAATTATTTTGTCCGCACAGTTTGTATAAGCATTGTAATCTCCTAGGGAAAGACTTATTTTAGCAAGATTTTCCCATTCAAAGAATTCTGATTTGTAATCTTCAAGCAGTCCGTATAAATAGGCTTTTGTGGGAGACGGCATATTGTCTATAAAAACTTTTTCAAATAAATCTCGTGCAATAGATTGTAAAAGCTCTTTATTTAATACTGAAAGAATACTTTCTCGCAAAAGATTATAATTCGGGAAATACATACAGTTATTCCAGAAATAAACATATCCCATATCTGATAAACTTTCGATAATACTATCAATATTATCATATTTCAAACTTTTTATTGTATCCTGATCAATTCTTGTGCCCATAAGCACGCAAGTTGCAAGAAATTTAATAGCATCAGGATCGTCTTCTAACAGATTAAGACGGCGCTTCATAAGTTTCTTCAGGCTGGATGGAATAATAATTGTTTTAGGGTTAACAAGTTCAATACAGTCGTCATTTGCTTCGTAAACTCCGCTTTCAATTAAATATTGGATTGCAATGTCTAGAAACAGAATGCTTCCGAAAGAATATTTTGCAATTCTGTGGAAGTAGAAACTATCCATAATTTTGCGGTAATACTCTTTATTTTCTTCAATCATTCTTTCAAAAGACGTCGGTTTTAAAGTTATTTCAGTATAGTATGGTCTTGAAAGCAAGAAGTAGTTGTCTTTATGAAGCGAGAAATCCTTATCATAAGATATTAAATAACTGACTTTCAGTTTATCAAATTCTGCAAATAAAAATTTCATAACTTCATAAGAACTTGAGTCAATTTTATCAAAATTTTCAATAAAAATAAGAGTTTCAGGAATTGCATTCATAAGAGTGAAAAAGATATCGTAGAAAGATAAATGTCTTCTGTTTGTCTCGTCAATTCCTCTCTCTTGCAGAGTTACAAGATCCTTAATTAATCCGTCAGGATCAATAGATTTAAACATAGAAAAATCATTTGTATTGAACAATTTCTGTGAAACCGTAAATTCAAAAATCGCACTGACAAGTTCTCTAAAAAATGAATACGGAGAATATTTCATTTCATCATAACAGGTTATGCTGATTATATTTTTGTAGATATTAAGTTCCTCTATTGTAGAGATAATCTTAAGTGAATACGGGACATATAAAGGCGGTGTTTTTATCGCGCAAATCCCATAAGGGTATTCTGATAATCTGTTTACCATGTGATAAAACACGTCGATATTTTCTGTTCTGATAAACTGGCATTGTATATCACTAAAATGAATGGTTTCAATATCATAAATAGCATCAGGATCGGTTGGAGATTCAAGCTTGCTTAAAGCTTCTCCGTCAAGTTTATCCTGTTCGACAAGCATATTTTGTACAAAGTTCGGTACTTCAAGTTCTTCTTCGGGTTTATCGTCAAGATCTTCATAATTAATTTTGATTTGGCTGTTGATATCAACTTCATGGAACATAACCATCTGATCTTTTATCATTACCGAATTAAGCGGACTTGCGGAATATTTTGCATCCAACGCTTCTTTTACATAATTATCAACGATTACCTGAGAAGTGTTTAAGGCTCTTTGTTTTGCGTCTTCACTTTGTTTTACCATGCTGATGTTAAATCCTGATTTTATATCATAAGGATTGTCATCAATACTTCTTCTTAATATGAACATATTACATCTTACTGTGGCATTTTTTTTGTTTGTAAGCTTATAGTTCATTCTAGTCATTTCAGTGATAATATTTACAGCAGCCGTAATTGCGCCGTCGACACTGCTGTTGAAAGTGTAAGCTTTATCAAATCTCAGTATATAAGTATTATTGAGTATTTGTCTGCGGATTCCGGCAGCTTTTGAGATATCAAAAATTATTTTATCCAGTTTTATTTTGAACTTGTTTAGCAATTGTACTGAGCCTAAAAGATTTCTCAGCTCATTGACATTTGGAAAATCAATAGTCATTAGTGCAAAATTATCTGTGTTGGCTTCGTTAAGAATTACGCTCTGCTCAAGTGAAAATCCGCATTTTTTGCACTTTTTATCGACGGTTTGGTTAACTTTTCCGCACTTGTTGCATTTTGTTATAATCACGTAACCGCATTTTTTACAGGTATTGGTTTTATTGATGGTTTTGCAAATAGGGCATACAACTTTTAATACCTTTTTACAATTAGGGCATACCGTTGTTTTCTCATCTATTTCTAAACCGCATTTTGGACATTCCATATGAAAATTATACCATAATCATTAATTTCAGGACAATGTTTTAATTATACCTGATTCCAGCATCTTTCATTCTTTGAATACATTTTTTAAGTGTATCGACATCTTTAGTAAGAGCAACTCTAAAGTATCCTTCGCCGCATTTCCCGTATCCGTTGCCCGGAGGAACAACGATATTTGCTTTTTCAAGCATTTCTGTTACAAACTCTTCACTTGTCATGCCTTTCGGTACGGGAAGCCACAGATAAAATGTCGCCTTGGAAGGTTTAATATTCCAACCGAGTTCTCTAAAACCGTTTTCAGCGGCGTCACGGCGTTCTTGATACATTTTATTTAAGTTATTAATTAAATTTTGATCAACAGTAAAAGCTTTTGCTGCTGCATCTTGAATTGCTTTAAAAGTTCCGCTGTCGATATTGTTTTTAATTGTACCAAGAGCCTTGATTGCTTGAGCGTTTCCGCAAACAAATCCGACTCTCCAGCCTGTCATATTGTAGGATTTTGAGTGTGAATAAAATTCTATTGCAACATCTTTTCCACCTTCAACCTGAAGAACAGATGGTGCTTTATATCCGTCGTAAGTCATTTCAGAGTATGCCATATCAGAGCAAAGCAGAATATCATACTTTTTACAGAAGTCTACCGCTTTTTTGTAAAATTCAAGATCCGCAACTGCACCTGTCGGGTTGTTCGGGTAATTCAAAAACATCAATTTTGATTTTTTTGCAATATCTTCCGGAATCTTATCGAAGTCAGGAAGATATCCGTTTTCTTCTAAAAGCGGCATTTCATAAGGTGTTCCGCCCGCAAAAATCGTTGCGTTATGATAAACAGGATACCCTGGATCAGGAACAAGTGTATAATCGCCTTTATCTACAAATGCGAAAAACACGTGAGCAATGGCTTCTTTTGAGCCGATATTTGCAAGCATTTCAGTATCAGGATTTAAGTCAACGCCAAATCGTCTTTTCATCCAGTCGCAAGCGCTTTTGCGGAAACTTTCAGTTCCGTTATAAGGAGGGTAGTCATGATTTTTCGGGTTGTCGATTGCCTTGTGCATTTCTTCAACAACAGGTGCAAGGGTAGGTGTATCAGGGTCGCCTATCCCTAAACTTATTACATCACATCCTTTTGCTTTTGCTTCGGCAATTTTTTTATCTATCTCCGCAAATAAATACGGTGGAATTTTTTCTAAGCGTTCTGAAATTTTCATAACTTCTCCTTCCAAAGATTTTACAATATTCCTGATTTTATGGTATCATAAAATTAAGGAAATGAACAATTAATTAAGTTTTTTTATAAACTGCGGGCAGGGAAATGAGTATAATTTCTGATAATAATGATTTTAAATCGGTAAAAAGCTTGCATAGCGGGCATAAAAACCCTGTAATAAAGCCTGAAACATTAGAGTCTGATAAAAATTTTGAAAATTCTATTCGTCCGAAGTCTTTTGATGCTTATATAGGGCAGACTGCGCTTAAGGAAACGTTAAAAATAACTATTGAAGCGGCAAAAAAAAGAGAGCAGCCGCTTGATCATCTTTTGTTTTACGGGCCTCCAGGGCTTGGAAAGACGACTTTAGCCGGTGTAATTGCCGAACAAATGGGAGTTAATATCAGAATAACTTCTGCACCAGCTTTAGAAAGACCGAGAGATATAATCGGGATTTTGATGTCACTTAAAGGCGGAGAAATTTTGTTTATTGATGAAATCCACAGGTTAAATAAAGTTGCAGAAGAAATTCTTTATCCTGCGATGGAGGATTTTTATCTTGATATGACGACAGGGAAAAGCCAGACGGTTAAAACTTTAAGGCTTCCGCTTCCGAAGTTCACGCTAATAGGTGCCACAACAAAAGCAGGTGAACTTTCAGGGCCGTTAAGGGATAGATTTGGAATCATTCACAGGCTTGAATTTTATACGGAAGATGAGCTTGCTCAGGTGATTAAGCGTACGGCGGGAATTTTGAATATAGAAATTACTGAAGAAGGTGCGCATGCTATTGCAAGACGTTCAAGAGGAACACCAAGAATTGCAAACAGGCTTATAAAAAGAGTCAGCGATTTTGCACTTGTTAAGCACGACGGCAAGATTACCGAGGATGTCGCAAACGAATCGTTGGATATTTTAAAAATAGATACCTTCGGGCTTGATACTACAGACAGAAGTTTGTTGAGATTGATTATTGAAAAATATGACGGCGGGCCTGTCGGGGTTGAAACGATTGCTGCGGCCATTGGAGAAGATGTAAGAACTATTGAGGATGTTTGTGAACCTTATCTTTTGCAAGCGGGACTTTTACAAAGGACTCCGAGAGGCAGAAAGGTTTCTCCTGCTGCATACAGGCACCTTGGAGTTATGGATAGAGATATAAACGATCAAAAAAGTCTTTTTTAGAACTATTGTAAACATATTTAATTTTTTTGTTGACAAATATTTATATACCAAGGACAATTGATAATTATTCAGGTATGGTATTTTTTGTTAAAAGTAAAAGGGGAAAATGATGAAAAAGATTTTATTAGGATTATTTGTAGTTTCGTTATTGGTAGTCGGTTCTGCAATGAGGGTTCAGGCCGGTGAAACTGTTTATGGTTTGCTTTACAAAGATGCAACTGAGGCTGGTGAAGGCTTTGGAAATTCTTCTGCATACAAAAAAGGTACGGCGACTTGCAAAAGTTTTTTGGCACTGGTTGCTTTAGGTGATTGCAGTGTCAATGCAGCGGCAAAAAATGGTAAAATTCAAAATGTTACATACTATGATATTTATACAAAAAACATTCTTGGATATAAAAGAGTTACGGTCAATGCTTACGGCAGATAATTTGTTTTAGAATTTTGAAAAGCGGGCTTTTTTTAAAAGTCCGCTTTTTTAGTTTTATTAAAAAGATTATCTTTTTAATATGTAATTTTCCAATTATCAAGTAAAATTTTTGCAGTGCAAGTGTCCCCATCAGTAAGGCATCTTTGATTGATTGATTCTTTTGTCATAAATTGTGTATTTGATATTGAGCGATAAAGTCCTGCAGGGGCAACTTTGTTAGTATAAGGATTTAAATGAAAAACAAATACGTCAATCCCATATTTATTTGGCTCTTTTCCACCATTAACATCATAATATACAGCCCAGTAATACCCCCAGTTGCCTGAACCATCTGCTGATAAATCCTCCTTATTAGAACGAAAAATCAAAATGGAGCCATCATTTAATATAACAGGAATTTTCCCACTTGATATATCACTAGCGGCTCGACCATCAAAACTATAAAATGTATGTTCTTTATATCCGCATTTTTTATAGCCGTTGCCGTTATTTGTTCCTGAGATGCATTCTTGAGTGATATTAAAGTAAGGTTTTATATAATAGGAGTATAAGTTATAAGCGCCTGAAAATCCTTCTTGATAAGCCGTTTCATCATACCAATCTTTTATTTCTCCTTTTTCACTAATAGCAAGATTAACCCCGTTTTGTAAAACTGAATAAATCTTTTTTACTTTATTAGCAGTGATATTTTTATTGGCTCCTTTAATAACTCCGGGAAGCGTCATTGCGGCTATAATGCCAATAATCCCTATAGTGATAAGCACTTCGGCCATTGTAAATGCATATTTCTTATTTCTGTGCTTTAAAGTAAATGTTTTATTTTGTATTATTTTATTTACTAAATAACAAACCTTACTAATTAATAAACTAAATACAAATTTGAAAAAAATTATACCATGGAGCTTAGTCTCGGGTGCCCCCCCCCCCTCGCTGTAATTCAAGTATAGTCTGCATTTTAAGCTCCTTTATCTTTTCTCTTCTACATTACAATTTTACCATGATTTTTTTTATAAAGCAAATTTTATGATAAAATAAATATCAAAAATGAGGATATTATATGAAAAAAATCTTAGTCTTATTTGTTGCATTTATATGTTTTATTCTTCCTGCGTTTGCGGATGAGAATGCCGTTTTGCCGTCAGAATCGGGTGTGGTTTTATCTGTTGAAAATATTTATTCTAATAATAATGCGGAACAGCAAGGAAATCAGCAGATTGCAAAAGTTAAGATTTTATCGGGTGAATATAAAGGGGAAGAAAGAGAAATTTTAAATATTTTAACCGAAAACCCTGCCTATGATATTCCGCTTAAAAAAGGTGACAGGGTTGTTTTACACTTAGAGGAAGACCCGACAGGCGGAATGAACTTTTTTGTTGCGGATTTGAAAAGAGATTCAGCAATAATTGCTTTTGCCTTATTATTTGGTGCAATTCTTGTTGGTATCGGAAGGAAAAAAGGTCTTTTCAGCCTTGTGTCAATAGTTGCGACGGTCGGGTTGCTTTTATTTATTATGGCGCCGATGATTTTGAGCGGATTTTGTCCGATTTTGTCTGCTATTATTGTCGGGGCTTTGAGTACTTTAATTACAATTTATCTTGTCGGCGGGTTTAATTCAAAGAGTACATCAGCAATTTTAGGAACTATGTCAAGTTTGATTTTTGCTGGCGGACTTTCACTTTTGGCTATTTATACAGCACGTTTGACAGGGTTTGCAGGTGAAGAAACAGTATTCTTATACGGTGCAAGACCTGATTTGAGTTTTACGGGAATTTTGTCAGCGTCGATGATTATTGCGGCACTTGGCGCATTGATGGATACTTCGGTTTCTATAGCCAGCACGATTAACGAAATCCATGAAACTGACAATACTTTAGGGGTTGTTCAGCTTTTTAAGTCCGGAATGAATGTCGGACGGGATATAATCGGTACAATGTCAAATACGCTTATTCTTGTGTATATGGGAAGTGCGCTTCCGCTTGTACTTTTGGGCAGTAATATTGATCTTCAAAAATTCTTTAACCTTAATCAGGTTTCAACAGAAATTTTGTCTGCTTTAATCGGAAGTATTGCAATTCTTGCGTGTGTGCCGATTACGGCTATTATCGCCGCTTATCTTATTAAGAAGAAAAAATCTCAAAATGTCGAGTTTAAGTTTTAGATTTGTAATATAATTTGTTTATGCAGATAATTAAAGAATTAAAAAAAATACCTGATTTGTCACTTGCGCTCGGCTTTTTTGACGGCGTGCATAAAGGACATCAGGCTGTTATTAAAAATGCCGTTGATTTTGCAAAAAATAACGGTCTAAAGTCTGCTGTTGTAACTTTTTCTAATCATCCACACTGTTATTTTTATGATGTTCCGCCAAAATATATTTTGACTTCGGACGAGCGTGCCAAGCATATTGCCTCTTTAGAAATTGATTATTTGATTGAACTTGATTTTGAAAGTATTTCAGGGCTTACGGCAGAGGATTATCTTAAAGATGTACTCGTCAGAAACTTTATGCCGCAAGCAATTACGACAGGGTGGAATCACAATTTCGGGTATAAAAAATCTGGTAATGTGAAATTTTTGGCTGATAATTCCAGAAAATTTAATTATGAATATTTTGAAATTCCGCCGCAGAAAGACGGAAATGTCACCATAAGCAGTACGGTTATCAGAAATTATCTTTCAAAAGGAGAAATTCAAAAAGCTAATTCTATGCTCGGGTTTAATTTTTCAATAAGCGGAAAAGTTGTAAAGGGTAAACAATTAGGCAGAACAATCGGGTTCCCTACTGTGAATCTTATTTATCCAACAGAGCTCATTGAATTGCCTTTCGGAGTTTATGCGGTTAGAGTTAAAATTGAGGGGCAATTATTTAAGGGAGTAACAAATTTTGGAATCCGTCCGACGGTTTCTGATTCAAAGCTTGCGACACTTGAAACTTTTATTGTAGATTTTAATCAAGATGTCTACGAAAAAATGATTGAAGTTGAATTTTTAAAGATGATAAGGTCAGAGAAAAAATTCCCTTCGCTTGATGCTTTAAAAAATCAGATTGATAAAGATATTAAAGAAATTGTTTAATTTTTTTCAATTTTTAAGTGATATCCTAAAATTTCAAGAATTTGCAAAGTTTCTTTCAGCGTAATACTCTCTCTTATAAGTTTTCCTGACAAACTGTTTATTGTATATTTTTTACCTGTTTTTTCACTCATCAAAATAGCAAGCTGTTTAAATGTAACAGCTTCACGTGCCATATAATATTTTATGTCATTCCGGATATCCATTTTTTAATTATATTTTACTTGACTTTAATTTTGAAACAGGTCATGAATATTCTTAATATATTAAGAATATTCATGACAAATTAAGAAATTTATCAATGGTTGAAAGGTGATATATGAGAATAAATAAATTCGGTTTCACATTAGCTGAAGTCCTTATAACACTTGGAATAATCGGAATAGTTGCAGCAATGACGCTTCCAGCGCTTATAAATCAAGCAAATTTTTATATACTAAAGCAGCAATTCAAAAAAGTTTATAATACATATTCAAATGCACTTGTGAAGGTATATGCCGAAAACGGTGCTGTTTTCGACTGTTACTATGATGATACTAATAATAAATATACTCACAGTTCTCAATGTAGTGAATTTACAGAGAATTTTTTAAAGCAATTGAATGTAATTCAAAAATGTGAATCTAATGTATATCAGATGGGGTGTATCCCTAAATATAAAGGGGTAGATACAATTTATAAAAACCAACATAATGGCCAAGAAATTGACAGTAACGGATGTTCAGGATTTTTTGAGGATAATATTTTAAATAGGAATACAGCTTACGTTTTAAACGATGGTTCAATTATTGTAACTTATTCAAGCTTAAGCACAAAATTATTTTTGGTTGATATAAACGGTCATAGAAGACCAAATAAATGGGGGCATGATTTGTTTGTCTTTTCAATACACGGGGATTCTAAAAGAGTCTATTTAGGCTACACTAATTCAAAAGGGGGCTGTACACCGGTAGAAGATAACGGTTATACAACGCATGAAATGATTGAATTAATTTATAAAAAATAAGTCAGGTATATGTTATTTTACTTGATTAATGCTTGGATTTCTTTAAAGTGAGGATTTTTTGCTGTTTTTAACCATTCAAACAGTACGATTTCAGTACATGTAACTTTTGCGCCGTTTGTTTCCATTAATTCTATTCCTTGTTTGAATTCGTATTTGTTACGGCTTGCGCAGGCATCTTTCACTGTATATACTTCAAACCCTTCTCTTAAAAGTGCAGCTGCTGTCTGGTGTACGCAAATGTGTGTCTCAATCCCGCAAATTACAATTTGCTTTTTTTTATATGATTTTATTTTATCCAATACCCCATCTTCTGCCAAAGCATTAAAAGAAGTCTTTTCAAACACAGGAGTATTTTCGGAAAACTCAATTGATACATCTGTTACTGTTTTCCCAAGTCCTTTGGAATATTGTTCTGTTGCAATAACGGGAATTTCAAGAAGCCGTGCTGATTTTGTAAGATTTGAAACCCGTTTTACAATTATATTTTTATCAAGAGCATTTACAAGCTTTTCTTGCACATCAATTATTAGTAAAAGTGAATTATTTGGATCTAGAACGTTCATTTTTTTCTCCTTGCGGCTCTATACAACTTTTATATTCATCTATAAACGAGCAGATAATATCGGACAGTGATTTTTCCGTTAAATCTTTCAGTGGTATAATTATTTCTCTGTTTTCAGGACTGTCAAGCCCGCTGTGCGTTATGTAAATTACAACCTTTCCAAGCCCTGCATATACAAGTGTTAGACGGCTTGTCTGTTGAATGCTTTTAAGATGAAATATACATTGCATTTCATCCGTTGATTGTTCAATTTTTGTTTGCGGAAGTTCATCTTCAAAAACTCTTTGCAATCTGAAAAATACAGGAGTTATAACACCTGCAAGCTTTTTATTAAATTTTTGCTGAAATAATTTAAAGTCTTTTTTTACCTGTTCAACCTTAATTTGGGGAATATTTTCGTCTTGTGTTTCTTCTTTTTCAGTGTAAACGCAGTAATCATTGGCACTTAACATTGCATCGCTTAATGCTGCAGAAGCTTTTTGTTCAATATATCTGAAATCTCTGGATGTTACTTTTTCAAGTCCGGCTTTAATCCTGAATTTTTCCTCAAGCTTTGCTTTTATTTTTTCGAATACAGCAATTCCGCCTTCTTCATCTGTTGAGGGCAGAAGAATGTAAAATTTTGAGGATTTAACTTCTATGACTAAATCGCTTGAGCGTACGGAAGATTTTATGGCATTTTGCAAAGTTTTCAATGAAAATCTGGCACGGTCAAGTTCGTCATAAGTCACAATCATAAACATACCGTCCGTTAGCTGCGTAAGTGCTTGCGCCATAAGCTCATTAGCACATCTTTCCGTATAAAATCCGCTTTCTGAGGAAATGACGTCAAGTGACTTTAGCAAATTCTTATTTCTCGAGGAGATTTTGCGTAAAGATGTTTGTTTTATTGCATTTACAATTTTTATTAAAAAATCAGCCTGAGTAGATTGTGGCAAAATATAATCATCAATTCCTAAGTCGTACATATTTGCGATAAATTCTGGTGTAGAAATTTCTGAAAATATAATTAAATAAACATCTTTAAATGAATCTTTGCAAAATCTGATTTCTGATTCCGCTACATCTTCTTTTCCCGCCAAGTCAAGTATAATGACATTCGGTGTAAATTTTATATCATAATTTTCAATTCTCTCAATATTTGAAACTTCAATATCGTCGGAATTTCTAAGTAATAGTAACTTTTTAGAGAAAAACTCTTTTGCTTTTTTGTTTTCGCTGATTAATAAGATGTTTTTATTTTTCATAAATTTTACACTTGTAAATGCTTTTTAATGCACAGGAAGCTGCCGCCGGCTCCAAATAAGGTACCCATAGCGAACATTATTATAATAACTATGTTTTGCGCATAAACAGGTGCCGGTACCATAAAAAACTGGTGCATATTAACAAGCCCGTTTTGCACAAAATTTAGCGGTATAAGGGCAATTAATGCGCCTGAAAATCCGTAAAATGCGCCCTGCATAATCAAAGGGAACCTTATATACCAGTTGCTGACACCCATAAGACGCATAATTTCTATTTCATCTTTTCTGGATTGTATTACTAGCTGAATTGTATTGTTTATAATCGTAATTGTCAAAATCGCCATAATTATTACGACAAAAACCGTTATGGTATTAACAACATGGTTTAACGTCTGAATGCGTTTTGCTAGTTCCTGTGCGTAACTCATATCCTCAACAGATGAAAGTTCTTTTATTTTATTAAATACAGGTTCAATGTTTTCGGGCTTATCAACCTTTACGTGCAATGTGTCAGGTAACGGGTTTGTAACATCAGGGAGATTCATTTCTCTTTTTAAGTTTTCCCAGGATACGTCTTTTGGAATAATTTTTACTCCTTCAACATATTCAAATTCTTTAATTCTGTTTTTCACCGTATTCGGATCCGAACCTGATTTCAGGTAAACCGAAATTTCCAGTACATTTCCAAGCTCATGTGCGAATGATGAAATTGACAGTGCAGATCTGAAAAATGCACCAAATATGGTAAGTATTGCAGCCATTGTGGTTATTATAACAAGGTTCACAATACCTGTTCTTCTTATATCATTAAAAGTTTCCATTGAAAGGCGGTACAAAATCCTTAATTCGCACAACCAATCTTTTGGAATATGTTTTTTAACTTTCTTTTTTATTTTAAGTTTTTGATCATTCATACGTACCTGCTTGTATATCTCTGACAATTTCACCTTTGTCGAGTGTGATTACGCGTTTTCTGAAATAGTCGACCATTGCGTTATCGTGGGTTGAAACAATAACCGTAATCCCTCGCTGATTAATTTGATCCAAAATTTGCATAATCTCTAATGAGTTTTTCGGATCGAGGTTTCCAGTCGGTTCATCTGCAATTAAAAGCGGCGGCCCATTCACGATTGCTCTTGCAATTCCGACTCTTTGCTGCTCTCCGCCTGAAAGTTCAGATGGTGTGGCATGCATTTTTTCGTATAATCCGACTATTTTTAATGCGCCTGTTACTCGGGCGTTAATTTCTCTTGAACTTATTCCGAGAGTTCTGATTACATAAGCTACATTATCATATACACTTTGGTTTTGAAGAAGCTTGTAATCCTGAAATACAATTCCCATACATCTTCTTAAATTAGGAACTTTATCGTTAGAAAGATTTGCAATATTTATTCCGCCGATAGTAACAGTTCCGCTTGTCGGGCGCTCTTCGTTATAAAGAAGCTTCATTAATGTCGATTTACCTGCACCTGAGGCGCCTACTATAAATACAAATTCTCCCGATAAAATATCAAGATTAATATTCTTTAGTGCATAATTATCATTTTTATATTTTTTTGTAACTGATCTGAATTGAATCATTTAAAATTAGTCCTTTTTATACTTTTCAATCTCGTCCTTGATAGAGTTAGTAAGTTTCGATGCTGATAGCCCGTAGTAATCAAGTAAAAATTCTGCTTTGCCGCTCTGTCCGAATTTATCGTAAATGCCTATTCTTTTAACTTTTGAAGGATAATATTCCGATAAAACTTCGCAAACCGCACTTCCTAAACCGCCGATTACAGAATGATTTTCTACTGTAATAACAAGTCCTGTCTTTTTAGCCGAATCAATTACGGTTTCAGAATCAAAGGGTTTTACAAAAGGTGCATGAACTATTCTTATTGAATAGCCTTCTTTTTTAAGATTTTGACATGCTTGAATTACTTCAGCCAAAGTTTCTCCGTTCGTAATAACAGAGGCGTCAGTACCGTCTTCAATTATAACGGCTTTATACGGTTCAAATTTGTAATTTTCATCAAAAACATCACAAACATTTGTTCTTGAGATTCTAATATACATAGGACCGTAAGTTGATGCGGCGAATTTAATAACTTCTTCACATTCTCTGCAGTCAGCAGGAACGATAACCGTCATATTAGGAAGACCTCTCATAAGAGCAACATCTTCTAAAGCCTGATGGCTTGCGCCGTCTTCGCCGACAGTAACCCCGCCGTGAGTACCAATAATTTTTACGTTAAACTCAGGATAGCAGACAGAATTTCTTATTTGATCGTAGGTTCTGCCGGTTGCAAACATTGCAAAGCTTGCTGCAAAAGGAATTTTGCCAGCAGAAGCCAAGCCTGCTGATGTTGCTATCATATCCTGTTCCGATATTCCGCAATCAAAAAATCTATCGGGAAAAGATTTTGCAAAAAATTGTGTTTGTGTTGAGCATGCCAAGTCTGCATCCAAAACTACAATATTGCTGTTTATATGACCCAATTTTTCTAAAGTCTTACCAAACGCAGAGCGGATGGATTTTGTTGCTTCCCTGTTTAAAATCATTAAGTCCGGCCTCGTACTCCCTGTATTTTCATAAATTACACCCAACATAATAACATAAATAACGATTGAATGACAAATTTTGAAAATTTATATTAAGGAATTTGTAAATTTTTTTATATTTGAAATCCTTAATTTATAATGTTTTTCGTATAATTATGTTAAGATTTATTAAAAATATGATTATATATAGCAATTTATTTTTTTCAGGGATATTAAAACAGTAGAATAGGAATAAAATTATTTATTTATTGAAAGGAAAAGATAATATGATGCAAATTCCAAATCTCCCCAATCCTTACATGACACCAGCGATTCCGCAGCCTCAGCAACCACAGAGTTATAATGCGGTAAAGATTGATGTACACAATCCGTCAGTAATAGCACCTGGTGCTGTTCCGATGCAGACAGCTCAGTATGCACAGCCGACAATGCCTTACTACCAATATCCACAGGCACCGGTTTATCAGTATCCTCAGGCTCCGGCACAACCTTATTACATGCCTGTACAGCAGCCTGTAGTAATTCCTCCGCAGATTACGGAACAAGCACCGCAAGCTCCGGCACCTGTTGTTCCGCAAGCTCCGACGCAGACTCCTGTTGCGGAAGTTCCGGTAACTCCGGCTCCTGTTGTTCCAGAACCTGTTGTTACTCAGCAGCCGGCAGAACAGCCTAAGGCTGAAAAAGCTCCGCAAATAGAAACTCCGGTTCCGCTTGAACCGCAGGTTGATTTAAATGCTTTTATCGCAAAGCTTACAAACCCTGATTACGAAGTTCAGGCCGCTGGCATGGAAGAAATAGCTAATATGGTTAAAGATAACCCGCAAAAAGCTACTGAATTGCTTGATGTTAAAGTAATGGATACTTTGAATAACATCATTAACACTGATTCTTCAAAACTTGCAGGTCCGACACAAGAACAACTTGCTGCAAGACAGAAATTAATGAAGAATGAAAAAATGACTGATGCGGAAAAAACACTTGCAACAACCATCACTCCGATGGAACAGGCTGAAAGAAACAAAAGCTATGCAATGTTTACAACCGCAATCCTCCAGAAACTCTACTCAGATGAAGTTTCAAAATTAACTAATACTAATGTTCCTTTAACGGAACTTCCGGGAGCTGTATCAATCGTAGAACAGCTTAAAAACAATCCGAACCCGATGGTAAGAACTTCTGCAATTGAAGCTTTAAGCTATATTCAACAACCGGCTTACAAGGCAGATCTTAACACTATCTTCACCATCGCAAAGAACGACCAAGACAAAAATGTTCAGGAAGCAGCAACCGCAGCTCTTGCAAAGTTAGCTCAAATGCAAGACCAACCGGCAAAAACAATTGAAATGACTCCTGCCGCTCAAGCTCCGGCTCAAGCAGCATAAGCAAATCAATTCCTTTCTTTAAATAATAACTATAAAAGCCTTTGAAAATTTTTTCAGGGGCTTTTTAATTTGTATTTATAAGCTTTTGTTAATAAATAATTCTAACCCGTTTAATTTCGCTTTTGCACCTATCGGGACTGTGGTTTTACAGCTTGTGTGAGTTATTTTGAAGCCTCTTGTACAAGGAACATTGAGTTCATCAGATGTTTCTTTAAAAAGCTCCAAGAGCCAATCTCTGTTATCGGTGTCTGCAAAATAGCCGAAACAAAGTCCTTTGACATTCTGCCTGAATTTATCAATGTTTATTAATTGTCTAAGCATTCTGTCAATTTTATAAACAGGTTCACAGATGTCTTCTGCGATAAAAATAAACGGTTCATCTGGAATAAAGTCAATTCCGCAAAGTGAAGTTGTTGTTGCAAGATTGCCTCCCCATAAAATTCCATCTGCTTCACCTTGGTTAATAACAGTTTCACCGAAGATTGAATATTTATCTTCCGTTAAGGCTTTAAAAAACTCATTCATAGTATATTCTGAGCGCTCTGTTTGCCCAAAGTCACTCATAATCATCGGCCCTGAGTATGCCATAAGACCTGCTCTTTTTAAAAACATAAGATTAAGTGCTGTTATATCAGAATATCCGCAAAAAATTTTGGGGTTATTTCTTATGATTGAATAATCAATTTTATCAATAAGCCTTATTGCGCCGTAACCTCCGCGCATGCAGATAATTGCGTTAATTTTCGGATTTTCAAAGAAGGCATGGATATTTTTAACTTTTGTCAGGTCATCTCCTGCAAGATACCGCTTTTTAAGGTACAAATCATTACTTACCAAAGTTTTAAACCCAAGCTTTGAAAAGTAATCAATTGCCGCCATAATCGGTGTTGTATCTTCATCCACAGCACCTGAAGGTGCCAATATTCCTATAGTGTCCCCCTGCTTTAAAACAGGCGGTTTAATTATGTTCATATTTTACCCCTTTTAAACATAACTCTGTTATAATATTACCATGAATGAAAAATATATTCCTTTATATAGAAAATATCGTCCGCAAAGATTAGAGGAAGTTGTAGGACAAGAACATATTAAAAAAGCACTTGCTAATGCGATTGAGATGAATAAAATTTCTCACGCTTATCTTTTTACAGGGCCTAGAGGTACCGGAAAAACTTCAACTGCAAGAATTTTTGCAAAATCTTTGAATTGCGTGAACGGCCCGACCGTAAATCCGTGCGGGGAATGCGAAAATTGCCGTGATATTACAAATTCCGTTCCTATGGACGTTATTGAAATAGATGCTGCAAGTAATAGAAAAGTCGAAGATGCGCAGAATATTCTTGAAAAAGTCATGTATGCGCCTGTTAACAGCAGGTATAAAATTTATATTATCGACGAAGTTCACATGCTTTCGACTACCGCTTTTAATGCGCTTTTGAAAACGTTAGAAGAACCTCCGAAAAATGTTATTTTTATTCTTGCAACAACCGAAGTTCATAAAGTTCTGGATACAATTAAAAGCCGCTGCCAGAGATTTGATTTCAGAAGAATTACGACGGATGATATCGTAAAACATTTAAGATATATCTCTGATAGTGAAAAAATTAATATTACAGATGATGCGCTTTCTACAATTGCAAAAAATTCCGCAGGCGGTATGAGAGATAGTATTGCGCTTCTTGATCAGTTAAGTGTTCTTGGCACAAAAGATGCAATCACTACTGATGATATTAATTCTTTGCTTGGCAGAATTTCTTTTGATGTTTTGCATGGTTTAAGCGATTGTATTTTGGATTCTGACCATGCCGGTGCTGTTGAAATTCTTGAGAAAATCTACAATTCGGGTAATGAGCCTGTACAGATTCTGCAGAATTTGTTGGATTATTTTAAAAATCTTCTTGTTGTCAAAAATTGCAAACCTGAAATCAGTATTGAAATTACTCAGCTTAATGAATTGCAGATTGCAGATATGAGTAAGCAAGCCGAAAAAGTCGAAACTCATCAGATAATTTCATTATGCGACAAGTGTGCGTCTTACATAAAAGACTTAAAATCAACAAATAACCCGAGATTGTGGCTTGAAATTGCAATAATTGATTTGGCAAATTTGGCAGAAAATACAAAACTTGAAGATTTACAAGCTCGATTAAGCACGTTGGAAGGCGGAGGTGTCAGAGCAGAGGTTTACCATTCAGCACCTCGTCCCGAAATTCCAAGACCTGTCGCAGCTCCGCAGAAAAAAGAAATTTATTATCAAACTGAAAATAAAAATGAACAAACTGAGCCGCCAGTTGAGGAGAAAAAGTCTTCTGAAACGGTTAAGGCAACTGTGAAAGAAGAAAATCATCAAGAAAGTTCAGATTTTTCTCCGATGCCTGTTTCAAAAGCTTCAAGCGGAGGTGATATATTATCGCTTTGGGGTGAGCTTTTAGCAAATATTCAAAGCGCCCCGACAAGAGCTCTCTTAAAGCAGTGGGCAAAGCCAGTGAAACTTCAAGCTGATGAGGTTGTTATTACGGTTAAGAATGATATGTTACTCGGGCAGTTTGTAACAGGTAGTAAAAAAGCTGTGTTACAAAAAGCTGTGGACTGTCTTTTTAATCAAGAAAACACAAATATGACGATTCGGCTTCCTCAAGCAGGAGACGATATACCGCAAGGGAATGTAACTGTCCCAAAGCCTAAGCCGGCTCCTGTTGTTAAACAGTCAGAGCCGGATGAAAATGAAAATATTGAGGAAGTTTCGGCATCAGTTGAAGTTTCTGAAGATGAATCTGAAGATAGCTCCGAGGATTCTTCTGAAAACTCTCAAAAAGCTCAAACATTTGAAGATATTCATTCAGATACCGTAAATATGGTTATGGACTTGTTTGACGGAAAAGTTATAGACTAAAAACTGAAAGGATTTAAATATATATGAATGTCATAAACAGAGTTAATTTTACGTGTGCTGATGAAGGTTGGCAAGTTTATTATTTAAACCAGTATGAGGATTATAAAAAAGAGCCGACAGAAGATAATTTTTTGAATTTAACTTCGGAATATAAATTAGCAGCCCTTCATGATAGACTTGTCAAATTGGGTGAACAGCTTGACAGGTTTGAGAAACAATCTCATCAGGATGCAAAAATCTTATCTGAAAATCAAAATATAATCCAAAATTATGCATATGATATCGGCGGAAAGGCTGCTCGTGAGCATGGAAAGTCACCTGTTGATGTTATAGTATAATTTTTATTTTAGTCTCTTAATTTGTAGTAAGTAAGCATTATATCAGGTTTGAAAGTTTTTATTTCATCGAACTTAAAATTCAATGTGTCTTTTATAAATTGGACATCTTTGCCGTCAAAGGCGGATTTTGCAGTGTTGTCGGAGATAATTTTGGGTGCGATAAAGTGGTAAATTTTATCTGCATAATCAATAATTGAACCGTTTAATCTTCCTCCGCATTCTGCAAGTACGCTCATTATACCAAGTTCATAAGTTGATTTTAGTATAAATTCAATATTAAGCTTTCCATTTTTAACAGGTGTTGGGATAAAATCAATACCTGCAATTTTAGGTGGAGTTAGAGTTTTATCATAAAATACGTAAATTTTACCGGATTTATAAATATTGGCATTTTTTAAATCGGTCTTTAAGTTCCTGTCTAAAATAATTTTATTTTTATGTTCCATTGTCGGGTTGTCTGCAATAATTGTCGAAGAACTTGTAAGTATTGCGTCATATTTTTTCCGTATTCTTCTGACTTCTTCTCTTGCCTTCGTTGAAGTTATCCATTTTGAATCACCGGTTGAAGTCGCAATTTTGCCGTCAAGCGTTGTTGCTGTTTTTAGTGCGACAAAAGTTCGTTTTTCTTTTTGATTAGTTATAAAAATTTCGTTTAATTTTTTTGCTTCAGTTTCCAAAATTCCTTCTACAACTTCAATACCTGCATCGGTTAATTTTTTAATTCCGTTCCCTGCAACAATCGGGTTTACGTCACGCATGCCTGTTACTACTTTTTTTATCCCGTATTCAATAATCAAATCCGCACACGGAGGCGTTTTTCCATAGTGCGAGCATGGTTCAAGATTGACAATAACTGTTCCTCCATTTGCAATTTCAGGTGTGATTTTCAAAAGTGCATCACGCTCTGCATGATTTTCACCGTACTTGGCATGAAAACCTTCGGATATAATTTCACCTTTACTATTAAGGACAATACACCCGACAAGCGGATTTGGAGAAGTTTTTCCCTCCCCTCTAAGGGCTAGTTTAAAGCATTTTTTCATGTATGTTTCGTATTGTTGCATATTTGAATTTTATCAAAAAATCTGTTATTTTAAATACCGTATAAGTTAAATAGGAGTAAATAAAATGGATATCAGATACTTAGGACACAGTGCTTTTCACTTCAAATCAGGTGACAGAACAATTCTTGTAGATCCTTATGTAAAGCAGAATGAGAAATATGACTGGCATGCTGAAAATATTACTGATATATTTGTAACTCACGGTCATGCAGACCATATCGGAGATGCTGTTGAAATTGCTAAGGAAAAAGGCGCAACGGTTTCTGCCGTTGTAGAACTTGCAAAATACTTCTCTGATCAAGGAATTACAACAAACAGTGTTAATTTCGGAAGCTGGTTGAATTATCCTTGGGGTAAAGCAATTTTTGTTCCTGCTTTCCATTCAAATTCGCTTCCTGACGGCTCTTATGCCGGAAGTGCAGCAGGTATAATCTTTGATATTGAAAATGTTCGTATGTACCATGCCGGTGACACAGCTCTTACAAGCGAAATGAAGTTGATAAAAGAACTTTATCATCCGACAATCGCAATGCTTCCTGTCGGCGGGCATTATACAATGGATGTAGTGCACGCTGCCGTTGCTGCTGATTGGTTAGGGGCTAGAACTGTTATACCTATGCATTATAACACTTTCCCTGAAATTAAAGCAGATCTTGAATTGTTCGCTAAACTTGTTAATTTGAATAATACAAATTGTATGATTTTAAACCCTGAAGAATTAAGCAAGTAAGGGCAGATTTTATATTCCAAAATAAATTCGTCGGATTAATTGCTTTATAAAGTTTAATATGATATATTTTCTTCTTGAAAAGAGGCAATATGGATATTTTATTTTTAATTGACAGGGTGGAACTTAAATATTTTGAGTTTAACAATCTGGTGACGAACTTTTGGATTATAAGGGAATTAATAAGAAAAAATAATAATGTTTTTATAACAACAATTGATAAACTTGGAATTTGCAGTGAGAGGGCTTATACTCACTGCTTTTCTGTGTTTGAAAATCACGGAAATATTCTTTACGACAGAAAAGAAATTAAAAGAGATATCGAATCTTTTCCGCTGGTTTTATATAGAAACGATCCGCCTGTTGATATTGATTATATAAATGCGACTTACGTTTTTGACTTTGTTGACAGAAATAAAACTTTTGTAATGAATGAGCCAAGAGCAATAAGAGATTTTAATGAAAAGCTTCATGCAATGTTTTTTTCAGACTTGATGCCCGAGCATATTGTGACGTCTTCTAAAAAAGATATTCTTGAATTTCTTGATAATTATGGTGAAATTGTTTTGAAACCTTTAAACAAGTGTTTTGGTTCAGGTGTTATGACGTTAAAAAAAGGTGATAAAAATACAGCTGTAATAATAAATTCCATGACGAATAACGAAACCGGACTTGTAATGGTGCAGCGATATCTTGAAAAAGCAAAATATGGTGATAAACGTGTATTGTTTTTAGGGGATGAAGTTTTGCCTTATTGCGTGCAAAAGCTTCCGTCAAATGATGATTTTAAATTTAACGAGCATTGTGATAAAAATATTATAAAGGCTGTTTTGACGGATGAAGATGTTGAAAAATTTAAACCTGTTGCTGTTAGGCTTAATTCAATGGGTATATATATGACAGGTTTGGATGTAATCGACGGAAAAATTATTGAAATAAATGTAACAAGTCCCTGTTATTTCATAAAAGAAATTAACCATCATTTCGGAATTGAGTTGGAAAAGACAATTACGGATTATATTCTTTCAAAAGTTTCTAATCAATCTTCTGCTGAGGTTTATGTTCTTTAACAACACCGCCGATATCAATTATTTTAACAATCGCTTTGCCGTTTTCATCGGTGCCTATAACGGCATTATCTTTATGCAGGTCAAGATGTCTTAATCCTGCTTTTTCCAGTTCGGATTGAAGATATCCGATAATAATTTCTTCTTTTGATTTAGGAACATATTTGCCTTTGGGGTTTGTTTTGCCTGGGGTGATATTTCTGTAAATAAGCTCCGTTACATCAATGCCTGTCTGATTTTGAAAGTCATAATAGAAATCCTGCAGAGTTTCATAAATAGGTTTAAAATGAACAATCGGGCTTATGTATTTAGGTGGGGTTGCATATTCTGAAGCCATGTAATTTCCTTTTATATCTCCCCAATAAATTTTTGATATATATTTGCATTTTAATTCATTTAAATTAAGCCAGTGGGCAGTTTCTGCTTTTACACCGTTATAATTTGCATCAATAGAATCTGGAATATTTTTTCTGAAAATTTTTATAAAGAGTCTTTCAAGTGTCGGGTTTTGACCTTTTTCGCTTAACACGTATCCTCGATTAATGTATCTGCCTTTAACCTTTCTTTGCTTAAAATTTACAGAATTTGTTTCAGGGATTATACCAAAATGTCTTAGGGCTTTGGTTAAGAAGTGAGAGGATTCTTTAAGTCGTTTATTCTCAAGATTTTTACGGTTTTGATTAAATTTTTTACTTATTTCAGGTGTATTGTAAGGTTTAATATGTTTAATTGCTGCTCTGAAGGCAAGAAAAATTTTTTTTATTGTATCTTTTTGAATCTTTTCAGGTAAGTTACTAAGTTTTTTAAGCCAACCATCAGGAAGAGAACCCGCAATCCAGTTGCTTTCCGGATCTTTAAGAAAGATTTCCTCTATTTCCTTTTGGGTTTCGATAAAATTTTTGGCAAAAATATCAGTTGCACCGGTAAAACTTAAGTGTGTGTGCGGTTTAATGTTATTAGAGTTATTATTTTTTGCACGAAAAATCTCTAATTGGGGATGTATATTTAAAAAATTATTTAATATCATACTAATAATGTAGCAAATAAAAATTAAATGTAAATAGAATTTTAAATTTTATTTAACTCTGGAAAAAACTTCAACATCAATATCGTCAAAGGTATTTGTATTAAAATAAGCGCAAGATGCAACCATAGCGGCATTATCTGTGCAATATTTCATAGGTGGTGCAAAGACTTTGTAGCCGTCTTTTTCAAAATCAAATATTTTTCTTCTGATTTCAGAGTTAGCAGCGACTCCGCCGGCGATAACAACTTGGTTGTAACCTCTTTCTTCAACGGCTTTTTTTAATTTTTTTGCTAAAGTTTTTGAAGCCGTTTCCTGAAAACTTGCGCATAAATCATTTACGATATTGGCAGGGAGTTCATCTGTGTTGTATTGAGCTTTCAAATCTTTAACAAGCCTGAGGACAGCAGTTTTAAGCCCGCTGAAGCTGAAATTAAATCCGTCAACTTTTGCCTGCGGAAGGATGTAGGCTTTAGGGTTGCCTTCTTGAGCAAGCTTATCAAGTCTTGGGCCTCCGGGGTATGGAAGACCGATTAGCCTTGCGACTTTATCGTAAGCTTCTCCGACCGCATCGTCGATAGTTTCTCCGATAATTGTTTGTTTAGAGTAAGACTCGACATCAATAATTTGAGTGTGTCCTCCGCTTATCAAAAGTGCCATAAACGGCGGTTTTAAATCTGTATCAAGATAATTTCCGCAAAGGTGCGCATTCAGGTGATTAACCCCGATAAAAGGTTTGTCGTAAACAAGCGATAATGTTTTTGCAGCATTAAGTCCGACAAGCAGACATCCGACAAGTCCCGGCCCTACTGTTCCTGCAAATGCTGTTATATCTTTCGGTTCAAGTCTGCAATTTTCTTTTGCCTGAGCAAAAGCTTCGTCTATTACTATATTAATGCTGTCAAGATGTTCTCTTGCAGCGATTTCAGGGATTACTCCGCCGAATTTAGCATGGGTTTTAATTTGAGAAGCGACGACATTTGCAATCACTTCACGTCCGTTTTTAACTATTGCGCAAGCGGTTTCGTCACAGCTTGATTCTATTGCCATAATGTAATTGTTGTAACTACTCTCAGGCCCTATTTCAACTTCTTTATGAGAAAATGTTGTATGTTTTATATTTTTCATAGCTTGATTATAGCCAAAAGGATTTGATACTGCAAGGAGATGTAAAAGGTGTTAATTTACTTAATTAAAAAAATGCAAATTCGTGCTAAAATTAACTTATGGAAAATAACGGCAAAAAAGCGGTTGTTGCATTAAGCGGCGGGGTAGACAGCTCTGTTGCGGCACTTTTGCTGAAAAAGCAGGGGTATGAAGTTATCGGGCTTACAGGTAAAATGACGGATTCTGAAAGTTCTGATTCGGTCATTAAAAATGCTCGAAATGTCGCAGAGGCTTTAGGTGTTGAACATTATGTTTATGATTCTTCAAAGCTTTTTAGAGAAAAGGTTATTGATTATTTTGAAGCTTCCTATCGTGACGGCAAAACACCCAACCCGTGTATTATGTGTAATAAATTCATAAAGTGGGGAGAGTTATTTAATGTCGCCGTAAATTCTTTAGGGGCTGACGTTTATGCAACGGGGCATTATGCAAAAATTGTAAGTGTTAACGGTAAGTTTTTACTTTATCCTGCGTCTGATGAGCATAAAGATCAGCTTTATTTTTTGTATAAGTTGAGGCAGGAACAGCTTGCAAAGACGGTTTTTCCTCTAAGCAATCACACAAAGCTTGAGGTTAGAGAAATTGCAAGTGATTACGATTTGCCGACAAAATCTTCAAAAGAAAGTCAGGATATTTGTTTTATTCAAAAGCCGATGACTTCTAAAAAATATTTAACGGAAAAATTCGGGACAAAGCGAGGGGATTTTGTTGATATTTTGACTGGCAAAAAATGGGGAGAGCATAACGGGTGTTATCAATATACGATAGGTCAGCGAAAAGGTATCGGAATTGCTGCACCTTATCCGTTGTATGTTATAAAAATTGATGCTTCAAAGAATATTGTTTATCTTGGAAGAGAAGAAGATAATTATAGAGAAAAGCTTGAGATTAATGATTTAAACTTGTTTGAATATTCTTCGGGTGATGAGTTTGATGCAAATGTTAAAATCAGATATAACATGAGTGCAAGAAAAGCACACGTAAAAGTTTACGATAATTTTGCCGAAATAAAATTTTATGAACCTGTAAACTCAATAACATCAGGTCAAGCCGGCGTAATTTATAATATCGAAGATGGACATTTGATAGGCGGTGGAGTTGTCGTCTAAAGAGTTGATATACGGTAATTCCCCTTAAACTTGTAAAAAAAAATTGTAGTTGTATCATGTTTTTGGGAGGAAGATTGTTATGTATAACCCCAAATCATCAAACGCAGAAGAATTTATTTGTAATGAAGAAGTTCTTTCGACTTTAAAATATGCCGAAGAAAATAAAGATAATGTAGAGTTAATAGATGAGATTTTGAATAAGGCAAAAGAAGGAAAGGGGCTTTCGCATAGAGAAGCAGCCGTTCTTTTGGATTGTACTTTAGAGGATAAAAACAAAGAGATCATAAAGCTTGCAGAAAAAATAAAAAAAGATTATTACGGAAACAGAATTGTACTTTTTGCGCCGTTGTATCTTTCAAATTATTGTGTAAACGGATGTGTATATTGCCCTTACCACGCAAAAAATAAGCACATTCCCAGACGAAAATTGACACAGGAGGAAATTAAAAACGAAGTTATTGCGCTTCAGGATATGGGGCATAAACGTCTTGCAATAGAAGCCGGTGAAGATCCCGTTAACAATCCGATAGAATACATATTAGAATCAATTAAAACTATTTATTCAATTAAACACAAAAACGGTGCAATTCGTCGTGTGAACGTAAATATTGCGGCAACAACGGTTGAAAATTACAAAAAACTGCACGAAGCAGGAATCGGAACTTATATTTTATTCCAAGAAACTTACAATAAAGAAAGTTACGAAAAACTTCACCCGACAGGCCCTAAACATAATTACAAATATCATACGGAAGCTATGGATAGAGCCATGCAAGGCGGAATTGATGATGTCGGTTTGGGTGTTTTGTATGGTTTGGAATCGTATAGATATGAGTTTACAGCTCTTTTAATGCACGCTGAACACCTTGAAGCGGTTTTCGGTGTCGGTCCTCATACGATTAGTCTTCCGAGAATCAAAAAAGCAGACGACATCAATCCTGAGGAATTTGATAACGGAATTGATGATGATACATTTGCGAAGATTGCCGCCTGTATTAGAATTGCAGTTCCTTACACAGGCATGATAATTTCAACCCGTGAAACCGAAAAATGTCGTGAAAGACTTTTACATCTTGGGATTTCACAAATAAGCGGCGGCTCAAAAACAAGTGTTGGCGGATATTTTCAGCCGATGCCGGAAAAAGAAGATTCTGCTCAATTTGACGTTTCAGACAGACGTTCTTTGGATGAAGTTATAAGATGGCTTATGGAATTAGGGTATTTGCCAAGCTTCTGCACAGCCTGCTACGGAAGCGGAAGAACAGGTGACAGATTTATGGATATCTGCAAACACCAGCAAATCCATAACTTCTGTCATCCGAATGCTATTATGACTTTGAAGGAATATCTTGAGGATTACGCATCTCCTGAAACTAGAGAAATCGGCGAAAAATTAATAGCAAAAGAAGTTGAAACACTTCAAAACCCTGATATAAAATCAACTGTTGAAAAAGATCTTGTAAAAATTTCAGGCGGAGAGCGTAATTTTAAATTTTAGATTAATTTTAAAGTTAAAGAGTTTTCTAAAAAAAAATCAGCCGCTTTAGATAATTGCATTTGATTTGGAATTACGATAAACTTTTTTTATGGATGAGAGTCTTGTAAAAATAAATGATTTATATGTTCAGTATAAATCAGATAACGGGGTTTTTGGCGGCACGAGAACAATTTATGCGCTGAACGGGGTTAACCTTGAAATAAACAAGGGCGAAATTCTTGCACTTGCAGGAGAGTCAGGCTGCGGTAAATCTACTCTTGCAAAAACTTTAATTCGTTTGGAAAAGCCGTGTAAAGGTGGAATTCTGTATAATGGTAAAGATGTTTTTAATCTTGATAAAGAGGATTTGCGCAAATTCAGGCAAAAAGTTCAGATGATTTTCCAAAATCCATACGCAAGCCTTGATCCAAAGGTGAAAATTTACGATACATTAGCGGAACCTTTGAAGATAAATACGAAGCTTGCAGATAGTGAAATAGAAAAAATTGTTTTTGACACTGCCTGTAAATGCGGGCTTGATAAGGATTGTTTGAAGCTTTATCCGCATGAATTTTCCGGCGGGCAGAGGCAGAGGATTGCAATAGCAAGAGCTTTAGTGTTAAATCCTGAATTTGTTCTTGCGGATGAGCCCGTAAGTGCATTAGATGTAAGTATTCAGGCACAGATTATAAATCTGTTGAAGGATTTGAAGGAAAATTACAATCTTACATTTTTGCTTATAACCCACGATATGAGCGTGATTAAGTATTTAGCCGACAGAGTTGCCGTTATGTATCTTGGCGAAATTGTTGAAGTCGGAACTGTTGAGGAAATTTTTACTAACCCGAAACATCCTTATACAAAAGCTCTATTGAGTGCCGTTCCTGAAATTAACGGCAAAGATAAAAATAAAATTTTTCTTCAAGGCGATTTACCCTCGCCCTCAAATTTGCCTGACGGATGTAAATTCCATACAAGATGTCCTGATGTTATGCAAAAATGTAAGGAAAATGCTCCTTATGATGTAAATTTTTCTGAAACTCATTGTGCAAAGTGTTTTTTGTATAATTAGCAAAAATTTTTATTTAGATATTTTATTCAGGTATGTTAAAAATTTCGCCAGATGTAAAACTTCCGCTGAATTTATCTAAAGGTTCCTACTCTGAACGCCTTAAAAATGCTCAAAAATTAACAGATAAATTTTTTGATAAAATTTCCGGTGCTTTTACAGAAAAAGACATTTCTCCGGATGTTTTTGAAAAAACAATTAAAGATGTTTTGCCCTCAAAAGTTAATTACAAGCTTGGATCCAGCAACGGAAAAGATTTAGAGGGCGCAGTTGTTTTGTGTACATCTGAAAAAAAGCCGTCTGAAATATCTTTATATAAAATATATTTTCCGACAAATCCCTATGACGGTAAAATTTCTATATACAAAACGGATTCATTTATGCATGAGATGTTTCATTTTTTCTGTGAGATTTTTAATCCCAAACATACAGCAAAAGCCGCAGAACTTGCGGAAAGTCGTTTTAGATATTATGATGATTTTTTTTATAATGAGTATCTTTATAATAAGCACTGTAATGATTTGAACAATTTAAAAGATGTTTTGCTGCCTGATATTTTGAAAAATATGCCGATTAGTGAAAAGATTTTATTTTTACAAAACAGCAGATATAGGCTTTTAGAAGAGGTTAAAGCCTGGGAAAACGGTCATAAATACGGGGTTAAGAATCAAGAACTTCATAAAGATTTGATACCGGAAGTTGTGTATGTTGATGACGGGTGTGAATTTCAATTAAAAGAGAAGCTTCAAATTGTGACAGAAGCCTTAAAAACTGTTTTTAAGGAAGCTCGTAACAGCAAATAGTGTATAATAATTTTAAATTTATGCTAAAATTTAAATATGGACAAAAAAGTTATAACGACAAACCGAAAAGCATTTCACGACTACACAATTTTCGATAAGTATGTAGCCGGAATTGTCTTGAGCGGAACAGAAATTAAATCAATACGAAAAAGCGCTATAAATTTGAAAGACAGTTTTTGTAAAATAGAAGATAATGAAATTTTTCTATATAACTGTCACATTTCGCCTTATGAACAGGGAAACCGTTATAATCACAAAACGGATAGAATAAGAAAACTTCTGCTAACCAAAAAAGAAATATTAAAAATGCAATCAAAGGTTAAGAAGGACGGATATTCGATAATTCCGTTAGAAGTTTTTATCACTCACGGATTTGCCAAAGTAGAGATAGGGCTTGCCAAAGGTAAAAAGCTTCATGACAAGCGTGAAGATATTGCGAAAAAAGATCAGACACGCGAAATGGACAGAGCTTCAAAGATAAGGTATTAGAGATAAAATAAAATGACAGATAAAACTCGTATGAAAGTTATACTTTTGGGCAGAGGGCAGATGCTTGCAAATATAATTGAAGCCGTCAGAGAATCTGATGTTGAAATTGCGGGTGTTTTCAGATATGAAAGGACGCTTTTTTCAGGGGTTAAATTATTTTTTAATGATTTGTTTAAGACTTCATACGATTTGACCTTAATTAAGAAATACAAGCTGCCTGAAGTTAAGTGTAAATCCGCAAATAGTGAAGATTTTAGAAATTATATTTTAAAAACCAATGCAGATTTAATAATGGTTGGCACTTGGAGAGAAAAGCTTAAAAAAGAAACCTTCTCAATGCCAAGAATAGGCACCGTAAATATTCATCCGTCACTTCTTCCACGCTATAGAGGCCCAAATCCTTATATGCAAGTTATTTTAAACGGTGAAAAGAAAACCGGTGTCACACTTCATCTTATGGATGAAAACATTGATACAGGCGCAATTTTGCTTCAAAAAGAAGTTGACATTTTGCCTTCTGATACAGGAAAAGAACTAAGGGAAAGAGCATTTTCTGCGACAAGAGAATTAGCAAGGGAATTTTTGGTAAAAATTCAGAGTGAAGTAATAATACCGATTACGCAAAATGAGAGCCGTTCTTCATATTTTGGCAATGTTGATGAGATGATAAAAATGCTTGATTTTAAAAATAACACTTCAGAAGAAATTGTAAGAATAATAAAGGCTCTGCACCCCTGGATGCCTTGTTATCTAACTGTCGGCAGCCATTTTTTAAAAGTAAATCCGTATAAGGTAAAAATTGAAGAACAGCAAACGGATATTCCGGCCGGATATATTATAGATAAGAATCCTAAAAGTAAGTCATTGACAGTAGTTTGTAAAGACGGAAAAGCTTTGAAAATGGATGATTTAAAGCTTTGGTGGATTTTTATAAGACCATTTACTAATATTTTTATCCAATTTTTCTGTTAAGCATTCCGATTTAATCAGGCGATTTCTCTTCTGCCTTCGATTGCTTTAGCTATCGTAATTTCATCCGCATATTCAAGGTCAGCCCCGACAGGAAGCCCGAATGCAATTCTTGAAATTTTGATGCCGAACGGCTTAATAAGTTTTGTAAGATAAAGGCTTGTTGCTTCCCCTTCAACAGATGGCGGAAGCGCAAGAATAATTTCTTTAACCTCATCAGAGGTCAACCTGTTTAAAAGCTCTTTTATCCTTATATCATCAGCACCGATTCCGTCCATCGGTGAGATTAAGCCTTGCAAAACGTGGTAAAGCCCTTTAAATTCGTTGGTTTTTTCGATTGCGATAAGGTCTTTTGTTTCAGCAACAACACAAATAACCGACCTGTCACGCTTAGGGTTTGTGCAAATTTCGCAGGGGCTTGCTGAAGAAAGGTTAAAGCAAACTTCGCAGGTTCTGGTGTTTCTCTTAGCATCAAGAATAGCCTGAGCGAATTTTTGAACTTCACTCTCAGGCATTCTAAGCATATAAAACGCCATTCTCTGGGCAGATTTTGGCCCGACTGACGGAAATTTTTGAAAATATTCAATTAATGATGCAATGGATTTTGGAAAAATCATTTAGAATAATCCCGGAATATTAATACCGCCTGTAACAGCGCTCATTTTTTGATTTAAAAGATTTGAAGCTTTGTCACTGGCTTGTTTAATTGCAGTTGAAATAAGGTCTTCAAGCATTTCCAAAGAATCATTATCAACAGATGACGGATTTTCGGGGTTAATGGCTTCGGGTTTAAGTTTAATAGATTTAAACTGGCCTTGTCCGTCAAATACAACCGTTACACTGCCGTTAGCCGCTTCGCCGATAACTTCTTGGGCTGCAAGTTCTTCTTGAGTGTCTTTAATTCTTTTTTTGAGGTTCTGTGCCTGTTTCATCATTTGCATAATATTCATGCTTTTTATCCTCCGTATTTTTAAGTCTGGCTTCTCAATTTTGTAATTTTATTATACAATAAAAATATGCAAAAGCGTACTTATGTTTCTGAATCTTTAAAAAACGGGCGGTTGATGAGGTGGACATTTATGCCGTTGAAGGTTTATGTTGCACCGATGAAATTTTACTCAAAAGCAGGCGAGGACTACAAATACAGGGGGCTTGTAAAGCGTGCTCTAGATGAGTGGCAGAAGGCAACAAAAGGAAAGGTCTCTTTTCAGATAACTGATACACTTTTGGAATCTCAAATTAATATTGAGTGGAAAAGAGTTGAGAGAAAGGCGCTTGGTGTATGTAATTTTTCTTATGATGCTCAGCATAGACTTTATGGTGCCGAAGTTTCAATCGGGCTTACGGACGGCTTAGTGCATGCGGATTATATGGACGAGAGTGAAGTATATCATACAATTTTGCATGAAATAGGCCATGCTGTAGGTTTAGGGCATAGTCCGAACAAAAAAGATATAATGTATACTCCGCATCAAAAAGGTATAAATAAGGTATCTTCAGGGGATGTTTTAACGGTAAATTGGCTATACAGACTTCCACAGGGAGCGACTGTGGCAGAAATAGCATCAAAGTATCAGACCGGCGGAAGCGATATTGATGAAATTATCGCAAAAGTTATGGAAGGATCTGTAAAAAGTGAGTTTGAACGAGTAAAAAGTGATATAAGTTCAAAGCCTAAAAGGGATTTACTTGAGGAACAAGAGAATATTGCAAACCTGAAAAAATACGGATTAACGCTTCAAAATCTTCAAATCTCCGATGAGATGAGAAAGTTTTTTGTAAATAATCCACCTAAAAAGTGACAAGATTAATTTTTAGTGTATAATGTATTTGTTAAAAAGGAATTTATTAATAGGGATTAGAATATGACAATTCAAGATTGGTTTGAAAAACGAAAAGAGGCACAGATACAAAGACGTGCGCTTGAAGCAAGAGCCGAAGTCGAGAAAAACCCTGACTTGTGGACAAAATGTGTTCATTGTGAAGCTCAGCTTTTGAAAGAGGATTTGGCAAACAATTTAATGGTATGTCCTGTTTGTGACTATCATTTTAGGATAAATGCCAAAAACCGTATAGCACAGCTTTTTGATGAAGGGAGTTTTGAAGAGCTTTTTGGCGAAATAAAACCGACAGATCCGCTTGAATTTGTTGATACAGAAAGTTATAAAGACAGGCTTCAAAAGGCTAATGACAAGACAGGGCTTAACGATGCGGTGGTAACCGGAATCGGCTCAATCAAGGGCAATAAAGTTGCCGCAGCCATAATGGATTTTGATTTTATGGGCGGTTCAATGGGTTCTGTTGTCGGCGAAAAGGTTGCAAGAATAATGGAAAAAGCAATTGAGTTGAAGATACCGGTTCTTGCGATAACCTCATCAGGCGGTGCAAGAATGCAGGAAAGCGCATTAAGCCTTATGCAGATGGCAAAAACATCTTGTGCTGCCGCAAAATTGGATGATGAAGGTATTTTATATATAAATTTACTGACAGAACCGACATTTGGCGGTGTGACCGCAAGTTTTGGAATGCTTGGCGATATTATAATTGCAGAGAAAGGCGCAAGAATAGGATTTGCAGGCCGCCGTGTTATTGAACAGACTATAAGACAGAAACTTCCGTCGGATTTTCAGACTGCTGAATATCTTTTGAAATACGGTCAGGTGGATGTTGTTGCACGCCGCAAAGATTTGCCGGATATTCTCGGTAATCTTCTTTCTATGCATCAGCCGGTGCTTAAGTAAGAGCGGTGGTATAAAGTATTATTTTTAAAGAGGTAAGAGATGACAGTTTTGGATTTTGAAAAACCTATCACTGAAATTCAGGAAAAAATAGATGAACTGAAAAAAATAAGTTTGGAGTCCGGTATGGATTTAGATAAAGAAATAGAAACATTTGAACAGCAGGCAGAAGATTACAAAAAGGAGCTTTACGCAAATTTAAAACCTTCTCAGAAACTTCAGATTGCAAGACATCCCGAAAGACCTAACTTTTTGGATTATGTAGAGAATATGTGCACTGATTTCATCGAATTTCACGGTGACAGAACCGGAAGCGACGATAGAGCTATAATCGGCGGGTTGGCTAAAATTGATGGCAGAACGGTTATGATTGTCGGCACAATGAAAGGTAAATCTACAAAAGAAAATTTGGAATATAACTTTGGTATGCCTCAGCCGCAAGGGTATAGAAAAGCTTTGAGATTATTTAAGCATGCTGATAAGTTTAATATCCCGATAGTAACGATTATTGATACCCCCGGAGCATATCCAGGAATCAGCGCTGAAGAAACCAATCAGGGTGGTGCGATTGCTGTTAATTTAAGGGAAATGGCAAAGTTAAAAGTTCCTGTAATTGCTGTAATTTCAGGTGAAGGCTGCTCAGGCGGTGCTTTAGGGTTAGCGGTTGCAAACAGGGTTTATCTTCTTGAACATGCTTATTATACGGTTATTTCACCGGAAGGTTGTGCTTCAATTTTATGGAGAGATGCCGCAAAAGCTTCTGAAGCCGCTGAAGCTTTGAAAATTACGGCTCCTGATCTTATGAAATTTGATATTATCGACGGGGAAATTAAGGAACCTCTTGGCGGGGCACATCATGATTACAAAGTGATGTCTGAAGAATTAAAGAAAACAATTTTATCTGCATTAGATGAATTGTCATCTCAATCAGGTGAAGAGCTTAAAAAATCCCGTTATGAAAAATTCCGTAAAATGGGCGCTTTTCTGGAGTAGTAATGTCTGATAATTACATTGAACTTCAAATTAAAATAAACCCAGAAATAGAAGATGTTATTTCAGAGATTTGTTTTGAAAATTTGCCTTGTGAAGGAATTGTTTTAGCTGAAGAAGCTTACAAGGATTTAGAAATGATTTCAACGACAGAAGGAACTTTAAAGGTTTTTCTAAATCCCGATAATGAAATTTCTGAGCATCTTTCATTAAAATATATAAAAGGACTTTTGAATGAACAACGTGACATTTTAAAATCAAGAGGATTGACGGATGATGAGCTTGGAAGCTGGGAGATTGAGTTTGCCGTTAAGCCTAATGAAGATTGGTCTAAAAAATGGAAAGAAAAATGGGATGTAACCCGTGTTTCTGATCGGATTACGGTTGTGCCTGATTGGATTGAATATGTACCGCATAGAGAGGATGAAGTTATAATAAAGCTGGAGCCGGGTTGCGCTTTTGGAACAGGAACTCATCAGACTACTCAGTTGTGTATGAAAGCAATTGAAAAGTATATGCAACCTGACGTAAAAATGGCAGATATCGGGACAGGAAGCGGAATTTTAGCAATTTGTGCTTATAAATTCGGCGCTAAAGAGGTTTACGGATGCGACAACGACCCGACTGTTATTGATGTTGCTAAAGAAAATGCTTTGAAAAATAATTCTGTTTGTACTTTTGAATTGGGTACAGCGGATAAAGTTACAAAAAAGTTTGATTTTGTATGTGCTAATATCCTTCATAATGTTCTTGCCGAAATTATGGGGGATTTGAAAAATATTATGAATGACGGCGCAATAATGGTTCTGTCAGGGATTTTGGATGAGAAAAAGCCCGTTATATATGATGCAATAAAAAAACATAATTTAGAATTAATCGAAGAAGCTCATCAGAACCAATGGGTTGCTTTGGTTGTTAAAAAACTTGGGGTGTAGAGCAAATTTGCTTAAAGCCTCTTAAAAGGAGAATAAAATTGAATAAAACAGCAATAATAATTCCGGCTCGTTACGGATCATCAAGATTGGAAGGCAAACCGCTTTTAGAAGTTGCAGGAAAACCCGTAATACAGTGGGTTTATGAAAAAGCAATGCAGGCAAAATTAGCTGATATGATTATCGTTGCGACAGATGATGAGAGAATTTACAATGCGGTAACAAAGTTTGGCGGAGTTGCTGAGATGACTTCAAAAGAGCACAAATGCGGTTCTGACAGAATAAGAGAAGTTGTGGATAGACATCCTGAAATTGCATATATAGTTAATCTTCAAGGAGATGAGCCTTTAATTGAGCCTTCCGCAATTGATGAAGTTGCAAGAAATGTAAAAGAAATTGAAAATGCTGATATTTCGACTTTAATAAGAGTTTTGCATGATGAAAATGAAGTTAATAATCCGAACCTTGTAAAATGTGTTTGTGATAAAAACGGTTTTGCTCTGTATTTTTCCCGTTCAAAAATTCCTTATGAGAGAAACACAATCAGCGGAAATTTTTATGGGCATCTTGGAATTTACGGTTACAAGCGTGAAGCTTTAATCAAAATGACATCATTAGAACAGACTCCGCTTGAAAAAACTGAAAGCCTTGAACAATTAAGAGCACTTGAAAACGGAATGAAAATTAAAACTTCGGTTGTAGATTTTGTGCCTGTCGGTATTGATACTCGTGATGATCTTGAAAAATTTAAACAAATAGTCGCTGAAAGACTTTAATTTTCTTCAAAAAAATATTTAGGGCTTATGTTAAATAATTGAGAGAGTTTAAGCAGCATTCTTAAGCTGACTTTTTCTTTTAAATTTTCTACTCTGCTTACGAATTCTCGTGAGCAGTTGATTTTTTCTGCAAATTCTTCTTGAGACAGTTTTGCTGATTTGCGAAGCTTTTTAATCTGTGCAGATATTATTTTGTGATACATTACTTCATATTCTTGCATATTTATAATTGTCTTGTATTATTATTGATATACTATGAAGTAATACATCACATTTGGGGAGGGATTTATGGATAGATTAAAGTTTGATTTTTTAAAATCATTAAAGTTGAAGAAGCAGGTAGTTAAAGGATTTACGATGGCTGAAGTCTTGATAACAATAGGTGTTATAGGTCTTGTTGCTGCAATGACATTACCGGGGTTGATTAATAAAATTAATTTAAGAGAATATATATCACTTTTAAAGTCTGATTATTCAATATTATCTCAGGCACATTTGGCATTGGTTGCAGAGTATGGGACTTTTGAAGCCAGTATAATTGATTGTACAGATTCGAAAACAAAACATAATTGTTTACGTGATACTTTTGCAAAAAAAATAAAAAGTGTAAGAACTTGTGATGAACCCTATCATAAGGATGATGTTAAAAGCAGTTGTTTTGCAGAATTTGATAAAATAAGACTTTTAAATAATTCTATTGCAACAGAAGATTATTTAAATTGGAATGGTGCAACAATGATGCTTCCTAATGGAAGTGCAGTATTATTTTATCTTGATGATGCTTCATGTAAATATAATTTTGACGGATATTTTAATTACAATAGGTGTGGTTGGATAACAATTGATGTAAACGGAAACAAAAATCCTAATAAATTTGGTATAGATATATATGTTTTTTACGTAATGGCTAATGCTGTTAAACCGCTGGCTTATGAGTATTTGCATGAAAGCCTTCAAAATGGTGATTGTACACCAGAAAGTAGTGGATATAGTTGTTCAAGTATTTATATTTTAAAATAACAAAACGGATTTTCTAAAAAATTATAAAAAGTACTTGCAATTTTTCGTAAATTAGGTTAATATAACGTTATAAAAATTCAAAAAAGTATATATTTTGTAATAATTATATATGTTTTATGTTGAGGTGTTAGATTTATTTAAGTAAGGAAAAGAAGAAATCATGACAGAAAATGCTGAATTGCAAAATGAAACAGATGACCGCCAACGTATATTATTAGCTGATGACGAAGCAAGTATCAGACGTATTTTGGAAACACGTTTGAAGATGGCAGGTTATGACGTTTATACCGCTGCGGATGGCGAAGAAGCCGTTGCTGCTTTTAATAAATATAATCCTGATCTTGTGGTTTTGGATGTAATGATGCCTAAAATGGATGGTTATGGAGTTACTCGTGAAATCAGACGAACCGCTGATGTTCCGATAATAATATTAACAGCTCTTGGTGATGTTTCAGAAAGAATTACGGGGCTTGAACTCGGTGCGGATGATTATGTTATTAAACCGTTTTCACCAAAAGAATTGGAAGCTCGTGTAAAAGCTGTTCTTCGTCGTACAAATAATCGTGAAACGGTAACTCCTGCAGGAAAAGTTACGAAAAATGTTATTACAACCGGTAATATCAAAATTGATACAGCCCGTCGTCAGGTATTCCGTAAAAATGAACGCATTCGCTTGACAGGAATGGAATTTAGTTTGTTAGAATTGCTTGTAAACAATTCGGGACAAGCATTCTCAAGAAACGAAATTTTACAGCATGTATGGGCATATCCGCCGGATCACAGAATTGATACAAGAGTTGTTGACGTTCACATTTCGCGTTTGCGTTCAAAACTTGAATCCGATCCTGCTAATCCTGAGCTTATACTTACAGCTCGTGGTATAGGATATATGTTCCAAAGAATTAGCTAAAGTAATATAAAAGTTATAATAAAAAAGACAGGTTTGGTGCCTGTCTTTTTTATTCTTAATTTTCATTAATAATTTTAGGTGTAATCCTGGAAAAAGTTATAAAATAAGAAACTATGATTTTGTTATTTTTATAATGTTATCTAAAAAATAAAATCTCTAGACAAAAAATATTTTCGTGATAGTATAAAAAAGTGACAAGAATATATGGCGCCAGTCGTCAAGCGGTTAAGACCTCGGATTGTGGTTCCGATATGCATGGGTTCGAATCCCATCTGGCGCCCCATTTTTAAAATTGACCTTTCGGGGTCTTTTTTATTAGGTATAATGTTACTTGGCAGTTGACAATTTTATGATTATTGCCATTATTTTATATAGATTTTAAAGGCTATATTTCGTATTAATGAGTGATTTAGGCTTTTGTAACATTTTTTTTACAAAATACGTTTATAATGAAAAAATTTGTAATTTATGGTAAAATAAGAAAAATCTGAGTTTTCTTAACTTAATTTCAAATTCTTTTTTAATTTTTTTGTCTGAAACATATTTATCCATAACACTAATTTTTGCCTGAGCTGTTTTTGATGTCCTTATTGATGCAATTATGTCTTCTATTGCATGAACAAGATATTCATTGTTATATAAGCATGCATTGGAAATATATTTGTCGGCAACTAATAATTGATCATGTGTATTGACTTTTAAAATTATACTTCCGATAACATTTTTCAAATTGTCACTGTAATATGAGTCATTAAACGAAATATATTTATCTATTAGGCTAAGCTTTGCTTCTGCTTGTTCTAAAGTTTTGGCTCCATGAATAATATCAAGAATTTTTCGCTTTATACTTTTGTTCTCAAATAAACTTTCATCGGACAAATACTTGTCCATAATGCTGATTTTTGCTTGCGCTGATTCCGGTGTTTTTGTTGATTTGATTATGTCTGAATCACCCAATATAGTATATTCATTGCCATACAACCTTTCATGCGAAAAAAACTTATTAGCAACTTCCGCTTGTTCAGGTGTTGTAATGTCTGAAATCACTGATTTAATCCATAGTCGAAGGTTTTTATTTGTAATTAAATTTTCATCCGAAACAAATTTGTTTGTGAATAATATATTATTTTTATTAAGCTTTGGAAGGCTAATCCCGAGTTCTTTTAATTTTGATTCAACCTCAGGAAGCATCTTTTGAAATTCTGCATCTGATAATTCTTTAATTGGAGTAGATTTTTCAGCAATTTTATTAATTGTTGAATTTATAGAACAAAAACTCACTTGATATTTAGTCATTGAATTAGTCAAAGAGTTTGGCAAAAAATATATCCCTCATTCATCCTACTTTCTGATGAAGTGTAGCTTCGCTTTTGCGGATTTAAATTCTTTGAGGTATTTATGGGGTGAATATTCTTAAATGGGTTTAAATTAATATACATTTTTGTCTTCTGTAAAATTTAAACCCAAAAATTATTTTATTTGCTGATTTTTATATTAATTTAAAGAATTGTAAAAACTAATCTTCTTTTGTCGGTTTCATCAAGATTATTGGCAAATTATTTTCTTTTGCAAATTGCAAAAATTCTTCAGGACATTCTTCTATGCTGTTGACCTTTGCTATTAACCCTTGTATTCTCGGGTTTATCGGAACTATTTCGCTATGCTCATATCCTTTAAATAATTCATCTCTCGATTTTTCTAAACATTCAATCAGAGCTTTTGCTTTGATTACTTTGCCTCCTATTTTAACATCTTTTGTTATTTGCGATGTGTACTTTTTAGACATTAAATATTTAGCTAACGCTGCGTACTCTTTGTTGTTTAGATTAATTCCCTTTTCAGATAAATTTTTAGTTAAATTGTCTTTTACATAGGTTCTAACTTTATTATCTTTATTAATTAAGATTTCTTTGAATATGTCAATATTTTTATTTGCGCCTGAACTTGTGTTCAAATAATTAGCTTCCGATATATTCGCAAGGTCTACGTCAAATATAAAACCGAATTGTAATCCACCATACGTTTTATTATTGTCTATGCTTATTAATGATGTAGACCAGGCACTTTGATTTAAGGAATTTCCGGTCAAAATTTTTACTGATTCCATAATATTCTTTAATGGATTCATCATGTGAACTATAAATCGTGCATTCTTTTTAGTTACGCCTCTTGCAAATCCATACTCCTCTAAACTTGCACTGTTTTTTAGTTTGTTTAAATCTAAAACTTTTAAGTCAACTCTTTCCTCTCCTATTTTTACGCTTTCTGTCGGAAATTTCGTTCCGTTATGCATAAATTTTGTGTCAAATACTAAATTGGCTTTTGTATATATTTTATCTAAAACTTCTTCTATTGCTTCCATTTTTTTCGCCATAAAATCATCAAATTCTTTCTGGTTTTTTACTCCCTGTGAACGCAATATATGGAAATTGTCATTTACATTTTCAAAATCAGCTTTTGCTAAAATTTCATATATCAGGAAGTCTTCCGGTCTGCGGCATCTTACTGCTACGTCTTCTGCACTTGCTGTACCTGTGTTATATGCTTCAAACCAGTGGTGATTATCTACTATATCTATAATTCTGTCTGAAATTGAACGCGGAAAATTGAATTTGTCCAGTATGCCAATTGTATATTCTGCACTGGCACTTGCGTGACCTGTGTCAACAGTTGCACCTTTTTTGCCAAAATCGTGACAAAGTGCTGCAAATTTTAATATGGTTTTATCTTTATCGCTGAGTTTTTCGTATAAAGGATTATTCATCGCACTTTGTAAAACTTTTAGGGTGTGAATATCAACACTGTATGCGTATGTGCCGTGTTGTTCTTTGCCTATAAATGATGTAAATTCAGGAAGTCCTGAAATTAAACTGTTTAATACTTTATCTACTTCCGCATTTCCTGTGTTTATTGAGTTTTTCGATGTAAACTTCTCTATTTCTTCTTTAACTTTTTGGGCTGCGGCTATTAATTCTTCACTTGCTCCTTTCATTTCAAAAGCAGTATTATTCGGCAGACCGTCAAATCCCGCATTACCTCGCTCCAGACCATAATGTTCAAGTATTATTGATTGTTCTTCTTTTGTAAGATTTTTTATTATGTTTTCTATATTATTTGTAAATTCCGCTCTTGTATATTTTAAAGGTAAACCATTCTTTCCGTATTGTTTGAAGTCGTAATTTCTTAATACGTTTTCAGTTGATGAATTATTATTTGCAAGTACGTTGCTTACAAATTGCTTTTGCTGTTCCGGTGAAATTCTTACGGTATCTTTCTTTTGACCTAATATCGTTTTTAATTGAGTCAGATTGAATTCTAAATTTATTCCGTCAACTTTTTGGCATAATTCAAGTGTTGATTTTGGAAGGCTGGTTAAAGTTTCAAATATTTCTATTTTTTTGCTCAAATGTATTGTTTTTAAGCCAGTTTTTAGCATTTTTACTGCCTCTAATAAATCACCGATTTTTTCGGGCGGACATTTGCCACTTTTGTCTTTTGATAAGGTCTCTGCTAATTGTGTCATACCAGGATAATATTTTGTTATGTATGCTACTTTCGTTATTTGAGCGCCTTTATATTCCGTTTCTTTATTATTGCATAGCTGCGTTATTAAATTCAAGTTGTCGGCATTTGTATATTCTAGAATGGAAACTTTTTCAGAATCTGGTATATTCGGGTATTCTTTTGTGTACAAATCTAATGCAAAATCTTTATTATGTTCATTTAAACTTTCTGCAATTTGTGCTATTTGGTTTTTGGGAAATATGTCAAAATTCTTCTCAATAAATTCACATATTTCTTTGGATTCTCCTGCCTTGTGCGCAAGTCTGCTTAAATCTAAACTGTCTATTTCTTCTATTTTTTTTGATTTAAAAATATTCATCATAAAATTCTTATTTATGTCATTTATCTTATCTAAAACTATTGAATCTATATTTTCGTTTTCAAATTTGTTATTTATTATTAAATTTGCTATGTCTTTATTGTCATGTCTAACAGATTGTATTAACAAAAATAATTTTCTTAATTCAGATTGCGTAGTATCAGAATTAATTATTTTTTGCAATTTCGAAAATTTAGTGTGTAATTTGTTTTCTTCTATAAATTCCAATTTTGCATTTATATCTTCTTCGGAATTTGTTTTAATACTTAAAATTATTGTGTTTTGTAATGTTAGATCTTGACTGTTGCCTGAAATCTCAAAAAGCGTGTTCATAAGCTCAATTTGTTTTGGTAATATTTCTTTGTTTGGGGAAAATTGATTCATAATTCCACTTGGCAAAATCCAATCATGCCATTTGTGATTAAAAATTATTGATTCAATATTATCAATTTGCTCTGGTGAATTTTTATATACTTTAAATAGATTTAAATATCCATCCGGATTAAAGTAATCGCCGGTTTTTAATGTAGAAAGCTCTGCTTCTATATAAAATCTAAGCTTGTCTAATGCTTCTTCCGGAACATCTTTTCCTTCATTTATTACTTCTTTTACAAAATCATTATTTAATATTTGTCTGTCATCTATCCCTTTGTCATTAAGCTGTTTTTGCAAATCAAGTATGTAATTTAATTTCTCTTTTGTTAATTGCGGGCTTAAAATATCTGAACTGTATTTTCGAGAAAAAGGATTTTCTAACAGTTTTAAAATTTGTGATACCTCTTTTTCATAAGTTTTTGAATCAATCTTTTCTAAAAATCCAGCTAGTTCATTTCCATATCCGTTTGTTATTACTTCCTTTGCTAGATTTAAATCTATAGAAGTTTCTTTTGCTAATTTAATAATCGAATTCAAGCCTGATAAATCAAACGATTTACATTCTGTTTTTGGTCTGTAATTGTTCATTAAATCATAAAGGATTTTTGTTTTTAGGTCGCTAGACTTTGAAGTGTTCAAAATGTCCTTGTTTTCTGCGTAAAAATTAAGTATTTCCTGATAGTTATCATAATATGTTTTTTCAGATTGATTGTAAATTAAATTCATCAGCTCTGTCTTGCTTAAATCTTCTGCATTTAAGCGGTTTTGCTCTTTACGCTGTATTATTGCTTCTAATACATCTACTCCTTTTGCGCTTGTATCCGGCATACGATTTATTAAGTTAAGCGTTGTATCATCAATTTTGCCTGAGTTGTACATATCAACTATTTTTTGCGTGAATTCTTGTGAAAAACTTTTGTTTAGATTTGAGGAAGATTTGCAGATTATATCTGTCATTTTTAGGCAATCTTCAAGTGGAATCTCCGCTTTATTTAATTCTGCTATTAAATTGCAGGCTTTTGATGATTCAGTATATGATTGACTGTCTTCATTTACAAGTACTTTTGTTGAGTTTACTATTTCTTGCCAATTGTCAGGATATTTTAAGCATGTATCAAGTATTTGTGCTCTAACTCCATCACCTTTTGATATGTAGTTTAATATATCCGTAAATACTTTTGCTTTGTCAGGCTTTTCTTTCATTGCATTCAGACACTTATTTTTTATTATACTTGCCGCATGTTGTGTGTCTGCATTTTTTGATGCTGACTGAAATTCATCTATTACAGCGATTACGTAATTTTCGTCTACGCCTGCTTTTATGGCTTCTGTTATTCCTGATGCAAGTTCTTCATTTTCATACATCTTATTTATTATCAGCTTTAGGTTTTTATTATCTGCAGATAATGCTTTTGCTAATTCTTTTGATAAAGCTTCAATTTTCGGGTTTTTGGGGTGTGATAATGATGCAACTTGAATTGCTTCCAGTCTGTTTAATGGAATTTCATCCTTTATATCTTGATATGCAGTTTCCAGTGCCGATTTATCTTCTTCTTTAATTATTGAAAGCAGTGCTGAATCTGTTGATTTGCCACTATCTACTAATTCGTGAAATTTTTGGATTCTTGCAGAATCTATTTCGTTATTTTCATTCTTAAAATATGTAATGATTGTACTTACTTCATTTGCGTCTTCGTTGCCTGCTTTTAAAAGTCCTATCGCTTCTTCTATTAAAGTTGTGCTTACTTTGTCTGGGCTTACTTGGCAAACATCTAATAGTCTTTCAATATCATAGTTTTTATTAACTTCATTTAGAAAATCAATAAATTTCATTACTGCATCAATATTGCTGATATATCCTTCTTCAGTCACCACTTTTCCGATGTTTGGCTCTATAGCTTGAGGTTGTCTAACTTCTTCTTTTGTTTTCGGGGGGGCTGGTTGCTGTTCAGCCGGTGCAGGTGCTTCATTTTTATTTTTGTTTTCTGTGTTTTGAACAGCGGCAGAAGCTTCGTTTTCAGGTTTGTACTCCATTTTGACATCAGGTCTTTGAGGATTTTGCGACCATTCGTTATATTTTTTAAGGTATTCCTCTTGAAGCGCTTTCTTTTCTGCTCCTTCCGCCATTTGTTTTATTTCATCTCGAAGGGAAGCAAATTCTTCTCTTGAGTTTGCACTTTCTATTCTTTCATTTATTGAAGGTTCTTTTACCTGCCCTTCTGTAGCAGGTTTTGGTGCTGTAATTATAACATCGTCTATAGTTGCCACATTCTGGGAATTTTGTTGAGTTGCAAGGTTTGCGTTTTGTTCTTGATTCGTTTTAGCGGAGGATTCATCTTTTGCATTTGTTTTTGAACTTTTTGACGGCACTTTAATTTTGCCTTCAGATATATCATCCATGGTTTTTAGAATGTTTATTGCATCATTTGGAGTAACACCATAATCTTTAAAGGCATCGCATAAATATTGGACTTTTGCTTCTGTCGTTAATGGGGCAAATTGCTTTTGCAATACTCCGCCTGATATTGCAAAGGCTATTGAACTTAACCAATCCTGCATCTGTAAATCGCCGTTGTTCATTGCCATATTCAAAAAATACGTGCTTGATATGTCCAATGCGGCTTCACTTGTGACCTGCAATGTCTTTGCTAATTTGTCGATGCTTTTGAAACTTTTTATGATATCTTCAGGAAATTTGACTGGATTGGCCTTTACCATTGAAATTATTTCATCGGTGCTTTTTCCGGCTTTCTTTAGCGTATTTACCAAAGCCTTCGTTTTATACATCGCTGCACCTTGTTCGGCAAGCTGGCTTACCTTCATACCGGTTGCCATATAGACCGAATTTTGCAAAACTCCGATTCCCCAGGCTTCCCATTCTTCGCTACTCATACCGTTTTTAGATAATATCTGCTCCAATAATTCCGTCGGTCTTAAGGTCATTGCGGCCATTACTATAGGAGCACTTACTTTTTGGGCGGTTTCTAACCCTTGAACTATTTTCCCGCCAATACTTGCTTTGCTGGCAAGTCCTAATTTTGCCCCAAGTGCGGTTCCTCTTGCTGCTACCGCGACAGGAGGAAGGATCATTAGAGCCGTTGATAATAAATTTATACCCATCTCTATGTTTGCGACACCTTGCTGCTGTTTTGCTACATATTCTTCGGATAATATCTTTAAATCTATTGAGCCATACGCTTTTTTAAAACTTTCTTCATATATATCCTGATATTCTTTTAATTTCTTTTGCGTTAGAGAGGCCATTTTTTCCGGTGGTGTGTCTTTTGAGTATTCTACTCCGAGTGCATCGGCTAATGTTTTGTCTAATCTTTGGCTCATTTCATTTGCTATAAGTCTCAATTCTTCATTCGTTGCTTCTGCTGGATAGCCGCTTTTGTCGGTTCTGTAGATTACATATTCGCCTTGTTTGTTTTTATTTATTCTGAAATCCCCTCCGTACTTCAATACATCCGGATGGTCTTTATATTTTTCGTTTATGTCTGCTAAGGTTTTATTTATTTCATTAACTGAGGTTACGCCTGCCAGTTTGAATGCCTGTATAATTGCTTTTGAGCTTTCTTCTGGACTCATTTGGCTTGCAACGTCACCTTTTGTCGCTACTTCAAGGCTCTCTTTTGTCTTGTTTACCATTTCTACTGTTGTTTTTATTTGGGCGTATGTTTGTGATTTTTCTGCACAGTCTGCTATATTTTCAGCATTAAATTCTACTCCGCGTCTGGATTTGAAATTTTCTTCAAATGTTTGGTATATAGGTTCTCCTAAAAAATTAGTCGAAATCGGCTCGCCTTTTGCCGCTTTTTCCATTTGCTGTAAGTCTTGTTGCGTCTTGAAAAGTGATTTCCTTACATGAGATTTTGAATATTCTTCATTAAATTTTTCTTGCCATAGATTTACCAAGCCTGACATTACACCGGCTTCTTTATCTCTTTCTGATACTATGGCATTACCTTCTACTAAAATGTTTTTTAAAAAATTCATGCTGAATAGTTGGATTAGGGTTGGTTGCATGGTTGCGTAGCCTTTATTGGTGTGTTCTAGTTCCAATCCTTTATTCTTTTCCTGATAAAAACCACTTCCAAATACATTCTGCGCCGCAGGAGCTATTGGGGATGGGGTATAAGTAGTTACAGCTTCTTTTTTGGATGCGGAAGTTGTTTGGGCAAGATGTTCAAAGCCAGGGTAGACTTTCCCTGTGCGTTGCATTTCTTTTTGCATTATTGATACGACTTCGTCATCTGATATGACGTAGCCTAGATTATTCGATTGACGGTATTGGCTTATTATTTTTTGCTGCTGTACACTGTATTCTGTCATCCTACGCACCGTTTTACTCTATTTGTAATCGGCTATATAACTTTAATGCTTTATATTTTTGATTGTTTTCTTTACAATTCTTAATCTGTATTATTTTTTTACTTTTTTAAAAAAGTTTTTTAGCAATTTTTTTTGTGTGTTGGTTTATATTAAATATGAAAAATAGTTCTTCAATTGCTTTTACTTCAAATATTCGTTTTGTTGACCACCCTGTATTCAGTATGATGAAGAAATCGAATTATATAGATTTTTCCCATCTTAGACCAAATATATTGAAAGCTGAGGAGTTTTATTCTGCCGAAATTCGCACCTGCACTGGCGGAGGACTTGTTAATCCGCTTGTTGAAGCTGAAGGATTCCATTTTTGGGATGATCTTAAAAATAAGAAAAAATTTCCGCAATTAATAAATATGCTTTTTAATTTTGTGAAAGAACCAAAGCGAGGACTGCTTTTGGGAAGTAAAAACTTAAAAAGTAATCAATATTCTATTGAGCAATTTGAGAATTTTAAAAAGATTTTTCTTGAACGTGTTAAAAATGTTTCAATTTTTCAACAGCATAAATTTACAAATTCCGAAACCGCTTTTCACTATTCTGTGCCAACGGATACTTGGACTCTTTGCTCAAGCTATAGAGTTGACGGTGATTTGCAAAAGAAATTTGTGAGAATGCCTGAAGATCTTTTAACTGTTTTTGAAAAAGTTTCTATTGCTGATGGCGACAGGCTTTTTATGGGTAAAAAAGAGGTTTTGGCTTCTGATTATCCTGAACTTTTTGCCGGAAACTGATTTATCCTATAGCTAAGATTCAGTGTTATAAAACTGTTTTTTAATGTTTTGGTAAATATTATGTGTAATATGGCAGTCATTCAAGGCTCTGTGATGTCCTGCAATACTTACGTTATAGTGAATTGCAAGATTTTTTAAACTGTGGCTTTTGAGCTTGCAGTATTTTCTTCCTAATATCATTGTATCCATCGACTGGTTTAATAAAGATGCAAAACCGCAGTTTTCAAGGTTCGTTCTGATAAAGTTAAGGTCAAACTTAACATTATGCCCTAAAATTATGTCGTTTGATACAAAATTGATAAATTCCGGCAAAATTTCATTTATAGCAGGGGCTGAAATAACCATTTCGTTTGTAATTCCTGTTAAATGAGTTATAAAAGAATTAATCTTTGTTTTGGGTTTGATAAGTTTTGAAAATTCATCATAAATTTGGCCTGAGCGCACTTTTAGCGCAGATATTTCTATAATTTCATCTCTGCTTGGCGATAGTCCGGTTGTTTCAATATCAACAACAGTGTAATCCGATGGAAAATTATCAACAGTTGTTAACAATATGCAAGCCTCCTTAGTAACTTATATCTTCCAAATAATCTAACTCTTGATGGTCAGTAATTTTTTTTCTTAGATTATTTTCAAATATCAAAACATTCTTATACAAAATTCCGTCATCCAGAGCATTATCTTTTAAAGCTTGATATTCAAATTCATTTATATCATAAGTAAATTTGTTAATCGATCCATTTTTTTTCATTTTTAATGCTTTCTTAAGCGAAGGATTTAAGTAGATAAAAAGTTTTTCTAATAACGTCAATTCAGGTGTTTGATCCGTTGTTATTTGTATTGAACTTTTTGATGTATTAGAAATTTTTGCTTCAAATGTATCCAAGCCTTTTTTAGCTAACTTATTTATGTGTTTTATAACCTGTTCATCACCATACTCACAAAGTTCAATAGGTTTTGTTTTGTGCTTTCCAAGGTGTCCGTATAATCGGCCTTGAAAATTTATATCTGCACTGTTTATATTCATTTGGGGTATCTCCTTTATGCTATCTATATTTTTGTAGTGGCTTTTATGTAAAATTGTTTTTTGTCTAACTGGCTGAAGTCTGTTATAATTTCGCCTACTGAAGGCATTTTTTTGTAAAGTTCTATAGGCTCCATCGATGCCATTGCAATTATTTTACCTATTCCTGCATTTGCGGCGGCATTTATCCCTGAAACAGCATCTTCGACAACAATACATTCTTCCGGTTTTAGACCTAAATTTTTGGCGGCTATCAAATATATATCAGGTGCTGGTTTACCTGGAATTTTGCCGTTTGCATAAACAATTTTGTCTAAGTTAAACCATTTTTCCAGTTTAAATTCTTCAATATAAAATTCGACGTTTTCAATTCCAGACATTGTGGCTATTGTGTGCGGAATGTTGTTTTCGCAAAGAAAATCCAAAAGTTCTTCCGCATGAGGCGCCAGTTTAAAATTTTCTCTGTCATTTCTGCACATTTCACGATAAACTGCCTCTTTTTCAAGCCCTAAACGCTCTACTAATTCAGGATCAGGCTTTTTACCTATTGCGTAGGCAATTATATCTTCGTTTGTTCTGCCGAACATATAATCTCGCATTTCTTCATCGCTGAATGGGGTGCCTCTTAAGTGTTTGGAGTATTCCCTCCAGGCTTCAAGGTGTTTTTCAGAATCAAAAAGTAGGGTTCCGTTAAAATCAAAAATTATTCCTTTATATTTCATTTTGTCCATTTTATTCTATTCTGTTTTCCATGAGTTTGTCGTAAATTTTTAAATACGCTTCGGCATCTTTTGGTTTATTCAGCTTTTTGTATGCGTATGCAAGGTTATAATAAAAATCAGGTTCGGTGTTTTTAAAATATGCTGCATCTAAAAAAGCATTTTTGGCTTTCCTGTATTGTCCAAGCTTTAGATAAGCACATCCCAGATTGTAGTGAGCATAAGCGTATTCGGGGCGAATTTTTAAAACTTTTTTGTATTCTTCTATTGCCATATTCGGCTTGTCATCATTTAAATAGCAGTTTGCAAGATTGTAATGAGCTTTATAAAATTTTTCATCTTTTAAAATTGCTCTCGTGTACATAAATACCGCATCATCATTTCTTCCCTTATCCTGCAAAAGATTCCCTAAAAGAAGCCAGTTTTCAGCTGTTCGGTCGTCTTCGGGAATTGATAAAAGTGTATTAAAGCTTCCCTCAATATTATTATCGGCATAAAGAAGTTTTGCCTGTTCGTTTGTGGTGTTTTCTCCAGCTAATACAGGGGAAGTAAGTAATATCCCTAATATAAAAATTGATAAAATTTTTCTCATAGCATCATTATACGATAAAGTAAAAAATTATCAAAATTTTTGTATTGGCAAAAATATTTATTTCAGGTGTTAATTTCTTGCCCCATTTTTATTGCTGTGATAAGATTTATAGATAGAAGGAAGGGTATATAATGACAGAGGATATTTCGGCAGTTATTTATTCAGAAGAAAAACAAACTGAGAATATATTGAAACTTTATACCGAAGAGTTCGGAAAATTCTGCTTTTATGATGCAGGTGCCGATATGTCAGAAATTTTTAATACTCTTTCCGGAATGTCAAAATCTGTTTTTATTATTGATGTTTCTGTTAATACTAAAAAATATCTCGATTTTATCTCAGATATAAGTGCAGCATGTCCTGAATGCAAAATTATTGCCGTTTCGGATTCTCCTTCTGTTGATTTGATTGTTAAGGTTATGCGCTCGGGTGCTAAAGATTTTATTTCGGCTCCTGTTATTAAGTCGGAATTGTTTGATATTTTGAATAAGATTTATAATCAATTTCATACTGGCAGCGGATTTGAAACAAAATCAAGGGTTATAACCGTATTTTCAAATAAAGGTGGTATCGGCAAAACTTCTATTGCTTCAAATTTAGCTCTGGAACTTGCTAAAATTACTAAAGAAAATGTCGCACTTGTTGATTTGAATTTTCAGTTCGGGGATATTACGACATTTTTGGACTTGAAGCCTTCTTTTAATATTTCTTATGTTTTAGAAAATTTAAACAGAATAAATTCTGAATTTTTGCTTAATACTCTTGAAAAGTATAAAAATACAAGTTTATATATCTTGGCGGATCCGCCTTGCTTTAAGCAGGCAGAAAATGTCACTAAAGCACAGATTGCAAAACTTGTGGAATTATTAAAAAATACGTTTTCTTATATCGTAATTGATGCAGAATCGGGGTTTGAAGGCAAGACGATTACCGCTTTAGATAATTCGGATTTGATATTTCTTGTAACGATTGCAAGCCTTCCTGCTCTAAGAAATTGTCAGAGAATTTTGGATTTATTTCAAAAGCTTGGATATGACGAGGATAAAGCGCAAATTATCATTAATAGATACATGGAAAATGACGAAATTACCGTTGAAGATGTTGAAAAGGTTTTGGATAAGGAAGTTTACTGGAAAATTCCGAACAATTACTTTACTCTTATGGCTGCAATAAATAAGGGAATTTCCGTTTCGGAGGCAAATCCTGATTCTAATGTTGCTAAAAGTTATAAAGAGCTTGCAATGTCGGTTTCGGATATGGTTTACAGAAAGAAACTTATAAAGAAGTACACCTCACCAGAGGATTTATTATAGAGGGTTGATGTGGGAATAAGCGACAGATTGAAAAATATTAAAAGTTCACCAAATATTGTTGAAGAAATGCCCTTTAGTGATTTTATTACTGAGGCTTTGACTAAGAAAATTTCTTCAATTCCTGTTTGGTATGATTATGATTATTCTAAACAGTTTGAGCTGATTTTAAATTTTCTTGATAACAAGTTAAATACGGAATTTGAAGATCTTCATCTTTCAGAGTCCGAGAAAAAAGAAATTGCAGAAGAATTTCTTAAAAACAACAGAGGATTTGGAATATTAGATAAACTTTTGGCGGATGAAGATATTGATGCGGTTATTGTAAATTCTTCGGGTTCGGTTTTGATTTTGCAAAATGGAAAATATGTAAAGTCTGATTTAGTCTTAAGTTCTCTCCAGAGTAAGGAAATTATATCAAGATTTAAGCCTGAAAATCCTGTTTCTGTTATTTGCCAAGATGATTTGCAAATTACTTTAATTTCTCCTCCTGTTTCTAATAATATGATTATATTAAAGAAAATTAAAGCTGTAACGGAGAATCTTTCGGATTTGACGGCTCAAGGTGACATTACGTTTGAGATAGAAGATTATTTTAAAAATTTGCTAAAGTCGCATAAGAATATTTTAATTACTGGTGAAGATATTGATTTATTAGGTGAATTTGCGCAAGTAATAATTAATTCTGTTGATTATTCATCAAGAGTTGCTTTAATTGAAGATAATATGCCGATTAGAACTGCATTTGATAATGTTTCAGTGTTTTCGGTGGCTTCACTTGAGCAAAAAGAATTTGTTTCTTTGTTGAATACCGTTAGAAATTTAAAGCCTGATAATTTAGTGACATCATTTTATGATTTACAGAAGCTTGCGTTTTATTATTTGAATACGGACGAATTGGCAGAGGGGCTAGTAACAATCGTTCCTGCAAAAGGAATTAATGAAGTTATTTCAAAGCTTACGGAAATTTCTTTAAAGGCTTCAAAATGCACCGAAAAACAAGCAAAACTTAAATTGTCTTCAATTTACGATAATATCGTTCACATAACCAAGTGTGATGATAAAAATTATTGTATTTCATCGGTTATGGAAGTAAGTTCAAAGAAGACATCTTCGCTTGTGACAGACGAAGTTATCAGATATCTTGATGGAGTTTATGTTCTGGATCTTGGAGAGGCTGCGGTTTTTGATGATGATGAAGCGAGTGAGAATGAATTGCATTCCGACACTTTCCTCGCGCGTTTGAAAAGATAGATTTTCTTGATTCCGCATCAGAAACTTTTTTAAGGTGCATTTTAAGTAGATTACTGTCATTAAATGTATCGTTAATAAAATTAATCCCTGGGGTTATGTATTGCGGCATAAGAATCTTATTTACCAGATAGCCGATGGGTTCCGTGAACATAAGGCAAGAAGCTAAACCGCCTAATGTTTTTAGTATTTTGTTTCTTACTATTAAATGTTTTTGATAATTTTGAAGTGCTGTTTTTATTGCTTTACCCGTTTTATCTTCGCCGTATATTGTCTTTGCGGTATTAAGATTGGTTTTATATTTTTTTATAATCCTTTTGGGAATGTTGTTGTCAGTAATTCCTTTTTCAAGTTTTTCTTTAATTTCAAAAATTCTGTCTGCATTTTTGGAGGAAAAAGCTTGGATTTTACCAATATCTTCATCAGAGAGCGCAAAGTATCCTGTAAGGTATCTGTAGAATTTTTTAAATATATTATTAGATTTTCTTGTTTTTTTAAGATCCCTTATGTAATTTTCCAGCGAATTGTTAATGTATTTTCTGAAACTTTCTTTGCTTTCAAAATCAGATTCTGTTGCTTGATCAAGGGCATTATTTGTGTGTCTGTAAATTCCGTCACGCGCATTTATTGAAATTTTACCGCTTATAAATTTACCGATAGGAGAAGTCATTTTTTGCCCTACAATTGTTGCAGCAGACGGAAGAATAAAAAAGGTAAGAGCTTGTCGGATTGATTCTTTAACTGCTCGCTTGCTACTTGGAGAGTATTCATTTTTGTCGTTTTTGTATTTGTCATAAATATCCGCCCCCAAATACATAAAAGGTGGAATCCATAATGCAAAAGTTAATTTTGGTGCTATTTCATTTACGGTTGCACCAATCTCACTTGAGTATGTTAGAGCACTAATCGCCCAGTTATTAAGCGGATCTTTGTATTTTTTTTCTTCTGTTTTAGCCTTCTCGTCAATATTTGGTTTGACTGCTGTGTTGACAGGGGTAAGCTTAACAGTCATAAAACTACTCCCATATTCTTTTGCTATACAATTATACAACAATTAAAAATAATATTTTTTGCTATGTTGAATTATTTGGGATAATATTTGAGTATGGCAGATAAAAAATTTAAAATATCTTCTAAATATTCACCAGCAGGCGATCAGCCAAAAGCAATAGAAGCTTTAACAAAAGGTATTCTTGAGGGAGAGGACACTCAAACTTTACTTGGAATAACAGGTTCAGGTAAAACTTTTACGATTGCAAACGTTATCCAAAATGTTCAAAAGCCTACCCTTATTATTGCACATAACAAAACCCTTGCAGCACAGCTTTATAACGAGTTTAAAGAGTTGTTTCCCGATAATGCGGTTGAATATTTTATAAGTTATTACGATTACTATCAGCCGGAAGCTTATATTCCAAGAACTGATACTTACATAGAAAAATCAGCTTCGATTAATGATGAAATAGACAGACTTCGCCATAATACAACAAGAAGCCTTTATGAGAGAAATGACGTGATAATCGTTGCCTCTGTAAGCTGCATTTACGGCTTGGGACTTCCTGAAAATTACTTTAGAGGTTCAGTCGAGCTTAAAGTTGGGGATAATATAGAAAGAGATGATTTATTAAGGCACCTTGTTTCTGTTCAGTATAAGCGTAATGATTTGGTACTTGAAAGATCAACTTTTAGAGCCAGAGGCGATATTGTTGAAATTATGCCGTCTTATGAAAAAATAGTCACTCGAATTTACTTTTTCGGTGATGAAATTGAAAAAATTGTAAGAATTGATAATGTTTCAGGTGAAATTTTGGAAACTCCGGAAAGCGTTGTGATTTATCCAGCGGTTCATTACCTTTCTTATGACGAGAATACTGACGAAACTTTGGATTTAATAAGACAAGAACTTTTCGCAAGAATTGCTGAGCTTGAATCTGAAAATAAATTAATTGAAGCTCAAAGACTTTCACAAAGAGTTAAATACGATATAGAAATGATTAAAGAGATGGGGTACTGTTCGGGAATTGAAAATTATTCCCGTATAATTGAGCGCCGCCCGCCCGGAAGTCCTCCTGCTACTTTGTTAGATTATTTTCAGGGTGATTTTTTAACTGTTGTTGATGAATCTCATGTCACTTTACCGCAAATCAAGGGCATGTCACACGGGGATGCCGCAAGAAAAGATGTTCTTGTTGAATACGGGTTCAGACTGCCTTGCGCCAAAGACAACAGACCTTTAACAAATGAAGAATTTTTTTCAAAGGTTCATCAAAAAATCTATATTTCAGCGACTCCCGGAGAATTTGAACGACAAACTTCTGAGCAGCTCGTAGAACAAATTATCCGCCCGACAGGACTTGTGGATCCTAAAATCAGTGTTCGTCCTATTGATACTCAAATTAATGATCTAAAAGAGGAAATTAAAAAGCGGGCAGAAAAGGATGAGCGTGTTTTAATTACAACTTTGACGAAGAAAATGGCGGAGGATTTGACGGATTTCTTTTTACAGGAAGGAATTCGTGTAAGATACTTGCATTCAGGCATACAGTCGTTAGAGAGAGTTGAAATTCTAAGAGATTTAAGGCTTGGAGAATTTGATGTTTTGATTGGGGTAAACTTGTTGAGAGAAGGCCTTGATATTCCGGAAGTTTCACTTGTTGCAATAATGGATGCCGATAAAGAAGGGTTTTTGAGAAGTGAAACAAGCTTAATCCAAACAATCGGGCGCGCTGCAAGAAACGCTTGCGGAGAAGTTATAATGTATGCTGATAATATGACCGAAAGCATGGAAAAAGCAATTACGGAAACCAATCGTCGCCGTGAAATTCAAATTGCACATAACAAAAAATACGGAATTATTCCTCAAACCATTAAAAAGCCGATCGAAAATAATCTGTTATCACTTGTTGCAAGTTACAGAGATCTTGAAGATATTGTAGCTGAAGAAATGGTTGATTTGGGCATAGATAAAAAAGACTTGCCGAAATTAATCGACAAGCTTGAAAAAGATATGCATAAAGCCGCTAAAATTCTTGATTTTGAACGTGCGGCAGAAATTCGTGATCAGCTGAAAAAGTTAAGAGAAATGGTAAATTCTAAGACTTCCTAATTGAATCAATTTCTTCTTTCTCTTTTTTCTTCTTAGCTTTTTCTTCTGCTTGATGTAATGCTTCGTAATTAAGCTGACCTAAATAATTACCAATTAAAGCTGAATTGAATACTGCAGTCATGCACCATACGAAATACATAACAATATTTTCTGTTCCAATAAATAGCCAAAACAAGTAGGTTATACTTCCTGCAATAACAGCGTCAATTATAGCAATTTGTATTACCATCCAAATTGACTGTATTAGAATATCAATACAGGAATCAGAAATTGCTTTTAGATCAAAAACATTAATAAAACTAAATTTCTTACAAAAAAGCATAAACACTGTTAACACAATTGAACCACACACTGCATAGGTAACGTAAGTTACACCTTGTGCAACAGGTTCAACTGAAATCATAGGTACTAATTTGGTAATCACAAACCAAGCTATTCCTCCATTAATTGCTAACGCTGGTGCTAATGCTATTAGTGATCGAATTGCATCAAAAAATAATGTAAATATATTAAATGTTGGCAAAGTGATATCTCTGTAATTCATAACATTATTCGCACATCTTGACATTGTTCCAAGAATTACTACAATACTCAAAAATGCTAGGATGTAAAACCAAATACTGTTTTGCATTTTATTCATATAACAGCATACTGCTCCAAATACAGGAAGCGTAAATATAAAAAATTTCATTATTGAATTCGGTTCATTTAGTGATTCTTCCAGCGCGTCCTTTATAGATGCCATATTTAAAGCTCCTCTCTTATTTAATACTTTACTAATATATCATATTGTTTCCTGTCGGGCAATACATTAATCCTACGATAAAGGTAATTGTATAATGAATTCTGCTCCTTTATCTTTTTCACTATTCACGCTTATTTTGCCTCCGTGAAGTTTTACCAGCTCTTTTGTAATTGTTAAGCCAAGACCGGTTGAATTTTCTTTTGATTCAATTTGCTCAAATTTCTTGAATATTTTTCTGTGAAATTTTTTTTCAATTCCGCATCCGTTATCTTTTATTTTTATTATAAAATTTTTTCGGGCTGATTTTGTGTTGATTTCAATTGTTCCGCCTATCGGACTGTATTTTATTCCGTTGTTAATTATGTTAAATAAAATCTGACGTATTTTCAGATAATCCGCTTTTATAATTGTGCTACCGCATTCCATAACAATTTTAATTTGTTTTTTCTCGTATAAAGGCTTTAAAATATTCAGGGTTTCCGTTATGACTTGGTTAATATCAAATTCTCTTAAATTAAGAGCTACTGTGCCTGACTCAATTTTTGTCATATCAAGTATTTCATTTATCATTCCAAGAAGCTGTATCCCTTCTGATTGTATATCTTTTATAAATTCTGCTTGTTTATCGTTTAGAGTGCCGGTTTTCGGGTTCATTAAAAGCTCGGAAAATCCGATAATTGAATTTAGCGGAGTTCTTAGTTCATGCGAAATATTAGATAAAAATTCGGTCTTAATTTTGTCTGCGGCTAGAATCTTTTTATTTTGTTTTTTTATTATTCTGTTTGCCCTCTCAACCTCTGTAATCCCTTTTTGTAAAGCTTCCGTCTGCATTTTCATAATTTTGCCAAGTTCTATTTCTTTTATTAAATTTGATATTATTTTTGCACAGAGGTTATAAATTAAAGTTTTATCTGAGGTTATTTTTTTACTTGCCTCAACTGCTAAAATTCCATAAACTGTTTTACTTATTGCAAGCCTAAATAACGTAAAATCCGATTTTAAATGTTTGGTGAAGGATTTAGTTATCGGCTTATCTACATTAAAAATATTTTGGCTTTCTGATTTACTTAATTTGATTTCTTTTGGCGTTTTTTCATTATTAAAAGAATATTCAAGCCGCAAAAGTTCCGGACTTGCATAGTATATACAGCCGCTTTCTAGCTCAATTACTGATTTAAGCGCCGTAAAAATATCATCAAATGTTTGCAAATTTCCATTGAAAAAAATTTCTAAATTTTTCAGAATTTTTATAGTTTCGTTATCCAAATTTACTCCAAGATTGATTTATCAGCATAACCTATGTATCTTAGATTTCTAAAATATCCGTCAAAATCCAAACCGTAACCGATTAAAAACTGATCATCTACGTCAAATCCATAGTAATCAGGTTCTACCTCTACAATTCTTGTGCATTTTTTGTCTAAAAGTGAACAGAATTTTGTCGATTTTGTCTTAAAGTTGCATTCCATAAAGTCTAACAGAAACTTCGCAGTTAATCCCTTATCGACTATATCTTCTATAATTAACACATTTTTGTCATTTAAATCTGGAAGTTTTATATCAACTGCATTAACTTTTCCGCTTGATACAGTTCCTGAGCCGTAGCTTGAAAGCCTTATAAATTCCATCTTCAAAGGCATTTTTAATTGCTTTACAAGGTCTGTCGCAAACATTACAGCCCCTTTTAAAACACACACAGCTATAACTTCTTCATCACCGTAAAATTTGTTCATTTCCTCTGCTAATTCTTTTATTCTTTTTTGAATTGCTTCTTCAGTAAATAAAACCTTTAAATCACTTTCTTTTATCTGCATAATTATTTCTCCTCAATAACCAATTTTAACATGTGTGTTGGGGAAGTGACAACTTTTATATTATCGCTTATCCCAAGTCCCGGTGCCCAAAGTATCTCAGCTTCGCTTGCAAGAAAAATCATATCCGCTTTTTTATGTGCGGGAATTTTTTTTTCATTCAGATATTTCTTTAATTTTTGTCTGCCGCTAATTCCAAGAGGCTTTATGATATCTCCCTCTTTTCGGGTTCTTAAAGTTAATCTTTTGTACTCTGAAAGGTTTACGTAAGCTTTAAGTTCTTCATCTTCAGGAAATTTATCAGGTTTTTGATTGCATTTCTCTATACAAAATTTCCCGTTTGGAGTAGTGTATTCGCCTTCTTCTTTTATTTCAACTTTAAAATTTAATTTGTCAGTTCTTGCTATAAATTTTATTTCTTTTTCACTTATAAAAAGATAAAATTTTTCTGATACCGATAGTGTTTTACCGCTTTTTGAGGTTTTATTTTCTTCTATAAAATTCATCGCTCTTTTAATTTTGTCTTTATCAATTTCAAGACCGTTTTTATCAAAAAGCTCATAAATCAAACGTGTTTGAAGTGCCGGAGAATAGCTTAGGAAATTCTTTGTTTTATAGGGATTTTTAAGTGTTTTTAAGTATTCTTCTATAATTTCAACGTCAATTTGTGCATTTTTTGATAAGGAATTAATCATATCTATTGCGGAAGGTGTAATTTGTTCCATTTGCGGAATTATATTTTTTCTGATTAAATTCCGTTTGTATTTTGTATTCTCATTTGAGCTGTCATTATTTGGGGTAAGATTGTTTTGGGTGCAGTAATTTTCTATTTCATCCCTTTTGATATTTAATAAAGGCCGATAAAATATATTTCTATTTTCAGCAATTCCGCATAAACCTTTTAATCCTGTCCCTTTTGAAATACGGTATATTAAAGTTTCAGCGTTATCATTGGCGTTATGCGCTGTTAAAATAATATTGCTATTAAATTTTTCGGCACATCTTTCAAAAAATTTGTATCTTGCCTCTCTTGCTGCGGTTTCCGTTTTTTTTACATCTTTTGACAGCTTTTCGGAGTAAAATTTTATATTGTTATTTTCACAAAATTTCCTGCAATTCAATTCTTCTTTATCGCTTTCTTCTCCTCGCCAATTGTGATTAAGATGAATTGCGACGACATTATCCGTAAACTTTCCTACAATATCAAGCAGGCACATTGAATCATATCCGCCAGAAAATGCCACTAAAACAGGTGTAGTGTTCTCTAAAATACCATATTGGTCTAAAAAAGTTCTTACTTTTTCTTTTATCGTTTCCATTTGTTAATTATTTTCCAAAGCAAGACGCTGTTGAATTTTGATGCCTTCCTTAATTTCAACGGCATCAACCCCTAATTGTTCAAGCGCTTTCATTGCAAGGCAATTGGGTTCATAAGTTAAAGCAAGTAGCATGTGCTCGGAGCCGATTCGCTCTTTATTTTCAGCTTTTGCAAGCTCCCAGGCTTTTTCAAGAACTCTTTTGGCTCTTTTGGTAAATACAATTTCCGTATCAAAATACTCATCTCCAAAGCCTATAAGCTGTTCTACTTCTTTTCTTGCATCTTTTATGTTTATTTCTAATTCATTCAAAACCTGTGCGCCAAGACCGCTTGCTTCTCCGATAATTCCAAGCAGAAACATTTCCGTTCCGACTATATTTCTGCCAAGTCTTCTGGCTTCTTCCTTAGCTAACCTTAAAATCGTAAGCGTTTCCGGCATTTGCTTTTCTATCGGTTTTATAATTGAATGTGCAACATCATCGTCATTTATTTTCATTTCTTTTAAAATTTCATACGCAAGACCTTTTTTGGCTTTTAAAACCCCAAGCAAGATATGTGCCGGAGTTACAACTGACGAGCCTAATTCTTTTGCCGTTTGAAGCGCTAAATTCATTGTTCTGAATGCATTTGGCGTAAATATTATTTGTTTGTTTTCATATTCAGCCTGTCGGGATTGAATATTTGAAAGTTTTTCATCAAATTTTTCAGATGTTATGCCAAACTGAGCAAGAATCTTCGAAATTTCAGAATCTTTATCCTCAAGTATTGATGATACAATTTGTTCTGTCCCTAAAATTTCGTAGTTTGAAGCCGAAAGCTTGGCTACAGCACGCTCAAATACTTCTGTTGATTCTTTGCTGTCAAAAATTGCGTCTGTTGTCGATGAATTTATATCTGTATCCTTATTCTCGTCTATTTCCGGGTGATAAAGACGTTTTGTTTTCCTTTGAACAAGTTTTTCAAGTAAAATTTTGGATTTTACTATATCAAATCCTAGTTTTTCCAAAATCCGTACGTTATTTGATTTTCTGTCGTTAATTACGGCAAGAAATAAATGCTCGTATAGTATAGCAGGATTTCCCGATTTGTTTGCCAAATCCAGAGCGTTTTTCAATAATTCTTTCAGGTGTGTGCTGAATATCGGTGTTTTATCCGTACTTATATTGTGAACTATATTCAGACTCGCTGCTACTTCTTTGTACAAATCCTCATAAGTTATATTGTAGGATTTAAACATTTTCTGCGGAAATCCCTTTGCCTCTAAATAAAGCCCCAACAACAAATGTTCTGAAACTATATTTTCAGAGTGCATTTCATTTGCGCATTTCTGCGCTGTACTTACTACATTTACCGCTTTTTCCGTAAATTTTTCTAACAATTATTCTTCCTCGTCTTCTTCATCGTCCATCGTTTTGATGTATTCTTCCACTTTGTTGAATTCATCTTCGTCTTCAATTGTTTCAAAAAGATAATCTTCACCTTCTTTATTTAAGCGCATTAAAAGAAGTTCACTGTCCTCGCTGTCTTCATCATCGTCAGCTGGCAAAAGAAGTGCATATTCCTGATTATCTACTTCTACTATGTCGTAAAGTTCAAAGTTGATTACGTTTCCGTCTTCATCAATTGTTTCAATTATTTGTCTTTCTTCGTTTTCCATTATTTTCTCCTTATATTTTTAATTTACTTTTCTGCTAAGGTACTGTTCCAGTATAATACAAGCACTTTCAATATCAACCAGTCCTTTGTTTTTTCTGAAGTCTATTTTTTTGGCGCGAAGATTTGCTTCTGCCTCTGATGAAGTTAAACGTTCATCTTCAAAAATTATCTCATAGCCTTTTATTTTAGAAGCAAAGGTTTTGCAGTCTTCCGCTTGAAATCCTTCTGTGCCGTCCATGTTTATCGGAACCCCTGCTATTATCTTTTCAACATGATTTTCTTTTGCTATTTTTAAAATCTCTTGAAGGGCTTTTTCGTCTGTAGTGCGCTCAATACAAGAATGACCGTTTGAAGTCACAAGCAAAAAATCACTTAATGCAACTCCTATTCTTTTTGTTCCTATATCAAGCGCCATTATCTTATACATTCTGCACCCACTTTGATTCTATGAGTTTTATTATGTAATCCAGTTCATTTAGGCTAAATTTGCCGTCATTTAATTCTGTATTGTACTTCAATCCGAAATAATATTCGTATATGCTTTTTCTTATAATATTTTTAAAGAATTCTTTTTTCAACACTTCATCAAAATACAATCCGTAAATCTTTTCGGCAAAATCTTTTCTGTCGGTTAAAAGCTTTAAAAATGCACTCATTAATAATCTTTCACTCCAAATCCGATATTCTGTTGCGTCAAATATATTTTCAAAGTGTTCGTCTATTATTTTATCAAAATCAAGCTTATAATCATGATTTAATAATTTCTTATTTAAAGAATTAACTAATCCATCATATTCGTCACTATAACCGTAGTCCAAAAACCAGTGCTTTGTAAATTCATCCCTCAAAAGCTCTTTTAGATTATCCAAAGAAAGTTTTTGAGCAGTAAGTTCTTTTTCTAAAATTCTTCTTATATCCGTATTTTCAGGTTCGATATCCGCCAAAAGATTCTTCCAGCAAATATATTCATAAGGAAATTTATCAGAAAGTTTTTCTGAATTGATAAGTATTGTCTTTAGCGCTTCCGGTGTAACGTTTAAAACTTCTTCATCCTGATAAAATCTTTCTATAATTTTTTCGCACTCAAATTTTGAAATATCATAAAACCCGAAGCAGTCTTTAATACCGTTATAGTCATCAGTTACAACAGATGCGAACTGTATTCTTCCGTCCTCTTTTTCTCTTGTAAAAATAAGTGCCTGATTGCCTTGCCCGTCAGGATAGGTCAGACAAAATATATATGGCTTTGAAGTTGAAAGAAGTTTTTTATAAAAAATATGAGTGTTGTCTTCTCTTATTCCCGAAAGCTTTAATTTCGAAAGATTGCGCTTTATAGTTGGCTTTAAATCCTCTTTTGCATACTTAATAGCTTCGTTCAAAGCGTGATATGCAAGCGGAGATTTGCATTCTCCGAGAATTTCAAGTGAAGTCTTTCCTTCTTCGGAACTCGGGTTTGATAAAAATACAGGTATAAGTATGTTCGCAAGCTCATCTTCCGTATAATCTTCGCCAAGCGATTTTATCAGAGTTATTTTATCATTTGTGTTAAGAGAGTTTACAAAATCAAGAAAATCAATCTGGACTTCCGGATTAAATATGGCGTTTTTTAAAAGAAGCTTTGTGTCATGGTCTACAAGTTCCTCTTCATTATCAATATATTTTCCGAATTCATCGTAAGTGTGGCCTGTGTCAATATCTCTTAATAAGTTTACCGCCACAATCTTCGTTTCATTCGAAACCAGAGGATTTTTAAGCAATGACCAAAGATGTGCACTCAATTCGTCTTTTGGTGCGTATCTTTCCAATAATAACCTTAATATGTACTCATTTTTTGATGTTGCGTTATTTAATTCCTTATATAAAATTTTTACTATTGTTTTTTTGTCGTTTTGGGCGTCAAGAAGATCTACATTTAAAGCTTTAAGTATCGAAAAATCGCTTATTCCTTCAAATTTTGAGATGATATTTAGAATAAGCGTCTTAACTTCAAATGGGTTTAACTGTTTGTAAAGTCCCGTCATCTCTTTGCTTTCCCCCAGAAGGCATCAAGAATTCTTTGTGCGTCTGCTGACGGCATCCTATCATTCAATATTAAATACTGAACGGCTATCATTGCACATTCTGAACAAATATTTACCCCCGGACCTTTTACCATCTTTAACACTTGTGTGTTCGGTCTGCCGCAAAAACTGCAATATATAGGTTCAAAATTGCTGTCTTCCTCTTTTGAGTTGTTTTCGTTTTTGGGTGCATGGTCGCGTTTTTCACCCAGTTTGATGACTTTTTCGTCGGACATCTTTATCTCCTGTTTTTGCCCATATTACTATTTTGTTACAAAGTGTATTTTCTAAAAATAGTTTACATGGACGGTTATTTTTTTATATGTTAATTGTAACTTAAATTTATAAAATTTGCCAAATTTTTATGCTTATTTTATAATTCGTTTACAACATTTAATATAAGAGGATGATGAGTATATGAAAAAAGCACTTCTGCTTGTAAGTATCTTGTTTATATCGGTTGTTTCAACCGCTTGTATTAATAAATTTGCGGTTCAGGAACTTAACAATAAGGCTAAAAGTTACATTGAACAAGGGGATTATGAGAATGCTATTGAGCGCTTGAAATCAAGTGCTGATTTAGATGATACCGTTTTTGAAACACATTATAATCTGGCTGTTGCTTATACACAGGCTGAAGATTATAATAACGCAATCAGTTCTTTCCGCAAAGCAATTGAGCTTAATCCTGATTTTGCTGACGCTTATTATTCTCTGGCTGTTGCAGAAGAAGACTTTTCGGTTGATCTTGCCAAAGGTGCCTTAACCTTAGATGAAAATGGCGCTGTTGTTAAGGTTGATGATGAAACTCTTATGAAACAGGAAAAAATCGAGCTTTCGGAGCCTGTTCAAAAAATGATTAATGATTTGCTTGCTGATGCTGTCAGCAACTACAATCTTTATCTTTCTAAAGGGGTAAACCTTAATGATGAAGATGAAGTTAAACAAAAAATTCAGAAGCTTCTTGAAGAACAGGAGCAAAACCAAAATAACAACAAAGGTTAGTCTATGATTTTGCAGTCTCCGGGGGATGTCGCGTTTCAAATATTTGGTTTTCCTGTTTATTGGTATGGCATTATTCTTGCTATCGCCTGCTTTGTGGCAGTGATTGTCGCTAAAGTTATTTATGCTTGGGTGTATAAAGATAATAAAAGTGATTTTATTTGGGAAGTTGCACCTTTTGTCGTTATTCTGGGAATTATTGGTGCAAGACTCTATTATTGCCTTGTTAATATTGATTATTACCTCTTTCATCCGATTGAAATTTTTTATATAAGAGGAGGCGGGCTTTCTATTCATGGCGGCTTAATCGCCGGGGTTTTAGGACTTTTTATTGCCTCACGTAAGTATAAAATTCCTTTTTTAAGTCTTTTGGACGTGTTTTCGGTCGGAACAGTTTTTGCTCAAAGTTTAGGAAGATGGGGAAATTTTTTTAATAATGAAGCCTTCGGACTCCCTTATAACGGGGGTGTTAAACTTTACATCCCGCCTGCACTCAGACCTGAGGGATTTTTAACTTTAGAGTATTACCACCCGACTTTTTTATATGAAAGTTTTTGCGATTTTATAATTTTCTTAGTGTTGCTTTTTGTTATAAAACGTTTTGGGGTCAAATTTCAAGGGCTTACAGTTTGTGTTTATTTGATGTTGTATTCTCTTATAAGATATTTTATTGAAGGAATCCGCCTTGACAGCGCCTTAAATATCGGTAATTTGCATATTGCTCAGATTATTTCCGTAATAATCTTTTTATTAGCTTTCATTTTTGCTGTGTTTATAATTCTTCGTAAGAATAATTTAAAACACGATTGATTTTATTATACTTTTAAGGTTTTATGTTTTTATGAAAAATTTAACCCCAAAACACCCTATTTTTTGGTTAAATCAAGCACATCTTGTGAATGATATTTATACAGGAATGCTTAACCCTATTATGCCGTTTATTGCTGGTAAATTAGGGATTACCATGGGCTTTGCTACGGTAATTATGAGCTTGTCGCATATTTTTTCTTCGCTTTTACAGCCTTTATTTGGATTTTTCGCCGATAATATCGTTAAAAGAGTTTTTATTTTTTGGGGATTAATTTTTACATCTGTTTTTATATCTCTGGCACCGGCTTCGCATGAAGTTTGGGTTCTGATTTTATGTATAATTCTTGGAAGCCTAGGCTCAAGTTTCTTCCATCCGCAGGCACTTGGACTTGTTGTAAAGTTTGCGCAAAGCGATAAAGCTAAAATTATGGGGATTTTTATTGCAATGGGTTCAATCGGATTTTCACTCGGTCCCGTAATTTCGGCGTATGTAACTCAGTTTTGGGGATTGGCTCACATGCCTTATATCTCTGTTCTCGGAATTTTTACAGCTTTTTTAATGTTTTATCTAGTTCCGAAAATTTCCCCGCTTGCCTCTGATAAGTCTGATTTAAAATTTAGCAAAGCTTTTTACGATATTCTATCAAACAGAAAACTTCAAATACTTATATCTATTGCAATTCTTAAAACTTTAATAACAACCTCGTGTTCTATTTTATTGCCGTTTTTGTGGAAAAGCATGGGGTATGAACCTTTTTATATCGGATGTATTTTGTTCGGGTTCATATTTGCAGGCGGAATCGGTTCGGCTTTAAGCAGAACATTTGAGAAAAAAGCAGGCACTGCAAATATCTTTTATATCTCCATGATTTCAACTTTCCCGTTGATGATTATATTTGCTCTAACTTATAAAACATTCCCGTTTATTTCAACTTTAACCTTCATATTAGTTGGATTTATAACCATGCTTGCGCAGCCTGTCACAATGGTCATGGCGCAAAGCGTTTTGCCTCAATATAAAAGTATAATCGGTGGCTTTATAAACGGATTTTCCTGGGGAATTGTTGCTATATTTATGTCTGCAATAGGCTTTATCGCACAAGCTAAAGGGATTATCCCTGTGCTTCTGACAGTTTCTATCGTGCCGGTTGTATTCTCCAGACTTGTTAAATTCCTCTTTATTACTCCCGTTAAAGAATAATTAAGCACTTTAATTAATTCTAATGCTTTTGCTTGCATTAAAAACAACACTTTATAGAAACCAACCTTCATAAAAATAAGAAAAACTAAGCTAATACAGAAAATCTGCCATTTTCAATGTCTTGAGCCTGATGTTTTTGAGCCATTTTTTCCTGCAAACTTGCTATCTTATAAAGAAGACTGTTGGATACAAGGTCAAGACTTAGTTTTTTGTCCATTTCATGAAGCATTGTAAGGTTGTTTTCTCCCCCAAAAGTGTGATAAGAAAGCGCATTGTTCATTTGGTTGTATGCTTGCATAACACCGAATGCAGCATTGTTCATGCTTTGTACAGCGTTAAATCTGACTATTGATGAAACTAACATTTACCCTCACTAACCTGGTTCTGGAAAGACCACCCAAAACCAAATTCCTTACCTTCTTATTTTAAAACATAAGTTTTATTTTTTCAAGTACATTTTTGTCTAATTTTTATGTAAACTTTTGTAACAAATTAAACAAGTTGTGAAATTCGATTTAATTTATATACTTTATATATATGTAACAAATAACAAAAGAGAGCAGCTTAAATAAAAACGAGTGATATTAAGAGACAAATAAGTAAGAGAGATAAAGAAAAGAGATTATCCGTTAAATAAGACAACAGAGAGATGTTTATTCCTTCCTTCCTAAAAAAAGTATAGCCCCTTAAAAAGGGGCTTTTTCTTTTGTGAAATTTTTATTAGTTAGTTAGCCGGCTGAGCCGATTTTATGAATTTTAATAAAGTTTGTTCCGCCAATCAAGATATCAGGAAGGGAGCCGGTAAATATTATTTTATCACCGTTATTAAGCCCGATTTTTTTAGTCATAAATTTATCTGCGTGCTGAAGTTCTGTGCGGTCAATTTTACCTTCATAATCTACAACCACAGGGAAAACTCCTCTGTAAAGTTTTAGAGTTCTGCATATATTAATTTTTGGGCAGCAAGCGTAAATCGGAACACTTAATCTGCCTTCAGATAAAAATTGTGCCGTAAAGCCACTGCCTGTTAGTGCGACTACTGCTTTTATATCCATTTTTTTAGACATATCAGCTATTGACATCCCGATTGCCATTGCCTGATTATCTTTTTCTTCTTCTATCATTTTGCGGGGGAATTTGTTTTTACGCATAAATGGTGAATTTTCGACTTCGTCTGAAATCTTTTTCATCATCTCTACCGCTTTTACAGGATAAGCTCCTGCTGCAGTTTCGCCTGATAGCATTATTGCATCAGTTCCGTCAAGTATTGCGTTTGCTACGTCACTGGTTTCGGCTCTTGTCGGAATCGGGTTTTCTATCATGCTTTCAAGCATCTGGGTTGCGACAATTACAACTTTGCGTTTGATATTAGCCTTTCTTATAATTGTTTTCTGCACTATCGGAACTTTTTCTGTCGAAATTTCTATTCCTAAATCGCCTCTTGCAACCATGATTCCGTCAGAAACCTCGATTATTTTATCTATGTTTTCCACAGCTTGAGGCTTTTCAATTTTTGATATAATTTTGATGTCTGCGTTGTTACAGCTTTTTAAAATTTCTCTTAACTGTGTGACATCATCTGCGTTTCTGACAAATGAAAGCCCAAGATAATCAATCTCATTTTCTGCTGCGAATTTGACAAACTTTAAATCCCTTTCCGTTAAAACATCTATGCTTCCTGTTGAACCGGGTATATTTATACCTTTTCTCTGCTTTAAAAGTCCGTCAGTTAAGGCTTTTGCATAAATTATTTCATTTTCAACCTTTTGTACTTCAAATTGAATTTTTCCGTCATCTATAAGAATCATCTCACCTTCTTTTACGTCAGACGCAATTCCTTTGTAATCAACAGGTATAATATCGTCTGTCATTTCGTTTTGGTGTCTGAACTTTAAGATTTCGCCCTTCTTTAATTCAATCGGTTTTTCAAGATGTCCAATCCTTATTTTGGGTCCTTGAAGATCTAAAAGTACCGGAATTATCGTTTCTTCTTCCTTTTCAACCTCTCTTATGTAATCCAGATTACGTTTGTGAACTTCTACGTCTTCGTGCGATGAATTAAGTCTGAACATTGTAACACCTGCTTTGTATAAAGCTCGTATCATCTCTTTAGTATTGGTTGCTGGACCTAATGTCGCTACTATTTTTGTCTTGTTAAAGTTTTCCATAATTTTCCTCTCGCGGGTACCGCTATTTATATAATCTACCAAATGCTCTGTAATTAAGGGTTTTAAATCTCTTTACAAAAATAAGAATTTTATTTATAATTCATATATTATCATAAAAAATCTTGTTGTAGTAAAAATGAGGAATTGAGATTTATGAAAAATTTTCTAGCAACTATGATGGCTTTATGTTTGATTGCATTTGCAGCCATTCCTGTGTTCGCTGCTACTCAAATTAATGATGTCAGCGAAGGCTATTGGGCTCAAAAAGAAATTCTTGATGTCGTTTCTAATGATATTATGAATCTTGATGAGAACAACAATTTTAATCCTGAAAAGGATGTTCCGAGAATTTGTTTTGTTAAGTCACTTCTTAAATTGTTATCTAATGACAATTTGAATGTTGCAATTACAAATTCTTTCTCTGATGTCACAACTGCTGACAAAAATTATGACGATATTTTGCGCTCACAGCAGTTAGGCCTGGTTTACGGATATCCTGACGGAACTTTCAAAGCTTCTAAATTAATGTCAAGAGCTGAAACTCAGTCTGTAATCAGCCATATTACTCAAGACAAAGTTTCTGATACTTCTGCTCTTAATTCTTATGTTGATGCTAATAAAGTTCCTGCTTGGGCAAAACAAGTTTACGCTAAAACTCTTGAATACGGAATTTACGTAAACTATCCGAATGAAAATGAACTTCGTCCGGATGACAACCTTACAAGAGCTGAAGCTGCAGTTCTTCTTTCAAGACTTAAAGCTAAATTGGATCTTGTTAAAAAAGAATACAAAGGCGAAAATATTGAGCACTTAAAAGTTAAGAGAAATGCTCCTAACAATGAAGTTTATGTTCTTGATAATTCAAACATAATTAAAGAAGGTAACGTTCTTGAGGTTGCATTTACTGACAAGTTTAGATCTGAAGAAGCTTCTGCAGGTCAAGCAGTGTATTTTGTTAACGAAGAACCTATTTATACTGAAGAAGGTACTTTGATTGTTCCTGCTAATTCTAAATTTAACGGAACAGTTGTTGCAATTGAAAATGAAAAATGGTTTAACAAAAACGCAAGAGTTTATGTGCAGCTAACTGAAGTTGTTACTCCTGACGGAAAAACTACTTCTTTAAATGCAAAACCATTCTACAAAAATTATGCTCTTAAAGAAGGTCCTTGGATGACAACTGGTAAATTGTTACTTTACACTGCCGGCGGTGCTGCTATCGGTACCGGTGCTGGTGTTGGTTTCTCATTTATTCCAAATCCTGCTAAAGTTGGTACAGGGGTTGCTATCGGTACTCCTGTAGGTGCAGGTGTTGGTTTGGTTACAGGACTTGTTACTAAAGGACTTAAATACCATGCAAAAGCTGGTGAAGAAATCTACATTATCTTGCTTGATGATGCTGCTTTAGCAAAACAAGCTTTATAATATTAGATTTTAAATTCTTAAGACCGGTTTATTTAAACCGGTCTTTTTTATTTTGAAATTCAAACTTTTTACTTAAGTCATAAGTTTATTTATATTACTCCGTCAGGTATCGTATATTCGTTCAAAAATTTTATAATAGGCATGTAGATATGTTTATCTGTTAAATTAAAAGGAGAATATGTATGAAAAGATTATTTATGATGATGGCATTATGCGGATTATTTTTAATTCCAGCTCAAAGTGCCAATGCTTGGGAAGTAAGTGAGTTAAATCCGCTTCCTTATGTCGGAATCGGGCAAAATACAAGCACATTTAGCTTAAACCCTTTTACGGGATTTAAAAATTGTAACCCCTGTAAAGTTAAGAAGGCAGATTGCGATCCTTGCAAGGCTAGAGTTGTTATAAATCCTTGCGATAAGTGCGTAAAAGCTTTTCCTAATACACCGTGCGGGTGTCAGCAAATAATTTATGATTATTAATTGAAATTCTGTTTTCTGTACATTAAAAAATCCCTCTTTAAGGAGGGATTTTTATTAGTAAACTATTTCTTCAAGAGTTTTAAAGATTTTATCCGTAATCTGTCTGATATATTCTTGGCTGACCATACCGTTTATTACGGCATCTGATATTTGATAAGCGGGACGAATATATTCTTGTGCTGTTTTGTTTACATCTGCAAATTGTAAATCTGCAGCTTTACCGGTCTTACCTCTTAAAGCCGCACGCTTGTACCAGCGCTCTTTAATTACATCCAAAGGTGTGAATACGTAGACTTTAACGTCCATAATTTCTCTTAAACCTTCGTTTAAAACGTATAAACCTTCCGTTAGGATAACTTTTGCCGGTTTTTTAAGCTCTCCGTCCGGATTGCTTACACAAGTTACAAAGTCATAAAGCGGAGATTTAATTTCTTTACCTCGTTTAAGATCTATAAGATGTTTTTTCATTAATTCAAGGTTTATAGCATCAGGAGTATCAAAGCTAAAACCTGTTTTAAATAATTCCTCATAACTGCCAGCTTCAAGAAGTTCTTTTGAAGTGTCTTTATAATAATCATCACAGCGAATTACAGTGTAAATTCCCTCTTTTTTCTCTTTTACACAGGCTTTAATAGTATTATCTACAAAAACAGTTTTCCCAGAAGCGCTTTCTCCGGTTATACCAATCAAAAAAGTCTTTTTCTTTTCTTGGACAACCATTCTGGCTATGTTCAGAATAAGATTATCAGACGTTTTCAAAAATAACGGCTGAGGATGTGTTTTGTCTTCCTCAAGAATTTTTTTTAATGCTTCAACTATTGTCGAAATCATTTCCATATCTCGTCGTGAAGAATAATAATCATAACTTGTAAGCTGAAAATCCGTTTTCATATTTCCTTTAACCCTTTAAAAATCTTATTCTAATATTGTACTTTAAACTATTTTTAATTTCCGCTAATTATAAATTTTGTAACAAAAATATTTAAAAAATTAAAGAAACGGGCAAAATATCCGTAATGGACTTATGTAGAGATAATTGGAGTATGTAAATATGTACGAAGACGAAATTTTTGAAAATGCATTACGTGAAAACAGAGAGCAAAATTATGAACACTTGAAAACAGAAATTTCTTCTATGGAATTAGCTATTGAAAAATTTTTGAACAGTGTACTTGAATGCACTGCATCTGTTTCAGAAAGAGATTTTAACGTTACGACACTATAGATAAAACTATAGTGTCGTTTATTTATGTATACATTCCCCCGCTATAAGGCATTACAAACGGGTTATTAAACATCATCGGATTTGAAAATCCACTGTAAGTTCCGTATGTTCCGCCTGAACTTTGATTATTCACTGAGTTTAGAAAATTTAAAACATAATCAAGTTTAGCTATTGTTGCTTTGTATTTTTCACTGTTATTAGTTTGTGATTTTGTTTTTGAAGCTGATTCAGCAGTTGAGTCTTGTTGTGCTGCTGTAGAGCTTGTATTGGTGCCGGTTGACTGTGTTTCAGGCGATCCTGCAGATGTTGCGCTTGTAGCTGATGTCTGTTGTTGAGCCTGTTGCTCTGCGGTTTGAGCTGAGGGTTTCTGCGCTGAAGGTTTCTCTAATGTTCTGACTGCTGCTGCTGTTCCTATATTTCCGTTTTGGTATGCTGTTACAACGTTTTTATAAGCTTTTTCAATATCTTTATTTTCTGTCGGATCGTTTTCATATCGAGTTTTTGCGGCAATTAATACTTCATTTAAAATTTCATCATTTTGTTGAGCTTGTAATGCAAGTTCTTTTGCAGGTTGATTTTCTGTTCTATCTTTCAACTGGTCAAGCTCGGATTTACCTATAGCTTTTTCCATTGCTTTGCCAGCAAGCCAGCAAGAAAGAAGCCCGACACCAACTCCGACAATGGCACCGATTGCAGTTCCGACACCGGGTGCTACTGAACCTAAGGCTGCTCCTTTTGCTGCCCAGGCTGTCGCTACTGCTGCTGTTCCTATCTTTGCACCAATTGCGTATGCTGCAACTTGCGCTCCTGCCGTTGCTACTACTCGGCCGGTCTGTTTTAAGGCTTTTTGTGTACCTTTGCCTTCGCCGGGTTTTACAGGATTTCCGTTTTCATCTACCTGATCAAAGGTCTGTTTGGTTGCTATAATTTCAGGTATAGATAATGCTAAGTCTAAACCTACTGCGGTTAATGCATTTGCTTTCCCGAATTTTGCTACCGATCTTAATTTTGACGACTTTGTTAAAGCTGTATTTACAGCTCCTTTTGCTTTATTATATCCGGTTACGTTCTTAACTCCGTTCCAAAGTTTTCCTCGTTTTGTAAACGGTTTTAAGGCTCCGGTTGTCTTTGCAACATGAAGCTTCTGGTTAGCTTCTGCTATCGCTTTTTCTACTTCATTCATCTTGTCAGCATAGGCTTTACCTTTTAAAGTTTTTGATTCATTTATTAATCGTCTTACATCATCATAATATTGGGACTGATTAAACTCATTTAAGGCTTTTTTAGCATTTTTGAGCTGTTTTGTAAGTTGTTTATCAGTGAGGTCGGTTACAAACTTTTTAGCTTCCGCTTTTGTCATACCCTGTGAAGTTTGAAAATCTTTAAGTGCTTTTTGAAGTTCTTTTAATTTTTTTGTTTTTTCTGCTCCTTTAAGAGTTTTTGCTTCTTTTGCTAAATTTCTTATATTTTCAGCTTTTTGTAATTTTTGCAGTTCAACTGTAGGATTTTTTGTTACTGCACGATAACGCCTTTCTAAATCTTGTATTTCAAGATTTCTTTGAAAATTATCGTATGACTCTCTAAAATTTGCCCCTTTTAGTGATTGCTCAGAAGTCTTTATGTCGTTCCAAGCTGCTTTCGGATTCTTCAAGTCCGGAAAAATATTAGAGACACCTCTTGCACCTTTTTCAATACCAATTGTCAAAGGAACCGTTCCGGGAATAATGCTTGATACCCTTTCTTCTTCAGGAGTAAGGTTCATAGCATATCTTGTCAGCATATGAACGTCACTGTTTACTTTAATACTGTCACTCATAATTTTTCCTCTTAAAATTTTCCCCGTTTATACTTATATAAAGAATTTTTATTTATCAAAATTGCTTTTGACATGGAAAAAGTACTAAGTTTTGTTAAGAACTTAGTACTTCCATCCCTAGGGTTGCAGGGGATTAGGAGTTAAATCTACATCAATCTGTTAAAATTACCGTAGGGATTTGCTGTATTTGGAAACGCCGAATTGAAATTGTTTCTGCCTGCATATTGCATATACATTTGCTGAAGTCTCATAAATTCTTCATCACTCATTCCATTACTTGCGCCTGTTTGAGGTGTTGCTGCAAACGGATTGGTGCCGCTGCTTCCGCCGTAGGGAATTTTTGTCGGGTCAAATGAAAATTGATTTGTACCTGTATTATTTGCTGCAGCCTGTTTTTCTTCAGCTTTTTTATCTGTATAGCTTTTGCCTACGACAAACCTTCCAATCATATCACCTACTGCAAAACCTAAAATTCCTCCAAGTGCTGGAACTGGAATTAGAGTTTGGGCTAATGCACCGCAAAGTGTGCTTATGCCAAGTCTTACACCTGTTTTTGCTGTTTCGCCTGCACCAGTTAATAATCCATCATTACACGTTGCTCTTATAATATTTGGTAACTCAACTGCAAGCGTTATTGCAGCACCGATAAGAGGCATTCTTTTGCCAAAAACTTTTCCTATACTGCCAAGTCTTGCCCATAATTTAGACTTGTTTGCAGCTTTGGCTGCATTGCCTGCCGTTTTCCATCCGTCTTTTAATTCCGGCCAAATGCTTGTTATGCTTTTCTTTGTAGCTTTCCAAAAAGAACCGTTATTTTCGGTTAATAGCTGAGCATTATGGTCTATTACAGCATTTGTTCCATCTTTAAATGCTTTTCCGAAATTTTTTCTGAAAGATAAATTATTTTTCCTACCTACATCCCAGGCAGCATTAAATTTATCAGCAAATGCGTCATATCCCGTTCCAAATACAAAATCAGGATATAATTTCATATACTTCCAAGCACTATTTACTGCACTATCTACTGTAACAGTCATTCTTAGCCTACCTGTTTTTTAACCTAACCTTATCTATATAAAAAAAATCATTTTTAGATAATTGCGCTTAATTTGACATTTGTAACGAATTGTTACAATGAATCTTTTCTTTACAAACATCTAAAAACGCTGTATAATTTGCTTATGTACAGCCAAAATTCAAAAGTTTTTATAGAAGATGACGATTTATGCATAACTTGCGAAAATTATGTAAAAGAAATGGACTGTCCGCTTCTTGCGGCTTTAGCTTTGGGGGATGTATTTCTTGAGGATTCGCTGCAGGTTACAAATTGCGGGTTTTACAAGGAGTTTAAGCGTAACTTACGTGTTGTAAAGGATGAAGAATAAATGCATAATATAACATTAATTAACGGTGATGGGATCGGGCCTGAAATATGTGATGCTGTCGTAAAAATTATTGAGGCATCGGGATTGAAAATTAACTGGGATTTGCAAACAGCAGGAGAAGACGTAATTAAAAAAGAAGGCGTTCCGCTTCCTGAGCGTGTACTTAATTCTATCCGAAAAAACAAAATTGCCCTGAAAGCTCCTGTTACAACGCCTATCGGTAAAGGGTTCAGATCAGTTAATGTTCAGTTGCGCAAGGAACTTGATTTATATGCAAATCTTCGTCCCTGCAAAAATTTACCGAATATTAAAACGCGCTTTGATAATGTTGATATTGTGGTTGTCAGAGAAAATACCGAAGATTTATATGCGGGAATTGAGCGTCAAGTTGATGAAAATACCGCTGAAAGCATAAAAATTATAACTAAAAAAGCGACTGAAAGAATCTGCAGGTTTGCATTTGATTATGCTGTTAAAAACGGAAGAAAAGAGGTTTGCGTTGTTACAAAAGCTAATATTATGAAGCTTTCTGACGGATTATTCTTAAATACTTATCGTGAAGTCGCCAAAGATTACCCGCAAATTAATCAGCGTGAAATTCTTGTTGATAATCTTTGCATGCAGCTTGTCCAAAAGCCTGAACAGTTTGATGTTTTAGTCTTACCGAATTTATACGGAGACATAGTATCGGATCTTTGTGCCGGATTAATCGGAGGGCTCGGGGTTGCTCAGGGCGCAAATATCGGGCTTGATTGCGCTGTGTTTGAACCTGTTCACGGTTCGGCTCCTGACATAAAGGGGCAAAATAAAGCAAATCCGACGGCTCTTTTATTATCAGCTATTGAAATGCTTAAATATATTAATGAATTTGACCATGCACAAAAAATTGAAAAAGCATTGTTTAAGACTCTTAAAAGCGGAAAAATGACAGCCGACTTAGGCGGAAACCTAGGTACTAAAGAGTTCGCTGATGAAATTATTAAAAATCTTTGATTTTAGTCTTATATTATTTAGAATTTAAACGGATAATCATCAGGAATTTTCCAATTATTTAACTGGATTAATGCTGTCAATATACCTTATACGGAGATTCTTTGTTACAACCATAACTTGGGTGATTCAATAATTCCTCACGAGTAAGACTATTACATACAAGTTCTGTTTTCCCATCCGATTGAACCTTATTTTCACAGTATAAAGTTTTATATGGTTCAATTCCTTTGTTTTTGTATGCTATAGCCCTAACGCTTGTACTATTTGGTCTAAAAGCAAATGCAAAAAACTTTCTCCCAGAATCCGGTCTTGACAATGCACCATCATCACTTTGTTGAAAAAATTTATCTTTATCAAAATCCTTTGCATACGGATAAAAATATATATCATAACCTGACTTTATTACCATAAGGCTTCCATCTTCAAAATATGCAGCTGTATTTTGATATTTATTGTCAAAATGTTCCACCTTTAAAGTATTTAAATAATTTTTTAGGTAAATATTGTACCAAGTTTCACAAGACATAGTAGGGCTATCAGCCTCTTGCAAACCATCTGTACAAGTAAACCAGTATTCCTTGGGACCGTTTTTTACCTCTGATAATTCTATTGCCTGATTTGCAGCGGAATAAAATTTCTTTAACCTCACTTCTACAGTCTTTTTTCGATATTCACCCATTAACATCGGCATTGTCATAGCAATTACAATTCCCAATATCCCCAACGTTATCAAAACTTCTGCCATCGTAAAGGCACATCTTTTTTGCATACAACCTCCGTCTTTTATTTCCTATTTTATCGTATCATGAGAAATAATATTTAGCAATATAAAAAGATATGCCCGATAATTTTCCTTATAAATATTTATAAAGTAAGGTATTATCATAATATGGACACATTAAAGGTTAAGCTAGGGGCTAAGATTAGAGAACTTCGTAAAAAACAGAACTTGTCACAGGAAAGTTTTGCGGAAATGCTTTCTTTGGACAGACGAAGTATTAGTAATATTGAATGCGGAAACACTTTTCCATCATCTTCTTTATTGAAAATCTCTCAAGCTCTTAATGTTGAATTAAAAGAGCTTTTTGATTTTGAGTATCTGGAAAAAACTGACGAAGAATTAATCAATTCTATTCAAAGCAGACTGCCTTATTTGAAATCTGAACAATTAAAAGTTATCTACAGACTTGTCGAGATATTATAAAAGTCCGAGATCCTTTAAAAATTTCTCATTGTCAGCAAGTTCAGCAAGCTTTTCATCCTCAAACGGATCCGTAATCTTGCCCTGCTTAATCATTTCCTGAGTCATTTCGATGTGAGATGTATTTTCAGGATCAGAAAGAACTAATTTTGAAAAATTTTTAATGTCGCATTTTTTCTCAAACATTTGAAGAGCCTGTCTTGAAAGCTTGTCCAAAAATTCATTTTTGTTTTCATCAACATCGCAAACAAGAGGATTAAGCATGCCCTGAACGGCTTTTTGCTTTCTTTGACTATTCATTTTAGAAACCAATTTCTTAAACATCTGCATACACATTCTCCCTATACTTATTATGCATTTTTTTGTCAAAAATGCAATCAATCTTTAGATTTAAGGTTAGCGTGATTAAATCTTGATTATAATATATCTTTAAACTATAATATTTTTGCTGAAAAAATAAGATGAAAGAGGTCAGAAATGCTTGATATTAAACTAATCCGAGAAAATCCCGAAAAAATAAACGAACTTTTAAAAAGACGTAACCCTGAACTTTCTATTGATGAAGTTATTAAGATTGATGAAGAAAGAAGAAAAATTCAGACTCAAGCCGATGATTTAAGAGCAAAACGCAAAAAAGATTCGCAAATGATCGGTGAATTAAAGAAAAAGGGCGAAAACACTGATGCTGTGCAGGAAGAAGTTCGTAAAATCGGAGATGATATCAAAGCTTTAGAAGAAAAACAAACTGAACTTGACGAAAAACAGCGTGATATTTTATTACATATCCCAAATATTCCTGATGAAACAACTCCAATCGGAGCTTCAGAAGATGATAACGTTGAAGTTTACAAGTGGGGTGAGCCGAGAAAATTTGATTTTGAATTTAAAGCTCACTGGGATTTGTGCGAAGAAAAAGGGCTTGTTGATTTTGAACGAGGCGTGAAGCTTTCTCAAAGCCGTTTTACTCTCTACAGAGGCAAAGGTGCTAAATTAGAAAGAGCGATTATAAATTTCTTCCTTGACTATCACTGCGGAGAACAAGGGTATGAAGAAGTATTGCCGCCGTTTATGGCAAATGCCGCAACAATGACAGGCACAGGACAGTTGCCGAAGTTTGCCGAAGATATGTACAAATGTGTTGATGAAGATTTATACCTTATTCCGACAGCAGAAGTTCCTGTGACAAACATTTATGCGGGTGAAATTTTATCGGAAGATGATTTGCCCAAATATATGACAGCCTACACTCCTTGTTTCCGTCGTGAAGCGGGTTCTGCAGGTAAAGATACAAGAGGCTTAATCCGTGTTCACCAGTTTAATAAAGTTGAGTTGGTAAAACTTACAACTCCTGAAACAAGCAAAGATGAGCACGAAAAATTAACTGAAGATGCTGAGAAAATGCTTCAATTACTGGAACTTCCATACCGCAGAGAAGCACTTTGCACAGCAGATATCGGATTTTCAGCAAACAAATGCTGGGATTTGGAGGTTTGGATGCCGTCTTACGGAACTTATAAAGAAATTTCAAGCTGTTCAAATTACGGTGATTATCAGGCAAGACGCGCAAATATCCGCTACAGAGAAAAAGCAACCGGAAAAACAAGACTTGTTCACACAATTAACGGCTCAGGGCTTGCAGTCGGCAGAACTTTTGCAGCTATTGTTGAAAATTACCAGCAAAAAGACGGTACAATTATTATTCCTGAAGTTCTTAGAAAATATACAGGATTTGATAAAATATAATAAATTAAAAAATATTACTTAAAAAAGCTCCTAACTTGGAGCTTTTTTGTGTCTATAATTGCTTGTTAAAATTTAATCAATATCACATTAATTTTGATATAACATTAAGCAAACCTAAGTATTTCGCTTCATGTGCCATTTTTTCATTATATTCTTTGTTTGCATAACCGACGGCTTTTTGAATAACCTTAAGCGGATTTTTCCCTATAATTTCTCTTCCTCCAATAACTGCTTTAAATTTTTCACTCGCAGAGTTTTTTATACCTTCCGTTAATAAATATATATCAGCAGGGTTATTTTTTTGAGATTCAATGAATTTATTTAATTTTACGGTATCTTCAATTCTTTCAATATGCTTAATTAAATAATTTTGAACATTCGTTTTTTGTGCGTCCGGCACTTTAAAAGCCATACCAAATTTCGGGGCATAATTTTGTGTATTTAAGTTTACTTGCATTTTTTTCTCCTATTTTAAATAATTTCATTGTAAAACAAAAGTTTACTTTAAACGATTTTTATTTACAAAATGTGATATAATTATAATAGAATAGTTTTTAAGGGTAAAAGATGTACGAATTTCCATTTGAACTGGACGAATTTCAAAAAGAAGCTTGTAATTTTATAGATAACGGGAAAAGTGTAGTTGTTTGCGCACCAACTGGAGCAGGCAAGACTGTGATTGCAGAACACGCAATTCATAGAGCTTTGGAAAACAGTACAAGAGTCTTTTATACAACCCCTTTAAAAGCCCTTTCTAACCAAAAGTTTTACGATTTTGCCGCTAAATTCGGTCAGGATAAAGTAGGACTTTTAACAGGTGACACTTCAATAAATCGTAATGCGCAGATTGTGGTTATGACAACTGAAGTTTTCAGAAATATGCTTTACGGAACAAATTTCGGAGCTGTTGCCGACAATATGAAAGATGTGAGATACGTTGTATTGGACGAAGTTCACTATATGAATGATGAGCAAAGAGGGACTGTTTGGGAGGAAAGTATAATTTACTGTCCGACAAATGTTCAGATAATTGCGCTTTCGGCAACTGTTGCTAACGCTGATGAATTGACAGATTGGATTAATACGGTTCATTCTAAAACAGAGCTTGTAAATACGGATTTTCGTCCTGTTCCTCTGAAATTCTACTATTTTGACAGTTCTCAACCTTATAAACTTCTTCCGCTTCTTACGCCATCAGGCGCTTTGAATAACAAAATTAAGCCGGAGAAAAAGAAGTTTGCTCACGGAAAAATGAAGCAAAAAACATACGTAAAAGAAGTTGTGAGGAATTTACAGCAGAATGATATGCTTCCTGCAATTTATTTTACTTTTTCCCGCCGCAAATGTGATGAACAAATGGAAAAATGCGCGGGGTTAGAGCTTGTAACAAATGCCGAAAGAGCGCAAATCAGACAATTTATTGATGAATATATCGCGGAAAATCCGTATCTTTATAATAACAAGCATATAGAATATCTTCTCTGCGGTGTAGCATCACATCATGCAGGGCTTTTGCCATCCTGGAAATTATTAGTGGAAAAGTTATTTCAAAAAGGGCTTATTAAGGTAGTTTTTGCAACAGAAACCCTTGCAGCCGGCATAAATATGCCAGCCCGCTCAACTGTAATAAGTTCTACAAGCAAACGAACAGACAGCGGACACAGAATGCTGACTGCAAGTGAATTTCTTCAGATGTCAGGACGAGCAGGAAGACGCGGAATGGATGAAGTTGGCTATGTTACAATTGTCGGCTCTCCTTTTCAAACGCCAGAAGAAGTCGCAGAACTTGTTCTAAGTGACGCCAATCCGCTTGAGAGCAGGTTTTCTCCAAGCTATTCAATGGTATTAAATCTTTTACAAAGATTCAGCCTTGATGAAGCTAAAGAATTAATCTTAAAAAGCTTTGGATACTTTTCAACAGGCACACGACTTCATCCTATTTTAAAGCAAATTGAACTTAATAAACGTGAAATACAGGAAAGAAGTTTTGCCTGCCCTTATAAATATTCAGACGAAGATTTAATTGAATACGACAAAATACGAAATATCTACGTCCAAAACCGTCAAACTTACAAAAAAATCTGCAAACAGGAAAAGGCTAAAAATCGACCGCTTTCACCTGAAGCTGTTCAATTTGGACGCGAAACCAAAGCAATGCTTGCAAAAATGCACGAATTTCACTGCGACATCTGCAAAATGTATAAAAAACATTCTAAAAACATTGAAGTTATCGGGCGATTAAATTTAAAACAAAAAAAGCTTGAAAAAGAAGTCGAAAAACAGCGTGATATTTTCTGGAATAAATTCTTATCACATAGAAGTGTATTAGCGGATTTTGGTTATCTTGAAAACGATTATCCGACCGCAAAAGGTATCACAACTTCTCAAATCCGTTCTGAAAACGAACTTTATCTTGCTGAAATTATTTTTTCAGGCGTCTTGGAAAGCTTGACGCCGTCACAATTATCAGCCGTAATTTGTGCCGTTGTAACAGAAGATTTAAGAATAGAAATTCCTTATATCCCGTTTTCTGAACCCGTCAGAAAAACCTTAAATCTTATCCGCAATATAAAAAGAAAAATCGAAAAAGTTCAAAATAATTACGATGTTGATGCGCCATTATATATAAATCCGTATTTTTCATCTCTGATTGAACTTTGGGTAGAAGGTGCAGAATGGGAGTCAATTAACGAGCAAATAGACATCGGAGAAGGCGATATTGTAAGAGCGTTTAAGCGAGTAGTCGATGTTTTAAGGCAGTTTACAACAATTGAAAATGTACCGGAAGCTCTTGTGTTTACAGCAAGAGAAGCTATTGATAAAATCTTAAGAGAACCTGTTGATTTGGATTAATTGCTAGTCATCCCTGTATTCTAAAATGTCCGAAACTTTGCATTTGAAATATTTGCAAAGTAAGTTTAGCGTATTTAAGCTCACATTTCTGTTTTTTCCTGTGCGCATATTTGAAAGTGTGGAATTACTTATACCTGTTGCTTTATGAACTTCTTCTGCAGTAGTTCTGCGCATCCATATTAAATCGTCAAGTTTGAATTCTATCATATTAAAAATTATATATTTTTTTTTTACATGTTTGACATAATTTATATCTTGTTATAATTATTTAGTACATGCTATAAATATAAGTAAAGGAAATTTATGTATAAAAAAGCATTTACAATGTCAGAAGTACTTATAACAATCGGCATAATTGGTGTCGTTGCAGCAATGACACTGCCTGGAGTAATTCAAGGTTATAAAAAAAAACAAACAGAAGTGCATCTACAGAAGGTTTATACTATATTAAGTCAAGCTTTTATGCAATCTCAACTTAAAAATGGCGAGTATGCATCTTGGGGACAAGGATTTGATATGGGGGCGGAAGAGTATTTTAAAATTTATTGGGAACCTTATTTACAAAAAGTTATTTATTGCAAAACTTATGATCAATGCGGTTATAAATCAAACAAACCTTGGTTTTTAAATAATGGTACAGCCTATGACTATAGTGTAGAAATTAATGATTATAGGGCTCCTTTTATATTAAGTGACGGCACTTTTATATCAGTTTCAACTGGCGGAGGCATTGATTCAACATTTTCAGAAAATTTAATTAATGTAGACTTAAACGCAGGAGGAATGCCCAATAAACTAGGTATTGATTTATTTGTATTCGTAAGAACAGAAAATGGTTTAATAAAACCTTACGGATATGATAAAACAGATGATTACATAAATGATGAATGCCGGCAAACTGGAAGAACTTGCGCTGAATTAATAGTTAGATCAGGTTGGAAAATAAACAAAAATTACCCTTGGCGATAGCGGATTAAGTGTAATTTTGCCTCTATTTAGTTTTGTAAAATCTTTGTTGTTTTTGCAACATTAACCATTGAGAAATATGTTAATTTATGTTACAATGATAGTAGAGGGGCGTTAAATGCCCTCAAAGTGGTTTTTTATACACCCCTTGATGAGTGTTATTCCCCACACCACTCTTTAATAAAAAAGGTATCCGATACTTCAACCTGTGAGGTCGACCTATGGATACTATTTTGTCTTGCAAAAATTTGGTTATGTCAAACTTAATTGAAAAAGCATTTTGCTTTTCGGTTATTCTAGGGGTGGTATGTTTGCAGGCAATGGTTTTGCCGCAAAGAATTATGGCAGATGATGTAATCGTTGCTCATAACGCTGTCCAAACTGTTGATGTTAAAAATTTGAAGGAAAAAATTCTCATCGAACTTTCTCCTGAAGTCAGAAAGAAAAAATTCGACGAATACATTAAAGAAAAATATCCCAAAGCCATAATTACAGATGTTCAGGACGGCGTTAAGCATATTAAACTTACAAATTACTACAACGGCAGATCTGTCAGAATTAATATTATTGAAGCAGACTTGAAAATTGCCAATAATCTTGAATTAACTCCTGCTTTATCAACATCAGACAAACTTCAAAGCAGACGGACAATTAGCACAATCGCAAAATCCAAAAACGCTATTGCAGCTGTTAACGGAACATATTTTAAATTTCAATCAGGAGTTCCGCTCGGCACATTGATGATTAATGAAAAAGTTTACACAGGCCCTGTCTACGACAGAGTTGCATTAGGAATTTTTGATAACGGATTTGATGTAGCAAGAGTTCAGCTTAACGCAAATATCAAAGGTAGCGGTGCAAAAGTTAAAGTAGACAACGTAAACCAACCAAGAATGCTTTCAACACACGTACTTGTATATACTCCGGAGTGGGGCAAAACTTCTCCCTATGCTCCGAAGTATGGCATGAGTTTGAGGGTGGCGGACGGCAAAATTACAAAAGCCTCCGCTAACCCGCTCGATATCCCGCAAAACGGTTATGTAATCTCAGGCCCTAAAAAACTTCTTCAACCGCTTTTGAAAAACAAAGACGTAGATTTGACTATTAAAACAATTCCTGAATGGAAAAATGTTAAACATATAATAAGCGGCGGCCCCTATCTTGTTAAAAACGGCGAAGTTTTTGTCGATATGACTGCTCAAAAACTCGGCGCAATTGGCGGCAGAAACCCAAGAACCGCTGTTGGCTACACATCTGATAATAACCTGATATTACTTACAGCTGACGGTCGTGAGGGAAGTTCTATCGGAATGACATTAATGGAACTTGCAAGATTTATGCAATCACTCGGCTGTATCGGCGCTATTAACCTTGACGGCGGCGGTTCTACCGTTATGTATGTAAACGGATCAGTTGTTAATAAACCTCAAATGAAAGGCGGAATCCCGCTCTCTAACGCTTTGGTTCTATCGGTTAAAGAGCCTGAAAACAATGATAGTAATACAGAAATTACACAAAAAGAAGAAAATCATTCATAATTCTCATACCTTTTGTTCATATAAGTTACATTCTTACTCAATTAGCACCTTCCCTGCGCCAATACCCCGCAGGGATTTCTTTTTTCTTGTGTCAAATGTTCAAAAGTATATCGGCTGAATCTATAGCCTGATTACTCCCTTCAATCAAACTATTAGTTTTATTTGGCTTAAACCAACCCCTTTTGTGGCCTATAATTAAAATGATAATTAATCTTTTGGTGCTGTTGACATATCCTCTGTATAAACATTTAATCCCTAATATTGAAATAATAAATTTATTCTACAATAAATACAAAAAACTAATACTTCGTATTTTCTTCAATAATATCAGAAATAAAAGGAATTCTGCCGTATAACCCCATAAATGAAGTTATTGCAAGATAGAAAAGCAGAATGTATATAGCAGTTTGGATTATAGAATACCCGAATATCATCGGCATATTAAAGAACAACGCAATCTGCGCTGCCACAATGTTTATAATTGGAATTAAGCTTAAAATATTTAAAACAAATCCCAAAATTAAACATAACAATACATATCCTATTGAAATAAATATTGATTGAAATATGTGATACTGCAAAAATTTAGTCAGATTAGTCCGCCTGATAAGACCTACTATAAGCCATATAAACCCGACTAACCCCATGGTTAAATAACTTAATCCTGCAACAATACGTTCTATCATAAATGGTTTTTCATGATACATAACTATGCGCTTTCTGTAATTTCACCATTTCTTTTTTTATCAATATATTCATCCAATACCTGGATATAAATTAGTTTATGCTCGTCATTATCCGGCTCAAGCTTGATTGCCGCACGATAAGCTGCTATTGCTTTTTCAATTTCACCCTTCAAATAATGACAAGTCCCCATAAACATGTATGCTAAAGCACTGTTTGGCGAAAATTTCAAAACATCTTTATATAACGCCATTGCATCATCCAGTCTGTTTAGGTTTGTATAAAGGTTTGCAAGCAACAAATATGCATTTTCTTTTTTAGGCTCAAGAGCTATTGCTCTTTTATACATCTCTATTGCTATATCATATTCCCTAAATTCGGAAAGTGCTATTGAATAACAAACATAAGCCTTGTAATTGTCACCCTCCATTTGAAGTGCTTTTTCATAATAATTATACGCTTTTTCTCTTTCTCTCATTAATGTAAGAGTATTTCCTATACAAACAGCTACAATTTTGTTGTCAGGATTAAGCGCAAAAACTCTTTTGTAAAGCTCAAGAGCTTTCGGGTAATCAAAAAGCTTAAAGCAAACATTACCCATATCAACAAGTGCAGTTATATTCTCAGGATCCAAAGAAAGTGCTTTTTCATAATAAGCTCTTGATTCAACGTATTCCTCAAAATCCTGATATAAAAGTGCTATTGCATTATAAATTTCAGGGTTTGAAGAACAAAGATCAATTGCTCTGTTATAATAAAAAAGTGCTTTTGAAAAGTTTTTCCATTCTGCAAAAACATTACCTATGTTATAGTAAATTAAATAGTTTTTAGGGTTTATTTCAAGAGCCTTATTGTAATAAGAAAGCGACTTTCTGAAATCTCTTTCATAAAACCACATCGTACCCATTCCAATAAGCGCTTCAACATCATTTGGTGAAATCGTCAGCAAACTTTCCAAAACCGACATGACTTTATCATAGTCTTGGAGTTCAAGATATAATTTTGATAAAGTATGGTAATTCGCAATATTTTGCGGGTCTTTTGCCATCGCAAGAATGGCATCCTCTATTTGTTTATTTAATTCCTGTTTCTTAATATCATTATTTTCCATATTCTTATTCTATCCTATAAGTCCCATTTTGTAAAACTATTGCGAAATGTAACGGGTATGACAATCATACCCGCTTAATTTAATTATTATACTTGCTGAATCCTTTTGAATTTTCTCTCCATTCTGCTTCCGGGATGCTGAACGCATTACTCCAGAACTTTTCTATTGCATAAGTTTCTCTCTCATCTTTATGCAAAATATGAACAACTACATCGCCAAAATCCAGTAAATTCCATCTGTTTTTAGCGTCATTTTCCATTCTTAAAGGTGCCCTGTTAAGTTCTTTTTTAGTCCTTTCCCTAACAGTTTCCATTAATGCTTTGACATGAGGCGTAGAATCTCCTGTTACAATTACAAAATAATCCGCCAGAGATGATACGTGACTTATATTTAGTATTGATATATCTTTACCAAGCTTATCATCAAGCATTGCCGCAATTATACAGGCCAGTTTATGAGAATTTATTTCTTCCAATATCTTCCGTCCTTACTCAATCAAATCTACTCGACGTTTGTGTCTTCCGCCTTCAAAGCCTGTTTTAAGCCAAATGTCAACTATATCAAGCGCAAGATGCTCGCCGATTACACGCTGACCAAGGCAAAGTACATTTGCATTGTTGTGGGCTCTTGATACTCTTGCTGAATATGTATCTCCGCAAAGTGCAGCTCTTATTCCTTTAACTTTATTTGCTGAAATTGACATTCCGATTCCGGTTCCGCAAATTAAAATTCCACGGTTTGATTTGCCTGATATTACCCGTTCACAAACTGCGCGTGCTATTTCTGGATAATCGCAAGCTTCGGGGGTATGGGTTCCTAAGTCTGTATATGGAATATTTCTTGCCTTTAAATAATCAATTATCTTTTCTTTATACTGATATCCGCCGTGATCAGAACCGATTGCCACTTTCAAATCTTCCATATAAACACCTCATTTCCTTGATAATAAGAACACTTGTTCTTATCAAATCTATATTTTAATTATAATGTCTTTTTTGTTTCTTGCAAATATTAAGCCATAGTTTTGTTACAAATTTTTTACGCATCAAAAAGCCCTTATTTAAAGGGCTTTTTATCTTGTATATATGTAATTATATCTAATCTTACGCTAACGAAGCTTCATGATCTTTTTTTAATTTTCTTACTTCTGCCAGAGTTTCACCTTTAAGTTCTATTTCGTTTCCGTCTTTGTCTTTTACTTTTGCTACATAACTGCCATCACTAGACATTGTTATACCTTCCTGATATAACTTCGATTGCTCTTTTAATTCCTGTAGTTCTTCCAATCGTTTTTGATTTGCTGCTTGTAATTTTTTTATTTGTTCTTTTATTTCTGCATTTGTTGTAGATTCTTCTTTTTTAGAAGATTCTGTTTCTTCGGATGGTTGTGATTTTTTAGCATTTATTATTTGTCCGGTCATACCGGCTAATTGACCTACTGAATTTATTATTGAACCTACAATTGTAGTTGTTGCTCCTGCGCTATCTCCATAATAACCACCATATAAACCCATCATAGGACTGTACATGTCCATTCCCATCATACCCATATTCATCATAGGACTGTACATGTTCATGCCCATCATACCCATATTCATCATAGGGCTGTACATGTTCATGCCCATCATACCCATATTCATCATAGGACTGTATATGTTCATGCCCATCATACCCATACCGCCGCCAAAATTATTGATGGTAGTTTTTTCATAATGAACATTCAGGTTTGTTCTTGAACCTAATTGTAATCTTCCTGTTGGTACTGTGCAATGGTTACGACCTATCATCCATGCCATTTTGTTTATCTCCTATGTATGGTTTATTTATTTTCTTCTTTTTCTCTTTTAGCAATTTCGTCTTCAGCGGCTTTAACTGCTTCATCTCTTGTTTCATATAAAGTTGAGCCTACGCGTTTGCCGTCTACCGTCGGTGCGTATTTGCTGCCTACAGCAACTGCGCTACTCTTGTAGGTTTCATAATTTTTAAGTGAATATTCTGATGGCTTGACATTTTCATCAGGTACGTTCTTGTCATATGTATATTTCTTGCCGTTTACCTCAATTTCTAACGGTAAATTTATTTTACCCGTCGGCAATGCTTTACCTTTAAATATATTATCGCATATTGACATAACTTCGCTGTGAGTAAGCGGGGTTCCATCTTCTGATTTATATTTAGCCGCAACTATATTGTATCCTGTGTAGCCTCGATATAAATTATCGCCTATCTTTTTAGCAGTTACATTAAACTCTGCATATTGCGGTTCTTGTTTTACTTCTTCTGCGTCCGCTACCGATTTTCTGCTTGTTTGCGGAGTTTGTACTTGTTGAGGATCTTCTGTTTTTTTAGCTTTCAAATCATCTGTAAGATCTCTTATTTGTTCCTCTAAAGCTTCATTATTTTTTTTAAGCTGTTCTAATTGGTCTTTGAGTTCTTGTGATTCTGTATTTTCAGGTTCTTTTGCATTACCTTTGGTTTCAGTTTTTGCACCAAAAATTGCACTTAATATGGCCCCGATTCCTCCTAGAACTCCTGCTATTCCAAGACCCCATTTTTGACCTTTGGTTAGTCCTGTGTCATAATAGCCGTAATCCATCATAAATCCGCCACCAAAATTGTTTATGGTCGTTTCTTTATGAAAGATATTAACACTGCCTGACGGTCTTCTTACTCCGTGAAGTCCTGCTCTTAATTGACCAGTGTTGTATTTTAACGGTTTATAAACAGGTATTTGGTTCGGGTAGTCGCCCATGTTAAGCTCCTTTTATTTCTTCTTATATATATAAAGTATATATCAATTTATATATTGCTATTTTTTATGCATAAATTTACAATACTTAACATACAAAGAAGATATATAAGATACATATACCCTTAAATGCTTATTTTTTCACACTTTTGCTCTTATACAGATTTTTACTATTTTATCAAATATCTAAACCTGTAAAAAGTTGTAGATTTGAAGCACTGTTTAGTGCAGGATAATCATTTATGTCATAGTTATTTATAAAACTAATAGCTTCATAGCGGGCTTTTTCTAAAATTTCAGCATCACGAACTATATCAGAGATAATTAAATCAGGAAGTCCGGATTGTCTTGTACCTAAAAATTCTCCTGGGCCTCGAAGCTGCAAATCTTTTTCAGCAATTACAAAACCGTCGTTAGTTTGTGTCATAATCCCGAGTCGCTCTCGGGTTTCTTGCGAACGTGAAGAGGAAACTAGAACGCAATAAGATTGCAAACTGCTTCGGCCGACTCTGCCTCTTAACTGATGAAGCTGGCTTAAACCAAATCTTTCGGCATTTTCAATTACCATTACCGTTGCGTTTGGAACATCTACACCGACTTCTACAACAGTTGTGGAAACTAATATATTATATTTGCCATCTTTAAAATCCGACATAACTTGCTCTTTTTCATCGTTTTTAAGCTTACCGTGAAGAAGTCCTATCTTCATCTCCGGAAAAACTTCAGACTGAAGTCTTTCGGCCTCTTTTGTGGCGGCTTTAGCAGATAAAGTTTCACTTTCATCAATTAGCGGGTAGACTACATAAGCCTGGCGGCCAGATTCAACCTCTTTTTTTATAAGTTCATATACACTTTTGTGAGATGAAGTAAGAGAAGTTTTAATCGGCAGTCTGCCTTTAGGCAATTCGTCTATTATTGTCAAATCCAAATCACCATGAACTGTTAATGCTAAAGTTCGTGGAATAGGAGTTGCCGTCATTGTAAGCATTTGTGGGTTTTGAGATTTTTTCTTTAAAACATTTCGCTGTTTTACCCCAAATCTGTGCTGCTCATCGACTACTATTGCACCTAAATTATTAAAATCCGTTGAATCTTGAATTAAAGCATGAGTTCCAACGGCGATATTTGTCTGGCCGTTTCTTAAATCAGTTTGAAATTTTTCTCTAACCTTTTTCCCCTGACTTCCCAAGAAAAGCCCGACGCTTAAGCCAAGCGGAGTAAGCCAGCTTACAAGATTGTTATAATGCTGCTGAGCTAAAATCTCTGTCGGTGCCATAATTGCTCCCTGATATCCGTTTTCAACACCTGCCAAAAGCATTATACAAGCAACTACGGTTTTTCCGCTTCCGACATCTCCTTGAAGCAGCCTTGCCATAGGTCTTTCAGAATGCAAATCGTTTAAAATTTCATTTACTGCACGCTTTTGACCTCCGGTAAGCTCAAAAGGCAGACTGTCTATAAATTTTTGAACTAATCCGTCACGCTTAATTTCCAGTGAAACTGCCGAATGTTTATTATTTTCATTTCTTAAACGAACCATTTTTAATTGAACTATAAACAATTCTTCAAAAATTAAACTAAAGCGCGCTTTTTCCAGCAATTCCTGATTTTCCGGAAAGTGAATTTGTTCTATTGCTGTTTTTTTGTCTAACAAATCGTATTTTTCTCTTAAATATTCCGGCAAAATATCTTTTATAGAATCCTTGTAAAGCTGGATTGCGTTATAAATCGCCTTTCTTAATGTTTTAACGCTAAGATTTTCGCAAACTGTGTAAATCGGAACAATCCTTGCCATATTAAGATTTGAAGCGCCATTTTCAAGAAATTCGCCTGTCATAATTGAGTATGAAGGCTTGTCAAAGGTTAAACGGTGATCGTAATTGTTCATTTTAACCGTTCCGGAAACCATTATTCCCGCATTTACCGGAAATTGCGCTTTTGTCCGCTCTAAAGTAAATCTGTTGCCTTTTGCTTGAAAAAAGCCTAGCTCTATTGTACCTGATTCATCAGCTATTTTAACTTTTACAACAGATAAATTGTTTTTTGAATTAAATGCCGAAACAGACTTTACATAACCGAAAATCGTAGTTGACTGCCCTTCTTGAAGATCTCGAATAAGGGTTCTGCTTGAATAGTCTATGTGTTTCCTCGGCAAATAAAAAATCAAATCCTGTGCCGTGTAAATTCCTAATTTGTTAAGAGAATATGCAACTTTTGGACCAACCCCTTTTACGTAAGTCACATCAGTTTCAGCAGGACTTTTAAGAGGGAAGCCAGCAATATTTTCAGGCTTATTTTCAGGCTTAGATTGACTAATTTCAGAACGTATAACTTTCACAAGATGTTCAATTGAACGTCTTCTTTCAGGCACTGAGGCAATCGGATAATGTGCAAAGGTTTCTGCAATAACTGCCCATTTAGGATTCTTTTTGGAAAGCTTGTAATATTTATTCGCCTCTGAAATTATAAACTTTGAAAAGCACTTCGTTTTCCCGTGAATATCTATGTAGCGGTGCTTAACCTCAACATCTATCGCAAGTTTAAGTTTTTCCAAGTCCTCAATCATAGGATAATTTTATCATAAAATTATATTTAATTTTCTTATTTTGGAAGGCATTCCCAGTAATTTTTCCCTTCATCGTCAGGACATTTGTTAATTATTGCGTAATATGAGCATCCTATACCATTACCTGCTGTCGAATATTTTTTTGAGCAAGGTCTCTTATTTGTTTCGTACCATTTATCATCAGGATCAGGGTCACCTACTCCCGGTTTTTGACCTATAAGTGCATCATTGTCATTAACTATAAACATAAATATATCGTGACCAAATGCATTTGGACCGTTTTTGGGACCGTTAATATCTATTGTAATACTTATTGTATTTGACCATATCTTATTACATATTGAAGATCCATCGGGTAACATATTAACTGGTGTGCAGGTAATGGCATTTGAGGTAAAGTCTCTATCTAAAGTATAGTTTCTTATAGAATTTTTATATTCTTCTTGTGTCGAACTTTTTACTTTCTCATAAAAGGTATCTGTAAATAATTTTGAATTTAAATATTCATCAGATTGAGCATTATATATTGCAAAAGCATTCTTTAAATTGCTCACTTCTAATTCAGCTTTAACAAGCATTAATGCCTGTGAGGCAATAGAATATGCTTTTTTAAATTGCGATTCAAATACTTTATTTCTATGCTTCATAACCAAACTGGGCAGAGTCATTGCGACTATAATTCCAATTATTCCAAGTGTTATAAGTACCTCTGCCATTGTAAAGGCATTTTGTTTTTTCATACCCCTCCTGTTGTAATTATAAATATTTAGATAATATAACGTCTATATTGTTATAATAACGTATTGTCGTTATAGTGTCAAGATGTTAGTATAACGACATTATGGCTAGCATATCAACATTGGCAAAAAAATTCGCAACGAGAGTAAGATTTGAGCGCATAAAAAGAAGATATTCACAAGAAAAACTTGCTGAACTAGCTGGAATTGGCAGATCTACTTTAACTCAGATTGAAGCACAGACATCGTCTCCAACGTTAGATGTTGTTGAAAAACTTGCCGCTGCACTTGAATATGAGCCTTACGAGTTATTAATTTTTAAAAATCTTGAAATTTAACTTAAGCGCAAAACTTCGTAAATGTCCATCTTTTTAGCTTTGCCGCGAATTGTAACTTCGCTTATCTTTATTACATCTGCAATATTACTTACGTATGAGTATGTCGAACTGCTTATCAAAAAGTTTGTGCGGTAAACTTTATTATAACTTTCAATTCTGCTTGCAAGGTTTACGGTATCACCAATTACTGTGTACTCTAAACGCTTCTCCGAACCAATGTTCCCGACAAAAGCATCACCTGTATTAATCCCGACTCCGATTTCAATTTTCGGCTTTCCTTCAAACAGCCATTTGTCTCGAAGTTCATCTACCTTTTTTAACATTTCGTAAGCACATTTAACTGCATTTACAGGATGATTAAGATCCTGAACAGGTTCACCAAATATCGCCATTACGGCATCCCCGATAAACTTATTGATAACTCCGTTGTATTTAGTAATTATCGGCTCAATTTCAGTAAAATATTCATTCAGAATTTTAGAAACTTCCTCTGCCGTCATCTTTTCGCTCATACTTGTAAATCCCCTGATATCAGCAAAAAGTACAGTTACATTTGCTCTTTTACCGCCCAGTTTTATATCATCAATGTTTTTTACAACATTTTTCATTATATCCTGCGAAAGATACTTGCCCATAGCCTGCTTGATTTTTTCTTTGTTTTTGCCCTCAACAATAAATCGGTATGAATACGCAAAAATCATCGTTACAAGCTGGATTCCCATCGGTGTAACAACATTTACGCCAAAGTCATTTGTATAGCAAACAACTGCAAATCCTAAATATCCGCATCCTATTAATACCAGTAACAGCAACGACTTAAATACCGAAAATCTGTTTATTATGATAAATGTCAGTACGCTTAATAACAAAATTATACAAAAATCAAACTTTATAGAACTGATTTTCATAATATCGTTATTAATAAAGTTGCTTAAGTTGACTGCTTGAATATCAACTCCGGGATGCTCGTTAAGCATAGGAGTCAACTGGGCATCTATAACTTTTATGGCTGAAGCTTTTGCATTTGCTCCGACAAAAACTATTTTGTCTTTAAATTCTGCAGGATTGATTATCGGGGGTTTCCCGTTTTTAATATTATCAAGAGAGTCTATAAGATCTACTGCCGAATACTTTTTAAATGAATATGATGTTCTGTCTAATATCTTGTAAAATTTTATGTAATTGTGAAGTCCGTTATAACTGACTATTGTTGGAACTTTCAATCCTGTTTTATCAACTTCAACATAATCATCATACATTGTAACCTTATCCGCACCGTTTAAAAGCATATACATCCTTAACGATAGCGATGGATAGTATTTTTGATTAAGTGAAACAATAAGATCATTAAAAACCATGTAACCATTTGCAGGTAAACGGGTAGAATTTACTGAGCCTGCATATTTTACAGAGTCAAAATAAGCTTTAGGATATTTTGAAAAACTTCCATACTTTGACGGATAACGATATTTAACTCTCTTATCCTCAATGTTAACACCGAATTTGTCATGAAATTTTTGTTCATATAATTCAGCCTGCTCTGGATCTGCCGGCTTTTCGTCAATTAGGCTGAAGCCTACAACAAGATTGTTTATTTGTCTGACAGTATCAAAAAACGTCTTGTCTGCTTGAGGGGTTTCACTATCTAAGCTTGTAAAAATAGCATCAAAACCTATTAATTCTGTGTCACCGTAGTTGTTTAAGTACTCAAATATCTTTGCGTAAAGATCTCTCTTCCATGGCCAGCGGTATCGTGAAGTTGATTTATCGTCAATTACGACAATCGCAATTCTATCTGAAGCATTCTGTATTGCCGAAAAATTCTTTACCATAAAATTATAAGCGTTCGGCTCCAAAATCTGCCATGAAATTAGCATCAATATAAATGACAGTATTACGTAAAATATAAATGAATATATGAAAAATGCTTTTGACTTTAAGTTTCTCATACCCCTCCTTATTTTATGATATAATAAATTTTGAAAAAAGGATAGATTATGAACGAAAATTTAGTAAAATTATTATCAGAACAAAAACTTTTACCTATTTTAAGAAGCAGAGATCCTGAAAAAGTCAGAAATACAGCTTTAGCACTAATTGATGGCGGAATTAAGTTTATGGAAATAAATGTCGTCAATCCTGAGGTTTATTACGTAATTGATGAAATATCAAAGCATGCAACTGTATGCGCCGGCGGAATAATAACATCACTTCAAGCTCAAACTGCTGTCGATGCAGGAGCCAAGGTTTTGTCTTCACCGATATTTCAAATGAATCTTGTTAAGTTTTCCAAAGACAGACAAGTTCCGTTTATTGCAGGCGCTTCAACGGCAAATGAAGCATACTCAGCTTGGAAAGCAAGAGTCAAATTAATTAAAATATTTCCTATTACAGCTCTTGGCGGGGTTTCTTATTTGGAAAACCTTTTAAGGCCCATGCCATTTTTAAATATTGTTCCTATGGGAGCTGCAAAAATCTCTGAAATAAAAGATTATATTAATGCAGGTGCCGTTGCAGTCGGAGTCGGAAGAGATTTATTAAGCGGATATTCTTACTCGGAAATTACAACCAGAGTTAAAACCGCACTTGAAGAATTAAAGGATTAGTATGGAAGAAAAACTCGATATTATTACAATCGGAGAAAGTTTAATTGAATTATCAAGTGATACTCACTTAAATGAAGCGGAGTGCCTTAAAAAATACTATGGCGGTGATGCTCTTGCTACTGCTGTTGCTGCCTCAAGAGCAGGTTCTAAAGTTGGCTTTATTACAAGGATCGGTGATGATGTGTTTAAGGATTACCTCTTGGAAAGCTGGAAAAATGAAGGGCTTGATATCTCTAAAGTTAACACTGCGCCTGAACCAAACGGACTATATTTTATAGCACGTCCTGCCGGATGCAGAAAAGAGTTTGCTTATTACAGAAAGCGTATTGCTCCTGCTAAACTTTCTATTGAGGATATTACTGAAGATTATATCGCTAATTCTAAAGTCGTATATGCTTCAGGGGTCACGCAATCACTTTCTATGTCTGCTAAAGAAGCTGTTGCTGAAGCTTTTAAATTTGCTAAAAATAACGATGTAATTACGGCTTATGATCCTAATTTTTCGTTGCTGATTACAACACCAGAAAATGCAAGAGAAGATTTTAACAGTATAATCGGAAATGTTGATATTCTCTTTATGAGTGCAAAATATGATACTGTAAATATTCTTGAAATTGATTCGCTTGAAAATATTATGAAAAATATTTGGGATATGGGCGTCAGCATAATTGTTATTAAAGACTCAAATTCAGGCGGATATTACACCGGATACAACGGGAATATTATTTTTTCTGAGTTTTATACACACGAAGTAGTTGATACAACTTGCTCGGGCGACGCTTTTAACGGCGGCTTTTTGCATGCCGTAACCCACGGACTTACACCGTTTGAAGCAACTCGTTTTGCCTCTATTGTTGCAGGACTTCAGGCTAAAGGAATCGGAGCTATTAAATCTATTCCTTATAAAGATGAAATTTATTCCATTTTTGAAAAAGGAGGGCTTAATGCCTAAAAAAGTTGTTGTTTCCGGATATTATGGTTTTGACAACTTTGGTGATGATGCTATTCTTTCGGTTTTGTGCGATAAACTAAAAACTCTAAATGCCGATGTCACTGTTATTTCTTCAAATCCTTCCAAAACTTCAGCAGATTATGATGTTAACGCGGTAAAAAATTTCGACATTAAAAACGTCATCAAAACAATCCAGAATTCTGACATTCTTATCTCGGGCGGCGGAAGCCTTTTGCAAGATGTCACAAGTTTGAAAAGCCTTTTATATTACTCATTTATTATTTTTTGTGCTCTGTTTTATAAAAAGGATGTTGTAATTTTTGCACAAGGTATCGGCCCCCTAAATCGTAAAATATCACAAAAAATAGTAAAAAATCTTATTTCAAAAGCTAAATACGTTTCGGTAAGAGATAATAAAAGCCTTGAAATGCTTCAAAATTGGGGGATAAATGCTGAACTTATTAACGATCCCGTTTTTAGTATTAGAATGAAGGATATACCTAAAAATTATGCCGTCGGAATTCAGCTTAGAAGTTTCGCCTCACTTACTGAAGATTTTTTAAATAACCTTGCTGATAATGTTTTGGAATATTTTAAAGGCAGAAAAATTGAACTTTTCGTATTTCAAAAATCTCTTGACGATGAAGTCTGCAAACATTTTGAGGAAATTTTAAAATCTAAAAATCCTAATGTTGATATTAAAATTATCTACTACAAAAACAGAAATGAAACATTCAAAAGGATTTCACAACTTGATTATATGCTTGCAATGCGTTTTCATGCCGTAATCGCCGCCCTAAAAGCCGGTGTTAAAACTGCAGGTATAAATTATGACGTAAAAGTTCAAAAACTTGCTGATGAGGCTGCTGTTCCTCTTATAAGCCTTGATACTTCCCAAAATAATTGGGAGCTGATTTTTAAAGACTTAAAATCACTTAATTCTCTAAAATTAAAAAATTTCGCATCATCAAAAAATCTCGATTGGTCTGGCATTGAAAAACTATTCACTATATAAATCGCTATGAATCTGTTGTAAAGTTGCTTTCATGTTTGAATCTGACTCAAAGGCCTCTAATGCTTTAAAGAACGCTGCACCTGTTATTTTACCATCTTTTTTGCCATCTATGACAGTGTCTAAATACCCGATAAATGCACTCATTTCGTCTTTACTGATCTTACCGTTGTCATCTATATTAAGTTTATTAAATGCAGCTTCTATAGCTTCTCTGCCTTCATCAGTTATACTGCAATCAGTTCCGCCATTTATTGTTCCCATTATATATTCGGTAAATTCATCTTTTGTAAGACTTCCATCTGAATTGCCATACTCTTTATCTGCACAATTCATATAAGATTCTCCGGCAGATTTTACTGAAGCCTTATAAGCTGTATCTAGTAATTGTTCTTCCTCTGCTGTTTTATTTTGTTTATTTAACAATGCATTGTATTGTGATGTAGTTATTGAATATTCTCCGCTTTCATTCTGTAAGGCTTCTTGGATTTGTTTACCGATTTCCGTTTGTGTTGTCTGCTGGCTATCTGTTATTTGAGGAGTAAACTGCTGTTCTTGCTTTTTATAATATTCATATGCTTGATCAAATATTTCTTTCGCCTGAAATGTTGCAATATTATTTCCTTGTTGAATCAAATAAGGGTTTGTCGTATTGCCAGCGTACATCGGATGCCATATATTCAATGGAGGCGTACATCCTCCGGGCATAAAAGTACCGCATCCCCATATACTCATCCCGCCGTACATGCCTCTGCGATGAATCATGCGGGTAGTATCCATTAAAATCCCGCCTTGCATTAAACCCTGTCCAAGGCCTTGTAAACATTTTCCAAATATTTCTAAATCGAATTTGAATGTCATTTTATACTCTCATATATACTCTATATATATTATAAATATAATTAACATAAAAATTTGCTTTAATTTAAAATTTTACTAATAAAAATTTACAAAACGTAATAAAAAAGACTTCCCTTTTGGAAAGTCTTTAAATTGCCCTAAGCCAGACTTGAACTGGCACTGAGTTATTCACCCAATTGGATTTTAAGTCCAACGCGTCTACCGATTCCGCCATTAGGGCTTCTATCCACTTATCTATAATATTTAAAAAAAGATATATTGTCAATAAATATTTCTATACCGAACAAGCTTGCTTGTTAGTTTCAATATATTCGCTCAATTCAGAGGTTTTTGATTTTAAAGATAATATTGTAATATCTAATTTTTCTATTACCAAATCATGCTTATTCAAAGTTGTTTTGCCGAAAAGCGCAGGATAATCTATGTTTGAATAAAAATACTTTTGAAAATCCAAAATACTGTTATAAATTTTTGCTTCGATAAAATCTTTATAATCACATAAATCTATAAACAATTCTGCTGTAAGAGATTTAGCTTTAGGTATATTCATGCGCTTTATGTGTTTTTGTATTTTTACCAGTTTATTTTGAATATCCTGATAAATTGTGAGTAAAGATGCCTTTTTAACAGGTAAAACTTTCTTAAAATATTCAATTGTTTGCCCATATCCGATCTGCATTAACTCTTTACGCTTATCTTCAGGCATATTAAAGTCCACGATATTTGTTTCTCCGGTATTTATGACAATATAGTCGAACATATCCTTTGTTCCATAAATATCAATTATAAATTTTGTTGCCATTGAAGTCGTAAAAGCATAAAGCGAATTTACATATTCAACCATGTTTTTATCATTACCTTCGAAGTCACCTTCAAGTCTGAACTCAAGTATTCTGTTTTCAACAGGCTCCAGATGTTTGGATAACTTCCACATTGGCCAGCTTTTCTGTAAATCTCCGTCTACCAGAATTCTGTTATTATATTCGACTGGCCGCATAAGCCCTGGCATTCCGCAGGATATTCTGATTGCCGCAGCAATTTCAAAATCCGGAGTCTCCCACCTTGAAAATTCTTTGCACTCAAAACTTGATAAATCTGTTGTTATTATTACCAAGTTTTTGTTTATATCTTTAAAAGTTACAGCTTTATGAGAACCTTTTTTATACTTAGCACCATAATATTTTTGCTCTATTAAATCGCGAACCCATTCTAAAAATAATTCACCTTTGCTTAGCGCAAATTTAACCCCTAAACCAATCTGAACATCTCTAAATACTTCAAAATTTATTTTTAAAAATATTTCTTCAATCTCAAAAGCCGAATATCCGACAGCAAGAAGTCCTGCAATAACAGAGCCTACAGAAGATCCCGCAAGAGTATTCGGCGCAATTCCAAGTTCTTCCATTGCTTTAGCGGTACCTGCATATGCAGCACCTCTGATGGCGCCACCGCCAAACAAGCATGTATATTCTAATGATTTATTATTATCCATAAAACGATTATACCATCATTTATTAATAATGTCTTTATTTATACTAAAAAAAAGCAGACATTTATTAAATGACTGCTTTTTTTTTAAAACTTAAACTTTAATACTTATGCGGCGATTTCACCTTTAATCTCACGAATCAGATATTCTGCAACCCATTCAAAATCTTTGTTTTGTTTTGCAGCATTTTCAAGATATTTGATAGAAGCATCGCCCAGTCTGATAAGAGTCATTGCTACAACCCCTCTTTTAATACCTCTTACAACCTGAAGTTGGTCTACCAACTGAGGAAGAGCTGAAGTTCCGCATTTTACCAACATATTTTCTACTTCATTTTTAACTGAATTATCAGCATTTTCCAATTTTGTTAGAATTTCTTTTACTGATTCCATGATAATCTCCAATTTCTTTCTTAACTATATTATTATTATAGTCGAAAATTGAGATTATCAGGATTTCCTTACATAATCTTTATATCTTTTTATCTAATATTAAGATTAAAAGCTTAACACTATCTATTCAATTATTAGCTGAAGTATTTAAAATGACGTTCTACGTTTTTATCCAGAGCAGACTTAATTGAATCATATTCTGTTTGAAGTGCTTCATGCTCTGTATCAATGTTCTTAAGCTCTAAATCATAAAGTTGATCTTTTGCTTGAATTTTGTTAGTTTCACGAGTATATTCAGCCTCTGCCTGAGTAATCATTAAATCTATAGTATCTTCTGTAATATCACTACAATTTGAATACATTGTAGATACCCATTGTGATTCGTCATCTACCTGGATCATGCTTAATAATCCGCTTTCAAATGCATACTGAATCCAATCTGGACTTTTGGCAAGGTCTGCTGATATTTTTTGGTATCCGTCTTCATTCATCTTATTAAAAATATTTGTATACCATTGTGCTTTTGCTTCTGCATTTTCATCAGGATTGTTTTTGTCAACCCAAGTATATTTCGGTGCTCCATATTGGGCTATCATTTCTTCTATCAAAAATACATCTAACACTGCCTCAAAGTTTGTTTGATATTGAACAGGTTGAGAGACTCCACCTATAACTTGATCTATTGTTACTGATGTTGAACTATCCAAATTGGTAGTCGGAATACCGCTTTCATTGATAATCCAATACATATCATCAAGATATTCATAATTATCAGAACCTATATCCTGACCAAATATGAACATTGATAATTGTTTTGCGGCTGCTTCATAAGCAGCTTTTTCAGTTGGTGCTGCACTTCCAAACTTATCTCTGTCAATTTGTGAAAGTACATTTTGATTAAAATATTTATATATATATTTAATCTGCCCTGCAACATCCTCAACAGATGCATTTTCTTCTGTTATTGCTACATTTGTATCAAGATTAAATGTGCAAGTGCCGGTTTTTGATGAAGTAGTTCCGTCATCTTCTTCTTTTGTATAGGTATATGTGAACGTATATTCAGGATCTGTACCGCTAACAGCACTACAAGAATAGGTTCCACCACCATCTTCTGATACACCTGTTGCTGTTAATGCACCGCTATTTGTATCTTTTGTAATGGTAAATATACCACCAATATCATAAGGTCCAGGATCTGATCCTGTCATTCCAATTTGGTTTGTTATAACAGCACCACTTCCGTTAAATTGTATTGTATCATTTAACAGAAAATCCATGTTTTCACAAAATATAGATGGTTCTACTGTGCCATCGGGGTTGATTTTTTCCTCAATTATGTAATCATCACCGACTAACTCTCCAAACATCTTTTTCAAATAATTCAATGCATCTTGAGAACCAGCCATAGAATCAGTTTTACTGCCACCTACGACATCGTTGTACATATCTTCATAAGCAGAAGAAAAGCCTTGCGGCTTATACCCATAAAGATAGTTTTTCATCTCTTTTATTACTGCACTAGAATATGCAGAATCAGCCTTTGTGTAATCATCTAACAATCTTTCATAGACACCCATTTCTGTTGATGTTTTTGACATATCATATCCATAGTGATAACCGGAAATTCTGTTTCCATCTGCATCATAGTCTATATCACCTTCAAAACGGGCTCTCATTTCTTCACTAAGCCCATTACTTTCCCAATATGAAGTGTCATCTTTTTCCAAACCGTAAAGTTTTAAAAATTCTGTTAAAGCATCTGTATCATCATTGCCTTCCGCTGCTGCAAGTGCTTGTTCATATTTTGCTGCTTCAAGTTCGGATACAACCATTTCGCCGGATTTGTTAATTAAGCCGTATTGATTATTGTAGGAACTGTATGCTGTCAAATTATTATAGGTCAATTGCTGATATAGATCATTCCCCTGAAAATCTTTATTTGACATCATCAACTGAGTCTGGTTTAAGGCATTAATATATTTTTCACTTGCCTTAGATGAATCTTCTGTAAGGCGTATTTTGGCATTGTTAATCAACTGCGCCCGTAATTCATTATCTGACATACGGGAGGTTATTGATAGTAATCTGGCTTGTGATGCTGCCATTCCCATAGTTTTACGCCTTTTCCTTTCAAGTTAGTACTATTCTTATCTTTGGTATCGGCTCTAAATGGCAGTTTCTTTAATAATTATCAGCTATTTATTACAAAATGTTACAATTTTAATAACGCTCTTTTTAAGCGTTCCAGCTTTTTTATATCTGTCCCTATTCCACAAAGCAAAAGTGACGATTTTTCACTGGTTCGTTCATCTTCTATTCCGTATTTTTCATACAAAATAGCTGAAAGTTCTTCTCCTGAAAATTTTTCAGATTTTATTAAAATCTTTGTTATATCATCCCCGCCAAAAGTTATGTTCTTACATGAACTTTTTAAATCCTCTATTTTGTCTATTAATTCCGACAATTTCTTTTTACATTTTCGGCTCTTAAGATAATTTATATTAGCCTCAATTGACGCTAAAAGAGGATATGAAGGAGAGGTTGTATTAATCATTTTTAAAGCATTTTCAGGATTAATTTCGCAATTTGAATGCAAAAGTGCTGTCGGGTTAAGTCCACCTGCTGTTTTGTGCAAGGATTGAACTGTAAAATCCGATATTTTTACAGCGCTTTGAGGAAGTTCGTCTGAAAACGGATATAATGCTCCATGCGCTTCATCGGTAATCAATAATGCACCATATTTATGACAAAGCTCCGTAATTTTTTTTATATCAGAAACGTACCCCTCATAGGTCGGCGAAGTTATTATAACAGCACCGATTTTATTATTTTTTAAATAAGGCTCAAGATTTTCAGCTGAATTTCTGCCATTTACTCCGAACTCTTCTATTATAGGAAGCTTATAAAATACAGGATTACAACCTGAAAGTTTTACTGCATTAATATGACAAGGATGTGCGTATTCATGTAAAAGAACATTATCTCCGGCTTTTGTTGAAGCCAAAACTGCCGCTATTATTCCGCTTGAAGATCCGTTCGTTAAAAATAATGTATATTTTACGCCATATATCTTTGAAGCACGCTCTTGCGCTTTTTTAAGGGCTTCTTCAGGATTATGCGTATCTGTTTCGGAGATATCAAACTTGTAAAATTGCCTGAACTTATTAACTATAAAAAACTTCTGCCCATGCGACGGTGTCGTAAACAAAGCGTTTTTTGTTTTTTTCCTGAATAATGTTAATAAACTCAAAAGCTTAGCCTCTATTTATTTGCAATTTCCAAGCTGCGCTTTGAACAATACTGTATTAAGGTAAGTTTTACCTTATTATCAGTAAACTTAAACTCTCCTGAAAGCGTATATGCACATTCTTCGCCATTTAAATTCTTTTCTATTCTTATCGGCGAAAACACACAATCAACACTTACTTCATCCGAAAGAGGAAGCGTTATATTGTATTCTTTATCAATGTCAATATTACTGTTTGTTACAAATTTCATACCACCTGCTGAAATATCAAGTGTGGATATATCATAAGAACTTTCACCACAAGTAAGTTTTAAATCATACATATATTTAATACGGGTAAAACGCCTTCTTTGAAGGAATTTATGCTTTGCAGGGCTTGCAATAGTAACTCTTCTTCCGTCAATATCTTTTGCATATGAATCAAAATACAAAATCCCGTTTGATGTCTGTGTATAAAATTCGCAATAATTACTTTTCAATACTCCTTTTGGATCATAGTCAAGTTCTATTGTAAAATTATCCGGCTGAACATCAACGATAGTTCCTTTATTTGCATTTCTAAAATCATAAGTAACCATTGTTATACGTTGATTGTTTTCTATTAATTCTCTCATTTATTTACCCTTTCAAAGCTCTTATCTAAAGCAATAATACCTTATTTCACTAAAAATTGCAAAAATATTAACAATTCGTAAAAGAAAAGCCCCTGTTAAGGGGCATAAACTGAGCAATCAGAAGAGTTGAGGATTTACATTTTCATAATACCTTTTTTTTAACTGGCATTCATTGCATAAATCTGCTATTTTTGACATAAAAAAATAGCCCCAAAGTTTATGAGGCTATTTTCTTAGTTTTACTTTTTATAAGCTTACTCCTTCAGGAATGACTCATAATTTCTTGCCAAAAGATGAGTGTTAACCTGATTGATAAGGTCAAGTGCAACTCCGACCATGATTATTAAAGATGTTGCGCCAATACCTTGTAGAGTTTTTATATTTGTCACGTAACTTGCAAATGATGGAACCAAAGCTATTACACCAAGCCCGATAGCTCCGATAAAAGTTGTTTTAGATAAAATTTTATCCAAAGCATCTGCTGTAGGTTTGCCTGGTTTTACACCCGGAATTGAAGATCCATATTTTTTAAGGTTATTTGCAATATCCTTCGGCTGCATATTCGGCATTATCGAAGCGTAGAAGAATGTTAATGCAACGATTAATGCAAAATACAATCCGTAATATACAATTCCGTCAGGGCTCATTATTGTTGTTAATTTTACTACAAAGTTTTTAACTGCAACTGAATTAAAGTTAGCTTGTCCGACTAAACTTAAAACAGTCGACGGAAACAATAATATCGCAATCGCAAAGATTATCGGCATAACGCCGCCCGGATTGAGTTTAAACGGTATATATGAATTCATCCCGCCATAAACTTTGTTTCCTACCTGTCGTTTCGGATTGACAATTATGACTTTTCTTACTGCTTCCTGCATTATAACAATGAATATCATAGTTATAAAGAAAATTATCAAAAGTCCTATCAAGCCCATCAACATCGGTGTACTTTTTTGAACCATTTCAAATGTCCTTGAGGCATATACCGGAATTCCCGATAAAATACCCACAAAGATTATTAACGAACCTCCGTTACCGATGCCTTTTTCGGTTATCAATTCGGAAATCCACATTACAAGTATTGAACCAGCTGTAAGTACGGTGATGGAACTAATATAAAACATTAAATGATTTACATTAGGCGCAATCGCTCCCGGCAAATGCCTCATAAATAACATGAATATTATTGATTGAAACACTGCCAGAATTACCGTAAATACACGGGTGTACTGTGATAATTTACGTCTGCCTGCTTCACCTTCTTCTTTCTGAAGTTTTTCCAACGACGGAATAACAACAGAAACAAGCTGCATAATAATTGATGCCGTAATGAAAGGGCCGATGCCTAGTGCAAATATTGATACTTTTCCTAAAGCTCCGCCTGAAAACAAATCTAAAAATCCGATAATATTGTTTCCCTGCGCAATATTTGAAAACACTTGGTTATTAATACCATATAAAGGCATTTGAACACCAAATCTGAATGCGGCTATCATTAAAAATGTAAAAATGATTTTCTGCTTCAAGCCTGAAGCCTGCCACATTGACATCAAATCATCGGTTGTAGGCATTTTCATTCCTTGTGCCATTATACTAACTCAACCTTTCCGCCTGCTTTTTCTATTTTTTCTTTTGCTGATGGTGTTACGTAATTTGCTTTTACTGTAATAGCTTCACTAATTTCTCCATTACCTAATATTCTCAACAAATCTGCTGACGGATGAGCTTTTCCGGCTTCTTTTAATGCTGCTAGAGTAACTTCTTTAAGACCAAGTTGAGCTAATCTGCCAACATTAATTTCTGCAGATACAGGTTTTTTGTATACTTGGAAACCTTTCAATTTAGGTAATCTTCTGTATGATGGCATCTGACCGCCTTCAAATCCTCTTTTTGATGAACTTCCTGATCTCTGGCCTTCACCGTTATGACCGCGGCAAGATGTTTTTCCTCTGCCTGATGAACGGCCTCTGCCTACTCTTTTAATTTTGTGAGTTGAACCTTCTGCAGGTTGTAAATTTTCTAATGTTATTGTATCTGTCATTTTTCTTTTCCTTTATTTTAATTGTGTACCGCTCGCGTGAACTTACGCAGTATTGTTATTCCGCTACTTCCAATAAATGCGGAACTTTGTTTATCATTCCTCTGATTGTTGCGCTGTCTAAGTGTTCAACAACCTGATCTTTTTTTGTAAAGCCTAGGCCTTTTACTACTCTTCTTTGAGCTTCTGAAGCACCGATTAGGCTTTTTACCAATTTAATTTTAATTTTTTTATCTGCCATTTTTGTTAATTCCTTTTATTTATAATCTTTACTAAATTTTCTTAAACAATTAACCGTCAGGTTAGTTTAAAAGTTCAGCCATTGTTAAGCCGCGTTTTTTAGCAACATCATTGAATGGTGTAAGTGCTTTTAATGCTGCTATTGTTGCATTTGCTGCGTTTAGAGGTGATTTTGAACCGAGTGATTTTGAAAGAATATTTTCAATACCAGCAAGCTCTAATACTGAACGAACTGCACCGCCTGCAATAATACCAGTACCTTGTGATGCAGGTCTTAGCATTACAGCACCTGCTCCTGAACGTCCGGTTATCGGATGAGGTATTGTTGTTTTAAAGATAGGCACTGTAATAAGGTTTTTGCGGCCGTCTGCTATTGCTTTTTGTATTGCTATAATTACTTCTGCAGCTTTTGCGCAGCCTACACCTACTTGGCCTTTTTGGTTACCTACAATTACGATGGCTCTGAAGCTTAATTTCTTTCCGCCTTTTACTACCTTTGTTACACGGCTGATTTGAACTACTCTTTCTGTCCATTCACTTTGAGGTTTTTCTTCTACAGTTTCAATTTTCTGTTTTCTGCCACGGCCTTTTTTACCTCTAGCGGGTTTTTCTTCTTCAACTGTTTCTTCCGTAATTTCTTCAATTACTTCTGAAGAAAGTTCTTCTTTGTTTTCTAAATCCATTGATTTTTACCTTTCGTTTTCTTTAAATAAACAAACTTTGATATTTTTTCGAATATGCCAAAATAAAGCTATTTAAAGCTATTGGAATTCATATTCGTGAGTAACTTTTCTGACAAGCTTATTTTAACATCAAAAAAAATTTAAATCAAGTGTTTTAACTATTTATTTAAGCTTCCTGTAACAGTACGAACGCATCTTACACCTAGAAGTTTTATATTATCAGCATAAGCATTTGTCATACCGTTTATAAAATTTGCACTATAATGGCCGTTTCTGTCATAGCGGTCTTTCAGCCAGTAATTTCCATATCTGAAAACTTTTTCGTCTAAAAATAAAAGATCATCGTTCGCATTACAAAAATAATTGACCTGTTTTGAAGGCAAAAGACAATCTTTTTCTAAATTATGACAGGAGTTAATAAAAGTTTTTTTATCTTTAATTATATAATTATTTAAGACCATTGCAATTTTGCAGTTTGCAGAAGCTCGCCACATTTCCCAGGCCTGCTCTCGTGTCGGAAGTTCCATACCACGTGAATTACAATAATATTCGGCTGATTCAAAATCCATTGGACCTGCGTTAGTGTCATCGACATAAAAACTGTCATTCAAAAGAGTCATTCCCGAGCCGTTTGAATTTTTAAAACTATCTATCGGCTCAAACTCTCCTGTTGTTGAATACATCAAAAGAATTAAAGCCAAACTGAGAAGACCGACTATTAAAGTATTTTTTTCACTATCTTTCATAATCTTATTTTAGTACACTTTCAAGAGTTTCAATCATACAATTTTTGTATCTTTCACATGCCTCTTTTGTTTTTCCTTCAAACCTTAAAGTGAATACGGGTTCTGTATTGCTTTGCCTTATAAGTGCAAACCCGCCTTCAAATACTATCCGCATACCGTCAAGGGTTATTATGTCTTTTATCGGGCTTCCAAAAAGATTTTTGTCTGACTCGACACAATGTTTAAATTTTTCAAGTGTTTCTTTTTTCTTGTCGTTTGGACAAGGAAATCTTACTTCATCAGATGAACACACAGCATCAAAGGGTTTTAGCATATCTTCAAGCTTAAATTCAGAATTTTTCTTTTTATTTTTTGAAATAATTTCGATAATTCTGCATCCTGCATAAACAGCATCATCAAATCCGTAATAACGGTCTTTAAAGAATGTATGTCCGCTCATTTCACCTGCCAAAAGCGCATTTGTTTCTTTCATTTTGTCTTTAATATACCCGTGGCCTGTTTTGCACATAACAGCATGCCCGCCTTCTTTATTAATCGTATCAAAGAGGACTTGAGAACACTTAACTTCGCTGACGACAGTAAGCTTGCTCTTGTCATCCATTGTATTAAGCAAATCTTGAGCGTAAATAAGCAGAAGCTTGTCACCGGTAATAGGTTTTCCGTCTGATGTAATAACACCTATTCTGTCACTGTCGCCGTCATAGGCAATTCCGACATCGGCTTTATTTTCAACAACTGTTTCTTCTATCACCTTTAAAGTTTTCATATCACTGGGATTCGGGTGATGGTTCGGGAAATTTCCGTCGGGAGTTGAAAAGAGTTCTATAACTTCACACCCTAATTCTTTATACAATTGAGGCCCGACCACACCGCCTGTTGCGTTTGCGCTATCTACAACAACCTTTACACCTTCGCCGATTTTGCCGAAGCGTTCTTTCATATCTTTTATGTAATCAGGAATAATATTGTATTCAACAACCTTGCCTGATTTTTTAACCTGCGATTTATTTTCAAACTCTTTAAAAACATATTCCTTAACTTCTTTAATTTGAGCTTCATTCAAAGTTTTGCCGCCATAGGTCATTTTTAAGCCGTTGTATTCTTTCGGGTTGTGGCTTGCGGTAATTATCATTGCTGAAATAACTTTATTTCCCCCTGTAATTTCAGAAGGAACTCCGACAACTTCACTGTAATATCCGATTGGAGTCGGCGCAAGGCCTAAATCGACTACGTTTGCGCCTGTTGAAATTAAGCCTTCTGTTAAGGCTTTTGCAAGTGCAGGAGAATGAGTTCTCGCATCTCTTGTGACGGTAACCCAGATTTTTTCTTCTTTTTTAAATGTAAGACTTTTCAAATATTCTACAAAACCGCGCCCTATTGCATAAAATATTTCTTCTGTTATATCCTCGCCGTAAATCCCTCTTATATCGTTCTTGCCAAAGGCATGTTCATATTTTTTCATAATATTTTTCTCCCCTTATATTTAAACTATAATTAATATAGCATGGACATAAAAAAAATTATTACTGAATCTGCTAATAATCAAAAATTTGCGGGATGGATTTTCGTTCTGCCGGCTTTTGTCGGAATTTTGATTTTTATTATTATTCCTGTATTTTGCTCTTTCGGCCTAAGTTTTACCAAATGGGATTTGATTAACCCGATAACTTTTGCAGGATTTGACAACTACAAAAAAATTTTTACAGAACCTTTGTTCTTTAAAATTCTGGTTAATACGATTGTCTTTGCTGTTTCTACTTCAGTTTTCGGAGTGATTATACCTTTAGTTTTAGCCTGCATTTTAAACTCTAAAATTCGAGGCTCGGAGTTTTTTAAAACTGCATATTTTCTGCCTTTTATTACTCCTATGATTGTTATAGGTATTGTCTGGCAATGGATTTTTGATCCTAATATCGGTTTTTTGGCTAATATTTTAAATTTACACATAAATTGGCTTTATGACATGAATTTTGCAATGCCGGCACTTATTATTGTGACTGTTTGGAAGCTTATCGGATACAATATGATAATATTTCTCTCCTCTCTTAGCGGAATCTCCAACAACATGTTTGAAGCCGCTAAAATCGACGGAGCAAATTCTATACAAACTTTCATTAATGTAACTGTCCCTCTTATGGCACCTTCTATTTTTTTTGTTGTTATTATTACCGCTATAAGCTCTTTTCAAGTGTTTGACTTGATTTATCTGATGACGCAAGGGGGGCCTTTAGACAGCACTAATGTTCTTGTTTATGCTATCTATAAAAACGCTTTTGAATACTTTAACGTCGGAAAAGCCAGCGCTATTGCTTATGTTTTATTCTTTATAATCCTTGTACTTACGCTTATTCAGTGGAGCCTGCGCAAAAAAATTGTATATAACGAAATTGATTAACAGAAAAGCTTTTTATAAAATGCACTTGTTTTGTCTTGCAAACTTTTTAATAATTGCATTGTGAATTCAGCGGGATTTTTTGTCTTTGACGAAGTCTCGGAGATTAAATATTTATTCCCATCTTTTTCAAATCTGATTTCTGTTTTTACTACTCCTAATGCTTTGCTGTAAAGATGTTTCAGATTAAATTTGTAGTTCCCAGCATTTTTTAATGATGCATTTATACCTTCTATAAAATTACTTATTCCTTGCTCTTGTGCAAATTTATTCACTTCTACTGTCGCTTTGGAACTCATAAATCTTGATGTGAAAACGGGAGAGTTAAAGTTATTGCCGATATCCATGGATGCCTCCTTGCTTTTTCTTAAAGCGCCTAAAAATTTATTTTTGCGCTTTTGAAGTAAATTTTTGTAAAAAATGGATTATTTTTCCTCAAGTATTTATGACTTTTTACCGAAATACATTTTATTAGTTATGAGAGGGTTATGTATATGGATTTTGAAAACTTAAAAAACGAAAATATTATCATTGAAATCAGAGCTTTAATTGATCAAAGTATTGATGATTTGGACGATATTGACAGCTATTGCGAATTTATGAGAGAAATGATTTTAAATACATCAGGATTAAACTAGCCTGTCAGGGATTGTGATAAAAAGAAAAAAAGCTTAGTATGGCAATATTATGAAAATTGTTATACTTGGCGGAGTTGCTGCAGGCGCAAAGGCGGCTGCGAAAGCAAAACGGCTTTTACCTGATGCAGAGATTAATTTATACACTGACGACACCCACGTATCTTATTCTGCGTGCGGACTTCCTTACTATATTGAAGGGAATTTTGAAGATTTTAGAATGCTTTTGGTAAGACTGCCCGAAGAATTTGAGAAAGACGGGATTCATATTCATCTTAAACACCGTGCGGCAAAGATTCTGCCAGCCTCAAAACAGGTTTTAATTGAGGTTATGGGCGAAAATAGAGCATTTTTAACCGATTATGACAAGCTTATAATTGCAATCGGAGCACGTCCGATAATTCCGAAAATTAAAAATGTCGAACTGCAAAATGTTTTTACCTTAAGAAAAATTGAAGACGGGATTGCGATTAAAGAAAAAGCGGGAAATTCTCAAAAAGCCGTCATTATAGGCGGCGGCTACATCGGAATAGAAATGCTTGAGGCACTTGTTAAGCAAAATGTGCACACCACATTGATTGAATATGCTCCGACGATTATGCAGAACTTTGATGACGACATGTCAGAACTTATCCTTGAACAATTAAAAGAAATCTCATCAGACAGGTATGAAATTCTGACATCTGAAATGGCGACTGAATTTTCGGGCGACAACAACGGTGTTAAACTTGTAAGAACAGGTTCGGGAAAAGAAATTGAGGCGGATTTTGTTGTAATTTGTGCTGGAGTAAAGCCCAATATTGAAATAGCAAAAGATGCAGGAATAATCTTAGGTGAAACAGGCGCAATAAAAGTTAATGAAAGAATGGAAACTAATATAAAAGATATCTATGCCTGCGGGGATTGTGTAGAAACAAATTTACTTATCACAAACACTAAAATCTGGATGCCATTAGGAACAAACGCAAACAAAGAAGGAAGGACTGCCGCAGTCAATGCATGTGGCGGAAACGACAAGTTTGCTGGAGTTTTAGGCTCTGCTGTCACAAGATGTCTTTCGCTCAGTATGTCAATGACGGGACTTACCGAAAAAAAGGCTTGCACTCTCGGTATAGAAACAATTTCGGCAACAGTAACAAAAAATGACAAAGTCGGTTATATGCCCGATGTAAACAATATTACTCTAAAGCTTATTGCTGACAAAAATTCAGGAAAACTTCTAGGATGTCAGGCAATAGGCTCAGGCGATGCAGATAAGCGGGTTAATGCCGTAACCTCAGCACTTCTTGCAGGTCTAACGACAGAAGAATTTTTACAAAATGACCTAACTTATGCCCCGCCGTTTTCACCGACTATAGATCCGCTTCTTAATGCAGCTCAAATTTTGGCTGAAAAAATTTACTCCTTTAAAGAATTATGATGCGTTTCAAGTTCTGCCAAATATTTTCCAAGCCCTACCCCCATTGCAAAACAGCTTGCTTGAACTCTTATTGCCCCTTGCGCTATAAAATCAGTCGAAATACAACGCCCCGCAACGTACAAATTATCAACATCAGCAGACATTAAAGCTTCTATCGGAAGCTCATAATCCTCAACAACTTTAAGGGTAGATTGGTCCTTTTTACGGCTGTGAACATCTATCGGATAATTTGAAACAACCACAGGCTGCTCAAACTTTTTACCCGAAATTATGTCTTCAACACTATAAACATATTTCCCCTTAATTCGCCTTGAAACCCTCACCCCGAGCATATCAGCAATATTTGATATATAAGCTTTTTCAAATCCAGGAAAATAAGTCTTGCAAAATTCCGCAAGTCTTAATATACTCTGACGCCCTTCCTGCAAGGCTTTTGAAACATTTTTCAGATTGCTTGTGTCTTTGTAATCTATAATTCTCGGGCAGTTAAACGCAACAGCAGAGCGCATTCCGGCCACCGTAAACACCTGAAAATAGTTCCAATCACTGCTTTTAATAACACCCTTACGCTCAGCCTCTTTAAACAAAGGCGCTAAAGCCCATTTTTTGTCCTTATCCCACGTACAAGCGGTAGAAAGATGTACTTCACCGTCTATATCTTCAACAGTTGTAACGTTTCTATCCTTATCATAACTTTTAAGCCACTCACCAAAGCGCTTTACATCAACTCCGCTCATTATAAATCTTAAACTTACAGGCTGCTGCTCTTCTTTTTTTTCTAAAAATTCACAATTACAAAGTTTTCCGATTTCGCAATTTCCTGTCGCATCTACGTAATATTTCGCCTCGATATATACCGATAATTTTTTGTTTTCATTTTCTAACTTTTCGTTATATACAGATAACATTTCGTTTGATATTTGTATAGCCTTAATCTTTTTATCCTTAAGCCTTACATCCTGTATATGCACACTAAAAAGCACTTCTACAGAGGCTTTGCTCATAAGATTATCAAGTGCAATCTTTGTAAGCTCAGGATTAAACCAGCCTTGATTCCCCATATACGTCACCTGACCGCCAAGCGACTTTAATTCAGCGGTTAAGGCATTGTAAAATTCAGTATTAATCTGATTTTCACCGCAATTCATAACAGGAACAACAAGCCCTGACGTTATAGCACCGCCAAGATGAATGCCTTTTTCAAGAAGTAATACTTTTAACCCAGCCATTCCTGCCGCATAAGCCGCTGCACAACCCGCGGTCCCCCCGCCAATAATTACTACATCATATTTTTTCATAGTAACATTATAAATTTTGTTTTCAATTTTGTAAAAAAATTAATTTTTTTTAATCGAAAAACTTTTTACAAAATAATCAAAATAAAAATAAAGAAAATTAGTTTTTTAAAATCTTGTATCGTTCAGGTATATTCAAATAAAATTCAAACAGAAAAATATAAAAAATCACTTTTTGAAATCTTTAATAAAACGAGAACTTGATATTTTATCACTGTTTTTAACTTCGATTTCATGAGAAGCGATAATCGCCTCGTTAGCGAGGCTTAAATTTTCATCACGATAAAATATACCTGCGCGAGAATTTATAAGCCCTAAATCGTATTCTGAAAGCTCATATTTTATAAGTGATTTATTTTTTACGGCAATCGTCCCTGTGTATTTATCAATTTCAGGGTTATAAATTTTACCGACATAAAATCCTGCATTTATCATGGCATTTCTGACAGCCGCAGAATTTGAATAAGTTAAAATCATTCCATCCTTATCCAAATGCTCAAAAAGCAGCTTAAAAAATTCCAAAGACCAAAGCGCAGGACATTTAGCAGGGGTAAATGCATCCAAAAATATCAAATTATAAATATTTTTATCATTAATTAGAGAAGTCCTTGCATCCTCGACTTCAGGTTCAAAAACAAAATCGTTTAAATACAGGGCATTCAGCGCTATTTTATAACGATTTGAAATATACCTATAATATATATTATGTAAGAACGTTGTTATCCTCGTGCAGAAGGCATATTTACTCTGATTATTTTTTAAAAGCTTAAAAAGGGCTATAAATTCCTTGTCGAAAAACGCCGAATACTTTTTTGAGGTTAAAATTTGCTCAAATTCAATGTCATCGAATATTTCAGGCAATTTTTCAATGATATTTTTAAAAATAAACAAATTTACTTCATTTTTTAATTTGTATTTTTGCTCAAAATTGCCTTTTAAAAGTTTATTTATTTTTTCGTAATTAAAATCAATATTATTATATTTTTTATCTTTCTCCAGCCCTTGTCTGAAAAACGGAGAAAAATAAAATAATTTTGCATCTGTATCAATCGCTTTTATAAAAATTTTATTATTTTGAACTTTGCTTACAGAATTTCTGTCAGAAATATTATTTGAATATAACGCACCGCTATTTATTGCACGTTCATGAGCATTTTGTGTCTGCGTTTCTTCGGAAATGTTATTACTATATACCTTGTCGTTATAATTAGTGTTATTTGAATATATCTTGGCGTTATATTTGTTATTTTTAATATTATCGGTATGTATCGGAGCGTTATTTTGTTTAAAAGAATTATTTTTTTTAATTTTTTTTAAATTTTTATTTTGGAAATTTATAATATTTTTTTCCAATAAAAAATTTAAAAAACTTTTTGTATTGTATCCGATTCCGTAGCAAATATCTAGAACTTTAATTTGCGAATTATTTTGGAAATATTTCTCAAGTTCAGCGGGTAATACAAACTTTTCATAGGCTTCCGCTAAGGCGCCGTATGTAGAGTGGTAGATGTCATCAGCTTCTGGGCTAAAGAGTCCGACCGAGCCGTCGTTGGTAAAATATGGATGTATTTCGTACATAATTCAATTATACAGCGCATTTAAGGGGGTTCAAGTTCTTCAAAAAACGCAATATTTGGCATCTTATTTGTTCAAAATTTCTCTTTGTGTTAAGATAATTTTGGAAAATCTAAAGAGGAAATATGAAAGTAAGTGTGAAAGTGCCCGCAACAACAGCAAATTTAGGCCCGGGCTTTGATTGTATGGGAATGGCGCTTCCTATATATAATACGGTAACCATTGAAGAAACTGTTCTTCCTGGTACCGGAGTAGAAATTAATGTAATTTCAGAAGATGATAAAACTGATGAACTTTCACTTGAGCATATACCGATGGATGAAAACAGCATAATATATAAAGCTGTTGAGCTTTTATACAACTCAATCGGTCAGACTCCAAGCGAATTAAGAATAACAATTCATACTCAAATACCTGTTGCAAGAGGGTTAGGCAGCAGTGCTTCCGTAATCGTCGGGGGGCTTTTGGCAGCCAACGAGCTTCTAGGGCATCCTGCCGATGAAGCAGCTTTACTGTCAATAGCAACAGAAGTCGAAGGTCATCCTGATAATGTTACGCCAGCTATTGTCGGCGGACTTGTCATTACTTCAAGCGAAGAAGACGGAAGTATTGCATACAGAAAGCTTGAATGGCCTAAAGAATGGTCAATTACGGTTTGTATTCCGGAGTATGAGCTTGCAACAGATATATCCCGTTCTGTTTTGCCTAAAGATGTTCCGATGCAGGATGCAGTGTTTAATGTTAAAAGAATGGGAATGTTTGTTCACGCAATTCATACCAAGGATTCTGCTTTAATGAAGCTTGCCCTGAAAGATAAGCTTCATCAGCCTTATAGAATGAAACTTGTTCCCGGACTTGAAAAAATTACGGAGAATTTAAAACACGAAGAAAATGTTCTCGGATGCGTTTTAAGTGGCGCAGGCCCCGCTATACTTGTTATAAGCGAAAAGAACAACCTCGATAAAATTAAATCAATCGTAAGAGATACTTGGAACGACTTAAACATAAAAGCCGAAATTATAACACTCCCTGTTGAAGAAAACGGTGCCGAAATAATAAAAATCGACTAATAACAAAAGAGAATGAAATTTATACGCATTAAGTAAATACTTATTGATAAAGGAAAAGTGTTTATGCGTATAAGTATTTTTGATACCTGCACCGGTTGCGGAGTGTGTTCAACAATAAACCCTGAAGTTTTTGAAATTCATGAAGCTTTTGCTGTTCCTGACCACTCAAAAGTAGTCGGAAATGAAGAAAGCTGTATGGATGCAGTTTTTAATTGTCCAGTCGGCGCAATTCATATTGACGAATTTTAGTTTGATTTTATTAGTTTTTAGGTATTAAAAAAGCCCCCTTGCCCTAAAGCAAGGGGGCTAAAATTTATTAACCCTGTCCCGTATACTGCGGGGTGAAGTCTTGTTGTGAAGCTTTCGTCATATCGCTTGCAGCTTTTTCTTGTTCTCCGATAAGCTGTAATCTGGATTCTATGCTGGTTTTTCTGATTGTTAAGCTTTCTTCCAAACTCTTAAGCGGTTCCAATTGAGCTTCTTTATAGTTTTCAAAGTAATCAGCCCATACAGATTGAGCCTGTGCATATCTGTATTGTGCTTGCTGTTGTGTATAACTGAATGCCTGTGATGCAGCTGAATCCAAATTCATTAAAGTAGCAGGATTATTTGGATCAATACCAGGATACTTTTGTTGTAAAGGAGTCCATATACTTGCCTGTGCTTGTTGACGCAAAGCGAGGTCTGCACTTCTCTGTTGAGAAGCAAGGTTTTTCTCCATATCGGCCATTTGCTTGGTTACACGATTTAATTGCGACATAACGGAGGTCAACTGATGTTGCAGTTGAATTCGCATTCGCGCGGTTTGCATTTTTAGGTATGTACCAGTTAGGAAACCCATGTTTAACCTCGATTTTAGTCCTCGTTAAATATATAAAGTATATATTTATAGTGAAATTGACTTATATAATCGTAAAATTTACATAACTTAACAATTTTGTTACATTTGTTATTATATTTGTTTACAATTGAAAAAAAAATATTTTATTGATAAACTTTTAAAGTATAAATTTTTGAGAGGGATAATATGATATCAAGATTTTTTTCAGTAAAAAATATAGCTTTTATTGCGGGGATTGTTATACTACTTTTAATTTTGCCCAAAATTTCAGGAATTGTACTGTTATTTTTTGCGGCATACGTAATTGCCTGTGCTATGGATCCTTATGTAGAAAAACTACAAATTAAACTGAAGAATAATCGCATTTTAGCTTCGATTATAGTTGTATTTGGAGGGATTTTAGCATTATTTGCATTATTTGCACCAATTATTACTATTGCTTTTAAAGAAATAAAGACCTTCATTCAGGTATTTCCTGAAAAAATCATTGATGCTACGCATTATATAACTAATCTTAAAATATACGGACATACAATCGCAGATTTAATTAATTTTTCGTCTATTCTTGACACAAGCCCTGATATAGCCCAAAATTTATTCAGCCAATCGTGGAACATTACGATCGGTGTTTTTCAATTCTTTGTTGTTACAATTACAATCGGTATGATAATATTCTACCTGCTTGTAGATAAAACGTATCTGGTTGAAAAATTTCTTGAACTTTTCCCACAAAACCTGAAAGATCGTGCAGATTACATATTTAACAACATAAGCAGCAAAGTCGGCGGATACGTCAGAGCGCAAATTCTTTCTATGCTGTCTATAGGTATTATGCAATTACTCGTACTAATCCTTTTAGGGATAGATTACCCGCTGCTACTGGGCTTGATAACAGGAATTATGGACATAGTTCCTGTATTAGGACCTATGATAGCTTTGGTTATAATATTGCTAGTTGCCTATCCGGTAGGAATCGTCAAATTTATTCTTTTAATAGTTACATTCCTGCTTGTACAGCAGGCTTCAAACATTATTGTAAGACCTTTGCTTTTTGGTAAATTTATGAAACTTCACCCGCTTACAATATTCTTTGCATTGTTTGTATGCGAACAATTTATGGGATTTTGGGGCGTAATCCTTTCTCCAGCTATTGCTTCAACAATCTGCGTTTTGATAGACGAGCTTTATATTAAACCAATTAACGAAAAAACAGAAACAAATTCGGAGGGAAATGACTGATTCTGATATTTACCTTTACGACAGAATAATCTCAAAAAATGCTGACTACACAATGTGGCTCGCTTTTCCTGGGGGAAAATCTTTTGCACTATCTTCTCTGGGTTTTTTGTGGATGTTTAAAGAAATCGACGAAATGCCTGATGTAAATATAGAAATGATTTGCTCGGATACTCAAAAAACTTTATACAGGCAGGAAAATGTCGGTTTAATCGGTTTTTCATTTACATTTGATACTGATTTTTTAACAATATTTTCAATGCTTGATAAGTATTCAATCCCCTTAAAATCAAAAGACAGAGGAGAAGAATTCCCCTTAATCTTTGCTGGAGGCCCCGTTGTAAGCGCAAATCCCGTTCCTTATAAAGACTTCTTTGATTTTATCATTATCGGCGACGGCGAGGACGTAAATTCTAAAGTTGTTGAAATTTGCAAGAATAATAAATTAAAGCCTAAAGAATATATTCTTGAATGCTTATCAGATGTAGAGGGAGTTTATGTTCCAAGCATAACTCAAGAGAAAGTTAAAAAGCTTACCAAACGTCTTGATAATTGTGTTTACACCCCGATCATAAGTAAAGATGCTTTTTTTGCAAATACTTTCATTACGGAGCTTGCAAGAGGATGCGCAAATCGCTGCGGTTTTTGTCTTGCCTCTTATATGAATTTACCTTTAAGATGCGCACCTTACAATGATGTACTTAAATCGATAGAACTTGGGCTTAAATACACTGATAAAATAGCCCTCTTAGGAGCACAAATAAGCGCACATCCTAAATTTGAGGAAATATTTCAAATAATTGATAATAAAATTAAATCCGGTCAAAAAATTGAAATGAGCGTTTCTTCTTTAAGAGTGGACGCCATAAAGCCGGAAATTGTAAAAACCCTTGCGGATGCCGGCCAAAAGAACATTACACTTGCAATCGAAGCCGGCAGTGAAAGATTAAGAAAGGTTATAAACAAAAATCTTCAAGAAGACCAAATTATAAATGCAGTTGATATTGCGGCCTCCTGCGGGTTAAAAGGTATCAAATTCTACGGAATGATAGGACTTCCGACAGAAACAAAGGAAGACATCAATGCTCTTATTTCGCTTGCAGATAAGATTAAAAAAAATCATAAGGGATTTGATATTTCCTTTGGATTTTCAAGCTTTGTTCCAAAACCTAACACTCCATTCCAGTGGCTTGGCAGAGAAAATACAAAATCTTTGGAAGCAAAATCCCAATATTTAAAGAAAGAAATGCACAAAATCGGAATTTCTGCAAACATTTCAAGCATAAAATGGGATTACTGGCAAGCCGTACTTTCAAGAGGAGATGAGAATTTCACAGATTTTCTTATTGATGTATACAAATCCGGCGGTAAGCTCGGCGATTTCAAAAAAGCAGCCCGCATAAACAAAATAAACACAGATTTCCACGCAACCGAAAATTGGGACTTAAATTCAACTCTGCCATGGGATTTCATCGAAGTTAAACCCGACAAAGAATTTCTTCAGTCCGAAAATAAAAGGCTTTTAGATTTAAGTAAAATCTACAGCGGTGTGTAATCCGAATATATCAAGCTTTTCCAGCTTTCAAAATAGCTGATTTGAGTTGCACTTCCTGTTTTTATGTAAATTCTAGGCAATGAAGCCGCCGGAATGTTCAGCGCATCACATATTGCAGCTTTAATAACATCAGGATGGGTAACAATAATAACACGGTTTTGTACATTTTCATCCACTACCCTGTTTATAATACCGCTTACACGCTGTATAAAATCCACAACAGATTCGGCATCATCAGGAGTCGCAACCGACGGATCCGTCATAAGTCTTTTAAATTCTTCAGGATATTTCTGCTCAATCTGCTCGTAAGTCAAACCGTTAAAAGAACCGCACTTGCGCGGTGTTAAATCCTCAAGAATTTCATAATCTTTTTTATACAATTTTGCAATTACTTCTGCAGTTTGCAGAGTTCTTGTTGCTGATGAAGAATATATTTTATCATTTTTTATAGCTCTGCGCCTTAAATAATCCGTAATTCTTTCAACTTCTTCTTGGCCTGCATCATTCAACTGCGGATAATTCAAAACATCCGAAAATCTTCCTTCTTCTGAATATATTGTTGCCCCGTGCGATATATAAGTTATCTTGCATTTTCTGCTAAAATACATAAGCTTTTCCTCTTTAATCTTAATTTCTTAACAATTATATCATATAATATTATTTTTTTGTAGTATTATGAAGAAAACAAGGAGGAAAGCATGAGAGGAAAAGCCTTTAAATTCGGTGATAACATTTCTACAGACCATATTGCACCAGGTAGATTGTTTCATTTAAGATCAAATTTGGAAGAATTTGCAAAACACGTTCTTGAAGATGCGGATGAAACATTCGCTACAAGAATGCAAAAAGGTGACTTTGTTGTCGCAGGAAACAACTTTGGACTCGGTTCTTCTCGTGAACATGCTCCTCAGATTATAAAAATTGCCGGTGTAGGAGCAGTTATAGCAAAATCCTTTGCAAGAATTTTTTACAGAAATGCGATTAATATAGGGCTTTTAGCTATTGAATGCGATACGGATGCTATTGATGCAGGAGATGAGCTTGATGTTGATATTGAAAAAGGGGTTATTACAAACATTACAAATGGTGCCGTAATTCAAATTGAACCTATACCTCCTGTTATGCGCAAAATGCTTTCAGATGGCGGACTTGTTGAACATATTAAAAAACACGGTGATTTTAAACTTAACGATTAATTACCAAAGTTTGTAATCATCAAGTAATTTTTTTGCCTTATCCGCATCTCTTTTGTCCAAAATTACGTATTCGTTAGTTTTATTATTTATTATGCAAAAAGTTTTTGCACATTCAGCATAAAAAGCTTTAACGGCATCAATTCTTGCTTTCTTCTCTGTCATTTCATGTATATGTTTTTTAGAATCCTTCTCTTTTGGAACATAATTTGCAGCTTCAACATTTTTTAAAACATTTTTTTCATAAAAATTGGCACCAAAATTAGTAACATATTTATTTTTATAGTTGCCATCTGTCCTTACTTCTTTAATATAAGTATCTATGGATTTATGAAAACTCTCACTATCTGAAGGTAAAGTTGAACCGGGGTTAAACTGATAAAATACCGATTTTTTATTCGGATTCATAAAAAGATAATCGTAAAAACTATTTTCTTTTGAGCCTACTAAAACATCTTCAGGAATAGGCTGCGGCAAATATTCAGGAATATATTCATAAATATTCGGATCACCTACAACCACTTTTTTGATGTGAATCGTCGGCGGAAGCTCTTTTTCTTTTTCAGCTTTATAATCATCCGACATAATAAACAATGCATACAACCAGAACCCTAGTAATAGCAATATTATTGTAAAATAAACTTTAATTTTAAAACTCATAACAAATCTCCATATATAGACTATATTATAAACTTTATTAAAGTAATTTTCAAGATTTATTTAAAAAAAAATGCAGACTTGACATAACAAGCTGTTTAGATTTAAATAACAATAGACAATAGCCGAAATTTTCGTGCTGGAATATTTGGCTGTCAGGCAAAAATAGGACGTAGGGGCAGCACTTAAAAAGCTCGGTAGTCCCATCATAGCCGGAATGCGTAAGGGTTTCAGGATATGATTTTGCTGAAAAAATGTACTTAATAAAAGGAGAAAACAATGCCTACAATTAATCAGCTTGTACGTCGTGAACGTAAAAAGCTTACAGACAAAACAAAATCTCCGGCTTTGATGGATTGCCCGCAAAGACGCGGAGTTTGCACCAGGGTTTACACAACAACCCCTAAAAAACCGAACTCAGCTTTAAGAAAAGTTGCAAGGGTTCGTTTAACCAACGGATTTGAAGTTACTTCATATATTCCGGGTATCGGTCACAACCTTCAGGAACACAGTGTTGTTCTTATCAGAGGCGGAAGGGTTAAAGACCTTCCTGGTGTTCGTTACCACATTGTAAGAGGCACTCTGGATACTGCCGGTGTTGCTAACAGAACACAAAGCAGATCTAAATACGGTGCTAAAAAGAATGCGAAAAATGCAAAAGGAGGTAAGAAGTAATGTCTAGACGTTCTAAACCTGCAAAACGTGTTCCGTTAGCAGATCCGGTATATAACAGCGTTGACGTTTCTAAATTCATCAACCGAATTATGAGACGCGGTAAAAAGTCTTTGGCTGAAAAGATTTTCTATTCAGTTATGGAAAGAATTAAAGAAAGAACTAATCAAGATCCGATGGAAGTTTTCCAGAAAGGTCTTACAAACGCTACTCCGCTTCTTGAAGTTAAAGCAAGACGTATTGGTGGTTCTACTTACCAGGTTCCGATTGAAGTTAAAGCTGACAGAGGTTTTGCTCTTTCTTCAAGCTGGATTATTGATTTTGCTAAAAAACGCGGCGGTAAATCTATTATTGAAAAATTGACAAACGAAATTATTGATGCTTCAAACGGCACAGGTTCTGCTTGCAAAAAGCGTGAAGATACCCACAAAATGGCTGAAGCTAACAAAGCGTTTGCTCATTACAGATATTAATATTTTTGATATCATATTTAAAAATCCCGTCTTTTTGGCGGGATTTTTTGTGTATTTATATTTTTTAAAATTTATAAATTATATATTATCTTTAAGTCATCTTCAGGATTTAGAGCTTGGTATATTCCGTAGAGATTTTTCATCGCACTTTGAATACTTGGATTTATTACAAATGGCGGACATTTAGTTAAAAATATTTTCTTGGCACCTGCGTTATGAAGATTTATAATGTAAGAAATCGAACTTGGATCGCATTTTGTGAGAAAAAATGAAAGCCGATTTGAATTTATATCAATTTTAGCAAATATTTTATCAATTACATCTGCAATCAGGGGAAGATTGTTCCCGAGATTTATATGCAGCTCATTATCTTTTCCGCTGTTGTGAGAAAAAGTTATGACAAAGGTTTTCGGCTTAAGCTGTTTAAAAAGTTTTTTAAAATATTCGTCTTGAACACCCGAAAAATCAGACCTGCCGACAATTAAAAGATTTTCAATTTCTGAAGTTTTAAATTTTTCAGAGATTTCATCTAATTTATTTTCAAGTTCTGACCTGTCATAGCCGACAGATATAGAGGGCATTTCCTTCCCTTTTGTGAACCCTTTTGCTTCAAGAGATGCCTTTATAAGAGGGGTATAGTCATTATTTTTTATTTTTAAAACCCCTGTTGGCGAAATATCTTCTCCTGAGAACAGTTTTCCGCGATAAAGGTAATCAACATTCGGAAAAGTGTTTTTAGTAAGAAGAATTGCGCCCGGAAATGTCGCAAAATCAACAATACAATTGGTATAACAACTGCCGTATTGACCTTTTAAGTTAGGGAATTCTTCAAATCTTTTTAATGCATGGGCTGTCAAAAGATCCGAATGCGTATATACATCAACCTCAAAATCCATTGAACTTTTTAACACATCATAAAGATTTTGCAAATTTGAACCGGAAACAAGAATTGCTTTTGCGGGTTTTGTGGAACGTGAAACAGATTTCTTCATAACAGGTCCGAATTTTTCTTTTTGAGCTGAAGATAGCATTCTTACAAGTTCCAAATTATTTTCAGACAAAGAAGTTATCTTTTGTTTCAATTTTTGCAGTGCTACCCGCTGAAAGTTTAAAATATTTAACCCCTCAAGCATGTTTTTTAAGACATCCAAGTCTGTCTTATCAAACTCTTTAAGCTTTGAAAGGTTTGTACAAATACTTTTTACAACAAGGATTAAGATTTCCCTGAGTGTTTTCTGCCTTAAAGACAACTTTTTGTAATTTTCAAGAAATACTTTTTCTCCCGCACGTATTATTTCATTCAAAGTCATCTCAGGACTAAGCTTTAAGGACAATTTTAAGTCTTCACATTTTATATTGTTTAGAGTACAAAAATTCTGATATTCCTTTCTGGCATACAAAAGTTTGGAATAAATCTTGCTTATTATATCAAGAAGCTGTTCATGAGAATATTCAGATGTTGATATAAGTGAAATTACACCACTCAAAACAATTTCTTTATTCTCAAAATAAGCCATATTAAGTTCTTCTGCTTTTAATTCATAAAAAGCCAACTGGCATGTAAACATAAGAATAACTTCTTGAATTGCGCGAATTTCAGGCGATAAAGCACAATTTCCCCTTGCCACGCAATCATTATAATCAGTTCCTTCGGCGTTATATTTATTGAAAAACATATTACTCCTTCATGCTATTTCTGAAATAATCTATAATATCATCAGATTCATACATTCTGACACCTTTTTTTTCGTCATCAAGAAAAGGTACCTGCGATTTTCCACCTATTTTCAGGAGATTATCATAATTTTCAGGTTCCGAGATATCGAGCTTGTTGTATTCAATATCATTCCCGTTCAGAAAATCCATAACTTTTCGACAATACGGACAAGATTCCAGAATATATAAATCAGGCATTTGCACTCCTTTTTACTAACTCATCGTATATTTATTTTATAAAATGAAACAAATTTTATATTCTCTTATCGGGTTACTTGATTGCATATATATAATTTTGTTATAAAATTTAAAATATGGAGAGAAAAAACATACTTGTTGTATTTGGGACACGTCCGGAGGTTATCAAGCTTGCACCGGTAATTCTTGAACTAAGAAAATATCCCGATAAATTTAATGTAATCGTTTGCAATACCGAACAGCAAAAAGAACTTTCTAATCAAACGCTTTCTTATTTTAATCTGAAAGCAGATATAAACCTTGATTGCATGAAGCCAAATCAATCGCTTTTGGAAATTCAGACCAGAATTCTTACAGCCTTAAACGGGGTTTTCAGCTCAAATAAAATAGATGCGACGATTGTACAGGGCGATACAATGACTGTTTTGTGCGGAGCGTTGGCAAGTTTTTATAATAAAATTCCTGTTTTCCATGTAGAAGCTGGTTTAAGATCCTATGACATTTACGAACCGTTTCCCGAAGAAGTTATGCGCCAAATGACGTCAAGAGTTACGGCTTTAAACTTTGCACCTACCGCAAAAAATAAAGAAGCTCTTTTGAAAGAAAATATTTCGGAAAACACGATTTTTGTGACCGGAAACACCGTTATAGACGCACTTTTCTGTTTGTCTGATGAAACACTTGCCGATAGTGCAGAATTTTTCAACAATAATAATATAGAAATTAATGACAAATTAGTGCTTATAACCGCTCACAGGCGCGAAAACCACGGCGAAAGAATTGACAGAATTATTTCGGCAATAGAATTTCTTGCTCAAAAATATTCTGACCATACATTTGTAATTCCGGTTCACCCGAATCCGAATGTTAAAGACAAAATTCACAGGGCACTTGGGAATTACAGTAATATTAAACTCTTAGCGCCTTTGGATTACCCAAATCTTGTTTACTTGATGAAAAATGCTAAGCTTATTTTGACAGATTCAGGCGGCATCCAAGAAGAAGCACCGTCATTTGGCTGCCCGACATTAGTTATGCGCTATGAAACAGAACGTCAAGAAGGCATAGATGCAGGTGTTTCAATTCTTGTGGGCGCGGATTATGACAAAATTCTTGAACACAGTGAACATGTTCTTTCAAATTCATTTACCTCTACAAGACTAAAAGCCGTCAACCCTTACGGCGACGGCAAAGCCGCACAGAAAATTAAAGGTATTATCTCTAATTATTTTAGCCTTGGCTAAAATTGCATTCTGTAAGCAAGAACCACAACGTTACACTGCATAAAGTTCAAAAAGCCTTTTTCACTTACCTAAAAGATTAAAGAGGCAAAAATCGAATTATTTTTTCGATACTTCTTTACATACATTGCGTAAATTATCTTTTGCCCCGTAGCGTAACTATTTCATAGACATTTTTTGCAAACTTCTTATCGTAGCTGTTTTTTGTGCGTTTTTGGCAATGTTTGCAATCCTTGCTTTAGCCAGACTTTCTTTAATCTTGCTGTCAATTCTTGCTGAAGTTAAAATATCTGATTTATACTCTTTGTAAAATTTAATTTCACGCTCTGTAAGGTCATTTTTATAAGTCACACGAGCATCTTTTTCCGCAGACCTTCTAAAGCTTCCGGCCATCGCAAATACCAAAACAAATGCCGCTGCTATCCATCCTATTTGATTACGCGAAATTCCATCTCCTACAACAACAGGCGGAGCCGCTGGGGTATCAAATATAACATCTGCTTTAGAGGATTTGGGAGCTTCTATATATATGTTTACCCCGTTGCTTGGCGTGTTTTCAACAATTACATTATCTATATTATTTGCATTAATATATTTGGTATCCATATTTAAAGAGGTCGCTATGTTCTTTAACTCTAAAACCAAAACGCCGCTATCATTAATTAATTTTTTTATATTCGCAACTTTATCTGTGCGCAGAATTACATTGTAACTATCGTCTGAAACACCTTCTATAATTATTGAATTTAAGCTGTTGTCTGAAGCAAAAGCAGCCGAAGATATCATTGATATAATTATAATAAGGCTTAACAATATTTTCTTCATACTCTCTCAATATCTCCCTAGTCTGTTTTCACATTATAAGCATATATCCTTAGAAAGCAAATGACATCAACCAATAGAGCGTATTTACTCAATCCATGGATTTATATTCAGCAGTGATATATGTAAACAAATGTTACAAAAAAGGTGCATGCTGAAATCCGACAATTTTGTTTTTTTTTATATAAGTACCACGAGGCTTAAAGGAGTATAAAATGACAAACAACATTTTTGCACGCACTTCACAACAAACATCAACACAAACAATTTCATCTAAGAAATCCGAAACAGCAGAAACAGCAGGCTCTTTAGCTCTTAAAGCAGAAAAAAGTTATTTAGCAATGAATTCATATGATGCTGTAGTATTCAGCACACCTCAAGTAATAAATGTAGATTTTTCAAATTATTCAACAAGTGAAGCTGGCACAGCTAACAGCGGATTTTTAAGCAATTTTGCAAATGCAGTTGCTGTAATCGGTACAGACTGTGCAGGCGGAAGCTTTGTTGGCGCAAGCGCCGGCGGAGGATGCGCAAGTTCAGGTTCCTGCGGAGGCGGGGGCGGTGGCTTTACCTCATTTGTATAGGATTTAAAAGAAAAGTTTATGGTTTTATAATTGTGAGAAAATGTAGAAAAATAATTTAAGACGACGATTTCAAGTCGTCTTTTTTATTGTAAATTGTTTTTATGAATAAGAAGTATTATGTTTACATGCTTTTGACAGAAGATAATACGCTCTATTGCGGCTTTACTGATGATGTTGAAAAACGCTTCAATGCACATAAAAACGGAGAAGGAGCAAAATATACTCGTGTGCATAAACCGATAAAAATAGTCTATTCAAAAGAATTCAACACTAAATCCGAAGCCATGAAAGAAGAATATCGAATTAAAAAACTTAAAAGAGCCGACAAATTAAAATTAATCAGCTAATCTTACTCATTTTCGGATGCTTCGGCGCCTGTTGAAACTGAGCCTGATGAATTATTTTTTCTCTGTTCTTTTTCCAAACGCTTCTGTTCTCTTGCTTCCTGACGTTCTTTGGCTTTTTGCTCTTTCTCTAGTTGCTTTTGCTCAGCGTTTTCCAAGACTTCTTCCACTTTTTCAACAGCATCGTTTCTTGAAGTCGAACCTTGAACTTTTCCTCTTAAATCATCTTTCTTTATCTCAAATTTCAATTCTTTATCAAGTTCTTTTATTTTTTGCTTATATTCTTTTTCAAGAGCCTCAAGCTTTTCTTTTTCTTCCTTTTTCTTTTCCTTAGCATCAAGCTCATCAAGATATTTTTTGTGCTTTTCCTCCTGCTCTACTATTATATGAGGAACTACACCCGATTGAACCATTTTAACCCCATTCATGCTTATTTGAACATTATTTTTAGGATTTAACGAAAGCAGAAGTGTTCTCTCGCCTTTAGTATCAACACTCCAAGTCCCTAAAAATACAGGGGTTCCGCCGGTATAAGCAAAAGCCGCTACAGCAATTCGGTCAGGATTATTCACTTCAAATCCGAGAGGATAAATATCCCACCGAAAATCACTCAAATTAAGATTTTTGTACTCCTGCCAGTAGTATGTAATCGCATCACGAATTTCATTAAGCTTGTAAGAAGTATTTGTCGAAAAATCATATACTATCGCATTTGTCTGCCAGATTCCATCGGAATTACTCCCGATTTTTTCTTTTACAAGAAGCTTTGTACCGTCAATGTTGAAATCAATCGGAGTCAAAGTTCTGAATATGCCGTATTCATCTGTCGATTTTTCGGTAGAAAGAATAGGCTCCTGATCTCTGTGCATTACGTTTGCTTTTTTTATTCTTGAAAGAGCATTTCCACTCTGCTCAAGCGGGATTACAAAAAGATCACAGGTAACTATATTTTCTTTGTGGTAATAATAAACCGACGGATAAACAAGAATTGAATAATCCGGAGATACTATTCCCTGTACATTCTGCTGTCTTCGCTGTTTAAAATTAACACCAAGAGATATCTCAGGACTTCCCGGGGGATCGTTATAGCGAACAATTTCGTAATCGTACTCCGGAACATATTTCATATCGGAGGCTTTTTCTGGCTTTGGAATCGGGATTTCTTCAAGTTTTTTATCTTTTGGAGCTGAGAGCATTTCATATTCTTCTACAGTCATATAAGGATTCGGATGCAATTCTAATTTTTTGCGCCCGTACTCCTCCTCCAAATCATCTTTTTTTACTTTATTGAGATACTTCGCTTTTTGTGTTGCGGAATTATCCTCTTTCTTCCAAGGAACAGAAAACTCCATATCCTCTATATGTTCTTTAAAATCATCAAAAGACCAAGCATTTGCAGCTATAGGAACCATTAACAACAATGCAGCAGGTAAAAGCCTTTTCAAGAACATTAAACAAGCCCTTCCTTCATTGCGGTTGCTATGGCTTTAGCGCGTGAACCTACATATAGTTTTTGCAGAATACTGTGCACATGAGTTTTGGTAGTAGAAATAGTAATCACAAGTTTGTCTGCAATTTGCGGGTTTGTAAGCCCGTCAACTATCAATGCCAAAACTTCCATCTCTCTTTCCGTTAATCCGTACAAGTTTTTGCCTAACTTATAATTAATTTCCCCTCGCCTTTGCTGCGGCTGAGTGTTTCTTCTTACGTTTGTCAAAACAACTTTAGCTATAGCGGGATCAAGCCACCCTGCCCCTTCACTTACCGCTAAAACCGCCGAAACAGTTTGTTCTGAAGTTGCTCCTTTTGTTATATAACCGTCCGCTCCAGCTTGAAATGAATCAAAAATGTCATCTTCATCTTCTCTTGAAGTATACATTAAAACTTTAATCCTCGAATTGGCAAGTTTAATTTTTTTTGTAGCTTCAATCCCGTCAATGGTCGGAAGCCCGATATCCATTATGACAACATCAGGCTCTAAAGATAATGCCTTATCTACTCCCTCTTGACCGTCTGATGCCATATCGGCAATTTCTATATTCGGATTTTTGCTTAAGATTACTGAAAGCCCCATCCGAGCCATATCGTGATCTTCAACTATCAAAACCCTAACCATTTACAACCTGTCTTTCTTCGTTTGATTTTACAACATCTGTTAAAAGGAAGGTAAATTCACTTCCTTTATTAATTTTGCTCTCCACCCAGATTTTACCGCCATGAGCCTCTATTATCTGACGTGAAAGGTACAATCCTAAACCTGTTCCCGTTGAACGTTTCCGGCTTGTCCCTTGAGAAAATCTTGTGAATAATTGCGGAATATCTGATTTTGGTATGCCGTTTCCGTTATCCTCTACTGAAAAGATTAAATCTCCGGCTTGGGCTTTCAAAATTATTTTTATATGACCTTCTTTGTTTGTATAATTTACGGCATTACCGCACAAATTTGTGATTACTCGCTTCAATTCAGCTTTATCTGCTGTAATTTCAAGCCTTTCATCAAATTCACAATCCAATTCCAGAGATATATTCTTACTTTTTGTAAGCGGCATTAATTCTTCAATGCACTGTTCCACAAGAGTTCTCGGTGCAAACACAGTCTTGCAAAGCTCAAGCTTTCCGCTGTCAAACCTGTAAACTTCCAGTAACGCATTTACAAGCCCCAGCAAATCCTCGTTACTTTGAAGCATAGTTGATAAAAGCACTTTTTGCTTTTCATCCAAATCGCCCAATGAACCGTCAAGAAAGAATTTTAAAGTCTGAATTGCAGCAAGCAGCGGAGTTCTTAAATCGTGAGTCAGAGTTGCTATAAAATCATCTCTTAAACGCTCGGTTTCTTTTTGGGTTGTTACATCCCTTATTACTCCGACATACTTTTCAGGTAAATCAGTATTATCATCACTTATTGCCGCAAGATTTATTTCGACAGGCGTCTGAGCTCCGCTTAGAGAATTAACAACCGAACAGTCTTTTAATAAAATTTCAGAATTATCAGAATTTAACCCGAATAAACCGCCGTTATCAGAAATCATATCTCGCTTGCAGCCTTTGACAAATTGAGTGAAAAGCTTGCCGATAATTGCACCGCCGTCAACTCCTGTCATATTTTCACATGCCGGATTTATCTGCTCAATTTTGCCTTCGCCATTTAGAATTATTATCCCGTCAGCACAGTGATTGATAATCCCGCTTAATTTCTGGTTGGCTTGAGATAAATCGTGTGTTCTTTCTGCTACAAGCCTTTCCAAATCGTTTGAATAAATCTCAAGCTGTTTTTTAGCTTCTTCCAATTCTGCAATTTTTTGCCTTAAATCACTTAAAAGATGGCTTCTTTCTATTCCGTTACGAATATTCATTAACAAATCATCGTTATCCCAAGGCTTTTCGATATATTTATAAAGCCCGACTTCATTGATGGCTCGAATTGCGTTTTCTTTATCAGCATATCCGGTCAAAAGTATCATGCTTGTTTCGGGGTACATTTTCTTTGCCTTGCGCAAAAATTCCAAACCGTTCATTTCAGGCATTAAAAAGTCTGAAATTATTAAATCAGGAGCTTCTTTTTGCATATATTCAAGAGCTTCTTTAGGCGAATTAAAAAACGCACCGCCCTTTATTCCCTCTACAGCAAATAATGTCCTGAATGCTGAGGTAACCATTTTTTCATCATCTACTACTATTATTCCGGAATTTTCCATAACATATACATAATAAAGTATTTTGTCATTACAGACAAATTGGTTACAAATTCGCAATAATTAAATCACGCACAATTCTTCTACTTCAATATCTTGAGATAATTCGCCAAATGACATCACTCTTATATTATCTATATGCTTTGACAAAATATCAAACAGAGGTTTTCTTATTTTGGGAGAAACCAAAAGAACCACATCGTTTCTGTATCCATCAAGTTTATTAAGTTTCTCTAAAACGGAAGTTACAACATTCTCGAGCTCATAAGCTTCAAGCTTGAAAAAACTGCAAAAATCCGTCACACTAACTGAATTAAGAAGTTTATTCTCAAGCTCGGGACTTAATAATGCTGTATACAAAACTGTTTTGTTATCGGTTTTGATTGAGTATTTATCGCAAATCTGAGGCGCCATCTCGGCTCTCAGCCTCTCTACCAATACATTCGGACTCGTATTTAGCCTTGCAAATTCACATAACCTTTCGAAAATTAAAATTACATCTTTAATAGGTATTTCTTCCTGTACAAGCGCCACAAATATTCTTCTTAAATCTACAGCTGAAATCATTGTCGGAATTAAATCATTAACAAGTGTTGGATTTTCGCTCTCTACAAGTGTCATAATCTTTAAAATATCGGTACGAGTTATTATCTCGTTAGCATATTTTATGCAACATGCCCTTAAATTTTTTCTTATAAGTTCTGTAATCTCAACATTAGAACGCCCAAAGTCTGCAAAAATTTTAACTCGCCTTACATTTCTTACATAAATTCCAAACTCATTTGGCTTATAAGATGTATCATCCATACATCTTATACTAGGAATTATATACCCGAGAGTATCAGTTAATTCTGTTCTTAACTTTGATATCATCGGAAGAATACAATTATCCGCATCAGGATCTGCCAAGTCCAAAAAATCAGTTCCGAATCTTATTGATAGAACATCTACACCAAGCCTTTGGTACATTTCGTTTGGACCGTTTAAATAAACTTCGTCAATTTCATCTTCATTTTCTTTTTTATTTGACTTTAAAGAACTGACTAACCATCCTAAAAAAGAATAATCATAATTCATTATTATTGATAAGGTATCCGCCAGAGCTGCTATCATCAACCCTAAATAAAAGACTAAAACGATTTTCAAATACAACGGATTAGGTTCTGTTAATTTTACGGAAATTACGGCTAAATACCCTAACGGCAAAAATGATAAACAATAAAATATAAACCTCAAACTATGCAACTTAATCCATTTTTTTACGTTATTTAAAAATACGCTTTTTCGCTCTAAGCAGGAAACAATGTCCTTCTTCACTTCTTTTGAAAGTTCTTTCTGCAAATTATTTTGTTCTACCTCTTTGTATGACTGCGCAAGAGCAAAAGTATACATAGCTCTGTCAATCTTTTTGTCCGAATATAATTTGCTTAGTTCTGCACGGTAAGTCGATTTTACAATTTCTGTTACGGCATGAACACAACTGCTCATTTTTATGTTTTCTTCCGTTAACTCTTCAACTTTATTCTGCTCTACAAGATATTCAAATATAGAATTGTTTATTTTGTTAATTATTGCGTCATGAAACTCAATCGGAATATCTCCATATATTAAGTCTATTATTTTATAAAAAGTCCATTCTGCTATCGTTTTGGTAATTATTTCACAAGCTTCAATTTTAACAGATGGATTCTGATAAAGCTTTTTTGCAACATCTGTGGTCTTATCATAAACCTGCTTGCGAACATATTTTTCAATTGCTTCATCAAAATAGTCAGGACAGCCTCCGCCAATTTGAAATCGAAGCATATTTACATAATCTTTATAATTAAAATCTCTACTCATTAAAATTCCAGTATATACGTCTGACTAATTATATATTTTTTATTAAAACTGCGCAATTTGTTAAGAACATACTAAGAGCGGAAAAGTTATATTTTAACTTTTCCGCCTGTAAACTTAAAGCGCTTTAAAATTTTTATGAATTGTAACTGTGTGGTTTATACTCTCGGTTCCCCAGTTCTTTATCAAGATGGTACAAAGCAGCCTTTTCAGAACCAAAAATTTTAAGTTTCTTTATAATATCGTCAACATTTGCCTCTTCTTCAACCTGCTCGGATATATACCAATTTATAAAGTATCTTGTCGCCAAATCGCATTCTTCATCTGTCATATTTGCAACACAGTTTATGCTATCAGTTACGTATTTTTCATGCGAGTATATTTTTTCAAATACTTCTAAAGGATTACCGAAATTTTCTTCAGGCATTTCTATCTGCTTTAATGAAACTCTCCCCTGACGCTCTATAATGTAATCAAAAAGAATCATTCCATGGTCTACCTCTTCGCGTGCCTGAATTTTTGTCCAGTCAGCAAAACCTTTAAGGCCCATTTCGTCAAAATGTGCAGACATAGCAAGATACAAATAAGCTGAATAAAATTCTTTATTAATCTGCTCGTTAAGTATGTTTTGAATTTTTTCACTAATCACGTTTTCCCTCCCATAACCCGTGCAAATTACAGTATTCTAATGCTGATAAAATTGCTTCAGCATCTTTTAAAAGAAATTTTGCATCTTCACCGGGGTATAAATACCTGAGTTCTAATTTATTTTTATCTTTGGAAATTGCCTCTATAAACATTATATAGTGATTTTCTTCCATAGGATGCGGTATAGACCCGACGGCAATAATTTCATTTCCGCTTTCATCTTTTATGAAAACAGGAACATGTTTTTCGGTTTTGTTTTCATCATCTTTTTGTGGCTTCAAAAGCTTCATAGGCTCGCCGCAGCAAACAAGTTCACCCTGTCCTTCCAGAATAACCTGAACAAGGTTGCCACAGACACTGCACCTGTAAAGTTCTAACCTTTGTGTCATCTTTCATCTCCTTTCTGGTTCTAAAATATCTTTAAAGAAATTTAAAAACATTACCCAGATGTGGAATATTAAAAGCTAAGGCTCAAAGTTTTTTAAATGCTCGGGCATTTCATATTCTATTTTTTCTAAAAGCTCTGACACAGATATATTAAGTTCGGATGCTATTTTTTTAAGTGTAATGATATTAGGAATTCTGGTGCCGTTTTCAAGCCGGCTTAGAGTTGCACACGGAATATCAGCTTCGTAAGAAAAAAGTCTTAAACTCTTCTTAGTGAGATTAACTCTCAAACTCTTAAGTTTTTGTCCAAAAACTGATAAATATTCCTGCTCTACATTGTTATCAGGCATTTATACTCCAACTTGACTTATATGAATTATAACTATATAATTTCAATATCTGTTTCCAAATGGAAACAGATAAGAGGGAGAAATTTTTATGAAACATATAAAAGCTTTTACAATGGCAGAAGTTCTCATAACACTGGGGATTATCGGAATAGTTGCTACAATGACTTTTCCTTCAATGCTCGGAAAATTTCGGAGAAAAGTCCTTGAAACCCAGTTTAAAAAATCGGTATCAGTCATCTCACAAGCAATAATGAAAACAAAAGTTCAACTTGGAAGTGACAAATTTGTCGATTTCTGCATACAGTATAATGAAACTGACGGATATTATGCCTCTAAAGAATGCTATGATGGCTTTTACCAAAACTTTGTAAACATAGCAGGAAATAAATCTACATACATGAGGCATTACAACATAAACCGCACAAATGAAATTATAAAAACATATAACGGATTACAGATAACAGATATAAGCTCTTTAGCCGGAATAGGGCAGGGAATCTATGAAACAAATATTATGCCGGACGGTTCCTTCCTTAACATGAATATCATTGAATATAAATTCTATATAAACGTAGATGTCAATGGACAAAAAGGCCCTAATCAATTAGGACATGACATTTTTATTTTTACTATTGACAAAAATAATGATACTATATCTTTTGCCAATAAGCCTCAAAATTTTACAGAAGAAGAAATAGAGGATGGAGAGTACGGGGAAGAATTCTTGAAGGAACGCAAAGGAAATCCTTGCAGCTTTACCTCAAAACAAAAAGCAAACGGTATTGGGTGTGCGTGGTATGCACTCAGGGATATGTGCCCCGACGGGAGCGGAAGAAGTTATTTTGAATGCCTGCCTGATTAGTGAATATTGATAATTTTTATAACGCAGAAATTATCTGCATAGGCGTCGTGTGTATTTTTCTATTACCAGCCGGAACCGCAAATCTTAACGTTTTATTTTTGAACAAATAAAAAGCCGTGCCTCTGTCTATCGAATTGCGCAGCCGGAAGTATCGGAGAATATTTTCTACTTTTATAATCAAGACACCCGCAAAGGTCACCTTAGTGCTGCTATGTTTCCATCCTGACACGGTTCGGAGTTTTACGCCGCCCTGACTATAAACATCAACAAAAATATTAACTTTTACCCCGCCCGCACAACCCTCACAACAGGCTCTGCACCCGGCATTAACTTCCGGTCGAGGGATTGCAATTCCCCGTGGAGCACGGCTTAATTCTTATATTACATCAAACATTATTAAATTGCAAAATCTCTTAATTACTTATACCCACAGGTACAAACTGTCCTTTTGAATTATATCCGTAATTTATCTGACGGCCTCCAATTCCTGTCGGAACATAATTCCCCTTCGGATTATACCCGTATTGGATATGATTACCGCCAACAGAAGTCGGAACATAGTCGCCTCTGGAATTGTATCCGTAATCTATTTTATCACTGCCGATTGAAGTAGGTACGTAGTCACCTCTGGAATTATATCCGTAATTTATTCTATCACTCCCTACAGATATAGGCACGTAATCCCCGCGGGAATTGTATCCGTAGTTTACACTCTGACCGTCAACAGATATCGGAACATAATCTCCCCTTGAATTGTATCCGTACCTTATATCTCCCGCAAAACAAGACGAATAAGCCAATGATAATAAAGCAAACACTAAAAATAAAATTTTTCTCATAAAATTTATTATAACAAATTTTTACTTTAATTCAACATCGGTAATGTATCTAGGGCGGCCTTTGACTTCAAGAAATATCTGCCCTATATATTCTCCGATTGAACCTAAACAGAAAAGCTCAATACCACCGAAGAAACAGCTTAAAATAAGGTCAATTACCCAGTCATGCTGGAAATTGGCAAAGAATATTTTATTGCAAACAGCTATTGTTCCTAAAATTGTTGCAACTATCGTCATCGTAAACCCTAAAAGTGACACTAATCTTAAAGGAACAACACTATAAGACGTTATACCGTTAAGAGCAAGACCGCTCAAATTAAACAGATTAAATTTTGATTTTCCCGCATAACGCTGTTTAACATCAAAATTCACATAAGCTGTCTTTAAACCCACATCGTAAAAAAATCCCCTTAAAAATAAATAACGCTCATTATACATGTTTAAAATATTCAAAGCTCTGCGATTTATAAGTCTGAAATCAGAATGATTTACCGGAATATTTGCACCTAAAAAGTTCATCATCTTATAAAAACAAAGAGCAGTAAACTTTTTAAAGAAAGTATCCGTTTTGCGGTTATTTCTAATCCCGCACACAACATCATAACCTTTTTGATATTTATCAAGAAATTTTTCGATAGTCCATTCATCCTGTTGTAAATCAGCATCTATTGAAACGGCGCAATCACAGTTAAATCTGTTTGCAGCTTCCAACCCTGCCAAAATTGCCTTTTGATTACCAAAATTTCTCAAAAATCTCTGACCTTTAATTTGCCGATTTTGAGCATGCAAAGATGATATTATATTCCAAGTTTTATCCACTGATCCGTCATCAACAAAATATATAAAGCTGTCTCGGCTGATTTTTTTCTTATCTAACAAATAAGCAATAACTTCAGAAAGTTTTTCAGCTGTATTTTTTATACAAAGCTCCTCGTTATAACATGGAACTACTATAGCTAATTTAGGGGGATTCATAAACTATTTTCCTTTATTTGTGTTTTATAATATAATAAACAGGTGATAGGTGCAAGGAAAAGTTATAATGAGTGAGAAATATTTTATTCTAAATGCAGATGATTTCGGGATGTCAAAGGATTTTAACAGAGCTGTTCTTTATGCTTACGAAAAAGGCTTTTTGAAAAGCACAAGCCTTTGCGCAAACGGTGAAGCCTTTGACAATGCGGTGTATGAAATTCTGCCTGAATGTCAAAATCTTGGAATCGGAGTTCACCTTAACATTATTGAAGGAAAATCTCTCACACGATGTCCTGCATTAACAAATGATGACGGGAAATTTAATAACGGGTATCTCTCACTAATTTTAAAATCTAAAAACAAAGAATTTAAAAAACAGGTTGAAGCCGAATTCAGAGCTCAAATTGAAAAGGTTATAAAATTCAGAAAACCAGATCATATAGATTCACATGTCCACACCCACGCAATCCCTGAAATTTTTAAAATCACCTTAAAACTTGCGCAAGAATATCAAATACCTTTTATCAGAACTCAGCACGAAGAATTTTACACAATCCCGCAAATAAGTAAACATTTAAATTTCAAATATCCGATTAACATTTTAAAAATTATTCTTTTAAATTACTTTACCTCGATTAACAAAAAAGCACTTATGGGAACCGCAATAAAAACAAACGATTATATTTTAGGTGTCGGATACACAGGCATGATGGACAATTTAACGGTAGAATACGGTCTGGAAACGCTTCCTGACAAGGATTGCATTGCAGAAGCCCTTATTCATCCCTGCAAATATAATACAAATATTAACAATTCACACACAAAAGAATTTCTTATTACACAAAACAAAGAACTGGAAAACAAAATCCGCAGTTTAGGTTTTGAAATTACGAATTACAAGCAGTTATAATGAAGAAAAAATTACAAAGAATAGCTTATATAATATTAATCTTTGCAGGTTTTGCAAGCTTTGAACTGTACAAAAACACAGGCACAAAAGTAATTGAAGTATTCACACCAACCCGAATAGCAGTTGACTTAAACAGCAACGGGGTTTATGACGAAGGCGAAACAGTCTGCATTCAGGGGATTGAAACATTTACTTCTGACTTAAAAGTTAATCAAAATGACCTGATAAATAAATTTAAACTTACAGCACCTGATGCGATAAATGCAGGATATATGGCAGATGAATTTGCCAAAGAACTTCTGCTTAATAAAAGAGTAAAAATAAATTTTAAGCCCGAAAGAACAACTGATTGCCGTTATGCAGAAATTTTTACAGGCGACTTAAATTACACCGAAGAATTGCTTCACTCAGGCCACGCAATAGTTGACGGCAAACTGACGGAACCCGAACTTTTTAACCAAAAACTTAACGAGGCACATAAATTAAACCTTGTTATACTGAACAGAAAAAGCGGTAAATTTCATAAACTTGATTGCAGATACGGGATAAAAACAAGTGATTTTCTAATTTTACCGATGCAGGAAGCGGAATTACAATTTGAGAAATGCAAATATTGCATAGTAAATCCTGAAAAAAGCAAAAAGCTTAAAGAAAAAGAAGCTCCAACTCTGGACAAATCCACTTACCCCGAAACAAAAGAAATTACAGGGATAAAATTTTTACTGTCTGATTACACAAACCACCTTACACCCGACACAAAATGCCTTCATCCGTTTTGCAAAGAAACAGTAAAACTAATTAATAATACAACCACAACACTTGATATGGCGGTATATGAATGGAGCAGGATACCTGACATTGAAAAAGCAATAGAAAATGCAAAGAAAAGAGGAGTACAAATCCGCGTTATTTATGAAGTTAAGGAAAACCAACCGCTCAGAGAAGAAATGAATAATTTTCTAAACACAATTGAAAACAAAAAATCCGATGAAATAGCAGAAGATAAAAAGCTCACCTCAATGCTAATGCACAACAAATTCATAATTTCAGACAAGAAAAGATTAATGACAGGCTCAATGAACTTTTCAAGGACAGGCTTTTCGGGCTTCAACGCAAATAATATTGTAATCGTAGACTCACCTTCGCTTGCAGGATATTACACGAAAGAATTTGACCAAATGTACTCAGGCAAATTCCACACACTTAAAACTCCACTCGATGGAGAAAACACTTTTACAGTCGGGACAACAAAAATCAGCGCATACTTTTCACCCCAGGACAAAACCGTAGAAAAAGCCTTAGTTCCGCTTGTTGAAAATGCCCAAAGCTATATTTATCTTCCTGTTTTTGTAATAACGCATAAAAAACTTACCCAAGCACTAATAGATGCCAAAAACAGAGGAGTTGACGTCAAAATAATACTTGATGCAACAAGTGTTCGCTCAAACCACACAACCCACGAAATTTTAAGAGAAGCAGGGATTCCGCTAAAAACCGAAAACTACGCAGGCAAAGTTCACAACAAATCAATGATAATTGACGATAAATATGTAATAACGGGCTCTATGAACTTTTCAAACAGCGGAGAAAACAGAAACGACGAAAACTGTCTTGTTATAGAAAATTCTGAACTTGCAAAATTTTATAAAGGCTGGTTTGAATTTATCTGGAAGAAAATACCTGATATTTATCTTAAATACTCAGTCCGCCCAGAAAGCAAATACTCTATAGGCTCTTGTTATGACGGTGTAGATAACGATTTTGACGGCAAGATTGATTTTAATGATGAAGGCTGCCGCTAAATCATTCTACCAAAGTATGTACTTTAGCTTTCGGGTATGTCGCCTGATGAGCCAAAATTCCTTTTTCTTCAGGTTGACCTTTGAAAAGCTTTAACAACAAATCAAACGGTTTTAATTCAATTATTTTTTTTAATTCATCTTGATTCTTAATTTTAACTGACATTTCGCCTATTTTTTGGACGTTAGAAACATCAATATCTGACTCATAAATATACTCAATTGGAATCTTTCGTCTTGTGTAAACTGACTGATAAATTGCGCTGTCTGCATCTTCAAACTGCATAATATCCTGTCTTCTTATTTTCAGTTTATTAATATCCATATTTTTAGTCGGAATTCTTAACATCACTATATCATCAGCCTTTCCGATAACCGAATCTTCACAAGCGTGTTTTGATAAAAGCGCCCTGCCAAGATTAACTTTCATATCCTCAATATTAAACCAGGTATTTGCCCAGCGCTTTTCAAAATTTTTTAAATCAAACATAAAAACTCCGCACAAGTCACTGTGACCGGTATCAGAATATGCATTTATCAAACCTTTTTCCAATATTTGCTCGTAATTTTTCTTTCGTGTCATATGATACAAATACCGTGGGATATCAGGTTTACCTGTCTTTCTTATTAAGCCTGAATTTTTAACTATAGTTCGTCCTAATTTGTACAAATCTCCGGCAAGCATAATTTTTCCTTTATTTTCCCCTATATTAATATAAAACTTTCGGGGTTAAAAAATTGCCTGATTTTAAGGAATAATTTTAGCCTCAACATTCTTTTTTACATTAATACTTTTATTAAGGCTTCTAGCAAGTTCAGCGGCAGTATTTGCGCTGTAAAATTTTCCGCCCGTCACAAGAGAAGTACACTCAAGCTGATCCAAATCATCTTCCTCGGTTACATTAAACGCAATAACATCAATAACAATATCTTTTCGGTATTTTACAAGCTCCATCACCCACTTACATGGGCTTTCGTCGCAGTTTTCACCGCCGTCGGTAAGAAGGATTATATGTTTACGCCCGCTAAACCCCATAAAATCCTTCTTTACAGCTTCTTTCAATGAAAAAGTAATCGGAGTCATTCCTCTGGGTTCGGTATCTTCAAGTGCAGATTGAATATTATTAACACTAGCCCTTGAAATCGGCACCTTCAAACTTGAAGCCCTGCAAGCCTCATAAGGAGTAAACCCCATTCTATGCCCGTAAACCCTTAACCCGATAAAACTTTCAGGACTAATTCTAGGCAATATTTTTTTCATAGTATCAAGCATTAAATCAACTTTTCTTTCTCCGTCCAGATATTCACTCATACTGTTTGAAAAATCCAAGATAAAAAGAGTTTTTTCGCCATCTTCAGAATTATAATTGTAAGTTTCAGGAGTATGTACAGAATATTCAGAAGCAAAAGCTGGAATACTTATTAAAATAATTAATATTAAAATTATTCTTTTCATAAGACTAATTTTAAAAAGCAGAAAAATTATATACATTACCCGCTCGGGCACAAAAGATTAAAAACAAAATATTGCAACGATAAAAACCTTCGTGTTAAAATTTAGCTGTTGAAGAAGGGATTTAAAAAATGAATAGCCGAGAAATTATAAAAAAAGCCGAAAAGGAATTAAGTGAACAATTTGAATACATTGAAGACATAAGAGATTTTAACCAGAAAAAAGTTTTAGAAGCCTTTATAGAAAACAAAGTTGCGCCAGAACATTTTTACACTGTTTCAGGATACGGGCATGATGATTTGGGGCGCGAAGTTCTTGATAAAGTTTTTGCAGATGTTTTTAAGGCTGAAAAAGCGATAGCAAGAATACATTTTGCCTCTGGCACGCATACACTTGCCTGCTGTCTATTCGGCTGCTTAAGACCGGGAAACAAATTATTGTCAGTTGCAGGCACCCCTTATGACACGATGCTGGAAGTTATAGGAACCGCAGGCGATGATGAAACAAAAGAGGATTCACTAATTGCACACGGAGTTTTGTATGACGAAGTTCCGCTTAAAAACGACGATATTGACTTTGAAAAACTTGAACAAATGGTGGATGAAACCGTTACAATGGTTTTAATTCAGCGTTCAAAAGGTTATTCAACGAGGAAATCTTTGTCAATGGAAACGATAGAACGAATTTGCAAAGTTGTAAAATCAAAAAATCCGAATTGCATCTGCTTTGTAGATAATTGTTACGGTGAATTTGTAGATAGCAAAGAACCTTTAGAGGTCGGTGCAGACCTAATCGCAGGCTCTCTAATCAAAAACCCCGGAGGCGGAATTGTAGAAGCCGGCGGATATATAGCAGGAAAAGCGAGATTAGTGGAAAAATCCGCAAACCGATTAACAGCCCCTGGAATAGGCTCAGAAGGTGGCGCAATGTTTAATCAGCACCGATTAATTTTTCAAGGGCTTTTTATGGCGCCTTCAGTAGTTTGCGATGCCGTAAAAGGTGCAGTTCTTGCCGCAAAAATCTTTGATGAAATAGGCTATGATTCTTCGCCAAAATATAATGAAAAACGAACGGATATTATACAAAATATAACCTTTGGCGCACCGGAACCTCTAGAGCAATTTTGCCGAACCATCCAGTCACTGTCGCCTGTAAACGGCTACGTAACCCCGATTCCCGAATACGTTCCGGGATATGAAGACAAAGTAATAATGGCAGGCGGAACATTTATTGAAGGCTCAACAATAGAACTTTCAGCCGACGGCCCTTTAAGAGCACCTTATGTAGCATATATGCAGGGTGGTCTAAACTATGCGCACGTAAAAATTGCGCTGGAAAAATTTCTTGATATTGTTAAAAAAACTTAATAAAAAGGCAAAAATTTAAATTAAACGTTTTTTACATAAATAAGGTAGTTTATAAATTAGAAGGTGCTTATGGATCAAGTAAAAGGATTTGCGCAATCACAAAATATACAGTCACATCAACCTGTTAAAGTATCAAATCCAAGAATTAAAAAAACGAAAGATAACCCAAACGGGACAGCTCTTTTATTGTGAAGTTTAGCCGCTCTTGCAATTAGCAGTGGTATATATCTTGCAATTAGAGGAAGAACAACCACACAATCTGCTAAATCGGGAGAAAACTTGGAAGAAATGACAATTGATGCATTTAAAAAAGCCGGTAATACCTTTGAAAAAGGTAGAGCTTTACTTGCAAACGGTGGAAGATTTGTTGGCAAATTAACACAAAAAACTAAAAAAGGCTCAACTCTTATTTTTGAATACGATACATTTGGAGATCATGTAGTTACAAAATTAGAAAATGGCAAAATAATTAGTAAAAAAAGTTACCACTATGACTCAGACAAACTACGTTTTGTTAGAGATGCGACAAAAGCACTAGATGATCCTGAGGGCATTTTAGTATCAATAAGTAATGACCATATCTTTACTACAAAAAAAAACATAACTATTGACCGAAAAAATGGGTTAATGAATATTGCTAGTAAAGATGATAACTTTGTAAAACATTATGAATATGATGCATTCGATAAAAAATATAAATTAGAATATGATGAAAATAGATGTGCATATACGGTTTACCAAGCTGATGGTAAAACAAAAAGATTTGCAATAAAAAACGATGTGATTCTTTATAATAATGCTGGTGAAGAAACTGCGAGATACGCATTAGATTCAGAAGAAGCAAATAAATTTTTAAATATATTTAAACAAATTACAAAAAAATATCATATTTTTTAAATTACTCTTATTATTAAGTTTCGTAAACAGGTAAATAGCCATATATGACTAATTCTTAAGAATTAGATAAGTAAAAAGTGTTGGTTAGAATTGACAGTAGAATTTTTGTGGTAAACTGTTAAGGTACCCCACAAATGAGTGGTATTAGACAAAGTACATAGTATTAAAAGAAGAGGAAAGGTGAAGATATGTCATTACCAAACGTAGCATATTTTTCAATGGAAATCGCAATGGATCAGTCATTAAAGACATATTCAGGCGGTTTAGGATTTTTAGCAGGCTCTCATATGTTATCAGCCGGATATTTGCAAATGCCTATGGTCGGTGTAACTATGCTATGGTCTTACGGTTATTACGATCAGAGAATAGCACACGATGGACAAGTAGAAGTTGCATATATCAGAAAATATTATGACTTCTTAAAAGATACGAATGTTTCAACAGAAGTAGATATTTTTGGAGAAAAAGTAAAAGTAAAAGCATATTTAGTAGAACCTGATTTGTTTGGTGCATGCCCTGTATATCTCTTAACAACAGACATCGAAGGCAACAGCGATTGGGCGAAAAGCATTTCACACAAACTTTATGACGGAAATGAAAAAATCAGAATTGCGCAGGAAACAGTTCTGGGTGTAGCCGGTGTAAGAATCCTTCAGGCAATCGGATACAAATTTGACGTAATCCATATGAACGAAGGTCACGCACTTCCGGCAGCATTTGAACTTTTAAGACAATATAACGGCAATCTTGAAGAAGTTAAGAAGAAAACCGTATTTACAACACACACGCCTGTTGCAGCAGGAAACGAAGTTCACTGGGTAGATACCCTTCTTGAAGGCGGCTTCTTTGCGGGAGCATCCAGAGAAACTGCAGTACAATTAGGCGGAGAAAACTTCTCATTGACAGTAGCCGCATTAAGAATGTCAAGACTTGCAAACGCAGTTTCACAGCTTCACGGACTTGTAGCGAACAAAATGTGGGAATGGGTTGAAGGCAGATGCCCGATAAGAGCAATCACAAATGCCGTAAACCTTCACTACTGGCAAGATCCGAGAATTAAAAAAGCTAATACACCTGAAAAATTGCTTGCTGTTAAACGTGAAATGAAAACAGAATTGTTTGAATACGTAGCAAACGTAGCAGGCAAGAGATTCAATCCTGATGTACTAACAATCACTTGGGCAAGAAGATTTGCGGATTACAAACGTGCTTGGCTTATCTTGATGGACAAAGACAGAATCAACAAGCTTCTTGACGAAAACAAAATTCAGATTATCTTTGCAGGAAAATTCCATCCCGATGATGTTATGGGTAAAGAAATGTTCAACAAGCTTCTTAACCGTTCACATACGCTTAAAAACGTTGTTGTATTGCCAGGATATGAACTTGAACTTTCAGGAATGCTGAAACGCGGTTCTGATATATGGTTAAATACACCTCTAAGACCGTTTGAAGCATCAGGAACTTCAGGAATGTCAGCAAACGCAAACGGAGCACTTCACTTATCAACATTTGACGGTTGGACAGTAGAAGGCACATTTGACGGAATCAACGGCTACACAATCGAATACCCTGAACTTGACGATGAAATGCCTTGGGAAGAACGTCATTGGAAAGATCATGAATGCATGATGAATAAGATTGAAAATGAAATCATCCCGACTTATTATGAAAACAAACAGGAATGGGCAAGATTGATGAGACAGGCAATCAGAACATCTGAAGCATACTTCAATTCAGACAGAATGGTAATTGAATACTACAACAGATTGTACAAACCGATTGCACACAATGACTCAACATCAGGCGGCAAGAAAAAAGAAATGAACATTTCTGAAACTCCGACATTTGATGCTTGGACATTCTCAAATATCAAGTAAAAACAAATTACAAATAAAAAAGAGCCGGTCAAAAGCCGGTTCTTTTTTGTTATTATAATTAAATTTCAGCAATTAATGTAACGAAATATTACAAAAAGTGGATAAAAAATTAAAGATTTTAAATAGCATTGCCGTAACACATGACACAAGGAAACGAAATTGAAAGGGAAACGTCATGGGAATGGCAGCATCACAGGCCAGATTCTTAGGACTCACGGCCAGAAAAACAAATACTGAATATGAAGGTCAACAGATCAACCAACAGAG
>CASFTJ010000002.1 GCA_949297715.1 uncultured bacterium | reverse complement strand
TATTATTCGCTCTACTACATAGGTAGACTTCTTGTGCATTGCCTCATTTTCATCCGGCTTTACATTTCGTAATATCGGCATCAGGATTATTACCAATACACCTATTACTGCTATCGCTATTAATAGCTCGCCCAAACTAAATGCACCTAATTTTCGAGTTCTGGCGAATAAACTCATCAGGTAATCACAGATTTTTCTCATACTTTTTGCTCCTAATTATTCAGATATGTACTATATTCTCGTGTTTAATCAGCAAAAGTACAGACTTAAAATTATTTAAGCTTGTTAATTCAACATCAAAATATCGGCCACCCGAAATACCGAGTGCCCGCCCTTTCCAAAAATAACCTGTTTGGATAGGGTTGTCATAACGATTATTGTTCCTTTTGCTCAATATACAGTAATTACAATTTCATTATAACATTACACTTATTTTTTTTCAAGTCTGCATTTGTAATTTGTGAATATTTTTGATATTATAAATTCAGAAAATTTCAGATTTGGAGGAAAACAATGTCAGGACACTCAAAGTGGTCAACAATTAAACACAAAAAAGCTAAAGTAGATAGCCAAAGAGCAGTGGTATTCCAAAAATATTCACGAGAATTAATCGTATCAGCAAGACTTGGCGGTCCAGATCCTGCTGGAAATTTTAGGCTTAGAACAGCTATTGAAAAGGCTAAAGCTGCCGGATTACCAAACGATAATATTAAAAGAGCAATAGAAAAAGGAGCAGGCTCAGGTTCTTCGGATAACTATGAAGAACTTATTTACGAGGGATATGCACCTGGCGGAGTGGCGGTAGTTATTGAAGCAATGACTGATAACCGCAATCGTACCGCCGGAGATATCAGAAGTTTCTTTACTAAATTTGGCGGAAGCCTTGGCGCAACAGGATGCGTCGGATGGATGTTCGATCAAAGAGGTGTCATTACATTCGATGATTCCAATGGCTTTGAAAAGTTATTTGAAGCTGCTATTAACCTTAATGCTCTTGATATTACAGAAGATGAAGGCGAATATAAAGTTTACACAACCGTCGAAGATTTTCAAAATGTGGTTGAAGGTCTTGAAAAAGAAGGTTTTAGAAGTATTACGGCCGAACTTACAAGACTTCCGCAAAATACTATCGAAATAAACGATGAAGCAACTGCTGATCAAATTTTAAAACTTCTTGATAAACTTGAAGAACATGATGATGTTCAAAATGTATACGCTAATTTCGACATATCTGATGATATTCTGAAAAAGCTTGAGGAATAATGCTTGATTTAATAGAAAAATTATCTAAAAATATTGACAACGCTGATAATTCTAAAAAACTTACCGGCGCTTTGCAGGATTTTTTTATTAAGAATTTTAAAGTAACACGTTTTGATATATATATTATTGATGATAAAGACAAATCCATTAAAGATTTTTCCAAAGACTGGGTAAATCCTGATTGCGCCGGCATTGATGATAAGTTCCAAAATATCGTTACAAAACTTAAATCAACAAAATATATAACTGATTACAAAGACTTATTATTTTTCGCACTTACAAAAAGCAGCAAAGTTATCGGATTTATAAAGATTGAAGGCGGAAATTCTGATAATCTGATTGAATTTTTGCAAACAGCTGCATTCATAATTTCAATAAAGATTCAAAATATACTGCTTGCGGAATCTATGCAAAAAAATATTGATTTTTATGAGCTTATGCGAAACATTGCAAAGATTATTGAAACACAATATGAATTGAATTATGTCGTTCCACTCATTGGAGAAATGATTGATAAATTTATGCCGGATTATCTTATATATATATTTATAAAGAACAATTCTAAAATGGAACTTATCTGGCCGGCAAACTGCAAAGATCAAAGTATATTGGATGAAGTCAAAAAACTTCAAGAAGGCTATGATTACAGTATAGTCACAAATCAAAAAACAGGAATTTTCCCGCTGGTAAATGAAAACACACTTCTTGGATGTATTGCCGCCAAAAGCATGGGTGCTGAACTTAAAGAAAACGATATAAACTATCTTGAACAGCTCGCCAAACAATCTTCATCAACAATTAACAGGGCAATAGTTTACGCAGAAATCTTAAAACACGCAACTCTAGATGCTTTAACCGGCTTTTATAACAGACATCAGCTTGAAGAAAGAATTAAACAGGAAACTTCCAAAGCCAAAAGACAAAAAACACCGCTTTGCGTTATAATGACTGATATAGATTTTTTCAAAAGAGTAAACGATACATACGGTCATGCAGCTGGAGATTTAGTATTAAAAATAGTTTCCAAAACAATTCGCTCACAACTTAGAGAATACGATATAGCAGGACGATACGGAGGAGAAGAATTTGCACTTTTGCTTCCAAACACAAGAATGGAAGAAGCAATTATGGTTGCGGAAAGACTTCGCAAAGCAATTGCAAATAAGAAAGTCGATTTTTCAAAAATCAATCCCGACAAGTCAAATAATACCATAAATATCACAATAAGCTCCGGTATTTATGAATTCAAAAAAACAGATAATGCAGATGATTTGCTGAAAAAAGCAGACAAAGCACTTTATGAAGCTAAAGAATCAGGAAGAAACAAGATAGTGGTAAACAAAGATGAATAGAAATAAATACGAAAAGATTTGTCATAACTTAGAAGAAACAAAAGAACTTGCGCGAAATTTTGCAAAACTTGCCGAGAACGGATGTTTTGTAAGCCTCTACGGAGAAATAGGCGCCGGTAAAACTGCATTTGTAAAACTTGCAGCAGAAGCTTTGGGGGTGAAAGAAAAAGTGACAAGTCCAAGTTTTGTTATTTTAAACGAATACCATACAGCAAAAATTCCAATTTATCATTTTGACTTGTACAGGTTGGAAAATGAAGGTGTAAAAACAATTCTTGATGAATTAAGAGAATATTCCGAGGGCAGACAGCTGACATTTGTAGAATGGGCAGAATTTTCTCAAAACGAAATTCCTTTTAATCATATAAAAATCAATGTCACTTATGAGGATGACGAATCCCGAAAATATTCATTTGAAGCTTTCGGCGATGACAATATCAAAATTACGGAAGGACTTAACAATGCCGGATAAAAATTATTCAATCTGCTTTGACACCTGTCTTGATAAAATGTATATAACACTTGCAAAAGAAGAAACCATTTTAGATTCACGAATAGTCGAAAATCACGATTTGAAATATCATAGCGCATTTTTAATTTCTACAATAGAACAAATACTTAATCAAAACGGAATAAAACCCGAAAATCTTTTTCTGATAGGAATAAACGACGGCCCCGGAAGTTTTACGGGGATACGAGCCTGCACAACAACAGCAAGGGTTATGGCGCAGCAGCTTAATATAAAAGCGACAGGAATTTCGAGTCTTGAGATTATCACAAGAGCCTACGAAGAAGCTTGCCACCCCCCAAAACCTGTACTTACAGCACTTGATGCCAGAAAAAATATGGCTTATTTATACAAAGATAACGAAGTAAAAGGAGCAATACCTTTAGATGAGGTTAAAGAGATAATTCGGAAAGGAGATTTTGAGGTTCTAACAGATGACAAACTTGAGCCGATTTTGGGCGGGAAGTCTTATCAAAAATTAAACCTGCCTCTCGGTGAAATTTTAACAAAACTTGCGATTAAAAAATCAAAAACGGAGGATTGCGATTGGAAAAAGCTTAAACCGCTTTACATTCAGCCGCCTCCGATGGGATAACAAAAATTTGCCGGTTACGTTTCTTAACGAATCGGCAAATTTTTTATTTATGGGGGTTTAATACAATATGAAAATATTAAAAATTCAAAATTTACAATTTAAAACAAATAATAATGTTTCTTTGCAAGAGAAATATCCTCAATACCAAAGCAACAAAATTTCTGCATTACAAACCGACAGCTTTCAAAAAACCACTCCTGAAATAAACTTTACAGGCAAAAACACAGTTTTAAAATTAGGACAACACCTGCTTACAACAAGTTCCAAAGTAAAAACGAAAAAAGAATTCCGAGAACTTGCACGTAACCGTGTTATCCATTGTTTTTACTGTCAAAAACCTGTATTCAGTCCTGAGTTTGTAGATAGCCTGAATGCAAGAGGAGTATTTGACGGAACAATAGAAAATTTTGTAAAAGAACTTGCTCCGTACAAATCGTACTTAAAACCGACATCCTATGACATATTCAAATATCTAGAAGACACCTCTAAACTTGCACCGCAAACCCACCTTGCAGAAGCTTTACAAATACTTAATGAAAAAGCATTACAGGAACTGACAAAAAAACAGCTTCCAATATTTAAGCAAATTGAAACCGAATTTCACGAATTACCCGACGGAGTTCGTGAAAAAGTTATGAAAGTTTTAAAAATTCATAAAAACAGACTAAAAAGAATTCCGCAACACGAAGAATTCAGTGCAAAAGATTTCAGTTACAAAATTAAAAAATCGTCAGAAACAGTAGCAAACAGCATACACAGAGAATCACTTTCAAATTATGCAGAAATAATGTTAGCAACAACCCAAACAAAATATACCAATTTTTATGACAACAATATACTTAGCAAAACATTCCAACACAATGAAAATTTTGACTACAGCATGCCGGTAAATATAAAAAGCATCCAACTATATATTGTGGAACAGATAAAAAAAATCGGCACAAAACTAGACAGAAATGATATTTTAATTTCCTGCAAGATGACAGAAGACATGTTAATGGGAAAAACCGTACAACTGAAATTCAGTAACAAAGCTTTTAGTCATGACATAGAAAAAGTATTAAACGGATACAAAAATTCAAAAATTAAAAAAAAGATTTTCAAAGCAATATCGAAATTACCAACATCCTCAAGTAACATAAATTCATTTATCGCAAAACACGAATACTCAAGTTCAGCGACAATAGGCTATGAACTTTTGAAACCATCAATAACAACCATAGAACATCTTGAGCCGGAATCAACACATGGCCCCTATGTAAACAGACTGGGCAACTATGCTCATGCCTGCGGCCCTTGCAATCATGGTCGTGCGAACTCAAATATGGCAAAATACCTTGAGGGATTTCCCAAAACTAGTCCACAGGTTTACTTTAACGACATGATAGGAATCGTAAATGACGGCTTTATCTCATTAGAAGACTTATTACAATTGAAAACAAGCATTTACAGGCAAAGCGGACGCCAAATGAATGCATCAGGGATTTCAACAAAAGTTTTAGAGGAGAATTTTCCGGTAGAAAAAGCTCAAGAAAACTTTGACCATTTTATAGAACTTGCAAATGAAGATTTAATATCAAGCCGAGATATTTTTTGGCTGCAGCAGGAATTACGGAAACGATGCGGTATAGCTGTCAAATTGGATAATTTAAGCGCGCTTTTTTATTAACAAAAGTAAACATTTTATCAAAAATATTAAACTTGAGCAAACAAACTGCCGATACCCTAAATGGTAACAAAATTTCATAGGGTAGAAAAAATGGCTGACACACAATTTACGTTCAACAGGCCTTATAAACCCTTCGGCATGAATGTGAAAGTGCCGGAAATCGGTGAAAAGACCTTACAACAAGCAGGCAAGACTTTAAGCAACATAGCGAAAAGTCCGGTAGATCCGTTATTCAAATTTTTAGAGGAAAACGAAGAAGTCTTTAACGGAGATATAACCTTCCAAATAAACAAACTATTTGCAGAAGGCTTTACGATAGGCTCCGCAATGCGTATGGAGGACGAAAAGATTAACGGAATGCCCCCAAGCTTTGACATGCATTTTTAGCATAAAATAATATAAAAACGAGGATTATTGCGCCCAAAAGCGCAGGAATAAACAGAGGTTGGTAGTGTATAGAATAAAAGCGCAAATTTTAAAGAGCGTAATAATATTTTTAACGATTTTTACGGTATCTGGCATAAGTTACGCCCAAAATTTAAAATGGGGGAAAATGCCTTTATTGGTATGTCTTCCGCCAAACCCTAACAACACAATGATGAAAGAAGCATTCACAAACTGGCAAAAAGCGACTAAAGACAAAGTTTCATTTGTCTTTTTGACGGCAAACAGTTGTCCAGATGCGCAAATAACAGTAAGTTACGTATCAAACAAGACAAATTCAAACACCGCCTTTTCTTTTAGAAACGGATATTTAAAAAAGGCGCACATTGAAATCAGCTTTTTGACAAGAGACGGTCAAAAGGCACAGAAAGAGGTTTTACTACCCTTAATGATGCATGAAGTAGGCCACGCAATAGGAATAATTGATCATACAAACACCCCGAAAAGCGTAATGCAGCCAGTAGTAAAAGCAGGATATTACATAACAGAAGATTCAATAAGAGAGATAAACAATTTATACAAATAACAAAACTATGAAAAAACTATTATTAACGATACTAACAATAATACTAATTCCCTTAATGAGCAACGGAGAAGAAAGCGGGTGGTCACGAATTGAAAAGGGTTGGAGCCGAATGCCGATAAGAGTCTACTTAAATGAAACAGGCGGTTATACAAAAATGATAGAAGCAGGCTTTAAAGACTGGGAAGAAAAATCTGACGGCGAAGTACGTTTTAAATTTGTAACAAAGCCACACTCAGGCTATGCAAACATAACGGTAAATCTTGTCCAGAACTTTAAAGATGCGACAGCCGGCAGGACAGAAGCTCAAATGGGAGTGAACAAAATTTACAAATCAAGCATCGATATAGGTTTAAACGCATCCAACGGGCGGAAATTTACACAACCCGAATTGGATATTATAATAAGACATGAAATTGGTCATGCATTGGGACTTTCTCATGACAAAGACAAGAAAAGCATAATGTATCCTTACGTATTACCAGGACAAAGCATTACTGAAAAAGATATCGAAAATTTAATGGAACTTTACTAATAATGGAGGAAATTTATGAAAAAAATTTTACTATTTTTACTTGCATTTATTTTAATTTCAGGTCCAGCTCTGGCTGTAGAAAAAATTGGAGTATGGAAAAAAATGCCGATTAACGTATACATAGAAAAGAGCAGACGTGATTACCTAATGAAAAAAGCATTTGGCGACTGGGAATCCGCAAGCAATAAAACTGTCGAATTTGAATTTGTAGACAAACCAGAAAATGCTCAAATAGTTGTAACATTTGCAGACAAAGTTTCCGACGTATCAGAAAAGGCAGTCGGATTAACCTACCCTACAGTAGGTCAAGACGGATATTTCAGAAGCGCAAAAATTGTAATTGCGAAATACTCTGATACCCAAACAACAAAAATGACAAACCATCAGTTAATGAAGATTATGCGTCACGAAATAGGTCACGCAATCGGTCTTGGACATTCAAATTCACCAAATTCAATTATGAACGAAACGACTAACAAATGTCTTGATATTTCAAAAGACGATATTAAGACTTTAAAAGAAATATATAATCAATAATGATCTTCATTAAAAATTTTAAAATCTGATGGCATTCTTTTTTCGATTTCAGAAAACAACTTTGCTAACGACCAGCCGAACCCTTCGGCTATTTTTTTGAGCGTAACAAGCTGAGCCTCATTTGTACCCATTTCAATACGGGAAAGAGTTGATCTTGGAACATCATTTTCATAGGCAAACATGCACAAACTTTTCTTTGTGAATTCAATCCTGAGACTTCTCAAAGCTGCCCCGAACATTTTACAATATTCTTTTTCTTTTGCGTCCATTGTAAAGATTTAACCTTTGAGCTTAATTTTACACCTTTATATTCCGAAGCATTAATTGTAAGCACAGTAGACGGAATGACTTTTTACTTTGCTGATACTAAAATTAGTAACCCTAATAGAATTGCCATAGGAATATGCGTCGATATCAACGGTTATAAAAAACCGAACCGGTTTGGCAGAGATTTTTTGTATTTTCTATACACAAAGATTATGGACTTGTCCCTTTTGGTTATAAAGGCTCATCCGATATAGAAAGTTACGACACCTTTGACAGAGAGCATATAAAAACATCTTCACGTTATGGATGCAAAAATGCCAAAGGAGCAGTCACCAACGGAGGATATTGCTCTGCTCTTATTATGACTGATGGTTGGGAAATTCGAGATGACTACCCCTGGTAGAAAAATTAACAACAAATTTTCAATTATGCACATAATTTTCTTGTTTGCGGTATAATTTGAATGAACAAAAGAAGTGTATAACAAACAGGCGGGTAATGTTTCTAAGCCCCGCAAAAAGCCGGCAAAAACGGAAGTAAAAAAAACGATTTATACCGGCAGGAAAGGAAAATTATGACAATACCGGAAACGAAAAAATTTGAAATTGAAATCGGCGGTAAAACAGTAACCGTTGAGACCGGGAAGTATGCACAGTCCACAAATGGTTCAGTGACAGTAAGATGCGGAGATACAATGCTTTTTGTACATTGTGTTGTATCAAAAGAACCCCGTGTTGGAATAGATTTCTTCCCGTTATTAATTGATTATGAAGAAAGAATGTCAGCAATCGGACGTATTCCCGGCGGATACAACCGTTCGGAAGGTAAAGCAAGCGACAAAGCAATTCTTATATCACGTTTGATTGACAGACCGATAAGACCTTTATTCCCGAAAGGATACAGAAATGATATTCAGATAGTAGCTCAATTATTCAGCTATGATCAGCAAAACCAGCCTGATACTCTTGCAATGCTTGGAGCGTCAACGGCCTTAATGCTTTCAGGCGCACCGTTTGAAGGCCCGATAGGAGCAGTCAGAGTATCAAGAGATGAAAACGGCAATATGATAGCCAACCCGACACATCAGCAGGCAGATAAATCTGATCTTGATATTGTAGTTGCAGGAACTCACGACAGCGTAATTATGGTTGAAGCAGGCTGCAAATTCGTAACCGAAGATGACATTATGAATGCGGTTGAATTTGCGCAAGCAGAAATCAGAAAACAATGTGAAGCACAAGTTGAATTTGCAAAAGCTTGCGGAGTTGTGAAAGAAGAATTCGTAAATCCTTACGACACAACCGAAATCAAGAAAATTATTGATGAAACCGCTCACGATATGATTTTTGATGCATACCACAACTTTGACAGAGAATACAGACAAAACAAACTTGAAGAAGCCAAAGCGCTTGTAAAAGAAAAAATTGACGCACTTCCTGAAGATGATTACATCAAAAAAATCATTGAAGAAACAGGAATTGACTTTGTAGCGGAAGAATTCAAAAACGCAGAAAAGAAAATAATGCGTACAATGATTTTGGATGAAGGCGTAAGAGCAGACGGCAGAAAACCGCATGATGTAAGACCGATTTGGTGTGAAGTAGGAGTAATTCCAAGAGCACACGGTTCAGCCGTATTTACAAGAGGACAAACTCAAGTTCTTTCAGTTGCGACCTTAGCAGGCCCCGGCATGAAACAGGAGCTTGACGGAGTTGATCCTGAAACCGAAAAAACATATATGCACAAATACATCTTCCCGGGATTTTCAGTAGGTGAAGTAAAAGCCTTAAGAGGCCCCGGCAGAAGAGAAGTCGGACACGGTAACTTGGCAGAAAGAGCGAATGTTCCTGCCCTTCCGTCACAAGAAGAATTCGGATACACAATCAGAGTAACTTCTGATGTATTAGAATCCAACGGATCAACCTCAATGGCATCAACTTGCGGTTCGTCAATGGCATTAATGAACGCAGGTGTACCTGTAAAATGCATGATAGGCGGAGTTGCGATGGGTATGATTACGGAAGAAGGCAAAGAACCTGTTGTATTGACAGATATTCAAGGCATTGAAGACTTTTTAGGCGATATGGACTTCAAAGTAACAGGCAACGATGACGGTATCACAGCACTTCAAATGGATATGAAGGCAAAAGGTATCGCAAACGATACCCTAAGAAGAGCCTTAGCCCAAGCAAAAGAAGGCAGATTACATATCTTGGGTGAAATGAGAAAAGTAATTACCAAACCTGCGGATCATCTATCGCCATTTGCGCCGAGCATCACAACAATGACAATTCCTGTCGATGACATCGGAACAGTAATCGGACCAGGCGGAAAACAAATCAGATCAATCATTGACGCATCAGGTGCCGAAATTGATATCCAAGACAACGGTGTTGTAACGATTACATCAAACGATCAGGAAGGTGCAGAAATCGCAAAAAGAATGATTAAAGAATTGACCTTCAAACCTGAAGTCGGAATGATTATGAAGGGTAAAGTTGTAAGAATAATCCCAATCGGAGCATTCGTAGAGCTTTGCGGCGGAAAAGACGGAATGGTACACATCTCTCAAATCTGCCAGGAAAGAATTGAGACAATCGAACCTCACGTCAAAATCGGCGATGAAGTAATCGTGAAGATTATTAAAATTGATGAAAAAGGCAGAGTAAACCTTACAATCAAAGGTGTAACAGAAGAAGAAAAAGCTCAGCTTTTAAATCAATAGTTAATTAAATATAAATCTAAAAAGGAGCCTGTAAATCTACAGACTCCTTTTTTATTTTTCTATTCAACCGGTCCAAGCTCTTTTGTTATATTATTTTCCTCTCGTATTTTTACCTTTTTGCCATCAGGATAGGTTCTGACACCTTCATAAATATTGTTACCTTTTGGATAAAACTCATCAACTCGGCCATCATTCCATTTCCATACTTTCTTTATTTCAATTTTTTTGTTATAGAAAGTTTCACTAATTGTTCCATCTGAAGTTTGCCAAATATCTTTCACATTTTCACCGGATGAATTGTACTCATAAATAGATTTATACTTTATTTTACCTGTATCATCCAGTTCTATCAATTTTATAATATCACCTTTTTCATTGTAGAAGTATTCATTTGTCCAACCGTCAGAGTTTTTCTTTAATTCACTTCTGACAGATTTGTTGTAATCAACAGCAGGTTGTAATTCAGTCTTTACAGGTTCCGACTTGGTTTCTTCCGCTTTTGAAGCTTCTGTTTTCGTTGAATTAGCTGGCTTTGACTCGTCTGCCTTTGGAGCTTCAACTTTTTGCTCCGCCGCTGGCTTTGTTTCCTCAGCTTTCGATGCTGTCGCCGGCTTTACTGCAGTTTTTAATTTTACAGCATAAGTCACGCCATCATCTAAAGTTAAGAAGATTTTACCATTTTCAACATAAACTTTTAGTCCGCAATTTAACAAATCTGCTGATTCAGTTAATATTTGTCGTATAGAAGCCTCTGTAAAAGCTGGATCGTTATAATCCTTAAGATCTTCCATAAATCTCTTTACCAGATCTGCATTTTTAGAATCCTTATTTAATAATTTAGCGATTAATTCTTTTAAATTTTTCTCATCACTAAGATTTTTAGTTTCTGGAATTTTTCTTTCCGTAGCAGACGACTTGTTTTCAGCAGGTTTCGGCTCTGTCGGCTTCGGCTCTGTCGGCTTAACTTCTGCAGGTTTAATTTGCGAAATTTCTGTTATTGAATTGTTTTCAAATTTTACAGACCATATTGAACCGTCAGGTTTTGTACGTCTGCCAATATTTGACCCCTTAACAAAAACGTCTTCAATACCTTCTGCCCATTTTATCGTAAACCCGACTTCACTTCCGTCAGAGGCATAAGAAAACTCTCTTGTATATAACAAATTTCCGTCTTTATCAGATACAACCTCTTTTAAAATATTTCCTGAAATATTTTTATATTTGACAAACTTTGCCCCCTGCGCTGTATTGAAAACTTCGGCGTTTCCGACGACTTCGTTATAATTAACAGCTCCACTTGCAGGTTTTGGTCCCGTCGGTTTTGGTTCTGTCGGCTTCGGTTCGGCCGCAGGTGTTTCCGCTGGTGTTTCCGCTGGTTTTGGTTCTGGCGGCTTCGGTTCTGCCGCAGGTGTTTCTGCTTTTTTAGAAGCCATTTTCTTACCTTTATTAGCCCCGCCCTTGATAAACAAGAATGCAGGTAAAGCCGCCGTAACCTCTACTGCGCCATCCATTGCCTGCTCCATATTTGCCTTTGCTTCCTGTTCGGTTGTGGATTCGTAATATTTTTGAGTACCTTCAACAATATTTTTTCCGCCGCTATATGCCATATAGCCTGCCATACCCAAACCTGCTAATTTTGCAGTTCCTGCAACAGCACCAACAACGGCAGCACTTGCGCCTAAACCTGCTGCAATTGGTGCTGCAAAAGCTAAAGCCGCAACAGTTCCAACCGTCATAGCTGTTCTTTTTAAACTGAAACCGTTTTCGTCACAAAACATACTTTTTACAAAGTTTCCGCTACTTTTTAATGCAACATCTCCAATTTCACCCCAGCTTAATTCATAACGTTCGACATCAACTACTTCATTTAGCGGCGATTCTTCATAAGGTATTAACCTCCCTTTATTTGAAATTGTTATCGTTTTAGTTGAATTATCCTCTGCCGGTTTTAACCTGTCTTTATTTACTATTGTTATCGTCTTAGTTGAATTATTCACATTATTATTTTTCTGCCCGGAATTAGCATCCGCCAAAACTGCATTATTAGTCCTCTCTTTTAATTTCTTTTTATTTTCCCCATAATTTACTTCTTGATATTCACTGACCGGGTCAACTGATAAATTCCCCATAAATCTTTACCCTTAATTTTTCCTCTATACAGATATAAACAAAATCCTTATAATAAAATTGCTTTTTAAATTTTAGTAAAGTTCACAATAATTTACATTTTTGTGATAGGATATAATCAATCGGAGGATATTAAAATGTGCGACGTTATAACTATTGGAAGCGCGACAATGGATGTTTTTGTCGAAAGCGATGATGCAAATATTGTATCTGTTTACACAAAAAGCAAAAAATCTGAATTTATGAGCTATCCTTATGGCGCAAAAGTAGAAATAGAAGATTTTACCTCACAAGTCGGCGGAGGCGGAGTTAATACCGCAGTAAACTTTGCCAATCTAGGTTACAAGACCAGTGCTATATTTAAAATAGGGGACGATATTTATTCTGAAGGAGTTCTTGAATCTTTTAAAAACAAAAATATCGACCTTTCCAATATTATTCAAGACCCCAAAATCAGTACGGGATTTTCGATTATATTGGTAAGTTTTCAAGGCGACAGAACCGTTTTAGCCCACAGAGGCGCAAATGCCATGATTAAAAAATCCGATATAAATTTTGACGCCATAAAGAATGCTAAGCTTCTTTATATTGCACCGATGAACGGCGACAGCACAAAAGTTCTTGACGATATTGCAACATTCGCAAGCGAAAACAATGTTTTTGTCTGCTTTAACGCAGGCTCTACAAGCATTAAAAAAGGATTTAATTACCTGAAAAAAATTCTAGAAAATGCAAACATCGTTGTCATGAACAAAGAAGAAGCCTCACTTGCCACTAAAATTCAAGTAAGACCTGATACCAGAGAAGCTAAATACTCTGAAGAACCCCTTCACCCTGATATTAAGGAAATGTTTAAAAAACTTAAAGTCAGAGATTATCAGGTTGTCGTAATCACAGACGGCAAAAACGGCGCTTATGCATACGACGGCAATCAGTTCTATATTTGTCCGGTGTTTGACGGCCCTGTAGTATCGACACTAGGTGCTGGTGATGCTTTTGCCTCAACCTTCTGCGCTGCTTTAGAAAGAAACCGCCTTGATATAGCAAAATCTTTAATGTATGCTTCCGTCAATTCAGCGGCTGCAGTATCAGAATTCGGAGCAACACAAGGACTTTTAACATTTGAACAAATAGAAGAAAAACTTAAAAATACCCCTGATTATACTTGCAAAATTATCAAATAACGTTAAAAATGTTAAATTTCTGTACGCAGATGATTTTTGTAGTATAATATAAGAAAAAGTTATAGGAGAGAATCAACAAAATGGGATATAAAATTTTAGCCAAAAAAGAAATTTGTCCGAACCAATACGAAATAACAGTAGAAGCGCCTTACGTAGTAAGAAACGCACAAGCGGGACAGTTTATAATATTCAGAGCAGATGAAAACAGTGAAAGAGTACCGCTTACGATAGCAGACGTAAACAAAGAAAGAGGCGAATTAACCCTTGTATTTATGGCAGTCGGATTTTCAACAAAGAAGCTTGCAGCACTAAATGCAGGCGATGAAATCCATGATATTGTAGGGCCTCTCGGAAAACCTACACATATCAAGAAGTACGGAACTGTTGTATGTCTTGCCGGCGGTTACGGAGCTGCGCCATGCTACTTGATAGCAAAAGCTTTCAAAGATGCAGGCAATAAAGTTTACATGATTATGGGCGCAAGAAACAAAGATTTAATCTTTTGGGCAGACAAAATGCAAAATGCCTGCACTGAGTTATACATAACAACCGATGATGGCACAATGGGCGAAAAAGGATTCGTAACTCAGGTATTGGAAAAAATTATGAATCGTGAAAAAGTGGATTATGCAATTGCAGTAGGCCCAATGCCTATGATGAGGGCAGTTGCAGAAATGACAAGAGGCAAAGGAATATACACCGAAGCCAGCATGAACCCAATTATGGTAGACGGTACGGGGATGTGCGGAGCATGCCGTGTTACTGTCGGCGGAGAAGTTAAGTTTGCATGTGTTGACGGCCCTGACTTTGACGCTCATAAAATCGACTTTGACGAAGTTATAAACAGAACAAGAATCTACAAGGATCAGGAAAGAAAACGCGACGAAAATTGTAATCTTTTAAAACAAGCTTCGCTGCAAAAGTAAACAGGAGAGAATGATGGCTGTAAAAAAAGATATTCCGTTTTGTCCGGTATTAAGTATAGGAACAGGTATAGACATGGTATGCACACAAGAGCGCTGCAGCTGGTACATACCGAGTGTAAAAAAATGTTCCATGTACATAATGGCGTATAATGCTTTGCTTGCGGCAAACTCAAGACAAGCTGCGCAAAGACAGCGAAAAACCAATAATCCTAATAATTAATCTATGAAAATAGCACTTTGTATTAAACAAGTTCCGGACACATCAGATATAAAATGGACGGAAAACAATACTATTAATAGAGAAGGGGTTGAAAGCATTATCAACCCTTATGATGTATATGCAATTGAAGCTGCGCTGCAAATAAAAAAAACAATTCCAAATACAAAAATTACGGTACTAACAATGGGCCCGCAGCAAGCAGTCAGCATGCTTAAAAAAACAATAGCACTTGGTATTGATGACGGGGTTTTAATATCAGACAAAAAGTTTGCAGGAGCCGACACCTACGCAACAGGCAAAACTATTTCGAAAGCAATTCAAACAGCCGTTTCTGATTATTCAATGGTTATATGCGGACAGTTTGCAATAGACGGTGACACAGCCCAAACAGGCCCGAGCATTGCAAACCACCTTAACATTCCGCAAATAACTTTTGTAAAAGAAATTCTTGAATGTAACGAAAATTATGTAATAGTTAAACGTCAGGCAGATGCGGGGCTTGAAACGATTAAGGCTGAACTTCCAATTCTTTTATGCATGCAAATGGGAGATTTTGAACCCACAAGAGCGCTAATAGACGGCTATAAAAAAGCACAAAGTGCAGAGATTAAGACACTTACAATGGAGGATTTGGGCTTAAATGCTGAAGAAGTCGGGATAAAAGGTTCTCCGACTTATGTCAGCAAAGCTTTCCGCCCGATAATTACCAGAAACAGCGAGAAAATTACTTACTCAGAAAACTCAGCAGAAATTTTAAAAACAAAACTTACCGAATACATGGCAGGTGAAAATGAGTGAAAATAAAAACGAAATCCTGCTTTATGCAGAGGTTACGAAAGAAAAATTCATACACACAGTATTTTTTGAATTAGCGCAAAAATCGGCGGAGCTTGCCGGCAAGCTTGGAGATTGCAAGATTTCTGCAATGCTGTTTACTGCCCCCGACAGGCTTAAGGATTATAAAGACGGATTTTTGAAAAGCGGAATTGATAAAGTTTATGTTTTTGAGAACGAAAAATTCCAAAATTATAACACCGAACTTTACTCAAAGCTTGCGATAGAACTTATAAAAGAGATTAACCCTAAAATAGTCTTAATCGGTGCAACAAACGAGGGCAGAGATCTTGCGCCAAGGATATCATCCGCACTTCACACAGGCCTAACGGCAGACTGCACAGACCTTGACATTAATGAAAAAGGGCAGCTTGCAGCAACCCGTCCGACTTTTGGCGGGAAACTTATGGCGACGATTTTGTGCAAAACCTTGCCTCAGATGGCAACAGTCAGACCTAAAGTTTTTAAGCCCTTGAAAGAAGATATTTTGAAAGAAACCGATTTTATTGTAAAAACTCCTGATTTATCAGACTTCAAGCCGAAAACCGAACTTCTTGAGTTTGTAAAAACGCTTGAAGATGAAATAAACGAGCTTGACAGTGCCGAAATAATCGTTGCAGGCGGCAAAGGCGCAGGAAGTGAAGCGGGATTTGAGGTTTTAAGAGAATTTGCAAAAGCCCTAAACGGCACCCTCGGCGCCACAAGAGGTGCCGTAGATATGGGGATAGCCCCAAAATGCATTCAGATAGGCCAGACAGGCAAAACCGTTCGTCCGAAAATTTACATAGCCTGCGGAATCTCCGGTGCAATTCAACACCTTGTTGGAATGCAGGACAGCGACAAGATTATTGCGATAAACACTGACGAAAACGCACCTATATTTGAAATTGCAGACTTTGGCATAGTCGGAGATATGTTTAAAATTCTGCCAGAATTAATTGAAATTCTAAAAAAGAATTAACAAACGTTCAAATTTTAATCGTAGCAAACAGTCAATAAAAGAATTTTACATCACTTTAAGCATTTGGAAAAGATAAAAAGCTGTTTTGTCGTTTTCGATGGCTTTAGTAATCTCAGCGCGCATTTCATCGGTAGAAAGTTCCTGTTTAAAAACAAAAAGTTCATAAATCTCGACCTCAAGCGCCTTAGCGATTGACGTAAGAGTTTCGGGAGAAGGATAATTTGCCCCGATTTCTATTTTGCTGACATTTTTCGGATCAATACCGATCATCTCGGCAAACTGTTCCTGCGTAAGCCGCTTTTTTTTGCGCAGAATTTGGATTTTCTGACCTAGTTGAGATTTTAGACACATAATTCCTCTGATTTCTATTTATATATAATTACAATTCCAAAGGGGTAAAATAACTATTTATTAAACAGAATTATCACATTTTTCTACCCGCCATGTTGACATAATTCTATTCATGAGATATAATTATAAATAAATTCCCATATATCAAGTGGAATTAAAGTATAATAAACGGAGGTATTTACACATGAAGAAAACTATTGGTATGAGTGGTTTTACACTCGCAGAAGTATTGATTACGTTGGGTATCATTGGTGTTGTAGCGGCTATGACGATGCCTACATTGATTAATTCAACACAAGGCGCACAGTACAAAACAGGATTTAAGAAAGCATTAACAGTTCTTTCACAGGCTGTAGTTATGAACATAGCACTTAACGACTATGATTTGTCACAGGTTGTAGCTGGTACTAACGCAACAGGTATTACTAGTACAGGTAAGGCAGCTGCTGGTGCACAGTCATTATGGGATGTTTTTCATAACCGCTTGAACATTGTAAGAGAATCAGGTAATGGATATACAACAACTGCTGGTGATCCAAATCAATGGATTATTGTAAGTAACACAGATAAAAATGATTATGAAAAATTCGCAGAGAAACACAAAGGCGATGGTTTTCCCAGCTTAAACCCCCCAGAAGGAGGAGGAGCGGTTACTTGGCCGGCAGAAACAACATTCTTATTTATGAATGATGGTATCACATTTATTTTCGATAACAGACAAGACACTTGCCAAAAAGCTAACACAAATATCGGTGTTGCAACAGATAACTACTGCTATGGATTTATTGATGTAAACGGTCAAAAAGCACCGAACCGTGTTGTACAGTGTGACCCAAGCTCTGCATCAGGTACAGAAGGTGATGATGCTAGAACTTGTACAGTATCCAACCCGACCGATATCTACCCGATTGCATTGTATGACCAATCTGTAATTCCTGCATCAGCTGCAGCAAGAGCAGTACTTTATAACAAGTAATCAGCAAAGACGTTAAGTTAAAAAAAACACGTCATTCTGAGCATCAACGAAGGATCTCCCTAAAAACAAGAACAAACCATTTTGTCATGCTGAGTTTATCTCAGCATCTCAACGAGATTCTGAAACAAGTTTAGAATGACAGTGGAAGACAAAATGGTTTAGTGAGAAACTGGACGTCATTCTGAGCCGAAGGCGAAGAATCCCATAAAACAGAGGTGTCATCCTGAGCGTCAGCGAAGGATCCCATGAAAACAAGAACAAACCATTTTGTCATGCTGAGTTTATCTCAGCATCTCAACGAGATTCTGAAACAAGTTCAGAATGACAGTGGAAGACAAAATGGTTTAGTGAGAAACTTTGCATAATATAAGTTACAAAAAATGCAAATTGCCAAGAGCCTTGCTTGTAACAAACAAGCAAGGCTTTTAGGTTAAGTCACCAAAACTTCCGACTTACTTTAACTAATAAAAAAGACTTTTTAATAAACTATTTGTTATAATTCTCGCCTAAGCTCACCTTGGGCGATTTTCCTTTTTATCAGACACTTAAAAAAAAATTTAAAATTATCCCTAAATTCCCTTAAAAAAGTGCTTGAAATATAATTCTTTTATGTTACAATGTTAGTAATTCGTTGGTATAAATATAGATAAGACAATAGAAAAGTGAGGAAAAATGGCTTGCGGCAAACTGGAAATTGATATTTTAAACACAATTTGGACTCTTACCGCAGAGTGTGAAGAACGTGATATTTCCATTCAAGATGTTGTAGATACTCTTTCCGCTAACGGTGTTGAAAGAGCTTACACTACAATCAAAACGGTTATGGACAGACTTACCCTGAAAAGTATTTTAGTTAGATATAAGGTTGGTAAAAAATTCTTCTACCGTGCAGCTTTGAACAAACGTGAAATGGCACTTGATGCACTTAATACGGTTGCAGAACAGTTTTTCGATAAAAATTACGCTGAAATGATAAGATTTATCGAAAAAGAACACAGCGGACTTCTTGTATAATGGATATTGAAAAAGAAGAACGACTTCTTGTATCCGAGCTTGTAAAAAAAGCTTTGCTCGGCTATATTCCTGTGCGTGAAGCTCTTTTAAGGTTTCCGCCCGATACAAAGGATAAAAGCATTCACGCAGCCTTTCATGCCCTTGTTCACTTGGAGGCTGACGAGGATTTGAGAAAACGTGACATCGACTATCGGGAAGAACAGGATGAGTATTTGGCGCTTATTTCCGAAATACTTGCAAGCGGAGAAGATTTGCCCGATAATATTATCAGAAATTACGAAAAATACTATAAAGAAGCCGATATTCCGCATGCTAAAAATGCATCAGGTAATATTAAAAGCTTCTTTAGATTTTTAAATTTGGAATAAAAACACGTGTGCCAGTAAAAATAAAGGAGAAAATATGAAAAAATTATTTGCATTTATTGCACTGTTCGCCGTAAGCTTTGGAATAGGCTTTGCTTTAAGCCGTTTTACCCCAAAAGAGGCTTTTGCATTCGGCAAAGACAAAACAAATACGGATTTTGTTTTAATCCCGACTATGCAATCCAAAACCGATCAGCAAAACAGAGCTTGGGTTGGAACCTTCCAAATCGTATGGAACGACTTTCAGGACAACCTCGTAAAAGGCCCGGTTAAACTTGCAGGCGACGAAAAAAATATTGATGTAAAAGAATTAAACAAGCAAAAATTTAAAGCTGATATGATTAGCTCAAATTATTACTACAAAACCTTCGGGCTAATTTCACCCGAATTAAAAACTCAAATTGAAAACGGTGTGATGCAAAAATTCAACGAAACAAGCGATATTATAGGAATGATAGACTGGACACCGTCACCCGATAAATATCTTTTCTACGCCATGCTTAAAAAAGATTTCAAGTATTATACCCCGTTTGACAAACTTGAACCAGGAAGATTTTCAAAATTCAGCGGCAAAGTCGATTACTTCGGCATAAGCCCAAAATCAGACAGCAAGCTTGATGATATGGTTAAAATCCTGTTCTACAACTCCCAAAATGATTTTGCTGTTTCAATTCAAACAACAGGAAAAGATATTGTTTACCTTTACAGAACAGATGACAACAAAACTTTCGACAAACTTTATAAAGATATGATTTATAAAGAACGCGGATATATGGGCTGGCACGACTTTCTTGAAAAAGATGAGCTCAGAGTGCCTAATCTTAATCTGTATAAATTACAACAGTTCTCTGAATTAACAGGAAAACAGGTTAAAGGAAAAGACATAACAATTGATAATGCAATCCAAACATTACAATTCACAATGGATAACGAAGGCGTTAAATTAAAAAGTGAAGCCGCTATGGCTGCAACTTGCAGTGTTTCTATCGAAAAGAAACAGGCTCCGAGAAAATGCTATTTGGATGATACTTTTGTAGTATTCTTGCAGGAATTTGACAAAAAATCACCATATTTTGCATTAAGAGTTTATGATTTGAATTTGATTAACGCAACAGGAAAACCGATTGTTAAAGAAGAAGCAACAGAGGAAGAAACCCCAGCTGCAGCAACTGAAGAAACCACAGAAGCAGCCGCATCGGATTCCACGCAAACAACAGATGAAAAATAATTAATTTCAAATACCAAAATTCAGGCGCCGCAAATGCGGCGCCTTTTTTCATGAAGATTGACTAAAAAAAACAACAATAATATAATCAATTTATGGCAAAAGTTAAGTCAAAATGGATATGCTCGGAATGCGGATATGAAACGGCAGGGTATCTTGGCAAATGTCCCGAATGCGGAAGCTGGGGAAGCTTAACCGAAGAAGTTCAATTTTCTGCCAAAATGCCGAATGCCGCAGCTAACGAGTTTATAAATACCGAAAAACCTAAACTTCTAAAGGAAATCGAAGTTGATGAAGGGGTTCGAATAAGCACTAATATTTCGGAATTTGACAGAATATTAGGCGGAGGCTTTGTTCAGGGTTCGCTGGTGCTTCTTGCGGGAGATCCGGGAATCGGAAAATCAACAATCACCCTTCAAACCTGCGGTGAACTGTGCAAAAACAGTAAAAAAGTTCTTTATGTATCGGCTGAAGAAAGCGCAAATCAGCTTAAACTTCGTGCTGACAGACTTAAGATTAATTCGGATAATCTGTTTATTTATCCTCAGACCAATATGGAGAATATTAAAACCCAGATTGAAGAAATCATGCCTGACTTTGTTGTGATAGACAGTATTCAGGCAATTTATTCGAACAACGCCGCAAGCACTGCAGGCAGTGTTTCTCAAATAAGAGAGTGCTGTAATATTCTGATGCATATTGCAAAAAGCAAAAATATTACAACAGTTGTAATAGGTCATGTCACAAAAGAAGGAAGCATTGCAGGCCCTAAAGTTCTTGAACACATGGTCGATACGGTTATTTATTTTGAAGGCGACAAATACAAATCCTACAGAATGCTCCGTTCAATGAAAAACAGATTCGGCAACACCTCAGAAGTCGGGATTTTTGAAATGAAAGAAGACGGCTTAAGCTGTGTTACAAACCCGAACGAATTATTCTTAAACGAACGCTCTCAAGTGGCAGCTCCGGGAAGCGCAATTATTGTAACAAACGAGGGCACCCGCCCGCTTCTGGTTGAAATTCAGGCACTTGTTGGAACCACCCCTTACGCAGCCCCAAGACGTGTCACAAACGGAGTCGATTTAAGCAGACTTCACCAAATTCTGGCTGTCTTAGAAAAGAGAATTGGGCTTAATCTTTCAAAACAGGATGTTTATGTAAATGTTACAGGCGGAATCGAAGTTGACGAGCCAAGTGCCGATTTAGGAATTGCGATTGCCGTTGCAACCTGCGCAAGAGATGTCGTAGTCGACAGCCAAACCGTTATTATCGGTGAAATCGGGCTTTCCGGAGAAATTCATCCCGTAAATAATATCGAAAAACGTCTTAACGAAGCAATAGCAACAGGGTTTAAAAAAGCAATTATTCCTTTTTCAAATGATGTTCCCGAAAATATCGGGAAAATTGAAATCGTAAAAGTCAAAAGGCTTATGGACGCAATTACAGCCTGCGTTTCACCTCAGTAATTACTTCGCTTTTTCAACACCTTTAGCATCTTTAACAATAAACGGTCTTACAAATGCCCAAGTTCCGTATAGCGAAGTTAAAAGTCCTGCCGCCATTACGCTTTTGAATATTTTAGGATGCTTTGCCTTGTTTACAAGCCCGCCAAGCGTTACAATCGTCGTTCCTGTCATTATCCCTAAATAACCTTTGAATATGGTTCTCGGAACTACTATTGCATCTGTCATATCGGCTTTGTTTTTTGTGTTTTCGTGAATACGATCTAACCAGCTTTTTGATGACGAATTACCTGTAAAACTGTGTGTGTTAATTTGTTGTATTTTCATATCTGCCCTAATCTAGTCAGGGATATACTCGAATATATCCTGAATTCTGCAATTGAGAGCATAACACAGTTTGTTTATAGTTTCAAGTTCAATTGTTTTTGTTTTGTTATGATAGATTTTGAAGACTGCTACATGGCTTAAACCGGCGATTCTGGCGGTTTCGGCCATGTTCATTCGTCTTATCCCCATCATTTCCGACAATTTATTTTTAATCATGTCAGCAAGTCTAACATTAATTATAAATTTAGAATTTTTATTAATCAATTGACTAATAATATTATTCATGTATTTAATAATATTGTAATAACGTTTAATATTTTTTTTTTTAAAATGGAGGGTGTATGAAAAAAGCATTTACAATGGCGGAGGTATTGATAACAATCGGAATAATCGGACTTGTGGCAGCAATGACCTTCCCCAGCCTTTTATTCAAATATAAAAAACAAGAAGCAGAAGCTCGAATCAAAAGGTTTTATACAACAATGGCTCAAGCTGTAAAATTATCAGAAATTGATAATGGACCAGCTTTCAGTTGGACTAAAGCTGCACGAATGGCGGATGGCGACGGAAATATTGTTGCAAACCCCGCTGGAACTAAAGAATTTTACAACTTATATCTTGCAAAATACCTTAAAACTCTTTTCATAGATGAAACTAACGGAAAACTAAAATTAATATTTGCTGACGGTTCTACAACTACTATGAGCATAGGATACTGTATGGACATTCAATTTGACTATAACGGGGATAAAGGTGCTAATACCTTAGGTTATGACAGATTTGATTTTCTCTTATGCACCGAAGAAGGTTATAATGCTGGTCTTAGTCGGTATAAACAAATTCCCTTTGATGCCTACTTTCCGGCGAATTGTAAGAATAATTGCTCACGCACTCGACTGCTTGAGGTTTGCAAATCCAAAGCTATGTATTGTTCATCTTTAATTATGTATGATGGCTGGAAAATTAGTGACGATTATCCTTATAAAATAAAATAACTTAACTATTTCTTAATAATTCAGAAGGTCTAAACCTATTGATTAGTTTTTTTGTTGGTGCTATAAAGTACATGTTATAGATTTACAAAATAAGAAGGAGTAAAAACTTATGGTAAATGTAGCAATTAACGGTTTTGGTAGAATCGGCCGTAATACATTACGTGCCGCTATCAGAGAAGGTATTTTTGACAAAATTAATTATGTAGCTATCAACGACCCCGGTTTGAAACCTGCAGAAGCTGCACTTCTTTTCAAACACGATTCAGTTATTATCGTAAACGGTAAAAAAATTAAATTCTTTGCAGAAAAAGATCCTGCTCAATTACCTTGGAAAGATTTAGGTGTTGAAGTTGTTGTTGAATCAACAGGCTTCTTTACAGATGCTGAAAAAGCTAAAGCTCACATCACAGCAGGTGCTAAAAAAGTTATCATCTCAGCTCCGGCTACAAACGAAGATATTACAATCGTTTTGGGCGTTAACGAAAAAGAATACGATCCTGCAAAACACAATGTAATTTCTATGGCTTCTTGCACAACAAACTGCTTGGCACCTGTAGCTAAAGTTATTGATGAAAAATTCGGTATCGTTAAAGGTTTGATGACAACAGTTCACTCATATACAGGTGACCAGAGAATTCTTGATGCAGGTCACAAAGATCCTCGTCGTGCTAGAGCCGGCGCTCTTAACATCGTTCCGACCAAAACAGGTGCTGCAAAAGCTGTTGCTCTTGTTTTACCGCAGCTTAAAGGCAAATTGGACGGATTTGCTATGAGAGTTCCTACTCCGGACGTTTCTCTAGTTGACGTTGTATTTGAACTTTCTAAAGATGTTACTGTTGAAGAAGTTAACGCAGCATTAAAAGAAGGTGCTGACGGACACGTTCTTTGCTACACTGAAGAACCGCTTGTATCTTCTGATTACATCGGAACTTCTCAATCATCTACAGTTGACGCGCTATTAACTCGTGTTATGGGCGGAAACCAAGTTAAAATCATTTCTTGGTACGACAACGAAATGGGTTACTCAACTCGTTTAGCTGAAACTACTAAAATGGTTGCTGAAAAATTATAATTTTTAAATAAATTATAAAATCTTAAACAAGTCCGAATTTATTTTCGGGCTTGTTTTTTATTATTACTTTTTATCAAACTTATGAAAGTGGATAATAACATTTTAGCGAATGTAATTTAATTTGAAGTAAACTATATTATGCATAAAAGGAGATTTTTTATGCATATTTTAAAAATTATAACATTTGTACTTGTTCTTATCGGTGCTATTAACTGGGGACTTGTCGGAGCTTTCGGAATTGACCTTGTGGCTTTAATCTTCGGGGATATGACTTTATTAGCAAGAATTGTTTATATTCTTGTCGGGGTTTCTGCTATAATTTATGCTATTACTGCCTACAGAGATCTTTCAAGGTTTGATTAATTTAAAAACCTTTATTGCCTAAAAATTACTCTGATTTTTCAAGTGTAGCCAGATAATCTTTGTTGGCATTCAGGGTATTTTCGGTTGCAACAATTGAATAAACAGGTTTGCCTTTAAATATGTAATTTGCGGCATTATAAATATCATCTGCGGTTATGCTGTCTATGGTTTCAAGAATCAAATTCTCCTGACCTAATCCGTAAGGCGAAACAAGCCCGTATCCGAGAGATTTATTTTTACCGCTGTTGGACTCGTTTGAATTTAATACAGAATTTTTCAAGCTGCGTTTTGCATTTTCAAGTTCGGCATCAGTAACATGCTCGGTTTTCATTTTTTGAATATGCTTGTTAAATCCGTCTATGGATTTTTTAAGATTATCAAAGCTAACTTCTCCGGTTTCTTTATTTTCGGTAGTAGTTCCGATTTCAAGCTCAATTACTCCGATATCACCTACGATATCAGAATTTGAGTGAACAGAATAAGCAAGTTTTTGACTTTCTCTCAAATCCTGAAACAATCGTGAAGACGGATTTCCGCCTAATATTGTGTTCAAAAGATTCAGAGTAATTTCGTCTTTCAAGTTTTGATTAACCTGAAATTTATAGGCCTTTATAATATGCGCCTGCGGTTTTGCATAAACATCAGTCAGCACTTTTGTTTGAGAAATTTCTTTATAAGCCTTCAATAAGTCAGAATTTTTTGGCGCAACCTCCGGTAACGCCGCAATCTCATCAAATACAACCTGTTTCAATTCAGGCTTCTGCGAAAACGGCGCAGATACAACTATATTTGCCTGCCCGTTTTTGATTATAAAGTCATACAAATTCTTTAAATCATCCAAAGTCACAGAATCAATAGAATTTAAAATTTCTTCCTTTGAGTATCCACTCTGTATGCCTTTATACAACTCAGGCATAAGTTTATCGTTTGCGGTTTTCTCTGAGGTTAAAATTTCATCTTTTAATTCGCTTTTCATTTTATCTAAAGTTGACTGCTTGAATCTTGGATTTTGAAGAACTTCTTTTGCTGATTTCAAAGCCTTTTGCATATCACTTGCAAAGAAATTCGATTTGGCAACTAAGTCAGTCTGACCGGAAACAAATACCGTATCTATTGAATCCTTATCCAATCCTTGCTGATATTCTATTTCACTCTTATCCATTGTGCCTGAATTCAAAATCTTAAACAACAACGGCGCTGCTGCTGGTTTTGAATTTTTCGGAATACTGCTGTTTGAATATAATATATTAAAGCAAGCATTGTCATTTTTGATGTCTTGCAGAACAACTTCAAAATTATTATTCAGGCGGTATTCTTTGACCAAATCCATATTAACGGCGTGCTTTTTAGCCGGAGTACCCGAAAAAGCCACATTTGAAGCTTTATTATAATTTTCTTTAATACTTTCTTGAGTTGCGGTTGACGGATGAACTACCGACATAGAACATTTATTCAAGTCCAAATATTTTTTAGCTGCGTTTGTAATATCTTGAGGCGTAATCTCATTTACAATTTTTGTGAAATCAGTCACCATATTAAGATCATTATCAAGAAATACTCCGCCAATAAGTGCATTTGTGTAAGCTGAATATTCAAAAAGACTTGAAAAATCCTTTAAAATACGCTTTTTAACAACATTCAATTCGTCTTCCGTCGGCGGATTTGCTGAAATTTTAGCAATTTCATTGTAAATCGTCTTTATAATCTTTTCGGAATTTTCCTCCGTCCCGTCTGCCATAATAATAATCGCACGTCCTTCATTCGGTCTTGAACTTATACGTTCAATTTGAGTAATTGAACTGCTGTTTAAATCCTTCAGCTTTTTATCAATTCGGGAAGTTTTTGACATTGTAAGAACTTGTGCTAAAGCTTGCGATAGAATTTTTTCTTTAGCATCGTTATTTTTCGGCCCGTCAAATGCCATTATAACAGATGTTGCGGTTGCTTTATCGGAAATAATATCCTCACGCACCGGCTTTTCAAGAGGTGTAAGCTTTTCATAATATCTGTTTTCCGGCGGACGTTTATTCAAAGTAAAATGTTTGGATATAAGATTAATCGTTTTTTCAGGATCAACTTCACCTGTCACAACCGTTGTCATATTGGCAGGATAATAATTGTTGTTAAAATAATTTACAACATCTTCTCTTGTAAGATTTGTTATATTTGAAGTTGTACCGCCAATCATATCAACGGATTTTGTCTGAACTTGGTATAAATTTTTCAAAGCCTTGTTTAACCCGACGTTAACAGGATCGCCCGTAATCATATTTATCTCAGAATTTACAATTCCTTTTTCTTTTTCAAGCATATTTTCAGAAAACTTTGGAGTTTCAAGCATTGAGGCATGAAGCTTTATTTTTTGTTCCAAATCCTCTTTTTCAAGCAAGTTTGAGCTTATAAAGTAGTTAGTTTCGGAAAATCCTGTACTTGCATTTGTATTAGCGCCCATTTCGTCAACTTTTTTGAAAAAATCTCCGGCCTCAAGCCCCTCTGAACCATTAAAAAGATTGTGCTCTATATAATGGCTTATTCCGCGTAAATTATCAGGTTCATTCATTGAGCCCGTATTTACATAAGTTTTAACAACGGTTTTACCTTCTTTTGGAATGATTACAACCCTCTGCCCGTTAGAAAGCTTATAAAGCGTTGCCTTTAAATCAGACGGCAAATTAAACTCCCCGATTTTGGAATACTTTAAAGGTGTCTTGACCGAATAATCAGGTGTAACATTCGGCAGAGATTTAATTTCCCTTTCAGGCTCTGATACAGGCTTTGATTTATTTTGCTGCAAAGATGAAGCCTGCAGTTGATTAACTTCTCCTGAGCCAAAACTTGGGGTAATTTTTATCATACACTTTTCCTTCCTAACTTATATGATAATAAAAACACAAGCAAAATAAAAATTGCCTCTTTGTAAATTTTTATATCCGAAAAACATATCAGGCTTGAAGTGCGGATTAATTTTTATTTAAAAATAGTCTGTTCTCTATCCGGTCCCACACTCACAATTGAAACAGGAACACCAAGAAGTTCTTCTAATCTTTCAAGATATTTTCTGCAATTTTCAGGTAATTTTTCATACTCTCTAATTTGCGAAATATCAGATTTCCAGCCCTTATGAGTTTCGTAAACAGGCTCTAAGTATTTGTGCATGAACACATCCGTCGGATAATTTTTATAAATTTGACCGTTTCTTGTATCCTTATATGCTGTACAAACTTTAATTTCATCAAAAGTATCAAAAACATCAGCTTTAGTAAGTGCAATTGAAGTTAACCCGCCGACAAGCACAGAATAACGCATAATAACAGCATCAAACCATCCGCAGCGACGCGGTCTGCCTGTTGTCACACCAAATTCATGCCCGATTTGGCGAATTTTTTCGCCTGTTTCGTCCGTAAGCTCAGTCACAAATGGCCCTTCGCCGACTCTTGTCACGTAAGCCTTTGCAACCCCTATAACCTCATCAATCATAGTCGGTCCGTATCCGCTTCCTGTAGCAGCCCCGCCGCCTATCGGATTTGAAGAAGTTACAAAAGGATAAGTCCCATAATCTACGTCAAGCATAACCCCTTGAGCGCCTTCAAACAAAATCGTTTTATTTCTGGAATTTTCGAGCATCTCTTGCCAGTCAAAACATACGTAAGGTTTAAAAATCTGCGCATACTTTTCGCAAAGAGAAAGTACGCATTCCTTTGTATATGGCTGAAGTCCGTAAACTTTTTCAAGCATTTTATTTTTTATCGGAAGAATTATATCAAGTTTTTCATTTAAAGTTTCTAGATTGTACAAATCACCGACCTTAAGTCCGATTCTTGCGGCTTTATCGGTGTAAGTAGGCCCGATGCCTTTTTTAGTGGTTCCGATTTTACCTTTACCTGCGGTTTGTTCGGAATACCCGTCAATTTCCGTATGGTATGGCATTGTAATTGATGCCAGCGGGCTTATTTTTAAACCTGAAACATCTATACCTTCTGCAATAAGATCATTTACTTCGCTTTCAAAAAATTCAGGCAATATAACAGTTCCTGCACCTAAAAAGCAGGTTTTACCTTTATACAAAATTCCAGACGGAATAAGATGGAATTTAAAAGTTTTGTTATCCGCAACAACAGTGTGCCCTGCATTACAGCCACCTTGATATCTGATAATCAAATCAGCGTCATGCGCAAGTATATCTGTAATCTTTGCCTTACCTTCATCTCCCCACTGTGAGCCGACAACAACTTTATTTGCCATATTATATCCCTTCCGTAAAAACCTTATTTCAACTTACTTATTTTAACACAAAAGGAATTAATTTAAACAAAATTGTTAAATATCGTCAAGAAGATCGGGTTCTTTTTTAAAGTTAGTTTTACGTCTGGCTTTTTTAATATTTTTCTTCTTTTGTTTTTCGGGAAGTTTTCTGTAAGCGTTATCAAGTGAAATTTTGGTAACAGCGGTTCCGCTTCTTCTATCAAAGAAAGCAAGCCAAAAACTTCTGTTCACATTATCAACAGTAAACGAAATATTTCCTAAAATTTTGTCACCTGAATTAATTTTCCTGAACATCATCTTGGTATCCCCGAAAATCGACGGACGAAAAACCTTGTTGTAATCATTAACCAAAGCCATATCAAGCCCCGAAAAATCCTTGTCGGACATATTTGAAATCAAAACCGTTATGGTTATTGTGTTTAATTCACCGAACGGATCTTCTTCGTGTTCAATATTACTTATACTTATATCAAGTCCCGGATAAAATATTTCGTGCTGTTTTAAAGCTGTATCTTTGTAAACAGGCAGAGGCACCGTCGTATTAATTTTAACCCGAATTTCATCCCCCGGAGCAATTAAGACTTCGTTACCTTTTCTCATCAAAGCCATACCAAGCCCGATTACACCACCGACAGCGGCACCGCCGGCAAGAGTATATCCTTGAGAAGCAATTGCAGCCTCTAATCCGAGCCAATTCAATGCCACCAATCCGCCGACTGCACCTCCTGCAACAGTGTACCCGACATCCTGCACCAAAATTTTAGTGGTTTCAACTGCAGGATGAAGCCTTGTTGTCATTTTACCTTCAATCGGGATTTCTCTTCCGTCAGGAGTTACAAGATAATCGAAAGAAAGTTCAAGCCAAGCATCTCTGCCCATCCGTTTCGGGTCACCAGAATGGGTAATCTTACCGTGCGCAATCGTTCCTTTCGGAATTATCACACCTTTATCTCCGCTTACTTCATTCGTAACTTCAGCAAAGAACTCGTCGCCCTCCATATTAATACTTCCGTCCAAGACCTGCGAAACTGTCATATTAATTATGTCTTTACGCTCAAGATGCTCAACTTCCCCCGTAAAAAGCTCTGTTGCCTCCTGCTTGTACTGATCACTGTATTCTGCATGACCTTCAAAAACAGGATCAGCAAATGCCGCCGAGGTAAAAAACATTGAACTTATTAATACTGCTGAAATTATCTTTTTCATAACAGGATTATACTACTTTAAACAAACTATAACAAATTTATACAATTTATGATAATATAAACACAAGAGTAAGGCAAAAATTTTACGGGGGTTTTATGAATTTCAAACGCTGGTATGATGTGGATGCAACAATGAGCAGAGCTATAGCTTTGTGGGAAAAAGCAGACGAAAATATTCAGACAATTTGCGCTGATTACGTTATCGACAAACTCAAAGACTTAGATTTTGAAATGTCGCTTGACGAACAATACAACTACATTATGCGAAGATGGTACGACAAAAATATCAGAGTTTCTCACGCAATGGAATATCTAAAACACGCACCTGTTGAAATTCAACGCCAGCTTGCTCTTGATGTTATTGAATATATTGAACAAAATAAAGAAGAAAACAACAAATAATTTGGCAAAAATTTTAAGCCGTTAATCTTCAATTTTCTTTACATATAGCCATGCCGGTCGTTGTCATATTAAACTGTATATTATGAGTGACGAGATTAACCGTAAAGTTATAAACATATTTTCAAGGCACAATAAAGAACTTCCGCCGGTACCTTCCGGTGAAAAGGTTAAGTATTATGCCGGATTTAACTATGTAAAACTCAACAAAGACCATAACGGAAATATATTCAACAAAGAACATTTAATCAAATATTCCAAAACCTGCCATTACATTGTGAGGGTAATGAGGGAACTTGACGGTGAAGTTGTTTTGTATAATTATGATGTTCCGAACGATGAACTTTTCAGATTTTTAAAATCGTTTGAAGATAAGACGCTTGACGGCACGATTATTGAGATAGATAAGTATTTCCCAAATAATCCCGCATAATTTAATTTTACAAAAACACACCACACAAAAATAAATAGCAAAGAATTATGGATTGTTTTTTCAGAAAATATCACGAAAGTTTATATAATTGCACAAAGCCATACCAATATGTAGGCGGCGAATTTTTATCCTTTAACAAGGATTTTGAAAAATCAAAAGTAAGGTTTGCCTTTGCATTCCCCGACAAATACGAAATCGGGATAAGCAACTTAGGTTTAAGAGTGCTTTACAATCAGGTAAATTCACATCCTGATTATATGGCGGACAGAGTCTACGCCCCTGAAGCAGACTTTAATCCGGAGCCTCTATATGCACTTGAAAGTAAACAGGCAATTAAAGATTTTGATGCAGTCGGGTTTTCAATACAATATGAACTTGCATATCCGACAATTTTGAAGATGCTTAATATGGCGGGAATTCCATACAAAAACTCCGAAAGAACCGACGAACATCCGATAATTCTTGCTGGCGGGCCTTGTGCTTATAATCCTTTGCCGATTGCCGACTTTGTAGACGGATTTTTAATAGGTGACGGAGAAGATTCGATTCTTGAGGTTTGCAAAGTTCTTGAAGAAACAAAAGGTCTTGCAAGAGCCGAAAGGATTAAAGAGCTTGCAAAAATCGATGGAGTCTGGTGTTCGGATTATTCAAAAAATGTCACAAAAAGAATTGCGCAATTAAATTACGAAACTGCCTTAAAATCTTATCCGATACCGTTTTCATCATCAGTTCACGACAGAGCAATAGTAGAAATAAGAAGGGGCTGCGGCAGAATGTGCAGATTTTGCCAGCCCGGGCACGTAAATCTTCCGATTAGAGAACGAAGTGCCGAAGATATTATAAAAATTTCTAAAGAACTTGTAGAAAATACAGGTTATGATGAATATTCGCTTCTTTCTCTGTCATCTAACGATTATTCCAATATTAACGAAGTTATAAAAGAGCTTGCAGTAGATTTTAACGAAAAGAAAATATCCGTTTCGCTTCCAAGCCAAAGGATAGACGGATTTAATCTTGAACTTGCAAATCTTGTCCAAAGTGTCAGAAAATCCACAATGACACTTGCCCCTGAAGCAGGTTCACAAAGGTTACGTGATGTCATCAAGAAAAACATTACGGAAGATATGATTTTGAATGCGATTTTGACTCTCTACGAAAACGGCTGGTCAAAAGTTAAATTGTATTTCATCTGCGGGCTTCCGACCGAAACCTTAAAAGATATGGACGAGATGGCAGAACTCTTATCCAAAATAAAATACCGTGCAAAACTTATAAAAAAAGAAAAAGGTCTAAACCACGGACTTGATATAACCTGCACGCTGTCAATTTTTGTCCCGAAACCCTTCACCCCGTTCCAATGGCACGGTCAGATGAATTTGGATAAAGTTACGGAACACATAAACTATTTAAAAGAAAAAACTTCACACCTTAAAGGTGTAAAAATCAATTACCACGACAAATTTGTTTCAAGACTGGAAGTTGTATTAACAAGAGGTGACAGGAGTCTTTGCAGATACATTGAAGCACTCTATAAAAAAGGCTGCTATCTTGATGCTTGGGGAGAGTATTTTGATAAAAATATCTGGCACCAAACAGCAGAAGAATGCGGAATTGCGCTTCAAGAGCTTGCAGAAAAGAATTATAACACAGAAATGCCTCTCCCTTGGGATTTCATAAATATCGGAGTGGATAAAGAATGGTTTAAAGAAGAATATAAAAAAGCACTTTCGGTTCCTGAAACTATAAATACCGAAGCAAGCACTTCCCACATCGTTCCAACCTGCGAAAAAGGCTGTGTTAATTGCGGAGTGTGCAAAAATTTAAAAACCCGAAAAATTCTTGCTCCAACGTTTAAAGCTTCAGATAAAGCGCAAAAACTTGAATTAAAACCTATCGACCCTCACACAAGAGAAACTGACAAAAGAGAAGTTTATAAATACAGGATTAAGCTTACCAAAACAGGGATTTTAAGGTATTTTTCGCACCTTGACTGGCAGAATACCTTCTTAAAAGTTCTATCCAGAAGCGGATTAAATATCGCATACTCACAAGGCTTTAATCCGACAATGAAGGTTTCTATGGGGGTTGCACTTCCACTGTTTGCACAAAGTATATGTGAATTTGTCGACATTGAGCTTTATGAAGATTTATCAACGGATATTATCAAACAAAAGTTGGAATCTTCGCTTCCCGCAGGCTCAAAAATACTAAGTATTGTAAAAATAGATAAAGCTTCGAAATCCATTGATACAACAGTATTTTGGGCGGAATATGAAGTCAAACTTTTTGATAATACCCTTTACGATTTTGAAAATTTTAAGTATAATACAAACAGAGTTTTGAATTCTCAGGAAATATTTATTGAGAAGAAAAACAAAAAAGGTTTAATTAAAAAAATAGACATAAAACCGTGCATAAAGTCATACAAATTTGACGGAAACAGTCTATTCATAATTTTAAAAACCGGTCAGAACCTTGAAGGCGGAATACCGTCGCTGAGAGCAGATGTGCTTATGGAGCTTATCGCACCGGATGTAAAAACAGACATCACACGAACAAGGTTCTTTGACGAAAACAACAGAGAGTTATAGGTTTAAGCAAAGGATTTTTTATGAACAACAAAAACAACAATGCAACACAGCCCGCACCTAAAAAGATAGTTATAGCAGAGCGTGATAACATTGCGGCTGTTTTAGAAGGTAAAAAAGTTACGGATTTCTTTATCCATAGAGGCGAAGTTTTATTAGGCGATGTTTATTTGGCAACTGTAGACAATATTTTGCCAAGTATAGATGCGGCGTTTGTAAATGTCGGAACCGATAAAATGGGATTTCTTCACGCTCAGGACGTTATGGGAAAAGGAAGCTTGAAAGAAAAACTTTCCCCCAAACAAAGACTCATCGTTCAGGTCGTAAAAGAACCCACAGGACATAAAGGTCCAAGAGTTACGACTCAAATAAGTCTTCCGGGAAGATTTTTGGTCTTAATGCCTTATGAGCCGGGAGTCAGCGTTTCTAAAAAGATTGAAAACTCAAGAGAACGCGCAAGACTGAAAGCAATAATGAATCTTATAAAACCTGTCGGAGTCGGGGTTATCATAAGAACCGAAGCCGAAGGTCAAAGTGAAGCCGACATTCAGGAGGATTTGGAAATTCTGCTTGAAAAATGGAACAATATTATAACAGCAGCAGAAACAATGACTCCTCCAAATCTTTTATACAGAGATCAGGATCTTCTTTATCGTGTAATAAGAGAAGCCTGCACTGAAGACACAAAAGAAATTATAGTCGATACGGCATTTGCAATGAACAGAGTTCAAAACCTTCTGCAAAACTGGCACATGAATAAAAATATTGATGTCACTTTATACAAAGGCACAGAACCGCTGCTTGTTGCAATGGATATCCATAAAGAAATAAAAGCCGCTTTAAATATAAAAGTAAATATGCCCTCCGGCGGCTACCTGTTTATCCAGCAGACAGAAGCACTTACCGTAATTGATGTAAACAGCGGTAAATTTGTAAGCTCTGCAACACAGGATGAAACTATTTTAAAAACAAATATTGAAGCGGTTCATGAAATTGCACGCCAATTAAGACTCAGAAACATCGGCGGTATGATTATCATAGACTTTATTGATATGCTATCCCGCGCAGATAAACTTGCCATTATGGAAGAATTGGAAATAGCACTTGAGCCTGATAAAGCTAAACCTCAAGTAGGACAGCTTTCAGACTTAGGGCTAGTAGAGCTTACACGCCACCGCCAAGGCCAAAGTCTTGCGGAAATATTTACGAAAAAATGCCCGCACTGTCAAGGCACAGGCTGCTCGGTAATTGACTTTAACTTTGCAACTCCGACAGCAGAAGGCGAATACAGAGCAAAAGCCGCAAAACTTAAGCTTCCTGTAACAAACTTCAAGAAAAATAACAATAATAATAACAAAAATAAAAATCAGCAAATGCCACAACAGGAAGCAATGCCGCAACCGGAAACACAACAGCCGATTCAGCCTTCAATAGAAGTTGAAAATCCGGCTCAAACAGCAGTTCAAGAGGTTGAAAAGCGCGAAAATAATAAAAAACAAAAGAACAGACGCAAAAAATTTGACCGTCAGGAACGTGAACAAACGGCAGAAATTCAGGCAGAAATCAAGTCTAATGAAAGCCTTCCGACAGCAGAAACCGTTCTGAAACCTGAGGAAGAATTTAAGCCTGTAATTGAAGCGGAACAGACACAAGAATCTGCCGCGCAAGTGAAACAACCGTCAGAACAAACACCAGCCCCGCAGCCTGCAAAACAAGAAAAGCGGACTAAAAAAATCAGAGGTAAAAGAAATAAAAAGCAAGAGGCTGAAGCTCAATTAAGTCAGCCTGAAGTTCAGGCAGAAACAATAAAAGAAGCACCCGCAGCCGAACCAAAACCGGAAGTGACAGCAGAAACGGCTACAGAAGAAGCACCTAAAAAGTCACGTCGTCCAAATCGCGGATCTTCTAAAAAAAGCAGAACTAAAAAAACAAATGAGGAAAAAATTGAAACTCCAACATAAAACTTATTTAAAAATATTTTCAATAATGCTTTTAGCTGCAATAATAACAGTTATTGCAGCTCAGGCAGGATTTTGTGATCCGTCAACCGTTGCAGACAAAATTCCTGATGCAGCAGCAACAGTTGCACCCACGGCAGCAAACGCAGCTCAAACAGCGGAACAAAGCAAATCAGATGCAATCGCAAAGTTTCTTATTGCAATGGGTGGAGTTGCCCTTTCTTCAATTGTAATTTTCTTAGGACTTACAATTTACAACAAATTTTTTGTTGATAAAAAGCTATTTGAGCCGAACAATCCTGATGATGCGCTTAACACGCCAGAAACAGTAGAAGAAGCCGTTAGCCTCTACATAAAAAGGAACAAATTATGCTAAAACCAGCATTTGGTGCTATCGGTATGCTGATTACCATTCTAATTATAGGATTAATCGCCGTAATGACACTTCCGATGCTTAAATCTACTTCCGGCACCAATTTAAACAACTCTTCCATAAATTACGAAAGCGCAGAAGATAAAGCTAATGAAATGATTGATGATATTCAAAAAAAACGTCAGGAAGCTATTGAATATTACAATAATCAATAAAATCTTTGCGGATTTTTCTTATAGTTTTCATATTGGTTATAAATTTCTTTAAACAATGCCTCTTTATCTTCTTGTTTCAGTTGTTGAACAGGAGGTTTCGGATAGATATTTGTTTTAGTTTTCCCATTAGCATCTATCTCATAATCCAAACTAATATGATTTAAGTTTTCAACATCGTCTATTGCAACACTTTTGATTTTGTCATTCTTATCTAATGAAAAACAAAGAAGATAACTTTCTAGTGGCGGATATCCTGTTGTAAAAGCTTTTTTATGAAATATATGGTATAAATTTATAAAATCCGGAGTTGCCTTTCTTACATAAATCGTCTTATCATTTTGCAAAATATTTATAACATTATCTACCGATTTTTCAAGATCAGTTCGAGCTTGCGGATCATTAATTTTTTTTCCTGCAATATCTAAAGGTAAATAAATTTTTTGATTTGCGTAAAGACCATTCATTTTTTCGACAGTTGTAAGATTATTTAACTTTGCAATCAGAAGCATATAATCTCTTATTTCTCGATTGGTAAGTTTTTTATCACCCAATTCACGCTTTGCAATATCCCATAAAGAATCACCATAATTAAGCGTATATTCTTTCTTAGACTTAACTTCAGGTAATGCAGCCATAACCTGATTAATCACAGCCTGTTCTGTTGAAATTCCATCAACCATAATAAATTCCTTTTTCCTTTTTTCCCCTTTTCTATATAAAAAAATTATCAAGTTAAAAAATGACATTTTTTGAATTTAACTTAACATTTTTTATAACTTTTTTAATAATCGGAAAAGGAAAACTATTTTCTAATGCTGTAAATCCTGATTTTTATGGATGATTTCAATCATTTCTTTAACAATTTTGTTGTAAGGAGTTTGGATATTATATTTTTCGCCTAATTTAACAACAGTTCCTGAAAATAATTCAATCTCCGTCTTGCGCCCCGCTTCTATATCTTGAAGCATTGAGGTTTTGCCGTCAGGAATCATTGAATTAAAAAGCTGAATAGCATCCCGAGGCATTGTATCGGCATTTTTTATACCTTCTGCCATAGCTATTTGCTGAGCTTCAGAAATAATCTTATCTGCCATATTGATAAATTCTTGATTTTGCATCATCTCGCCAAAAGTCATCTTTAATATTGCACTTATGGGATTTGCGCTGATATTTAACATAAACTTAAGCCACATTGAACGCTTAATATCTTCAGGAATTTCATAATCAATTCCGCATTTTTCAAAAAATGCCTTAACCCTTAAAACATTATTTTTTGAATTTTCCTCAAATTCATTTTCCCCGAAAACAATCTTGCTTACCCCGTCATGAGTAATACTGCGCCCGCATCTTACGGAACTATGGCAAATACAATAAGAATAAAGAACCTTGTCCCATCCGTAAAGCTTTGCAAGCTCTTTTTCAGTTGTTACACCGTTTAATAATGACAAAATAATCGTATCGTCTTTTACAAAATTTCTAATGTCTTCCTTTGCCTGAGCAAATCCTGAAAATTTAGTTGCGATTATAATTAAATCAGCTTTAAAATTTTTTTCATCAGGCAGAAGATAATCAAAATCGTATTTCGTATCATTGTAGATTAAAGGCGAAGACTTGTAGATATTTAATCTTTCTTTATCAACCAAAACCTTCAAACTGCCTTTTAAACAGTTTTTGATATTAACCGCATAAATACTTCCAATAGCGCCCAGTCCGCAAATTAAAACATTTTTAATTTCATCCATAACTTCAATATACTATATACTTACCTATTTAATTTTTTCACTATGCGAAACAGGAATATTAGCTCCGCTTATCCAATCCTGCATAACAGCCTTTTTAGAAAACATTTCTATTCTTGAATTTGTTCCTAAAGTTGCATAATTTGCGATACCGACCGTCATAAAATCAATATCATCTTTTCTAAATTCAGAATTAATAAAGATTTTAGCACAATCATTTATTCTGGCTGAAGCAAAATTCATATCCTGAAACTCTTTACTATTTTCTGAGACAGTTAAAGAAATTCCTTTTCTAGTAACACTCTCCTTAGTATTATAATTGTAATCGTAACTGTATTGAATAGCATAACCAACCAAATTCAAATCGTTTTGACTGTATAACTTTGCAACACCGTTAATTTCATCTAAGTTCATACCGATTTTCGGAATATAAACAAAACATACAACAGTTAATAAAACAGTTAAAACCGCTCCGATTGAAATTATAATCAAAGGCTTTCTGGTTTTGAGAAGTTCAACAGCTTCACAATCATTAGCCACAACAACACTTCCTGCAGCAAGATCATGCAACGATCTTCTTTGAGGAAAATTAAACAAAAACAGCATTACTATAACAAATGAAATAAAGCCGATTAATATTGAATAAATAATAACAACATTTCCGACAGGCAACAATAACGAGCCTAAAACAAACATCGGAGTAAGAATTAATGCACGCAGCATTGACTTTTTGACGGATAAAAATTGACTGTCCATATCCACGACTTTAATCTTGAATAACCTTTTGCCCAAAGTCTGCCCGCCGCATAACCTGCTATTTTGAAGCCCGTAATAGAGCATAAAAATCAAAAACCCGATTAATATCCCCCAATTTCCAATACTTAAAAGCGGATCTTTAAACAGAATCAAAAACAAATATGCAACAACCAAAAGCACAATTGAATCTGTCCAAAATGCTAAAATTCTTTTCCAAAATACATAACAATTATTATTAATATTACTACTATTATTTTCCATAAAATCCCCCTTTACATAAAGTTTATCAAACAGGAGCAATTTCACAAAAAGGTTAATTTTTTTTAACATATATGCAATTTTACCCTCAAAAAATACTTTATTAATACATAAGTGTAGTGGAAAAAGGTGTGTGTAAAATATGGGATTGGAAATAAATTCCTTATTACGTGCGTACGGTCTTAACGGAATTGAGCGTCAGAATAAGGCCTCAAGCGTAAGTTTCCGACAAAATACAAATACCTCTGAAGACAGGTTTGAAAGCAACCAGCCCGAAAGATTTGCCAATGAAGCCGTAATAACAAAACTTGTAAATTCAAATTCCAAAATCCAAAGCATTTTAAAAGAAGTCGGAGTTGAGGCCATACTTAATTTTCAGGACTTAAAACCGCTTTTGAATAACCACTGCACAGATGTAAGAAATATTTCATCGGGAATTGTTCAAAATCTGCCATTTTCACTCCGAAACTTTGTCGATGAAAAAGCACTTTTAGATGCTTCCTATCTTCACGACATCGGAAAAGTTCTCATTCCAAGCGAAATTTTAAATAAGCAAGGAAAACTTAACGAAACAGAAACAAAAATAATGCACAAGCACTCTGAACTTAGCTATGAAATTTTAAAAAACACAAACCTTGATAAAAAAACACTTAATCTCATCAGAAACCACCACCAAAATGCTAAGAAAAGCGGATATCCTTTTGTTCCAAAAGACTTTAGAGCTGACTTAAACCTGCAAATTTTGACAATGGCTGACAAATATTCAGCACTTACAGAAAAAAGACCTTATAAAGAAGCATTTACCCCCAAACAAGCCCTGACAATAATCTACACAGACGTAAAAGACGGAAAACTTCATCCGTTTGTATTCAAAGCGCTTGCTAATTACGTAAACACAACAGAAATTTCAAAACACAACCCTGAAATTAATCAAGAAATCCCTTCATAATTTTATAAACATCGGTAAGTTTATCATTATTTTTATCAACAAGCATTAAAATTTCTTTCTTAATATCCTGAGGCTTTTGCGGATTATACTCAAAATCAAAAAGCTGCTTGGGAGTTACCTCAAGAAATTTACACAATTTTTCCAAAGTTTCTGCCGTCACAAAATTCGTACCACACTCGATAAAAGACAACGAACGGCAGTTAAAATCAAGCATTTCAGCCAATTTTTCCTGCGTTAAACCTTTTTGTTCTCTGTAATATTTAATTCTTTTACCTAAATTTTTCTTTATTTCACTCATAAAACTAACCTAAGGTCAATTTTCTTTTAGTTTTAACAATTATTAAACATATTTACAATTACTTAATTGTATGTTTAAATTCATGTTGTTAAATTGGAGGGTGAATATATGAAAAAAGGTTTTACGATGGCGGAAGTCCTGATTGTAATAGGAATAATCGGAATTATCGCAGCAATGACATTACCTGCAATAATCGCAAAATACAAAAGCATGGTTGTAGCAACGCAACTTAAAAAACTTTATTCAGTCACCTCGCAGGCAATGCTAAAAGCAGTTCCTGATGGTGATTTTGAAAATATACCAATTGCAGATGGCGGATATACCGGAGTAAGGAATTTTTATGATTTTTATTTAAAAAAACAGTTTAACACAATCCACGAATGTCTTGAGATAGATGAAGGAGGATGCTGGGCTTTAACCAAAAATCGGGATGGTAAAACAAATTACAGCGGCACATCCGGATTTGGAAGTGGAACAATAGGATTTGTAACTGTCGATGGGTACAATTTTTCTATTGACACTTGGACCGTCAGTGATTGGGAAAGAGTCAAACAATACTTTGGTGTTAATGTTACAGGAAAAACCCATATGGCAGTAATACATGTTGATGCAAACGGAATGAAAGGTCCTAATGTAATTGGAAAAGATGTTTTTGTGTTTGTATTATCTGAAAAAGGACTTACCCCAGCAGGTTCAGACAAAACAGACGAAGAAATTGAAGAAGAATGCAAAACAACAGGAAGATATTGTTTTGCTAAAATTATGAGAAACAACTGGACTGTTGATCCTAAAGATGCTTGGTAAATTTTAGCATGTTTATATTATAATTAAGTAGATGAGTTTAGATAATCTAATAGACAGCTTTTTATCACCAATAGCCGATAAAATTTCAGGGATAATTTTTTACTCCGTAAACATTAACGGAGTCGAAGTTCAGTTACTTGTAGCTCTTTTAATGACTGCCGCAATTTATTTTACTCTAAGAACAGGGTTTATCGGAATCTGGGGCTTTAAGCACGCCATAAAGCTTATTACCAAAAATTACGAGCATAAAGACCTTGTTAAAAGAAAAAAGAAAGGCGAAGTTTCTTCCTTTCAAGCGCTTACTGCGACAATCTCGGCTTCTGCCGGAATAGGCAATGTCGCAGGTTCTGCCGCTGCCGTTTCTATCGGAGGGCCAGGGGTAATTTTCTGGATGGTTGTCGCAGGTTTCTTCTCTATGGCACTTAAATTTGCTGAAGTTCTTTTAGGACTTAAATTTAGAGAAGTTCATCCTGACGGAACCGTTGACGGCGGCCCGATGTATTATATTCAAAACGGGCTTAAAAATCATAAGGTTTTCGGTAAATTTGCGCCGTATTTATCTAAAATTTATGCACTTTGCTGTATCTTTGCAATGATCGGCGGGTGGAATTTGTTTCAAATTAACGCTATGACAACACAAATTACGGAAGTAACCGGAGGTGATAAAAGCTTTTTTGCAGAACAAAGCTGGCTTTTAGGCTTGATTGTCGCAATTATTACTTATTTCACTATTATCGGCGGAATTAAGGCTATCGGAAAATTCACATCCAAAGTGACTCCTGTTATGTGCAGTCTTTATGTTTTAACAGCTTTTACAATCTGCCTTTTTAATATACATCATTTCCCGCATGCAATCGCTCTTGTGATTAAAGAAGCCTTTAAACCTCAAGCACTTGCGGGCGGAATGTTTGCTTGTATGTTATGGGGATTTAGAAGGGCTATGTTTGCAAATGAAGCAGGACTTGGAACGGCTCCAATCGCATTTTCTGCCGTAAAAACCAGCAAACCTGCAGTGCAAGCTTTTATTGCAATGCTTCAGCCTTTCGTTGACACCGTAATCGTCGGAAGTGCTACGGCTTTTGTTATTGTTATTTCAGGGGTTTACCTTGATAATACCGGATTAGCGGGAATTGAATTGACCTCAAAGGCTTTCGGCTCGGTTTGTCCGTTTTTCCCGATACTTTTAACAATTATGGCTAGCTGCTTTGTGCTTTCAACCATGCTCTGCGGTTCATACTACGGAATAAAAAGCTGGAACTTCCTCTTTGGTAATTCTAAATTGACAACACGCACTTTTCAGGTTATATATTGTTTATTCATAGTAATCGGTTCTGCTATGAACTTTAAAAGTATCATAAATCTTTCTGATGCCTTCACGCTATTTTTAGCTGTACCGAATTTATTTGCAGTTTTCATACTTTCGGAGGTTGTCATAAAAGATTTGAAACGATATTGTAAGAAATATAATGTAGGATTATTCAAAAATAACACATATAAACAAGGAGAGAGAAGAGATGAAAGAACAATGTCTGGAGATAGTAAGACAAAAGTGTAACGGATGCAAAGGCTGCGCTTTAGCTAATACTCGTAAAAATATAGTTTTTGGCGACGGTAACGCTGACAAGGCTAAAATCGTTTTTATCGGAGAGGCACCCGGAGAAATGGAAGATGAAAGCGGAAGACCATTTTCAGGACGCGCAGGTCAACTTTTGGATGAGTTTTTGGCAGCTGCAGGAATCTCCAGAGAAGAAGATTTATATATTACAAACACCGTAAAATGCAGACCTCCTGAAAACAGAGTTCCAACTGATGAAGAAAAGGAAGCATGCCGCAAATTCTTAAACGCTCAAATTGATTTCATCAAGCCTCGTGCTATTATCCTTTGCGGTGCAACTGCTTTAAAATCATTCGTAGAACTTGACAAGAAAACAACAATTTCTAAAATCAGAGGACAATGGATGACAATTACGGTTGATGGTGTTGAATATCCTGCAATGACAATTTTCCACCCGTCATATTTGTTAAGAAACCATTCACTTGCTGAAAATGCACCAAGAACTCTTATGGCAAAAGATTTGAGAGAAATCAAAAACACTTACCTTAACGATGTTCAAAGATTCAATGATGTTGTTACAGGAAACGCTGATAATAAAGAGTTTGCTTGCGTATAAATTAATAAACTAAAAAACAAAAAAGGCGGGTATCATGCCCGTCTTTTTTATTTTTTATTGAAACTTTTTTATTGAAACTGATATAGATAACCTGCACAGGATAAATTAATCAACAATTCCGGGTTCAAGTTTAGATCCTGTGTACCATTCTCTAAACATATACTGAACTTTCGGTAAACAGTATGCAAGCAGAAAACTGCTTAATCCGACGTTGGTTAAAATATTTAATGATTTTACAAATTTAGCTTTTTTAGCAAATTTTTGAACAGCATCCAAAGGTGAAGTTCCGGCTGAAGCTCTTGCCATTTGCGCAAATTCCTCAATTGATTTTTTAAATTTTGCCAATTCCTTAATATCAACATAAGCCTTTGGATCTCTGACTCCGTTTTTCTTAATTTTAGGGTTTTCGTAAAGAAGTTTTACTTTCTCAAATTTTGCGGCATATTTTGTGAAAAGCGCATCAGGATTTTCGTCAATAAACTTCAAAAGCTCTTTTCCATCGTTACTTTTTGGAAGTTTCAAAGATCTATCTGCAATTTGCTGCAAAAATTCGTTATCTGCAAGCATTAAAGGATCAAGTTTTACATCGAGATTAAGAGCTTTATTAGCGGCTGAATCAAGAATTTTTTCGATATATTTAGGCGCAACGTAATTTAAAAACATCATACCGAGCATCTTGAACCCTAAATCGACCGCTTCATTTTTCTTTCTTGAAGTGACGATACGCCCGACAGCATAACCGCCGTCAATCGCTGCCATTTTCTGATAAGTTGTAAAGTTAGCAATCGAAGATGCCATATTTCCGCCAAAAGCAACAGGAGATGATTTGCTTAAAGACATTGCCGAAAATACATCCCTTTTTAAAGTTCCAAACGGCACATTTGCATTCGGCAAAGAATTACCGTTGTTTAATTGTTTCTTTTCATCACGCTCCTTTTGAGCGGCTTTGGTTTTTGCCGTAAGCCTGAATACCATTTTCGGGATTATAAAGCCCATAAAAGCTATCGGAATAAGCGTTGCAGCACCGAATTTAACGGATAAAAGTTTTTCGTATAAAGCTTTATTACCTTTAACTTTTTTCAAATCTTCAATAGACTGCTCAATTTTATTCGCCATATTTCCGGTAATTTCGCCGTTTTTAATTCTTTCAGTGAAAGTTTTTGTATTATACTCCAACCCCTGACAATCACTTTCTTTAAATAATTTCAAATTGACATCAGGCGCAAAACCTTTTTTCTTAATAACAAATTTATTGACTAACTTTTCAACAAGCGGAATTCCTCCAAGCCAAACCGCTGAAGTTGAGTATTCATCAATAATTCTTTCTCTTGTCGCCAAAAATGCAACATTTTTATCGTCTTTATTTTCCTGATAAGTAAGATAAACTTTTGACGGAATTTCAACCCCGCAATCACGAAGTATAAGGGGGTAAACACTGCTGGTATTGCCTATTGCCGATATTATATTTGTTAATGACATTTTATTTTCTTTTCTCCAATTCTATACTTTTGACTTTCAAATTTAACCCACTTGGGGCAAAAAATAACCTTTCACGCTTATCTCCCGAGAAAGGCCATTTTCTTATTAGAATTGAATTGATTTTAAAACTTTTGCGCGCACTACCAATTCACAGCCCTTCTCAGGTCGCTATGATGATGGTGATGATGAAGTTTTAAAATCCTATTTTCCATTATTTTCCCTTTAATTATCTTTTATGTTACATTAAAAAAAATATTTTTCAAGCAGTATTAATTAAGACTTTACGATATTTTTTGCCTGATAAAACAGGTCAATAACTGTATTATCGTCCAACTTTTCCACAGCTTTTGAAACTTCTTTTTCATTATTCTTGCCGTAAAGTAATGCACGAACTACAACATTATCCGCCATTGAAACAAGGCCCTGTCTTTTTTCTGTTATTGCTTCTTTAAGCATTTTCTCAGCATTTTGAATATCTTCAGGCTTTATATTAAACCAAGCTTCAAGAAGATTTCCTTTCTGCGCCTGCATAAGAGGTTTTTCATAAGCCGTCGTTATTGAGGGATTTTTCAGCATAAATGTATCAACATCTTTACCTTTGGCAAGATACAGCTCTGAAGTCTCCAGACCTGATTTACTTAGCTTTTCATACTGTTGAACATATGACGGCATATATTTATTTAATTTCTGGTCATAAATTTCCTTGCAGATTTCGCTTGAAATTTTCCCGCTGATTTTTATGCCGAAATTCAAATTATTGTTTTTATTGCCTTGGGTAACTGTATTTACTTGCATAAATATTTCCTTTCATAAAATTTAATTGTCATACTTACAAATAGTATCAAGCAATATTTTCTCACTTTTCTTTATCAAGCCTTCCGATAACAAATTAAAAGCATCACTGACTCTTTTACCGTAGGTCATTGTTGCATAAACCATCTTTGAGCTTTTTGGAAGCCTCATAGTAATACAATTTAATGCCCTCTCCGGGAAATAAATAGTACCAATCAATGCATTAGGATTTCCCCATCTTTCGATTTTCGCAATTTTGTAAGAAAGTCTTTTCAAATCATCACCACATGCAGCGGCCTCCGCTACAAGTTTTTCTTGTAATTCAGGAGAAATCTTTACTCCAAATGTTGTTGATCTATGCTTTGAGACATTAATAGGTTGTATTCTCATATTTTATGACCTTTTATATAACTATCACGCTATTACTAAATACCGTAAAAATTTTTTTTGCACTATTTCAAAAAATTTTTCAAATTTTGTAACTTTTCTTCATCCGCAGCACATACCGACAAAGTTTTATCCTTTGATGTTTCTCCTTTTATTATCTTAAAAGATGTTTTCGGAATTTTGAAAGTCTTTGACAAAAATTCAATAAGCGCTTTATTGGCCTTTCCGTCAACAGGAGGAGCTGTTATCTTAACTTTTATCATATCCTCCGATTTTATAATTTCGTTTTTTGAAGAATTCGGCAAAATTCTTAGATTAAAAATTATTTGATTTTTATTTTCATTTTCCGCCATCATGATTTTCCCTTCCGCATGTCGCTTATATGGATGAAATTTGTCGATTTTACTTGAAAATTACCGATAAAATCTGTATTATAATTATACCATGTCTGAAAAACCGCTTTTTGATGAAATAAAAGAAAAGTTAATCGCTCAAAACAGAGATGATGAAGATATAAAGCAAATCGAAAAAGCATACCTTTTTGCCAAAAAACTTCACGAAGACCAGTACAGAATTTCGGAAGAACCTTATATTATTCATCCCGTTGAAGTTGCAAAGATTCTTGTTGACTTGAAAGTCGACACTCACACCCTTATTGCGGCTTTTTTGCACGACATTCTTGAAGATACCGACACCAAACCCGAAGAAATTAAAGAATTGTTCGGAGATGATGTTTTAACGCTTGTTCAAGGGGTTACAAAGCTAGGAAAATTGCAGTTTAAGTCCAACGAAGAACGTCAGGCGGAAAATTTCAGAAGACTTTTTATCGCTATGGCAAACGATATCAGAATAATTTTCCTTAAACTTGCAGACCGGCTTCATAACATGCGAACCCTGAATTTTATGGCACCCAATAAACAACAGAAAATTGCACGAGAAACTCTTGATATTTTTGCACCTCTGGCTAACCGACTGGGTATCGGGCGTATTAAAGCCGAATTGGAAGATCTTTCTTTAAGATATCTTGAACCTGATAAATATTTTGAAATTGCGCAGCTTGTATCCCAAACTAAAGCCGAAAGAGAAATGACTGTTAATCTGCTTATCGACAAAATTTCTCAAGACGTTAAAAAAAACGGAATTAACGCACAGATTACGGGACGTGCAAAGCATTATTACAGTATTTACAGCAAAATGAAACGCTTAAACATTGCATTTCACGATCTATATGACATAACTGCAGTCCGCGTAATTGTCGATACGGAAAAAGAATGCTACGAAGTTTTAGGACTTATTCATTCACAATTCAAACCAATCCCCGGAAGATTTAAAGATTACATCGCAATGCCAAAAGGCAATATGTATCAATCCTTGCACACCTCAGTCATAGGCCCCAGATCCAAACCCCTTGAAGTTCAAATCCGAACTTGGGAAATGCACGAAGTAGCGGAATATGGTGTTGCCGCACACTGGAGATACAAAGAAAAAGGCTCACAAAAGGCCAACAATCCGACCGATATGCAATTCAGTTGGATGCGCAAAATGGCAGAATACGGCAAGGATATGACAAATGCCGAAGATTATGTAAATTCTGTTAAACTGGATCTATTTTCCGATCAGGTTTTTGCATTCACCCCTAACGGCGACGTTCTTGATTTACCGATAAACGCAACCCCTGTCGATTTTGCATACAGAATCCACTCCGATGTCGGACATAGAACAGTCGGAGCCTTAATAAACGGACGTATTGCACAGCTTGATACCAAATTAAACAACGGTGATATTGTAGAAATTTTGACTTCAAAAACCCAAGCCCCGCGTCTTGATTGGCTTAATTTCGTTGTTACAAAGCAAGCTTCATCAAAAATTAAGCAATGGTTCAAGAAAAATAACCGCGAAGACCATATTGAAGTCGGTAAAGCAAACCTTGAACACGAACTTACTAAAGCCGTTTTTGACGATTACGTAAAATCAGGCGAGTTCGACAAGGTTGCAGTTGCAATGAATTACCAATCCGCCGACGACCTTTTCGCAGCACTCGGGTACGGGGAAACTACTTTAAATAAAATCATAAATAAACTTAAAAAACCGGAAAAGAAAACGCCTGAAACCAGTTTTCACACTACTAAAAAGAAAAAATCAGAAAAGGATATTATAGGACTTGAAGGTCTTATGTACTCATTTGCAAGATGCTGTTCTCCAATTCCCGGAGAGCCTATTGTGGGGGTAGTGACCAAATCAAAAGGAGTTTCTGTCCATAGAATTGACTGCAAAACATTAGAAAATGTTCCGCCCGAAAGAATGATGGATATAAGATGGTCAGGCGATCATACAACTAAAACTTACAGCACTACCATAAGAGTTGAAACTGCAGAAAAAATGGGGCTTCTTAAAGATATTATTTCAGCTGTTTCCGACAACAATACCAACATAAATTATGCAAATGTTAAATCCAAAAACAATAAAATAGGGATTATTGAACTCGGTATTGAATTAAATAATATTGATACCCTAAAAAAAGTTATAAACAGTATTCAATCTATCCCAGATGTTTACAGCGTAAAACGTATCCAAACCTCCCACGCTCATTCAAATCAGCCTAGAAACCCCAAAAATAACAAACAAAATAATAAACAACGAAACTCAAAACAACATAAGAAAAATTAAAATCCCCGCCTTTTATAAGCAGGGATTTATCAGTTTTGAATGGCAGGGAAAGCTTATTTATTCTGCACCGTTAATCGCCTCATCATATTTAAGCCATTGCATAAACATATTGTAGTCATTGAAATCGTCAACTCTTTTATCATAAACAGCACCCTCAGGATAAGTAATTCTTACAACTTTTTCATTTTCATCCAACACATAAATTACAACACCCGTAAAAGATTTACCGTCTTTATCTTTTAAAGTCTCACGGCGGAAATACTCTGTTTTATAACCATTACCGTTATATCGCATCATTTCATGATAATTTTCATCTGATTTATCGCTCTCGTATTTATATTTTTCATAAAAGCCTGCGGTATTATTTATACGGGTAACAACTTGCCCGCAGTCATTATACTGGCGGCCGTCAATCCCGTCCTGAACATTGTAAGAAGCATCATTATCAGGAACAAAAGCATCAATTTCCTTCTGAGCATCATCTGCTAAGCCGGTAAAATCAAATGCTGTAGTTCCGTTAGCTTTAGCTTCCGCAAGTTTTGCATCAATTCTTTCCATAGCCTCAATACTTAAAGGACTGTTTTCAATTTCCGCTAAAAATTGACGCATCTGCTCAGGTGTTTTTTCATTACTTGCTGTTTTTTCAGGTATTAAAATCGGCTGCGGTCTATCGGTTTCTGATTTTCTTATAATTTTTTCACGAACAAACAAATTTATCTCGGAAAAAGTAATCTTATTATCCTCTTTCAGCATTGCCTGCATATCGTCGTATGACGGGATGTTTACGCCTGTAAAGTCTTTTCCGATTTCTTTTTTAATTTGTTTGCTAATATTTTTTACGGCTTTTTCATATTCTTCTCGTGTTACATTAAACTCCGATGTATCTATAACCCCGTCAGGCCTTTCATATGTATAATTGCTGGTTTGAACTGTTTGACCTTTCTTATCAAAAATTGAAAGAACTGCCAAACTTGCCAAATCTTCTTGTGTCAAATCCCGGAAAGGTGTACCTGTACTATTCGTCCTTAAATAATAATCCATTAGTCCTTTGATGGTAAATTTGTCCATTTGTTTTCTCCTTTTATTACACTGCACATTCACTTTAATTTTTTATAATTTTGAAAATAACAGTTATTACAAAACAAAATATGATATACCGTTTTGCACTAACTGTTATATAAATTTATTTTATCCACACCGCTTCACACTGCCTCCTTTATGAATATAATTTTAAGTTTCGTTCAACAGTTTTTTCTATTATTGATTTTACACTGTCATATTCTGTCTGTAGAGCATTATGTTCTGTATCAAGAATTTTCAATTGATTATCAAATTGTTTGTCTTTTGCTTGAATATCATTCAAGGCCTGTTCATACTGAATTTCAGCTAAAGTTATTGCCGTTTCATTCTGGCTTTCTGTAATATCGGCAGCATTTGTCCAGATTATTGAAGCCCACTCGCAATCTGCAAGACCGGTACCAACTTCAGCTTCTTCTACAAACTGAACCTGTTCTAAAGTTACAGTACCGTTTGCTAGTGCAGACTGAAGCCATTCCGGATTATCCATCAATCCGTCTTCTAATACTTTATATAACGGACGTCCACCTGAGGTTTTACCGCCCTCAACAACTGTTCCGTCTTCCAATACAGTTCCGGCTTTATCTTGGCTTGGACCGTTCATTCTGTGCCACAAATTGACATACCACTGTCCCATGTCTTTGTTCTCAATTGTAGGAACCTTTTCTTCTATGTAATATGGTACTTCCGGTTTATCCGGTTCCTCGGCTAACCAATCATTGTAGTCACGATTATATGCATTTTCATCAAATTCTTTAAATGCTTGTACCATATCTTCCTGAAATGAATACAACAGATTTAATAAATCAGGATCATAATTAATGCCTAACGTATTTCTTTTATCTACTACATAGAACATATCAATACATTTTTGTTTCAACGTTTTTAACTGCACATTACCGTTTGAATCCATATAATAGTTATTCATCAAGGTAATAAGATCTTTTTGCTCCTGAGTCAATGATGGATCATTCATCGCATCAATAAGTTCCTGCTTCATTGTTTCATTTTCTGCTGCATAAATTATTTTGTTCGGATTGCAAACTATATCCGACACTTCCTTCATATCATCACTATAACTATTTGACTGAATATTTGAACCGTTTATATTACTTCCAGAAATTTTTACCTCTTTACCTGTTATTGTCTGGAAAGTTTTAGGGTATGCATTAGGATCTGCTGCATAATCGCCGCGAGAAGCATATGAATGACCCGTATTGTCTACTATTTCCAAATCTATCAAATGTGCAAGAACATGTAAATAACAACTTGCACCATAACTGCCTGCAGTTGCATTGTTATAACATGCTGCAGATGCTGATTTAAATTTTAAATACAATTCGTTATTTGTACCGGATATCCAATATATTTCATTTGTTTTTTGAGGTTCTTTTGCTTTCCATTCATCATATTCTTTGTTGTATTCGTCCCAAGCTACTTGCCATTCGGGATTTTCTACCTGTATAGTCTCCCACTCGCCTTCCGGAGCTAATACACCATATTTATCCAAAAAGTCATACATATCTGAACTTGTTTCATAATTCGTTGCATCAAGTTCTGACACTAAAATTTGACCGTGTTGGTTAATTATTCCGTATTGGTTTTTCAATTCGCCGTATTGGCTTAATGAAACTCCAGTCAATTTTTCTGTTACTTTGTTTCCACCGCCGTCATAGGTTGTATACAATAATTCCGTTGCATTCAAAGCATCCATGTAAGCTGAACTTGCTGCTGTTGTTTCATTTGCAAGTGATGTTTTGGCATTAGTAATCGTTTGACTGCGCAATTCATTGTCTGACAGTCTTGAGGTTATACTTAACAATCTCGCTTGTGATGCCGCTAAACCCATTTATGAGTCCTTTCCTATAGTATTTCTTATCTTCTAATACGGACTTTACTTTACTGTTCTTTAATTTTTTTGATATCTATTTTATTTTCTTTACAATTATTTACATTTCTGTTTTTCAAAATTGCGGATGTCTTAACATATTTGCCATTACTTAATTCACTGCTACCATGAAAGTATGACTAGAATTTTTCTCATTTCAGACAGGATAAATGTTATTGAAAAATACGACAAACTTTGTCGCGAAAATTCTTATGATTTTAAAAATTCTGCTGACTTAAAGATTATTGATGATATTCTTAGCGCAGAAGCTCAGGATATTGTCCTTTTTGATAATGAAACATCCTCTTTTAACGTAAAAGAAGTTCTGAAAAATATAAGGAGTTTAGTCGAAAATTCAATTGTTATACTTATTACGGGTAACAAAAATCCAGATAAAGACATCTCAAAATCAATAAATGCAATTATTTCAGATGATTTTTCGGATTCAATGATACTTGCGGCATTAAGCATAAATATCCGTGCGCAAAGTTCACTGAAAAAACTTGCTGATACAAACAAAGATCTTGCGGCAAGCCTTTACAGACAAAACACGCTTTATGGCATAAGCTCACAATTTGCAAGCACTCTTAATAGTGAAAAACTGCTTGAATTTATGATTGAGGGGTTAGATAAAACCCTTAGTTTTTCGCTTGCCTGCACGCTTTCCTTCTGCTCCGGTGAAGAACCTGTTTTAATATTGAATTCTTTATATGAAATTTCTGATGAATTGTTAAATGCGATTAAAGTTCGTACAATTTACAATTACAACTCACTTTTTGAAAACGGGGACATTCCTTTTAAAATTGACGAAAACAAATTAAAAGTTCTCAAATACATAAAATTTCCGGCAAACAGATTCAACTTTACGCTTTTCAGATTTGATAATATGTTTGCGCGGATTGCGTTGGGTGATACTTTTTACGGATGTGTTGAAGTATTCAAAGAAAATCATTTTTCACCTGAGGATTCAAAATGTTTTCAAACTATTGTACAGCAGGTAACTTTACCTTTAAAAAACGCTTCTTTGTATCAGGAAATTATTGAAACAAACCAAAAACTTGAACGGCTTGAGAAGCTTAAATCGGAATTTATTTCGATAGTTTCGCACGAACTTAGAACCCCATTAACTTCAATTAAAAATTCTCTTGATATACTTTTAAGCGGGCGCTGCGGAGAAGTTACGGAAAATTCCGAAAAGTTCTTATCTATGGCGAAGCGTAATGTCACAAGACTTTCCGGAATTATAAACGACCTTCTGGATCTTTCTAAAATTGAAGCAGGTAAAATGGATTTTCAATTCAAACCGGTTTCTATTAATACGGTCATGGATTATGTAAAATCCGCACTATCAGGACTTGCTAAAGAAAAATCGCTTAATCTTATAATTAAAACGGAAGAAAATCTTCCAAATATTATGGGAGATTCTCAAAGATTGGAGCAGGTTTTAACAAACCTTCTTTCTAATGCCATAAAATTCACCCCCGAAGGTAAAAATATTACCCTTAAATCGGAACTTAAAAATGCCGATGACATAGAGTATCATCCCTGTTTTGCGGAATATATGAAGAATTTAAAAGGTGATTACGTGATAGTATCAGTCGAGGATGAAGGAATCGGAATTGCTGAAAACGAATACTTGCACGCATTTGACAAATTTGCGCAAATTGAAAATTCACTTTCGCGCAAAGCCGGCGGAACAGGTCTTGGGCTTCCGATTGCAAGACAGCTTCTGGAAGCCCATAACGGCGCTATTTGGTGCGATAGTGTCCTTAACAAAGGTTCTAATTTTCACTTTGCAATACCAGTTGATTCAGCGAATATTAAATCCGAAGAAATTTTAGTATAAATTGGTATTTCTGTTCAAAAATTTAACGGCATCAAGAATTTTTCTATCTCTAACAAACATATCTGCAACTTGTTCTACTGAATTGATGTTGTCTTTAACTTTGGATACTGGTGCTTCAGCTACAACAAAATCAAACAATTTAAAATAAGCTTTATTACCAATTTTATCAAAAAGCTCTTTTACAAGCGAAATTTTTTCCGGATTTGCATGTTCATTCACCGCAGACTTAACAAGTGTCATAAAGTTTCTTTGCGGGGCAAAACTTATCGGATTTGGCGGATCAAGAGTTTGTTTGGCAAAAAATTCTACCAGAGGAGTTGTTGCCTTAAACTGCGGTGCAAGATCTTTATTTTCTAAAACTCCGCCTGCTGATTCAAGAAAAAATACCTTTGCTGTCCGTGTATCCGTGTTATTTATAACTTCCTGCACAAAGTCTAAAGCTTCAGGATTTTCTTTTGAAGCAACACTGTAAGAATCAAGCATTAAACCTAAAATACTTTTCCCGTTTTGTTCTACAGGCTCTATCAAATTTATATCCTCAGAAAGCATTGCACGCCTCATTGAAAGCTCTATTGTATCAGCAACTAAGCCTAAATGTTTCTCCTTAATTTTTTCTAACTGCGGAAGAAAAGCTTTTACTTCCTTATTTGCAAGTGCCCATAATCTGATTGTTTCTTTTAATTCTTCGGCCGTTCTTGTATCTGCCGGATGTTTTACAGCACCCATAGTCTGCCAGCCGCCAAACCTTGTTAAAGGTGCAGTTAATTTTATTGCCATAATGTCTCCTTTTTATTTCTTACTTTTATTTTAAATTCAAACAAAATATTTTTTACCTTTTTGTCAGTAACTTTCAAATTAAATGTAATTTCCTGTTCTGAATCTTTCGGTTAATTCATCCGGTGTAATCCGGTGTAATACATTATCATTCCAATTACGAAAAGGAATTCTTTTATCTTCCGGATTCTTCGTCAAATATTCATTCACATTAACTATCTTGCCATAGCCATAAGCTAAACCAAAATCATCCTTTATTGTCTTTAAATTTTCCTTTATAACATCAGGTGAAACTTCACTTTTTATAAGAGCACCAAAATCAAATTCTTTTAGGCATTTATGGTTCATAACTTCATAAACATCTTTAAGTAATGCTATTTTCTCTGGATCAGAATCCTCTTCTATTATTGTAAGCACTGAACCCATAAATTCTGCTTCACGCCCAAAATCTTCGGCGGGAACTGTCATCGCCTCTTTTGCAATATTTTCAACTATAGGAATTGCATTTTGAAAATGCTTATCAACGCCGTCATCTAATAAAAATTCCGTATCTGCTGCGGCTTTAAGATAAAACTTCGACATCATTTTTCCGGTAGTATCGACAACCCCTTGCGAAAAATCCATAGCATGAGGATTTTTATAAGATATTATCGGAAAAATTGCCATTAATTTTTCTAAAGGATTAAAAGGTCCAAATTGCTCCTCCGGATTTAACATATCTACATCTTCAAATTGATTTGCAGGCTTTTGTGAAAGCTCGATGGTGTCTGCGACAAGCCCCAAATGCTTTGGATTCATACTATCTAACTCAGGCAAAATTGCTTTTACATCACCTACTCGTCTTGACCAAGCCTCAATTGTTCCTTTTAATTCATCAACAGTCCTTGTATCTGCCGGTCTTTTATATAATCCCATAGGCTCCCAGCCTTCAAATCTCAATTTGGGATGCAGTAATTTTATCATTTTTAACCTCCGTTATTTTTTATATCAATGTTACTTGAAAAATAACCGGCAAAAACTAAAAAACGGAAAAAACAATTTACAAATTTTAACAATACCTGACAAGGATTTTAGTGTGCTATAATACTTTTATAAAAGATTTTGACTAGGGGAAATTATGAAAAATATTCTTATTGTTGACGATGAACAAGATATAGTTGAAAGTTTGAAATTCGTGCTTGAAACTGCAGGATTTAACTGCTACACAGCATTTGATGGAGAAGAAGGGCTTCGGCTGGCGAAAGAAATTATTCCTGATTTAATGATACTAGACGTTATGATGCCAAAAATTAACGGATACAAAATCAGCAGACTTTTAAAATATGACAGCAAATATAAAGAAATTCCGATTTTAATGATAACGGCTCGTTCTCAGGAAGAAGACAAACTTATCGGCGAAGAAACCGGAGCGAATGAGTACATTACAAAACCCTTCGACCTTGATGATGTTTTAAAACAGGTCGAAAAATACTTAGGTAAACAAAATTGATGGAAACCGTAACTAACAAAACTTTAGAAAAACTTAAATATGACCTTGTAAGATCAGGTCTTATTCAATACGAAACCCTTGAACAAGCCCAAGAAATTGCGGCTGCTCAAAATATTAATATCGGTCAAGCGCTTATTAATTCAGGAATGCTTACGGAAGACAGCCTTGTAAAATTCCTTGAAACCAAACTGCATACACCTTTTGTTAATCTTGAAGATTACACAATTGATCCTAAATGCTTGAAATACATCAACTATTCAGATGCAAAGCGTTTCAGGATTCTGCCTTTATTTAAAATTGAAGATACTTTAACCGTTGCAATGGCAGATCCTCTGGATCTTTTTGCGATAGACAGAATTGTAGAATCTGCAGAATGCTCTATTGAACCTGTTTTGGCTTCAGAATCCGTAATTATAAAAAAAATTGATGAATATTACCCCAACAACATAAACGTAGGTGATATTTATACCGGCTCTGACGGAGAGAATTTTGACTGGAGAGAAGAACTTCACAGCGAAGACTTGTCCGACACACATATCCAAAAAATTGTCAGAGCAATATTAAAACAAGCAATTACTGAAGATGTCCATGAAGTTCTGTTCCAAAAAGAAGACGCCGGACTTGGTGTTAACTTTAAAAAGAATGGAGAAGTTATAAACAAAGGAACAATTCCGCAAGTATTAACGCTTTCTTTTACAGCAAAGCTTAAAACCCTTGCTGAACTTGATCCTTCCGTCAGTGAAGTGCCGCAGCTTGGTAAACTAAATTTTAAAGTCGATGACATTTCTATTGTAACAAGTATTTCAACTTTCCCGACAATTATGGGCGAGAGAATTTTCCTGAAAATCTACAAACCGCCTAAGGCTTTAAATAAAATTATAACTAATGAATCTCAGCTTAACATCGTCAAAAACGCCCTTGATACCCCCGGCGTAATTCTTGTTTGCGGTTCACCATTAAGCGGAAAAACTCACGTTATTTACTCGCTTTTAACAGAATGTGCAACTAAAAACAAAAATAAAAACATTATGACACTTGAAAGCCTTGCAAAATACAATCTTCCAAATATTAACCAGTGCGAGTTGAACGAGAATATAGGCTTTAATATGGATAAGGCTTCACGCTTTATTGAATTTCAATCTCCTGATATTATTTATCTTGAAGGGATTAAAAACAAAGAATCCTTCGACTATTTTTCGAACCTTGTCTACGACAACAAAACTATAATTATGGAATTTCTTGCAAATAATATGGAAGACTTGAGAAACAAAATGGCAATCTCAGACTTTGAAACTCTCAAATCCATAATCGGCTGCATCATTTTCATTCACTCCAAAAACAGCATTGAAGTCTTTGACAAAAGAACCGCCCAAAAATATTTGGCTTAGAATTAGTTATATTTTTTTGACATCCAATATTAGGATTATTATTTAATATAAAAAACAAGATTAATAAGGAAATCCGCAATAAGCATATAAACCGTCGACAAAATAGCAGCCTGTGTCGTTGAAATTCCGACCTCTTTTGCCCCGCCTCTGGTTTCATACCCCTGTGTTGCACAAACTAAAGCTATCAAGGCCCCAAAAATTGAAGCTTTTAAAAGACTTATATAAATATCTTTCGTACTTAACCACGCCCAAACAGAATACATATAACGTGCAGGATGTAAGTCAATAGTCAAATAAGAAACAAGCATTCCGCCTGCCGTTCCGATAAATTCCGCAAGCAAAACAACCATCGGAACAGTAATTGCAGCCGCTATAATTCTCGGAGTAAAATAATACCCGACAGGATCAACTTTTAACGTTTTCATTGCATCAACCTGACTTGTAACCTGCATGTTGGCAATTTCAGCCGAAATCGCAGTCCCTGCCCTTGCGCCTATCGCCAATGCCACAAAACCCGGCGCTATTTCTCTTATCAATACAATTACAATAGTTCCGCCTATATAAGCTTCCGCACCACTCATTAAAAACTGCTTCGAAACCTGTATCGTTATAACGGCTGCCGATATAAACGCTATTATTAAAGAAATCGAAAGTGAATCATAACTTATTAAAGCAGCTTTATTTATAACCTCAGAAAACCTTAATTGTCCACTCAGAAGATACTTTATACTCTTTATTAAATTTTGAACACAAAGCCCTAAAAATTCAATCAATTATTCCACCAAACTTTTTTAAAATCAGCCTCCCATTCAGTGAGAGGCTGAAAATCAATTTTAGTAAACCGGCATACACCATTTTTTGTATTTCGGAACTTTACCTTTAACAACTTCAAAGTAAAGTTTTTGCAAATCTTTTGCAATCGGGCCGACATTTCCGTCGCCAAGTTTTCTATTATCAATCTTGACAATCGGGCTGACCTGCGCTCCTGTTCCACAATAAAATGCTTCATCCGAAATATAAAGTTCTGTTCTGTCTATTGCTCTTTCTTCAACTTCTAGGCCTAAAACGTCTTTTGCAAGTTCCATAATGGTATTTCTTGTAACTCCGACAAGAATATCGTCTGTTTTCATCGTTGTGACAAGCTTTCCGTTCTGAATAATAAACAAGTTCATTGCAGAACCTTCTGTAACTTTTCCTTGCTCATCCAAAACAATAGCGTCATCAAAACCTGCGTTGTGCGCATCTGTCTTAATCAAAGCTGCATTAGCGTATCCTCCCGCAACTTTCGCTCTTGGAGGAATTGCATTATCACTGTTTCTTCTCCAGCTCGAAATACATACGCTTAAACCTTTTGAAGTATCAATATAATCGCCCATTTTGTTTGAAATAATCATAAATGAATCAGGATTGTTAAAAAGTCCGGGGCCTACTTGCTGAGCAGACTTATACAAAGTCGGACGCATATAGGCATCTTCTTTGTAATTGTTCTTTTTCATTAAATCAACCGTAATTTTGCAGTATTCTTCGACTGTATAAGGGCTTTCCATATACATAATCTTTGCACTGCGCTGAAGTCTTTCATAATGTTCTTTTGCTCTGAAAACGTAAAGCTGTTTTTCGTCTTCATTCCAATATGCTCTGATACCTTCAAAAACCGCTGTACCATATAAAAAAGCATGCGTACGAACCGGAATGGATGCCTTCGCTATATCGACGTATTCACCGTTTAAGTAAACGTACTCAGTCATTTAACCCTCCTTATTTCCTAACCTACACTCTTGAGTATAACACGAAAATACAAGTTTATTCATTATGTGTCATAAAAATACAAATAAAGTTTATTATAAAAATAAAAAAAAACGGGATTCTGTTTTCAGAACCCCGTTTTGAGGATATTATGGAAAATTCTTTTATTTAGGATCTTTTGCGTCGTTACCACCTATTACTGAAATGTTTTTAAGCAGCCATTCTGATCCGTATTGGTTAATTTTTCTGATTGAATTTGGTTCCGGCCCTCTTTCATATCTGAAGCCGTCACTTGATTCCCAAACTCCGTCTGCAACTTTCTTGAAGGATACAGGTGCTTGACGCAACCAGTTTCCGGGTTCTGCGGTTGACTGGCTTGGATCAAAGATAAACCAGTTTGGTGCTCCATTTCCGTTTGAAACATTTATGTCTTTTGCCGGAAGGTTAACACAGTTGCTTAATTGCTCACTATCATTTACATATAATTCGTGGCGTCTGAATTCTTCGTTTTTACCAAATACATAAGTTTCGTCAGGATTTGACCATTTTGTTCCAATATCGTTCATTATGTATACATCACCATCACGGCTTGTTCTTCCGCCATCCCATAGAGTTCTGTGAACCTGGTTATTTTTATTATCTTGCCAATCCAAACCGTATACAAACTTGCCGACTCCGGTTGTATCAATGCCTAAATCCTGAAGCATTTCTTTCATTTTTTCCGGTACTTCCGATTCAAAGTCTTCTTTTACGTATATCGTTTCGCCAGGAACTTCTACATATATTGGTTTTTCTATATATTGTGTATCAGTCTTGGTTTGCCATATTGTATCCCATTTGGTTATATATTCAGGTACTTTAATTGTATCCGTTTTCCAGAGCGTATCAGTCTTCTCTATATATTCAGGTACTTTAATTGTATCCGTTTTCCAAATTGTATCTGTATCGTGAATTATTTCCGGAACTTTAATTGTATCAGTTCTCCAGAGCGTATCAGTCTTTTCTATATATTCCGGAACTTTAATTGTATCAGTTTGCCAGAGCGTATCAGTCTTTTCTATATACTCAGGTATTTTAAGTGTATCAGTTTTATATACTGTATCTGTTTCGGTTATGTATATTGGTTTTTCAATAATTTTCTCTACATATTCGGTTTCTGTTATTGTATCTGTCGGTAGAGGAACCAAATGATTGTGAATTTCTTCAAGCTGATCCGCACAACCAACTGCTAACGAACCTCCGGCTAAAAGACCTACCGCACCAAAAGCGTGTGAAGCCTTTAATCCTTTTTGAGCTTGATTTGTATGTGTTGCAAGTTTTGCAGCTGTTTTAACTGCTTTACCTAATGACGGTTTCAACATGTATAATGCTGCCCCTGCGGCACCGACAATTGCGGCCCCGATTCCTACCTTTGCTCCGGTTGATAATCCTTCTTTCTTTTTAAGCTCAGTCGGCAGTTCTTTAGATTTTTTGCCGGATGCACTTGATGTTTGTCCACTTGACAATGCTTTTGATAATTCGGATTTATCATCCGGTCTTTTTGTCGCAAGTTTTAGATCTTTCTTCTGCACTTCTGCATCAGAAACTTTAGAAACTTCTAATCCCATTTCTTAACTCCTTTTTCCTAAACTATAATTTTCCCCTTAGTGTTTCCACTTATATTTAGATAAAGTTTTTTATTTGCTTGGAGTTGCCTATGACAACCTTTTATTTTTCATAAAATTTAGCTGTATTATAGAATTAGAGAGCATTTTAACTTATATTTACATTTCGTAACAATTACTGTTTTTGACTCACTTTTACAGTTTCTATGAATTTTTTCGCATCATTAATCGGGATTGCAAATCCTATTCCGATATTGGAAATGTTGTTATCGGGGTTGTAAATAGACTGGTTTATGCCGATAACTTCACCTGAGGAATTCAACAACGGCCCGCCTGAACAGCCGGGATTTATTGCAGCATCCGTTTGAATTTTATTTTTTGTATAGTCTATTCTTGATATTATCCCCTGCGTTAATGTTCCTGAAAAACCGAAAGGATTACCTATTGCAAGAACTTTCTGCCCTACTTTGATATCTTGCGAATCCCCAAATTTTATTGTCTGAAGCTTTACTTTCGGAGAAATTTTAATCAGTGCCAAATCCTTATTTTTACCCATTTTGGAAATAAGTTCAGCTTTATAGACCTGCCCGTTAGACATTGTAACTTCTATACTTTTTGAATCATCGACTACATGCGAACCTGTTAATATAAGTCCGTCTGAACTTACTATACAACCGGTACCGGCTGATATTCCGTCCGAAGTTTGAGCATCTATTGCAACTATTGCAGGATTTATTCTTTCATAAACGGTTATATTAATCTCCTCATCCGGCTCGTAAGTTTTCGCAATTACTTCATTTACACAACCAAATGACATTAATAACAATATAAATAAAAATAATATCCTTCTTTTCATAACAACACCTTTCAATTTTATTATGAATTAAAACCGATTATTTTCATTATATTTACGTGATTTGTAGCGGTTAGTTATTGAAATTATTAAAATTTTAATGTATAATTCAGAAAAGATTTAACAATTTTTATCAGTTAAGGAGATTACACATATGGAAAGAATTAACTTATTCAAAAAACACTTGGAAGAAAAAAGAGCAGTAAAAATTATTGCAGGTATCGACAACTTTGATATGGAAAGCGTAAAAAGAGTTGTTACAGCAGCTGACAAAACAGGTGCAAGCGCTGTTGATATCTGTGCTGATGAAGATATTATTAAAGCAGTCAGAGAAATGACTGATATGCCGATATTCGTATCATCAATTATTCCTGCAAGACTTGCAAGAGCGGTTGAGCTTGGCGCTGATGCTATTGAACTTGGCAACTTTGATGTTCTTTACAAAAGCGGTAAAACTTTTACAGCTGGCGAAGTTCTTGAACTTACAAAAGAAACTCTTTCACTTTTAAAAGGACAACACGTATTTTTCTGTGTTACTATCCCCGGTGAAATCGAAATTTCCGAACAAATTGCGTTAGCTCGCGAACTTGAAGATTTGGGAATCGACTTAATCCAAACTGAAGGCCACTTCTCTAAAGCAGAACAGGCTAACGGCGTAAGAGGATTAATGGAAAGAGTTGAACTTACTATTTCCAATACTATTGAACTTGTAAGAAATGTTGATATACCTGTTATGACAGCAACCGGAATCAACCCGACAACTGCACCGTTTGCATTTACTGCTGGTGCTAGCGCTATCGGATGCGGTTCCTGCATTAACAAATTGTCTTCTGAAATTGCTATGATTGCAACTTCTCAACAACTTGTTGAAATCGCTTCTCGCAATGCTGAAAAAGTTGCTGAACTTGTTTAAGTAATTTTTTAATAAACTTGGAAACGCCGCAGAATTAATATTCATAGCGGCGTTTTTTAATATCAAAAAATAAATAAATCTGAACATTTCACAATTATTTACATTAAATGGAAATTTTATCGGGTTTTAACTACAATATTTCTGTAGAATTAAGAGGGATATTATGGAACTGATTTTAGATATTTTATACATTTACGCAGCGATTTATACAGTGTTTTTTCTTGCGCTTGCAATTCGCAACCTCAGCGATAAAAAATTTAAACGTGAAAAAAAATATTCTCAATATGAAGACAAAGACAATCTTGCTGTTGTAATTTATGCTCATAACAACGCCAATACTCTTGAAAATTTAATTAACGAAATTAAATCGCAGGATTATCCGATTGGAAATTTCAAAGTATTTTTAATTCTCGATAATTGTACAGACGGTTCGCAAAATATGTACAATAATGATGAATTTATTCATACAATAAACATTCAGGATGTCGGAACTATCGGGAAAGATCAAGCCATTTCGATTCTTTTGGAACAACTGACTCATGATGATTTTATTGATTCTTTTGTTTTCATTGATGCAGACAGAAGCATTGCACCCGACTTTTTGACAACGGTTAACGCTGCACTTACAAAAAACAGTGTGCTTAGCGGCGAAACTATTATTGATATTGAAAACTTCGGACCTATTGATAAAATTAAAGCCGCTTATCAAAAGTATCACATGAACTTTATTCGACGCGCACGTTCTCTTTTCGGACTCGCATCTCAAGCTGACAGCGGAGTTTTTATAATCAAAAAAGATATTGTTAATGAAATCGGCGATGTTGATTTTAAGGATATAAATTCAGAACTTAAATACAGTCTTCTGCTTTCAAAAATAGGCTTCAAATGCACTTACAACCCAAACATTCAGACCATTGTCGACAGCGCAAATTATGAATTTAAGAAACCCAGACTTTCTGCAAGAATAAATCTTTTCAGAAACGGGATTTTGCAAATATTTTCAAAGAATTTTGTATTCAATGAACATGTACTTTCGCTTATTTACCCGAACATCTGGACACTTTTAATTATCTATGCAATTGTACTTAAACACTCTTACAACTCTTATTTCTTCCTTGATTTTAAATTTGTTTTATTTACTTTTATTCTTTTGGCAGTAGGTTTTGCATTAAGCCTTGTTGAATCAAAGCTTAATAAAGTTGAAATCTTAAGACTTTTCATGTACCCGATTTATTCTTTCGGACACATTATCAAAAACCTGCCGCCTGTTAGAAAACTCATAAACAAAATCACAAATAAGGAAGATTTATCGGAAAACACACAAAAATTTGACGTTGATGTTGTTGTTTCGACAAACAGAAGCAACCTGAACTGCAAAATGCAATTTATTTCAGACCATGGGCTTGCTAAAATCAGATTTTTCTATAAGAACAAAAAATTCACAACAGGCACTCATTTAAGAATGATTGACGCATTGCAGGAATTAAAAACAAAGCTTGACGATTACGGGTTCGTGCTAAGAATTTGCAACTGCTGCACGCATTTTACGCCTAATGTTGACGGCTCAACTAATATGCTTAAAGGTTTCTGTAACAGCGATTATCCGTCACCTTCGATTAAAGAGCCAAAGCCGACATTGATTTGGAATACCTGCAACGACTTTTGTCCTGCCGAATTAAACAATATAATTACCGAAATGGTTAAAGAAAGCAATCAGGACTAACAACTTCGTTAATCATATAAAATGACCCGCAGATTATTGTCAAAGTATCTTCCCTAAATTCAAAATCTGCAAGTGATTTGAATTTTTGGGAAGGAAATTCGCAGACCGATTGAAGTTCTTCTACGGTGCAAGAATTAGGATTGCTAAAATGATTAAAATAAATCTCATCATTTTTGTCCAACAATAAATTCATCATTTTTTTGTAATCTTTATTTCTTAAACAGCCAAAGACAAATCGGCGTTTTTTATTCGGGAAATAGAAATCCAAGCTTTCTCTTAACGCTAAAATTCCGTTAGGGTTGTGAGCACCGTCAATTATAAGATTTTTACTTTCTACAAACTGAAATCTTGCAGGATGCTTAACTTTTGAAAGTGCTACCTGAATTACACACTCGGAAATTTCAGGGAAAACAAGCCTTATTGCAGCAAGCGCAAGCGAAAGATTCTCCTGCTGGTAAAGCCCTTTTAAGGAAAGATTTGTTGTATCTTCAAAAGGTGCAGTCATCAGTAATAACGAATCATTATTATCAGCCGCATCCCGAATAGCCTCATACCCTTCAGACGTCACAACAGGACAGCCTTTTTTGATTATTCCGGCTTTTTCAAATGCGATTTTATCTTTTGTATCCCCAAGCCGCTCGGTATGGTCAAGATCAATATGCGTGATAATTGAGCAAAGGTTGCTTTTGATAACATTTGTAGCATCAAATCTTCCGCCTAAACCTGTTTCCAAAACAACAACATCAACATTATTGTCAGCAAAATACTTAAAAGCAAGCGCCGTTAAAATTTCAAATTCCGTCAAATGAATTTCATGCTCATCCGCCTTTTTACAAATATCAAAAACAAGCTTTGCAAAATCTTCATCAGAAATATCAATTCCGTTTATTTTTATACGCTCGGTATATTTAAAAATATGCGGACTTGTATAAAGCCCTGTTTTTTTGCCTGCTTCTTGTAAAACGCTGTTAAGAATCGCGCAAACGCTTCCTTTACCGTTGGTTCCGGCAACATGGATACATTTAAGTTTATCCTGAGGATTTCCTAAAAGCTCAAGAATTGCTGAAATTCTTTCTAACCCGAGTTTTATATAAAACTTCCCGCTTGAAGTTAAAAGCTCTTTTGCCTCATCATAAGTTTTCTTTTCCATATACTTAAAGTAAATCAAAACCAAATTGATAGCAAGAGAAAATTTTATTTTAACTTACTAAAATATTTATCGTCAGTCAGTGCCTTATAAGTACAACCGGCACCATTCATTGCATTTGTTGAAGTCTTGGAACAATACTCATCATTTGCACTGTAATAAGTTGTCCCTTCCGCCCCCATTGGGAGAAGTTTTCCCTTTTCGCTAATTTGAAACATAAACAAATCTTGCCCAAGCCGGTTAGGATTTTTATTATACCCATTCACATCCACAGAAATAAAACATCTTTCGGGAACTCTATTTTCTATTAAAATTAAGCTTCCATCACTAATAACAAACTGCCCATCATCAAAATACGTCAAATCTATATTTGACACCCCATTAAATGTTTTATAATTAGTCGAATTTTTATCAGGAGTTCCAACATTATGATAATTAGGAATACAAGTTTTTTTGATAAGTTCTTCGTTCCCTTCAGACCCCTGGCCACAATCTCTTATAACCTGAAAATACGGTTTAATTGTTAATTTTAACCTTGAAGCACCTACTATTTCCGGCAAAAGTCTTTCTCCGGTTTGAGCATAATACATATTCAAAGCCTGCTCAATTACCGAATAATTTTTCTTTAATGCCGTTTCCAGCGCCTTATTTCGACTGTTATTCATAACCGTTGGCAGTGTCATTGCCGCAACCACTCCGATAATCCCTAGTGTTATCAATACTTCCGCCATCGTAAACCCTTTTTGCATACTTAACTATCCTCCTGTATATTCAATTATATTTGAATATAATTATATGTCAATACAAAAATAAGTCAATAATAGTTCATAATGTTTTTATGAACAAAAAAGAAATTTTTAAACAAATAGGCAAAAACATCCAATATGCAAGGAAAGAAAAAGGTTATACCCAAGAAACTTTTTCCGAATTAATGAACGTATCTTGGAGTTATGTTGCTAAAATAGAATCAGGAGTTCTTAACCTTTCCATAGGTAAAATTGTAGATTTTGCAAATTATTTGGAAACTGATATTAATACTTTACTGAAAATTAATAAATAATATTTATAGATTTAATCTGCAATTTCAATTAATTTTTTGCAAATCTCATCAACAGCATCGTACTTTGCAAGAGAAAGCGCTTTGTTTTGAAGTTCAGAAAGTTTTTGAGAAGAATTGATTAGGGATAAAATATTTTCTAACAAGGTATCGGCATTCAATTCATCGTCCTCTAAATAAAGAGAAGCGCCTTTTTCCTGCATATATTTAGCATTTTTACGCTGGTGATCCGCCGCCGCGTGCGGATACGGTACAAGAATTGAAGCAATACCTGATGCGCAAAGTTCCGAAATGCTTAAAGATCCTGCTCTTGATACCGCAATATCCGAAACTTTTAAGACAGTTACCATATCATCAAAATAAGGTTTTACGATTAAATTCTTATCACACTCGTATTCAGGATAAATTTTTATCAACTGCTCAATTACACGCTCGAAATTCTTCTTCCCTGTCTGGAAAATTATCTGCAAATCAAATTCTTTTGAAAGTTTTTTAATTATTTCAACTGCCGCATCATTAATTGCTCTTGCACCTTGAGAGCCGCCCATTATACAAAGTGTTGTTTTATCTGAAATTCCTAGATTTTTGCGGGCTTCCGTTTTTGATAAAGTCTTAAAAGCTTTTCTGATAGGATTCCCATTTATAAGGCAATTGTCATTTGCTATTTCATTTTTTGCACAATCAAACGCTAACGAAACCGCCGAAGCACCTGATGCTAACTTTCTTGTCACAAGCCCTGGTTTTGCATCGCAATCGTGCATCATATAAGGAATTTTTAAGATTTTAGCCGCAATTAAAGCAGGTGCCGAAACATAACCGCCCGTTCCAAAAACAGCATCTGGCTTATATTTTAGAATATAAAAGCAGCTTTTCATAATTGCAAAAGATAATTCTATACACCATTTAATAATCCCAAAATCCTTTTTTCTCGGCATTCCGTGAACATTAACAGGCAAAAACTTATAACCTTTGGCTTTCACAATATCAAACTCAAGATTCTTAGGATTGCCGACATAAAAAACTTTTTCGCTTTTTTCAATTAAAGCATCCGCAATCGCAACCGCAGGGTAAATATGCCCTCCTGTTCCGCCTCCAGTTACGAAAAATGTATAATTATCTTCTTTCTGCTCTTTCTCTTTCTTCATCCTGATTCCTTATTTTTTTAATTCTTTTTTTAGATATATTCAACAAAATTCCGACCATCCACAGTGAAACAATTAATGACGATCCGCCGTAACTTATAAACGGAAGCGGCACACCCGTTGTCGGCAAGAAAGAACTTGCGACACTTATATTCAAAAATGCCTGAAAACCTATCGCAAAAGTAATTCCGACCGCCAAAAGCCTTCCATACAAATCAGGACAGCGAGAAGCGATAATAAATCCTCTGTGTACAAGAGTCCAGAAAAGCCCGATTACAAGCACGCAGCCTATAAATCCCAATTCTTCCGCCAAAATTGCAAAAATAAAGTCAGTATGACATTCGGGTAAATACGCAAGTTTCTGGATAGATCCGCCATATCCGACCCCGTTAAACCCGCCTGATGCAAAAGCAATTAAAGACTGGATTATATTATACCCTGCACCTTGAGGATCAGTCTCAGGATGACGCCAAATTCTTAATCTCTGAAGCTGATATGGTTTAATAATCGTTGTTAAAGCCAAAATCACTGTCGTAACTCCTGCTGCTAAACAACTAAAAAATAGTTTTAACGAACCACCACCGCACAAAAACATCACAACACAAACCGACAAAAGCAAAATTACCATACTTAAATTCGGCTGCATAAAAATAAATGCCAGCATCACAAGTATCGGTATAAAATATTTAAACCACTTTGTTTCATCAAACAAATTCGGGTTATCTTTAAAAGCTGAAGCCATCAACAATACTACAGCAGGTTTAGCAAATTCTGAAGGCTGAAGCTGAAATCCGAAAAGGTTTATCCACCTTTTTGCACCGTTTACCGTAACTCCTAAAGGCGTGAAATCCACCAGCATCAGAGCGATAATTATACCCGCCGCAAGTATAGTATTCCATTGTGCCAGTTTTTTGTAGTCGTAATTCGTAAAAAACTTAAGCCCGATAAACCCGACAATAAAACATATTATCTGTTTAATCAAAAATTGAGCAGGATTAACCCCCTCATCCAGACACTTCGGCGCAGATGCCGAAAATATCATCATAAAGCCAATCATAACAAGGAAAGTCACGACAATTAAAAGGGTTCTGTCAGGTGAAGATATTATAACCCTTTGAACTGAAGATCTGCTGCTGCGGGTTCTTTCCGCATCGTAATTACCTCTATCATAATCTCGATAAGACATAATCTTTAAAGACCTTTCCTCTTTCCTCGTATCCGCTAAACATATCGAAACTTGCACACGCAGGCGACAAAAGTACCACATCGGGTTTTAATTCAACGGCTCTGTCAACTGCATTCTGAAGCGAACTTTCTCTTATAATATTTTCAAACCCGTCAGATTTCAAATTTTCTTCAAACCTGTCTGCCGCCTCGCCTATTAAAATTATTGTTTTAATGTGTTTTTTACAAGCTTCGTCAAACTCTTTCAAATCAGTGTTCTTATCTCTTCCGCCCGCAATTAAAACTACATCTTCATTGTTAAAAGATCTTATCGCAACAAGCGAAGCCTCAGGATTTGTGGCTTTTGAATCATTATAAAATTCAATCCCGTCTTTCTGTGCAAATTTTTCAAGTCTGTGTTCCGGAACCTTGAACGACATAATCGCATCTTTTATGTTTTCATTAGAAACACCTTCCAATTTTGCGGCAATTACTGCGCACATTACGTTTTGATAATTATGTTCTCCAATCAGCGGACAATCTTTAAGATCTATTATATGCTCCTCTTTACCGTCACGCTTAAAATAAATTGCTTCATTCTTTTGATAACAGCAATTATCTCCTATTTCACCGTCAAACATAAATACAGTGCCACCGCATTCTTTTGAAAATTCCAAAAGCTTTGGATCTTTTGCATTTAAAACCGAAAATGCGGGCTCTTGAGGCATTTTAAAGATTTTTGCTTTTGCTTTAAAGTAATTTTCAAGCGATCCGTGCCAGCTAATGTGATCAGGAGTAAAATTAGTCCAAATTGAAATTTGCGGCTGAAAAGCGTTGCTGTATTCAAGCTGGAATGAACTTACTTCACAAACAAAAATCTCTACATCCCCATCCAGAAGATCACAAGGCGGAACCCCATAATTTCCGCAAGGATATGCCTTAAATTCCTTACTCAAAATGTGTGCAGTCAAAGCTGTTGTAGTTGTTTTGCCGTTTGTACCTGTTATTGCGACAAAAGGTTTTTGTGTCTGAGTATATGCAAGTTCAATTTCGGATATAACAGGAATATGTTCCTCCTTCAACCGCTTCATAATTTCAGCTTCAGGCGGAATACCCGGGCTTGTTACGGCGGTATAAGAATCTTTGATGAACTCATCCGAATGAGAGCCCATTTCGACCTTAATTCCTAAAAGCTCCAATTCCGCAATCGTTTTATTATCTTCATCTTTTCTCTCACGGCTTTCTGTAATATAAACGTCAGCCCCGTGTTTATTCAGATATTTAGCCGCAGAAATTCCGCTTTTTGACAATCCCAATACCAGAACTTTTCTTTCATGCCAGCCTGTTTTCATAATTAAATTATTCCTTTCAGAGTTAAATAAAACAACGTCAATGCAAACGCACCTAACAAAGCGGAAATAAGCGCAAAAGTAACAACAATTCTTTTTTCACTCCATCCGCAAAGTTCAAAATGATGATGGATTGGTGCCATTTTAAAAATTCTTTTTCCGGTCGTTTTAAAACTTGCAACCTGTAAAATAACCGAAAGCGCTTCAACGACGAAAATTCCGCCGATAAAAATAAGCAGAAATTCAAATTTCCCGATAACAGCAAGAGTACCGAGCAAGCCGCCGATAGCAAGTGAACCTGTATCGCCCATAAAAACTTCAGCTTTAGGCTTGTTATATTTCAAAAATCCAAACAATGCACCTGCAACTGATGCTGATATAATAGCAGCCCCCGGATGTCCGTTTAATAAAAGGATTACAGCACAAGCAGCAAACGCAAAAACTCCGGTGGAAGACGCAAGTCCGTCCAAACCGTCAGTTAAATTGTAAGCATTTGAAGCTCCCGTAATTACGATAACCGAAAATATCGGATAAAGCCATTTTAAATCAAAAGCTATACTACCTATCGAAAAATAAGTACCTTCATTATTTGTCATCATGACAAATGCCGTAGGCAATAGTGCAATAGCAATCTGTCTTAACAATTTACCTTTAGCACTTAATCCGTCATTATGCTTGCCTTTGAGTTTCAGATAATCGTCCTGAAATCCTGCAAATGCATAGAAAATAAATGTTATCAAAATTATAAAAACTTCTTCCGAAAATCTTTGCGCAAGCATCAGGGCAATAATTGAAGCAATAATCGCAGCAACAATTATAAACACGCCGCCGGTTGTAGGTGTCCCCTCTTTTTTTTGATGAGCCTCTGGCGCTAAATCCTTTACATATTGTCCTATCATTTTCTTTTTCAAAAAAGAAATATACGGAACTCCAAATAACAGGCATAATATCATTCCAAGCAAAAATGCCACTGCTACCATTATCATGACTTCTTATTCTCCCTTAAATATTCAATTATTTCTTCAAATTTCATTGCTCTTGATGCCTTCAGAAATATTGTACTTCCAATCTTGATATTCTCAAGTACGTAACGCGCCGCATCAATATTATTTTCAAAATTTCTGGCAAAAACTCCTTGTTTTTTAAGATTTTCACCAATTTTTTCGGCTAAATGCCCCACCGTCAAAAACTTAACTTCGTTTAACGCAGAATTTTTCGAAATCATATCCGCTAAAAATTTCCCGACTTCACTGTGCAATTCTTCTTCCTGTGAGCCAAGCTCCCCCATATTACCCAGAATTACTACAGGATTTTTGTACAAAGCCAAAAATGTCGAAACAGAAGCCTTCATAGACTCGGGATTTGCGTTGTAACTGTCATTAATAACGCTGAATCCACCAATTGTTTCAGCCTCCCATCGTTTTTCAATCGGATGATACCTCAAAAGCCCTGATTTAATTTCTTCATAAGACATTCCCATTTTTAAAGCAACTTCTATTGCAGAAAGCGAATTCTCTATATTATAAGAACCTTCAACATTAAGTTCATATTCTCTTTCTTTATACAAATATTTTGAATACCCTTGTCTTTGCTCTAAAATTTCGACATCAGAAATTGAGAACCAAACCCTCTCACCTTTATAATTTTCGGTAAACTTGTGCAAACGGGGATTGTCATTTGCAATCAATGCTCCATTCATATTTAAATGATTTACGATTTCAGACTTTGCTTTTGCGATATTATCGAGGCTTCCAAGACGCCCCAAATGCGCAGATCCGGCATTCGTGATAATTGCAAAATCCGGTTCGGAATATTTCGACAAAAGCTCAATTTCGCCTAACCCCCTCATGCCCATCTCAACTATAAGCGCTTCAGTATCTTCATTAATTCCGAAAATCGTCTGACATAACCCGATTTCATTGTTATGATTTGACAAAGTTTTTTGCGTATTAAATTTTTCGCTTAATACCGCATAAACCATTTCCTTAGTGGTGGTTTTGCCTGAACTTCCTGTAATTGCAACGGTTTTAGGGTTATATTTTCGCCTTAAATACCTTGCAAGCTCCAAATAAGCAGTCAAAGTATTCTGAACTTTAAAAACAACTTCGGCACCTTCAAAAACCTCGCTGCCTGTTGTAAAATATCCGATTGCACCTTTTTCTAAAGCTTGAGATATAAATTTTTCACCGTCAAAAGTTTCGCCCTTTAACGGAAGGTAAATCTGCCCCTCTTTTATCGTTCTGGTATCTGTCGAAATCTCAAACAATAAACTTTTATCACTATTTTTTAACACTTCCGCATTGCAAGCGGTAAGAATTTCTTTCTCATTAAACTTCATACTTATAATTTTACTTCAAACAAAACAGGAGAGTAAAAAGTTAATAAATATTAATACTGCTTGACATCGGGCTTTGAGTATTTGATAATAATTATACGTGTATTATAGGTAAATCGTTGACAAAACCCCGACTAGCCGTATGCAGAAAGGGGTTACGACACCTCAATTAGAAAGGACAAACAAATGTACGCAATTGTAGAAACAGGCGGAAAACAGTACCAAGTAGAAGAAGGACGTTATGTAGATATCGAACTTCTTAATCAGGAAGCTGATTCAAAAGTTGTTTTTGACAACATCGTTATGATAGTAAACGGTAAGAAATCAAAAGTAGGTCAACCTTATGTTGCAGGCGCTTCTGTAGAAGGAACCGTTGTTAAGGAAGACAAAGCTAAGAAAATTATCGTATTCAAACAAAGACCTAAAAAAGGTTACAGAAAAAAACAGGGACACAGACAAGGCTTCACAAGAGTAATGATTAACAAAATCAGAACTTCAGCTCAGAAAAAATCTTCAGAAACTGAAACAACCGAAGAAGCTTAACCAACCAAAAGCCGAAAATAAAAGGCACTAAGTGATACAACAATCGAACACAAAAGAGTTCGAACCAATAGGAGATATAATCATGGCACATAAAAAAGGTATGGGATCAACCCGTAACGGACGCGATTCAGAAGCGAAACGACTCGGCGTTAAGAAATTCGGCGGCGAAGCTGTTAAAGCCGGAAATATTCTTGTTCGTCAGCGCGGAACTAAAATCCACCCCGGAAACAATGTAGGCATCGGATCTGATGATACTTTGTTTGCATTGATTGACGGTCAGGTAAAATTTGAACCTCACAGACGTGACAGAAAACAAGTTAGCGTTTACGCTGTGTAAAATAAAAAAAATATAAAAATATTTAAAAGAGCCTTGCATAAAAAAATGCAAGGCTCTTTGTAACTTACGAATTGCTTTAATGCGCTTAACAATTATTTAGGTAAATCCGCACGATGATTCAGAATATCTTAATGTAATTTTGTGAAATAATCTTTTTCATTTATAGCTTTTATTGTGCATCCAGCTCCGTTCAGTGTACTTGTTGATGTTTTAGAGCAATATAAATTATTTGCTAATCTGTTCGGATTTTTTAAATACCCGTTTACATCTACAGAAATATAAAGTCTACCACCTGCGGAAACATTTTCTAATAAAATAAGACTGCCATCATTCAAAATAAATTGACCATCATCAAATAAAGTTAAATAAATAGTATTAGTACCATTAAAATTTTTATATACTTGTGACCTTTTTGTTGCATCTGGAGAATATGGAATACATGCCTTTTTTAATTCTTCGTCAGTATGCTCAGCTCCCCAACCACAATCATGTAATACATTCATATATTTTATTAAAATTGGTTTAAGTTCATGCGGACCGACATATTCAGGTGTAAGCCTTTCACCATTTTGAGCATAATACATATTTAAAACCTGACTTATTGCCGAATAATTCTTTTTAAAAGCCGTTTCGAGTGCTTTATTTCTGTTATTGTTAATTAAAGCAGGCAAAGTCAAAGCCGCCACAAGTCCTATAATTCCAATCGTAATTAAAACTTCCGCTAATGTAAAACCCTTTTCTTTTCCTTTTAAGGAGCTATTCTCGGGTGCCCCCCCCCCCCTGTAATTCAATCATATCAAGCATTTCCAGCTCCTTATCTTTTCTATGCTACTATTTTATTATACCAACCCTTTTTATTTTTGACAAGTATTTAGAGTTAATGCGCCACACAAAAGCACTAACCAATCCTTGCGGTGCGTCAAAAGACGCACCATACTTAAAATAACCAAAACTTAAAAAATTATTAAAAATCCACCTCTCCCAAATATGTTAAACAATGTTAACAAATTCCAAAAATTTTTTAAAGTTTTGTCAAAAGCTTGTCGATAACAAAAGTGTAACTAGACAAATTGGAGAACAAGATATATGCTCAAAAAGATAGTAAAACCTGCGTGTAATGTTAGCGGCAGTGTTGAATACATATTAAGAGGAGCGAGAAAACGCCGTTCTATGGCGGTGGCTAATGCCAGAAACATCAACATGGAATCAGGCATAAAGCCGAAACTTGCTGTCATTAAGTAAGTGTGTTGCAGCAAGATTTAAAGAAGTTGAGAGCTTAAAAAGACCGACAAATTTGTCGGTCTTTTTATTTACCAAGGATATTTATCTCCAAAACTCCATCCGTTACATACTATATACGCTAAACAATATGAACCAGGGTATGTTACCTCTGGATTACAAGCGTGATTTATATTTGATACATAGTAATCGCAACTTTTAGAGGAATTATGGCCATAAGGCAAAAACTTATTTTTATCAGCATCGTTTCTCTTTGAAAGACCTTCTGCTCCACCAAGCTCCAACATAAATATATCATATCCTAATTTGTTATATCCTTTATAATTATCTATATCAAATTGAATAACTACTCGATTTATAGTTTCATCATAACCACCAGCACTAGGTGTATATGCGAATTCACCAACCGTAACATAAACATACACACCATCATTCAAGACAAAAGATGTTCCGAAATCTTCACTAACAGGTCCAATATAAGCCCAGTCATCACCTCTTATGTTATATTTCTTCTCAGTACAATAAGAGACCTCAAATTTATTTTTGCAATAATAAACAGTATTTAAATATGGCAGCATATATGTTTCTACAAAAAATATACTTTTTTCCAATTGGCTTCCTGATTTTGGGAGATACCAACCATTTACATCTGTACCATAATCAACCTTTGCTCGTTCTAATGCATTATTCAATACATTATATGTACGTTTAACCTTTGTTAGCATAACCTGCTTACGATGGTTAGCTATTAACATTGGCATTGTCATTGCTGCCACAAGCCCAATAATACCTATCGTTATCAAAACTTCTGCTAATGTAAAACCTCTTGTTTTCCCTTTTAAGGAGCTATTCTCGGGTGCCCCCCCCCCCCTGTAATTCAATCATATCAAGCATTTCCAACACTTCTCCTTTCCTTATTTACTAATACCCCACGGTTTTATCAAAAATTTCACAGCCCGACCTGCAATATGTTCTTGCATAGCATACTCAACATCTTTAAGTTCTAATGTTTTTGTAATCAGCTTTTCTACCTCAACTTCACCTGAAGCAATATAATCAAGAGCTTTTTTAAAATACTCGGGCGTATGATGGAAAACGCTCATTAACCTTATATCGCCGTAATGCATTTTGGTAGTGTCAAAAGTTACGGTAGAACCTGACTTACAACCGCCAAAAAAATGAACAGTTCCGCCAGGGCGGACAAATGTAAAAATTCTTTCCCAAATTTCCGGCAATCCGACGCACTCAACCGCAACATCAAGCCCTTTATTTTCTTCCGTAAAATCCATAAAGATTTTCTCAGGATTAGGATACTTATTTAAATCCACGACTTCATCGGCATAAGCAAATTCTTCAGCAAGTTTAAGTTTAATCGGGTTTCTGCCAGCAGCAATAACTCTTGCCCCTTTAAGCTTTGCAAGACGTGCAAACATAAGCCCGATTGGCCCTATACCGATAATTCCGACAGTATCGCCTTCCTTAATTCCTGTTCTTTCAACCCCGTGAACTACATTTGCCAAAGGTTCACAAAACGCAGCTCTGTCGAAGCTTAAGTTGTCAGGCAAAATATAAGTATTTTTTTCGACTATTCTTGCAGGAACCGTTATAAACTGAGAGTAAGCACCGTTTAACAAATCAAGATTTTCACACAAATTGTATTCTTTGCGCCTGCAATAGAAACAGTGTCCGCAAGGAGCAGAATTTGCACAGACAACCCTGTCACCGGGCTTAAATTTTGTAACCCCAAAACCGACTTTTTCCACAATCCCGGAAAACTCATGCCCGAAACCTGACGGAATATTTTTTATTAATACAGGATGCCCTCTCCTATATGTCTTAACATCCGTACCGCAAGTAAGAGCAGACATTATTTTTACGACAATCTCGCCTTCTTCGGGCGGTTTTACCATAACATCTTCGTATTTTATATTTTGCGGTCCGTAATACTGTATTGATTTCATCTTATTTCCTTTATCGGGATTTTTTAGCTTTTGGATATTATGAAATTTTTATGTAAGCTTTCAAAATCTTATTTGCGATTGTATCTTTAAACGCCTCATTTATTTTATCAAACTCGTACACCGTTGACAAATTTTTAACCTTTACCTTGCCGCTTTTTAAAAGCTCTAACGATTCTCTTAAATCCGAAGGAGCAGGGGAATAACTGCCAAGAACAGTTAATTCTCTGTAATAAATTTCATTATTTGCATAGCCGAAATTTTTCGGGGTGCTTGAAAAAACAAGGATTTTACCGCCATTTCTGACCGTTTTGAGTGCAAACTCAATCGCTTTATCGGCTCCTGATGTCATAAAGACAGCATCAACTCCGTAATTTTCAGTCTTTTCAAATATATATTTCTTTGTGTCATCAAAATTTGAGGAATTTACAGCCTTAATCCCAAAACTCTTTAACAAATCAACTCTTTCATCTATTAAATCGCACCCGATAACATTCATTCCGTGAGCTTTCAAAGCTTGAGCCATCAAAATTCCGATAGAACCTAAACCAACTACAAGAACAGTCGAATTTGCTTTTAAATCAGCTCTATGAACAGCTCTAACACAGCATCCGAGCGGCTCATAAAAAGAGCCTTCTATTTCGCTTAAATTTTCAGGAAGAAGGTGTGCAACATTCATCAAATGTTCTTCTGACAAATACACAAATTCACTAAATCCGCCAGGAATAATATTTGTTTTCTTAAAATGCTTGCACATAGAAACATTTCCGGATCTGCAAAATACACACTTTCCGCAAGGAATATGATGCGAAGTTACAATTGTATCACCGCATTTAAAATTTGTATCAGAATTAATTTCAACTATTCTTGCAACAATTTCGTGCCCTAAAACCGTTCCGTCAGGAGAAATTTTTTCTCTGAATTTAACAATATCAGATCCGCAAAGTCCGCATCCCAAAACTTTCACAATCGCACCTTTTTGCGCCCCTAATATTAAATTTTCACAACTTTTAATTTCAATTTTATTATGATTTATAACGGCTGTCCGCATTATAATACAATCTCCCTCTTTACAAAAATTTTAACACAAACTTGCGAAACATTTAAATAAAATATATAATTATAATATGACACGTATCCGAAAGTTAAATTGTTTTGACTATCCGAAGTTAAAAAAGATGATCTCTTATTTGGGTTCTGCTGAGGGTGAATTTTTCTATAAAGCTTTTCTGAATGAACCCTTTGGAATCATCAGTTCTGTTTTGCCTTTAAAATACAAATTTTTAAAAGAATCTTACATCCTTCTTGACGGCAAAGAAATACTAGGTTTGATTACGATTGAACCCACTATCGGTAATCCTTACAAGATAAACATTACCCGACTTGTATTTCAGAATAATTTTTACGATTCAGGCAAACAGCTTATTGATTTTGTAACTTCAAGATATTCTGCAAAGGGCGCAACTTCATTTATAGTTTCGGTTGACGAATGCCACGATGAACTTTTAAAACTATTCACAGACGGCTGCGGATTTCGCCAGTGCGCAAGCGAAACTTTATGGAAAATAGAAGATTTTAACAAAAATCCTGAAGTTCCCTTAGGTTTCAGACATTTTTGCAACGGGGACTCTAAAACTGTCTGCAAACTCTATAACTCCGAAATTGAAACCATTTATAAATCTTCATTAGAAAGGATTAAACAAGAATTTGAAGATCCGATTTTCGGAGGTTATTCGCAATTTTATAAAAACCGTTATGTAATAGAAGAACCTGCAAAAAAACAAATTATAGGATACATTTCAATTACAACAAGCGACAACATAAATTTCATAATAGATTTTATTACAAATGACGGATATGAAATTTCTTATGATGATGTTCTTAATTATGCAATATCTGAAATCAGCCGCAGAAGAACAGTTTTTTATCCTTTTGTAAAACAGAAAAATTACACCAAAACCGCAGAAAAGCTTGGAGAATATTTAAAAAATAAAAACTACCAGCCGATACAAAATCAGGTACTTCTGGTAAAAAACTTTTACAGACCCGTAAAAACCGCTGAGAATGCACTTCAGGTATTTTTATTCGGCGAAAACAGCAAAATTGTGACAAATTAAAAACTTGATTTTTCGGGTACATTGAGCGACGCTCCATTAAATTAACAACTAAAAACTTAACGCAATTTTGTAAAATAATCTTTTTCATTTATTGCTTTTATCGTACATCCAGAGCCATTAGTAGTATATGTTGTGTTTTTAGAACAATATAATTCATCTTTATTATAGTATCTTGTACCTTTTGCACCCATTGGCAATAAGTTACCTTTATCATCTATTTGAAACATAAACAAATCCCATCCTAACCTATTTGGATTTTTTAAATATCCATTTACATCTACGGAAATATACAATTCAGTACTATATAAATTAGTACTGTTTTCAAGCATGATAAGGCTACCATCATTTAATACAAATTGACCGTCATCAAATAAATTTAATGAAATAGAATTAGTCCCTGTAAAATTTTTGTATACATTAGAACTTTTTGTTGTATCTTTAGGATTTGGAATGCAAGCGGAAGCATCCGCTTCTGTTCCAAATCCGCAATCATGTAAAACATTCATATATTTTGTTAAAATAAGTTTTAATTGGCGATTTCTTGCAGATTCAGGAGTAAGTCGTTCGCCGTTTTGTGCATAATACATATTCAGTGCTTGACTTATCACTGAATAATTCTTTTTAAAAGCGGTTTCAAGAGCTTTATTTCTGTTGTTGTTAATCAAAGCCGGCAACGTCATCGCTGCAACCAATCCGATAACTCCCAAAGTTATCAAGACTTCCGCTAATGTAAATCCTACCTTTTTGCCTCTTAAGGAGCTATTCTTGGGTGCCCCCCCCCCCTGTAATTCAATCATATCCTGCATTTCCAGCTCCTTATACTTTTCTATGCTACTCTTTTATTATATCAATCCTTTTTACTTTTGACAAGCCTTTAGATTTAATACGCCTTTCAATGCGCCAAGCCTTCCCGTGCGCAGATATATTTTGCGCCAGAACTATCATTCAGTGCGTATATCTATTTTTTGGTGCGTCAAACGACGCACCATACGACTAAAAGATTTAAATAGCCCCCCCCCCCCAACACTAAAAAACAAAATTTTGCGACAATAGCGGAGTGTGCAAAGTTTTAATTTAAATAACCGCCCTTCACGGAGTGAGCAAGCATTGTTTTGTTTCACAGCTTCATAAGCAAGCTTTGTCTGAGCGAAGCGAGTTTGCTTGCTTTGGGTGAAACATTTACATATGATTAGCGAACGGAGTGCAGGGCGTGGTTTGCGTCGCTTTTCCACAAAAGCGACCGCCGTCTGCGTAAGACCTGCCGGAGGCTTTAAATATCTTCGTTTTATAATTTCGGTGCGTCGGAACGACACACCCTACTTGAGCTTTGCGGATTATTAGCGAACGTAAGCGTAGCGATGGTTTTGAGGCACTTTTTCCACAAAAAGTGCCCCCGTCCTGAGGACTTTTTAAATATATTTTAAAGCGACCGCCCTTCTTGCGCAAGACTCGCCGAAGGCTTTATAAAAATCTATTTTGGTGCGTCGTTCCGACGCACTGAAAAAACTTTCTTTTGCAAATAGAATTCGCTTTCAATTTTTTGTTTATAATTTTTTGTTTCTTTTTCTCTTTGTGCTAGAATTAATCTGAGGAGTGTAAAAAGAAAGAGGTATAAAATGAGCGAATTAAAAATTTATCTTGACAAAGATATCAACAGGGATTTGATTAAAACAAAAAAAATCGCAATTATCGGATTTGGTTCACAAGGTTACGGTCAGTCAATGAATTTAAAAGATTCCGGCTGCGATGTTATTCTTGGGCTTAGAGAAGACGGCAAGAGTGCTGAAAAAGCCAGAAAATACGGTTTTAAAGTAATGAACATTGAAGATGCCGTAAAAGAAGCTGATGTTGTACAAATCCTAATCCCTGATGAAATTCAGGCAGAAGTTTTTGAACGCCAGATTAAACCAAATATGCACAAAGGTCAGTATTTAATGTTTTCACACGGATTTAACATCCACTTCAAGAAAATTGTGGCACCTGAAGATGTTAACGTAATCATGGTTGCCCCAAAAGGCCCCGGACACACAGTTAGAAGCGAATATGAATTAGGCAAAGGGGTTCCGTCATTAATTGCAGTTTATCAGGATGGTTCAGGTGATTCAAAAGAAGTTGCTCTTTCTTACGCTTCAGCAATAGGCGCAGGACGTGCAGGAATTATTGAAACAACCTTCCGCGAAGAAACAGAAACGGATCTTTTCGGCGAACAGGCTGTAATCTGTGGCGGAGTTAGCGCACTTATTAAAGCAGGATACGAAACACTTGTAGAGGCAGGGTATTCACCATATATGGCATATTTTGAAACTTTGCACGAAATGAAACTTATAGTAGATTTAATTTGTGAAGGCGGCTTGGGCAATATGCGCTATTCAATATCTAACACAGCAGAATACGGCGATATGACAAGAGGCCCGAGAGTTATCGGTAAAGAATCTAAAGATGCAATGAAAAAAATCTTGGAAGATATCCAAAGCGGTAAATTTTCAGATGAATTTATGGCAGAAATGAAAAGCGGATGCGCTGTTTTTGATGAACTTCGCAGAGTAAACCGCGAACACTCTCTTGAAAAAGTCGGTGAAGAAATCCGCTCATCATTTGTCTGGGGTAAAGACAAAAAAATCGTTGACAGAACAAGAAATTAAAAGAGAGAATTTTAAAGTAAAAATTTTAAATTCATAATTAACAAGGGTGCGTCAAATAACGCGCCCTTGTTTTATACACAAACCAATTTTCTTAATGCAATTTTGTGAAATAATCTTTTTCATTTATTGCTTTTATCGTACATCCCGCTCCGTTCATATCACTTGTTGATGTTTTAGAGCAAAATGCGTCATTTGCATTGTAAAATTGTGTTCCCTTTGCACCCATAGGAAGTAAATTCCCTTTAGCATCAATCTGAAACATAAACAAATCCTGTCCTAATCTATTTGGATTTTTTAAATATCCGTTTACATCTACAGAAATATAAAGGCTACCACCTGCGGAAGGATTTTCTAATAAAATAAGACTGCCATCATTCAAAATAAATTGCCCATCATCCATCGGATTCAAATCTATTGTATTAGTTCCATTAAAATTTTTATATACTTTTGAAATTTTTGTTTCATCTGAAGAGTTTGGAATACAAGCAGAATCTAGATACCCAAATCCACAATCATGCAATACATTCATATACTTGATTAATATAGGTTTGAGTTCTTGTGCACCGACGTATTCAGGTGTAAGTCGTTCGCCGTTTTGAGCGTAATACATATTTAAAGCCTGACTTATTGCCGAATAATTCTTCTTAAATGCTGTTTCAAGTGCTTTATTTCTGTTATTGTTGATTAACGCAGGCAATGTCATTGCCGCAACAAGTCCGATAATTCCAATAGTTATTAAGACTTCTGCTAATGTAAAACCGGTTTCTTTCCCTCTTAAGGAGCTATTCTCGGGTGCCCCCCCCCCCCTGTAATTCAATCATATCAAGCATTTCCAGCTCCTTATCTTTTTCTATGCTACTCTTTTATTATAACAATCCTTTTTATTTTTGACAAGTATTTAGATTTTATGCGCCACACAAAAGCACTAACCAAACTTGCGGTGCGTCAAACGACACACCGCTTAGTTTAAACTAAATTATAATTTAATACTATATAAAATTTAATATCATCTATTAATATTAATTCTTTATGATAGAATTAGATATAAAAGTATTTAAGAAGGATTTTTTATGTTCAGCAGAGATATAATATATGAGGTAGTAATATTTTCAATAGGCGACACCAAAGCCGGTACAAAAATGGGCAAACTCCAATTAAAAAGCACTGAAGACGGCTCTTTATTAAATTGCATACTATGGGAAGAAGCCTTAAACAGAATGGACAGCAAGCTTTTCAGATGCGGGAATCAGTTAAGAATAGTATCAGGCTCGTTTAATGAAAAATTCAACAATTGTCTTGTAACTTCGCTTGAGCTTGTAAAAGAAGCAAAGATGGGACTTGATGAAAATGAGCGGGAAGAATATTATAAAAATTTAACGGCTTATTTTGAAAAAATTCAAAATTCTGAACTGAAAAAATTCATAAGTGATTATTTTGCCGAACACCAAGAACAGATAAAAATTGCACCTGCGGCAAAGCTTATGCACCACAATTATATAGGCGGTCTTATGGTTCATACGTTAGAGTGCCTGCAGTTTGCTGAAATCAATCTAAATATGATGTCATACAAACCTAATCGGGATAACATACTTGCAGCCTGCATACTTCACGATATAGGAAAAATTTTTGAATACACAATTGATCTTGAAACAGGACTGATAGATTATGATGAAAATTTCCGCAACGAATGGTTGACGCATTCGCAGTACGGATTTTCAATATGTATGACCAAAGGCTTTAAAGAAATAGCCAAAATGATTGCAGCACATCACGGAAGATCAGAATGGGGTGCAATAATAGACTTGGATGAAAAAGATCTTGAACCGGAACTTTATCTGATACATCTAATAGACAATATGTCTGCCAAGTTCGGCAAAATAAATGCGTCTATGCTTGAGGCATAATGAAAGAATAAGGAGTTATTAATTTGTCTAAACTAAAAGAAAAACACAATTTAAAAGGGACACTGATATGTGTAGAAGGAATTGACGGAAGCGGAAAATCAACCCAGCTTGCGCTTCTTCGCGACTGGCTGAAATCAATCGGGCAAGATGTCATATTCACGGAGTGGAATTCGTCGGAATTAATAAGCAAGACGACAAAATTAGCAAAGAAAAAAAATATGCTATCCCCAAGAACCTTTTCACTTCTTCACGCAGTGGATTTTGCGGACAGATTAAAACAAGTTATAGATCCGGCATTGAAGGCAGGTTTTATAGTTCTTGCAGACAGATATGCCTATACCGCATTTGCAAGAGATGTAGCAAGAGGGGTTGATTCTCAATGGGTTAGAAAGGTTTATGATTTTGCAATTAAACCGGATTTGGCAGTATATTTTGACATCAATCCGAAAACTTCAATGGAAAGGATTTGCTCAAATCGAGCGCCCAAATTTTACGAAGCCGGAATGGATCTTAAACTCAGCAACGACCCCTATGAAAGCTATATGATTTTTCAAAGCAGGGTTATAAAAGAATACCAAAAAATGGTCGACGAATTCGGGCTTGTAAAAATAGATGCAACAGAATCAATCCACAAAAAACAAACCAAAATCAGAGAACTTTTGAGAGAAGTTTTAAAAGCAAAAGGAGTTGAGATTTAATGGAAAAATTCAAGAAAAAACATAACTACGACGGGCTTTTAATAGTAATAGAAGGAACGGACGGAAGCGGAAAATCAACTCAGCTTGAACTTTTAAAGCGCTCAATCGAAGATCAATCTTACGGTGTAATGGTTTCAGAATGGAAGACTTCAAGGTTGATTGCAAAAGTTATAGATGATGCAAAAGACAGGAATTTATTGAATGCAACAACTTACAGCCTTCTATATGCCGCAGATTTTGCAGACAGACTTGAAAACACAATAATACCCGCCTTAAAATCAGGATTTATCGTACTTCTGGACAGATATTATTATACGGCGCTTGCCCGAGATGTCGTAAGAGGGCAGGATATAGAATGGGTTAAAAACTTGTACGAATATGCGCCTGAACCTGATTTAATCTTTTACCTTGATATGCCGGTTGACGTTCTTCTGAAACGCATAATCGGAACAACAGGACTGGATTTTTACGAAAGCGGCAGAGATGTCGGATTTTCAACAGACTTTTACAAAAGTTTTGAAATCTATCAGAAAAAATGTCTTGAAGAATATAACAATATGAAAAACACTTACAACTTCATAAGCATAGACGGAACAAAACCGATAGCTGAAATTCATATAATTATGCAGTCTGAAGTGCAGAAAATCCTTGATTCAGGAGTTATGTACTAAATAAGAACTACTTTACAAAGAGTTTTTCAATACTTTGTAAACTAATAAACATAAAAATTTACGTACCGAAACATTTTGCGCCACAACACAGAATTTATGGTACATTAAGAATAGTTAGTGAACGAATTATAGTGTAGTAAAAGGAGATTAGTTAATGTCTGAATACCTGAGCAAAGAAGAGATAAAACAATGGAGAAGCTCATTAGAAAAGATTACATTAGAAGAATTTGCGGCAAGGTTGGGAAAAAAGATTGAAGAAGCAAAACCGACAAACGATTTGGTTGATATAGTTTTAAAGGGCAAACCTGTAGTTTCAACATCAGACGACTGGATGCCCTCAAAAGCAGAAAGGCTAAGCACAATAGCAGACCGAGCATTTGAAAGAGAAAGAGAAATTGCTCCGTCGCCATTTTCTATTTCTAACATAAAAATTGATGCTGATGTAAAAGAAGAAGTTGAGAAGGCAGCAAAAGCTCATACAGCGAAAAAAGCAGCCGCAGCAAAAATAACAAAAACAGTCAAGCCTGAAAAGAAAACAAAAGCTGCAAAAACAACCAAAGCTGCTAAACAAACAAAAACTGAGAAGGCAGCAAAAACATTAAAAACATCTTCTAAAACTACCTCAACAAAGGCTGACAGTTTAAGAGAAGAAGTAAGAATAGTGTTTAAAAAAGCCTTAACAGACAGAGAGCAAAAAGTTTTCGATTATTTCTTAGAAAACAGTAACAAAATCGTATACGCAAAAGACTTGGCATCTCTTTTAGAATTGCCGAGAGATTATGTTTACAAATACATTAAAAATCTTCGTGCAAAAATTGACGGAGATAAACTCAACAACGCTGATAAAGGCGGATTTGTTTTGCATGTGTAAATAACTCCAATATAAAACACAAAAAAGCAGGATTAAAAAATCCTGTTTTTTTTGTATGCAATAAAAAATTTAAACAAATAAAATCCAACTTATACAAAACTCTGATAAAGAATTTTATTCCTCAATTTTGGATATTTCTTTAACATTAGCCGCAATAGCAACAGCCGCCGCAAGACAAATTGCGCCGATTACAAAAACATATTCCCAGTGGTGGTTTAAGTTTCCGTCAACAACGAAAGAACACTTAGAAATAATCCACGCAACAAGCGTACAAACAAACACTTGCGGCCCTGCAATAAAGATGTTAAATATACCCATTACAGAACCTTCGGTTCCTTTTTTGATAAACTGCGAAAGCATAGCAAAAGGCAACGCACAAATACTTGCCCAGCCGATTCCCGCAATTCCCATAAAAACAGCAACCGCAATAGAAGACTTAACAAATGCAAGCCCTAAATATGCAAAAATCATTGAAATTAAAGAAATTACATGAACTTTTTTGTTTCCGAACTTAGCCGACAAAATTCCGATAGGAATAGCCACAAGAAAACAAATAAGATTAAATATTGCAAAACAAATTGATGAAAAATTAGTACCGTCAGTTACAGCCTGCGCAAACATAGCCTTAACAGCATCTTCAGCAGCCGACAAATCAGGCACCTGATAAATCGTGTGAACGGCAAACTGGGTAAAATTAATCAGCAGACACATTGTACCAATCCAAGTAAAGAATTGCATAAGACAAATCTTTGAAACCTCAGGCGAAAGCGCAAAGAAATCTTTAACCGAATCAATAAATGAATCTTCTTGTTTTTCAGCAGTATGCGCCAATTCAACTTCTTTTCTCATTGAATGTTCTTTAATTGTAATGCAAGTCCAAAGCATCGCAAGAGTAAATGCCAAAGCCGCCATCACAAACTGAGCGGGGATAGACATTTGATAATCAAACACCAGCTTTAAGAAAGGTGCCGTACCTGCAGCCACAACAGAACCCAAACCTATTGCAAGAGATATAAAAGAATTTGCAATCGAATGCTGTTCCGGCGGAAGGACATCCGGAATCAAAGCTCTATAAGGACCTTGAGCAATATTAATACAAGCATCAATAACCCAGATCATAATTGCAGCGATTAATAATGCCGTAAGCTCAGGCAAATGAGCTCCAGTTATTTTTGCAAAGAAATCAGCTACATTTGCAGAATTCGGGAAAATCCATAATGCAATAGAAGCAATTAAAGCGCCGCCTAAAAGATAAGGTCTTCTTCTTCCGAACGGAGAAATTGTTTTATCTGAAATTGCACCGATTAAAGGCTGAACAACCATTCCCGTAAAAGGCCCTGCAAGCCAGATTAACCCGTATAAAAATGGCGAAGCTCCCAAACTTTCAGTAACAGGCCCCGACAAAATTATTCTCATCTGCCAAGCAAACTGAAGTCCGAAAAAGCCGAGTGCAAAGTTCAAAAACTGAACTGCCGTAAATTTTTTAAGATTATTTTCTTCCATTCATATCTCCCCAAATAAATTCTTTGCCTTATAAAAATACAATGAACATAAGCCTTAGTCAATATCAACACTGTGATTACAAACTAATATCCGTACAAAAAATATTCAGCATTATTGAATTAAATCAATAATTTTTCTACTTAGTTTTCTTTATAACAGCATCAATCAAACCCTTAAACAAAGGATGCGGTTTTTCAGGGCGTGACTTAAACTCAGGATGAAATTGCGACGCCACAAACCAGCTTAAATTCGGCAACTCAACAACCTCCGCTAACATTCCGTCAGGCGACATTCCAGAAAATACAAGCCCTGCATCTTCAAGTTGTTTAATATATTCATTATTAACTTCATATCTGTGACGATGACGTTCGGAAATTTTATCTTTGCCGTATGCCTTATGCGCCCTGCTTCCCTTTTTCAAGATGCAATCGTAAGCCCCGAGCCTCATTGTCCCGCCGTATGCCTGAACATTCTTCTGTTCCAACATCAAATCTATAACCGGATACTGAGCATTTTCATCAAATTCCGCAGAATTTGCCCCCTTCAATCCAACAACATTTCTTGCATATTCAATTACGGCACACTGCATTCCAAGGCATAATCCCAAAAACGGAACATCGTTTTCTCTTGCATATTTAATTACATTCAACTTGCCTTCGATTCCTCTTATTCCAAATCCCCCCGGAACAACAACAGCTTGAATATCTTTCATTAACTCTTTACATTTTTTCTCATCAACACAGTCTTCGGAATTTATCCATTTTATGTCGACAGCAGCATCATTTGCGTAGCCTGCGTGTTTCAAAGATTCTACAACAGAAATATACGCATCGGAAAGCTTTGTATACTTGCCTGCTATCGCAACTTTAATCGTTTTTTGAGGATTCTTAATTTTATTAACAAGTTCCTGCCAGCCTTTTAAATCAGCTTTTCTATCCTCAACCCTAAGCATCTCCAGAACAACATGCGCCATATTTTGTTCTTCTAATGCCAAAGGAACTTCGTAAATACTCTTCATATCCCGACATTCAATAACAGCTTCTTTCATTACCGAACAGAATAAAGCCAGTTTTTCTTTTTCAGTTTTCGGTATAGGACGGGTAGTTCTGCAAACAAGAATTTCAGGCTGAATACCGTAACTTCTTAAAACATTTACACTGTGCTGTGAAGGCTTGGTTTTCAACTCTCCCGATGTCGGAAGATAAGGCAACAACGTACAATGAATCGAAATAGCATTCCCGATTCCTGCCTCCGCTTTAAACTGTCTTATCGCTTCTACAAACGGCAAACTTTCAATATCACCGACGGTTCCGCCAATTTCTATAAGTTGAAAATCAGGTTTAAATTGTTTTGAAGCACCGTTTATTCTTGATTTAATTTCATTTGTAATATGCGGAATTACCTGAACCGTTGCCCCAAGATAATCCCCGCGTCTTTCCTTTTTTATAACATGTTGATACACACTGCCTGAAGTTACGTTATTTAATTTCCCCAAGCTTGTATCGGTAAATCTTTCATAATGCCCTAAATCCAAATCAGTTTCAGCTCCGTCGTCAGTTACAAAAACCTCCCCGTGCTGAAAAGGACTCATCGTTCCGGGATCCACATTTATATAAGGGTCAAACTTCTGGTTTATAACAGTATAACCTCTTGCTCTTAATAGCTTGCCTAAAGATGCTGCGATAATTCCTTTTCCTAAAGAACTTACAACACCGCCTGTTATAAAAATATATTTTGTCATCTTATTAACCCCTTTTAAAACTTTTTCAAAATCCCAATAATTTTTAAATAAAAACTTAGTTGATTTTCGGAACTTTAAAGAATCCGTTCTCAACTTCAGGCGCATTTGCCATCAATTCATCTTTTGTCAAATCATATGTGACTTTATCTTCTCTCATCACGTTTACAAAATCAATAACCTGCGTCATGGGTTTAACATTAGATGTGTCAACTTCATTCATCTGATCAACATACTTTAAAACATCACCAAGCTGTTTTGTATAAAGCTCTTTTTCATCTTCTGTCAACTCTAATCTTGCAAGTTTTGCTACGTGTTCCACATCTTTTATTGTTATCATAATTCTGCTCCCGTAAAAATCTTTTCCTATTCTTAAATAGTAACATAAATATATTTTTAGAATACACATATATTAAATTAAATTAAAATTTTCCATTTAAAAAAAATTATGCTATAATATACAGAGAATTGGAGATTTCGGTGGCACAGGAAAAACAATACGAAGAATTAGATATATTGCTTATTTCGTTTAAAAACGCAAAAGACGAAAAGAAAAAGAGAATGCTGCATCTTAAAATAGTTGAAGAAGCAATGGATCTTGTAAAAAAAATTGCAAATACTATTGCGCTTCAATCGGGAATATCTAATGAAGATTTAATTCAGGTCGGCTCTTTGGGGCTTATTAAAGCTATTGAATTTTACCGGCTCGATATGAATACAAAATTCAGGACTTACGCAACGTATTTTATTAAGGGTGAAATCAAACATTACTTGAGGGATAAGGCCTCTATAATTAAGGCTCCGAGAGAACTTCAGGAATTAATGTTTAAGATAAACAATGCAAAAAAGAAATTAAACGAATCCGGCATTGAAGATCCGACAAACGATCAAATCGCAGATTATTTGTCATTACCTGTTGCAAAGATTAATGAAGTTACGGAAATTGAAAGATGCAAAAGCACACTTTCTCTTGACCAATCATTAGTTCAGGATGATGAGGATATTTCGCTTCTCGATAAAATTCCGGCAAATGATTATCAGGAATTTATGAACGCTTATGAAAATAAGATTATGCTTTCCAGCACTATTCAAAAGCTTCCGCCGGAACTTAGAGAAATTATTGAATTAAGCTATTATCAGGACTTGAACCAAAGAGAAATTTCCGAAAAAATGAATATGTCGCAGATGCAGGTTTCCAGAAGACTTAAAAAAGCTTTAAGCAAAATGTATGAAATGATTAAAAACAGCGGAGAATAGATATGGAAGTTCTGATTTTTATGGTTGTGTTCGCTTTTATTATAGGTGCAATAATCGGAAGTTTTCTAAATGTTGTGGCGTTAAGAGGTCTAAGCGGCGAGTCGATTGTTTTTCCGCCGTCAAAATGCCCGCATTGCGGAAACAGAATTAAGCCTTGGCATAATATTCCGATTTTATCTTACCTGTTCTTAAGAGGGAAATGTGCTTACTGCAACGCTCCAATCAGCATTCAGTATCCGATTGTAGAACTTCTGACAGCACTTACTATGGTTGGAATTTTATTAAAATTCGGACCTGCTATTTCTTCAATATTTATATTCATCTGCTGCTGTGTGCTTATTGTTATGTCGGCGACTGATTTCAAAGAAAGAGTTATTTGTGCAGGGCACGCTGTTTTTCTTATAATTATCGGTATTATTTACAACAGCTATTTAACTTTTAATGTATTTAAAACTTACGGAGATTTTCCGTTAAATTTTGAAAATATTATGGCTTTGCCGATTACAATTTCTATTCTTGGAATAATAGGATCTGCAATTGTGATGGAACTTCTTGCTCTTTCCGGAAACTTGTTTGTCGGAAAAAGAGCTTTCGGGGTTGGAGATACTTTTATTGCTGGGGCGCTTGGGGCTTGTTTTGGATTTATGAACTTTCTTATTATTCTTGCCATTAGCGTTGCGATTCAAGTCGGTATTATAATTCCGAATTTCTTCAAAAAACTTGCATTGAAAAAAGATTTTAATACTATTATTGCATTTGTTTTATTTATTATTGGAGCTGCAGGATTTTATCTGGGAAGCAGAACAGATTTGTTTGATAATTTCGCTTTATGCATAGCAGCTTCCGTAATCTTACTTTTAATCGGACTTTATACCTGCTGGAGAGTTATTAGAGGCATTAAAGAGGACGGAGATATAATGGTACTTCCGTTTGGGCCGGCAATGGCTATTGCAGCATTTATATATCTGTTTGCTATCGCATATTAAAAAAATTACAAAAAATTTATACCGACAAAATTTTGAGGGTTTCTTTCAAAATGTCTTCTGCTGTCGCATTCTCGTTCAATGTCTGCGCAACTTTTGAAAATGCATTTTTTATTTCATCACGCTCGTAACCTAATGACATTAGCACCATTTGCGCATCTTCCATATCCTGCGAATTTTGATTTGCAGAAGTCTTAACCTCAATTGGGGCTGTTGTATTATAATTCATTAATTTATCTTTTAATTCTAAAATGATTTTTTGAGCAAGCTTAGGCCCGACACCTTTTGCTCTTGTAAGTTCTTTATGGTTTCCCCCGATTACAAAACCGATTAACTCAGAAGTCTGAAATTCATCCAGCAAAGTCAAAGCCATCTTGCTTCCAACTCCTGAAACAGACGTCAATATCGAAAATATGTCTCGGTCTTCCTTTCTTAAAAAACCACACAATGACATCTTGTCTTCACGATGAAGCAAAACTATATATAATTTCCCCTCAATTCCGGTCTTTTCGATTTCGGCACAATCCCTTGCAGTAACTTCCGCCAAATATCCAATGCCGTTGTTTTCAATTGTTAAAAAGCTCTCTTTGGAAGTGCTGTTTTTATATGTAAATATTCCTTTTATATAATCATACATAATTTATGCGTCCTTTAGTACGGCTTTTATTTCTGCTAAATCTTTTTCAAGTTTTTTATCGGTCTTTAATTCATCTCTGACTTTTTCAAAAGAATAAAGCATTGTTGTGTGCTTTTTATTAAAAAACTCAGCTATACTTTCAAAACTGTTTTCAGTCATTATTCTTGACAAATATACAGCGACTTGACGAGAGCCGGAAACCTTTTGGTTTCTTGATGAGCTTTTAAAATCTTCTACCGAAACCGAATAATATTTCGCCGTCGCTTTTGCTATATCTTCAATTGAAAGTTCTTTTTTAGAAGCTTCACAATTTAAAACTTTTTTGGCAAACTCTAATGTTATCGGAATTCCCTCAATATCAGCAAAAGCACTTACCCTGTTATACGCCCCCTCAAGCTCTCTGACATTTGAAATAAAATTATTTGCTATATATTCAAAAACCTCAAACGGAATATTTAATCCCGACTGTTCCGCAAGATTTTTCAAAATTGCAACCCTTGTTTCAAAATCCGGAGGGGTTATATCAACCATAATTCCCATTTCAAATCTCGTTCTTAACCTGTCAGGAAGGGTTGGAATATCTTTGGGCTGACGGTCTGATGTTATTACAATCTGCTTGTTGTTGTTGTGCAAACTGTCAAATGTATGGAAAATTTCTTCCATCGTCGCTTTCTTAGACTCCAAAAACTGAATGTCATCTATTAACAAAACATCAATGTTTCTGTATTTCTGGCGAAACTTGTCCATTCTTGAAACTCTGTCACTGCATTGAATGTTTTTTATAACTTCGTTAAAATAATCTTCCGTTTTTATATAACGCACCTTCAATTTTGGCTTGTTAAATATAATATAATGTCCGATTGCCTGCATAAGGTGAGTTTTGCCTAAACCTGACGCGCCGTATATAAAAAGTGGATTGTATTTTTTAGCGGGATTCTTCGCAACCGCCATCGCAACCGCATATGCAAATCTGTTATTTTCTCCAACTACATAATTCTCAAACTTATATTTTAAATTCAAATTTGAAAAAGATTGCATTTTCGAAAGATTATCCAAAACTTTTTTCTGTTCTTCATCTTCATCTGCATGAACAGGTTTAATTTTGGAACTCTCTTTTTTCTTCTCTTTTACGTATTTCTCTGCAAGTGAAGCATCATATTGCACATCAAAATCAACTTCATATCCTAAATGTTTTTTAAAAGCTTCACTAATTTGCCTATAATAATTTTGTCTTACTATTTGAGGTGCCAATTGATGAACGGTTATTAAAGAAAAAATATTATTATCAAACCCTGCAGGTTCAATTGCCTCAACCCAAGAATAATAAGCATGTGCCGGAATTACATCTCTAAGCTCTGCCTTTACTTCACTCCATATTTTTTTTACTTCCAAAATGTCCATAAAAATATTCTACTACAAAAGAGTAAAGGTAAAATCGTTAAATTTGTAAATTTTTATTCTTCTGACTTAATAACTTCCTCAGGATCAATCTTATGTTCATTTACAAAGAAACCATTTCTGTCGTAATTACGCTCAAAAGTCCAGCCTTTACTATCATAATGAACCTCTTTTATCATAATCCCGCCCTTTGTATAATAATATTTTGAAGAAACGTTAGGGGTTGTAAAATTGAAATCTCTTATAACCTGACCATTTTCATTTTTTATCCAATATCTGTAAATATTTCCTTCATCATCCCAGTCAATCAAAGCTCTTACTTTGCCGTCATCCTGAACAAAAGTTGTTTGTGCGGTTCCTGCAGGTCGCGAAAGCGTATCATAACGTTTCAGACCGCGATTAACAAATACTTCTTCTGCATTTTTTAATATTGACTTTCCGTTTTCGTCAACCCTTACGCGTTTTTGGTATGTTGTTTCTATTTTGTTTTCCAATCCTAAATCTGGACATTTATTAAAAAGCTCAAAAACTTTATCTTTTGTATGTTTTACAAGCTTAAAAGAATAATGCATAATCGGTTCTTCTTCTTCTTCTATTACTTTAATCGGCATTTCTCTCAATCGTCCGTTATACATTATAATTCCGGCCACAGCCGAGGCTGCAAGACATGCTGCACCTATCCAGTATTTATAATTGTTTTCATTCTTAGGAGGCGGCGGAAGTTCCGGTTCTTTTATCGCCGGTGGAGATTCCGGTACACCTCTTCTCACTTGTACCGGAGTTTTTATAGGCATGAACATGCCTGTCTGATTGTTCGTCAGACGCGGAAAACCTATAATGCCTTGTATTCCATTATTTGCCAAAATTTTTCCTCAATTTTTACATTTATTCTAAAATCTAAACATTTTTTTTTTTGCTAGTTTATTAATAATTTGTATAAAATTATTCCGCAAGAAATACTCAGATTTAAAGATTCCACATTATCCTTCATCTCTATTTTAACATCTTTATCACAAGCTGCAATGAGCTTTCCGCTTAAACCGTCCGCTTCACTCCCAAACATTACAACAAACGGAACTTCAGAATTGAATTTTGAAAGTATATTTTTTGAACGCGGTAGTGTTGCGATTTTATTGTGATTTTTAAATTGTGTTTTTATAAATTCTATATCAGTTGTGTGAATAATCGGAATTTTCCACAAAGCTCCTACTGCTGATCTTACGACTTTCGGATTGTATAAATCAACACAATCGCCAAATAAAATTACTAAATCCGCACCTAAAGCACAAGAGGTTCTTAAAATTGTGCCTAAATTTCCGGCATCCTTTATATTTTCAAGAAGCACAACTTTCTGAAATTTTCCGGCATTTTTCAGGTCGTAATTCTTTCTCCTGCAAACCCCGACGGATTCCGGAACACTCTCGGTCGTTGATATTTTTTTCAATACCGCATCGGTCGTTATTATAAGCTTTTCTTTTATAAATTCATATTCTGCGGCTTTAGTTTCATTTACAAATACATATTCTATATCCAATCCGCATAAATAAGCTTCATATATCGGCTTATAACCTTCCAGAAGAATTTTACCCTCCGCATCACGGTATTTTTTTTGTGAAAGCTTTGCTGTTTCTTTTACCAGAGAATTTGAGAGGCTTGTTATTTTTTCCATTATCTTACCTCAAAATTTGCCAGCCAATCTCTTTCTTCGTCGGTCAAAAGAGAATAATCTATAAGCTTTTTTTCATAACACATTTTTGAAAATGAATTTATTTTACTATCTTTCAGATAGCAGGAATTTTCAAGCCTTACACCGAAATTTTCTTTATTATAAAGCCCCGGCTCTATTGTAAAACACATATTATCTTTTATTATAGTTTTGGCAATTTCTCCGCAGCCTAAATTCGGAGGCGCTTCGTGGACATTTATTCCGATTCCGTGACCTAAACCATGGTTAAATACAAATCCGTCAATTTTATTATCTTCAAAAAAGCTTCTCACAAAAGAGTCAATTTCATACCCCATAGTTTCTGATGTCGTTTTATAATTAAACGCATTCAAAAAAGCCCTCAATACTGTTGTGTAAACTTTTTTCTGTAACTCTGACGGCTTGCCTTTTACAAATACTCTTGTTATATCTGTTGCCAAACCACCTTCATAATAGGCTCCGCAATCTATCAATACCAAACTTCCGTCTTTTAAAATTTCATCTTTTGAGGATTTTGAATAATGAGCTAATGCGGAATTTTTATTATGCGCCACTATTGTTTTGAAACTTAAACTCTTTGCGCCAAACTTTTTAAAATATTCCTCTAATTTTTTATCAATATCATATTCGGAAATATCATCGTTTTTTTCTATAAAATCTCTTATTGCAAAAACCGCTTTGTCTGTTCTTTCAAATGCCGTTTTCAAATGTTCGATTTCTTCATCTGTTTTTACTGTGCGCATTCTTAAAATCGGATTCTCTTTAATCTGGCGGACTTTTTTGCCCATAAGCCCAAAGTCGTAAGCTGTGATTGTTGCTGAATCCACATATACAACATCTGAAACTATGTATTTATCAAAATGTTTAAGTTTTTCGCCCGTAAATAAAATGTCTTGAGAATTTGTAATAAGAGCTTTCGCCAGAATTTTAGAAGAATATGGCTTTGAAAAATCTCTTTTGTTATATAAATATGAAACATCCTCAGGATTTGTAAACAAAATTGCTTCGTTATATGAAAGCGTTTTTTTAATCTCTTTTATTTTTTCTTCCGAAGATTTTCCGCAATATTTTTCATCTATATCTTCTATTTCTCCGAAATCAGGCTCGTCTGTTTCTATTCCGTCTGTATCCAGAAGCTTTATTTTGAATTGTTTTTCCATTTCTTCAACACGCTTCTGCGAATTTTTTTTCGCGCAAACTCCAACCAACGCTTCGGAAGGAATTATTTTTGACATTTCCCCAAGCTGGCTTTGACCTGTCTGAAGCTTCACAACAGTTACTGCTGAAGAATCAGTTTCCTGATCTGCCTGAATATGATATCTTCCGTCCACAAACAAATAAAGCTTGTCCTGACTTAATAAAACATCTCCGGTTGAACCTGAAAATCCGCACAATTTGTATCTGGCATTTTCCTCTAATCTGTTATATTCAACAAGAAACTCATTTGTAGAATTTACAAGCAGAAAATCTACTTTTTCCGCTTTCATAAATTCTCGTGTCTTTTGAATTATATCATTCATTAAAATTTACCTGTAACCTTTATTAAATGCCAGCCAAATTCTGTTTCTACAACTGCCATTTCATCAACATCCGTGTCAAAGCAAGCATCTTCAAATTCTTTTACCATCTCGCCTCTGCCAAAATATCCAAGTTCCCCGCCTTTTTGACCCGACGGACATAATGAACATTTCTTTGCCAAATCTTCAAAGGTTTCTCCCTGTGCCAAACGCTCCTTTAATGTATCAATCTGTTCTTTTGTTTTTACTAATATGTGGCTTGCTTTTACTTCTGTTGCCATAATTTTAAACTCCTTATACCTTCTACAATTTTTATCCTATCAAAAAAATAACCCATATGCAATTTACTTTGAATTACCCTTTTGCATACAAAAAAGACCTTGCTAATTTTGCAAAGTCTTTTTTGTTATTTACTATTAATTCAATTTAGATATAATTACTATTCAATTTCAATAGCGCCAACAGGGCAAGCATCTGCTGCTTCTTTAACGCAATCTTCGTTATCTGCTACTGCTGATTCGTTAACCTTAGCTACATCTTCTACTGAAAATACTGCGTCGCAAATTGATTCGCAAGCGCCGCATGCTATACATGAATCATTAACTTTTACGTTCATTTCTTTCTCCTTATATTATTCAACTTTGTGAAATAAATTTCACATCTCAATTATATAATCAAAAAAATTACTTTGCAAGAGTTCTGACGTAATCCGCTATATAATCAAATCCGATTATTTTACCGAGGTCTTTCGGGGGGACTGACTTGCCGTAAATAAGCAACGGCACCATTTCTCTTGTATGATCAGTTCCCGGAACAGTCGGATCACAGCCATGGTCTGCAGTTACAAATAAAACATCTTCATCTTGCATTTCAGGCAAAATCTTTGCCAAATACTCATCAACTTCCTCTATAGCTTTACCGTAACCACTTGCATCATTTCTGTGACCGTAAAGCATATCTGTATCGACAAGGTTTGTGAATATTAAATCAAACTCAGATTCTTTCTTTTCGTAATCCGAATAAGCTATTTTATCAAGTTCAAGTTCGCCTTTTACAGCTTGTAAAGTAAGCTCCAGCCCTTCTTTGTTTGAACCTGTATGGATTGCGTGGGTTATACCTGATTTTGAAAAAATATCTTCTATTTTCCCGATTCCGATAACCCTTCCGCCTTGCTCTTTTATTTCATTCAATACAGTTCTTGAAGGTACCACTGAGTAATCCCTTCTGTCTTTTGAAATTCTTGTCGGCTTTCCGTCTATTATTTTATATGGACGGGCTATTACACGTGAAACATTATATCCGCCTTCATCCAAAATTCTGCGGGCGGTCAAACACCATTCATAAAGAGTTTCCAACGGTATCATATCCGTATCGAGAGCAATCTGAAATACACTGTCAGCACTTGTATATACTATCGGAAATTTCGTTCTGTGATGCTCGTCGTTTAATTTCTCGATTATTGCGGTTCCGCTTGCGGGGCAATTTGCAAGAACTCCGCCGCAACCTGTTTCTTTTACAAATTTTTCTATTAATTCATCAGGAAACCCTTCAGGAAATGTGGCAAAAGGCTTTTCGCTTACTAACCCAGCAATTTCCCAGTGACCGGTTGTTGTATCCTTACCTTTGGACTTCTCGGTCATTGTTCCGTATTGAGCCGTAGGGTTTTCTGTCGGCTTTATCCCTTTAAAATTCTGAATATTCCCTAATCCCATACTTTCCATTACAGGAACTTTTAACCCGCCGTTATATTCACATACGTTTTTTAAAGTATTACATTCGGGAATGTCGCCAAAATCTCCACAATCAGGCATCGCTCCTATTCCCATACTGTCTATAACCATTATTATTGCTCTTTTCAAAATTCCACTCCTTGTAAACTTCCTTACTTTCGTAATCTGATTTTATCACAAAACATTTTTTCAGATTAATTTATAAAATTACTGTGCAATTTTTACAACTGCATAAGCATTAAAATCTATTGAACCAAAAATTATTTTTGCCTGCTGACCGCTATCGTCAATTAATCTTGCAAAATTAATTTTTTCTTCCCCAAAATCATCTCTCGTTTCAACTGCTTCTATGTTTGCAAAAAGCTCATTTGATTGAAATAACTGAAGATAAAACTTATCACCTTTTTTAACCCCTTTTAATTGATAATGACCAACAGGCAAAATCACTCCTTCTTTCAACTCCAAATTTAACGGCACAAGAAGTATCGGCAATTCTTCCGTCATCTTTGTCAAAGTTTGGGTTTCGTTGCTTTCCTGAAAAGCTTCACCATCTCTTAAAAGCTTATCTTTCGGCTTTTTATCCTTTTGTTTACCCTTTTTGCTTTCTAATGCTTTCTCAAAATCCTCATCCGTAACCGGAGTTTGACCGTAGATATTTTGATCGCCGAAATTGTCCCACAAATCACCTTCGGCCAGTGCTAAATTTGCAGGCAGTAAAAGTGCTATAAAAAATAATACCAATACTTTCTTCATACGTTTATTTTAAGGGTTTCTAAAAAAAAGTAAACCTCTTTTTATAGGATTAAAAGATCTTAACGTGTACAAAACAAAACCGCCCTTTTTTAAGAGCGGTAAAACTGTTACTAAACACGAGATATATATAAACACACGACTAATTACCCGATATAGCCTGATAGCAGTTCCTGCGATAACGCCGACATTCGCATCTTTTGTAATGCCCTTAACTCAGTCTGACGTATGCACTCTTTGGTCACTCCGTAAATATTTCCGATTTCTTCCAAAGTTAATCTTGCCGCATTACCCAGACCGTATCGCATCTTTACAACATCTTGCTCTCTTTCTTTTAAGGTTGATATTACTATCGCAATATCACTTTTTAAATTTTCATACTCGGCATCCTCTCCGACAAGCGCTTTTTTATCTTCCAATATGTCCGCTACATTCAGCTCGTTGCCGTCTGCTCTTTCTAATCCGCTTTCTATTGATATCGTTTTTGTGTATGCTGACAAAAAGCTTTCTATCTTATCTGGCTCTATGTTCATTTTCTTCGCAACATCACTGTTCTTAACCTGACAATTATACTGCTTTTCCATCTCTGACTTAACTTTTGAAAATTTTGACAGGGTTTCTTGTATATATACAGGTATCTTCATACAATGCGATTGCTCCGATATCGCCTTGAACATTGACTGCTTTATCCACCAGCTTGCATATGTCGAAAATTTGTAGCCTAATTTGTAGTTGAACTTATCTGCTGCTATCATTAAGCCCAGATTCCCTTCTTGAATTAAATCAACAAGCGGAAGGTGAGAATTGTGAATTATCTTCTTCGCTATAGTTACGACAACCCTTAAATTCGACTGTACTAACTGCTTTTTAGCCTCTGCATCACCCTCTTTTGCGCACTTGGCAAGTTGCTTTTCTTCTGCAAATGTTAAAACGGGGTAATTCGAAATCTCTTTTAAATAATCAGTCAGTTCATCGCTACTACATAGCAAAACCTCATTCTTGGCAGGATTTGACTTTGCCTTCTTCATTTTGACAGGTACATTTTTACTCATACTCTGCTTAAACTCCTTATTTAATTGATACACGAGAACAACTTACACTTAATTGTTTTATTATATATTTAGTATATACTATAGTATATACTTTTTCAAGTCTTTTGTTAAGTTTTATGTATTTGCGAATGTTTTGATATTTGTTGTATAATGTTTACATAAGAGGAGGATTTCATGAAAAAGAAGATTATAATCACATTAGCAATTTTATTCGCCGTTATATTAACTTCAGCTGCAGGATTTGCAGTGGCAGCAAAGGCGCTTGAAAAGAAAGAAAAACCGTCTGATTATAAAGTCGGTATCCCTTATGAACAAGCTCTTGAAAGTGACAAACCTATGCTTGCCTTATTCTATGTTGATTGGTGTGGCTATTGTTTAAGATTTATGCCTAAGTTTAAAGTTTTGAGCATGATGTACCTTGGAAGGTATAATTTTGTTATGCTTAACGTCGAAGATCCAGCTAATAAAGAATTGGTTGAAGATGTTGCATTAACAGGATTTCCGACTGTTTACATTATGGATCCCAAATATGATAACAGAATTCTTATTAACAACGCTATCTATCAAAATACACCAAAATTCAGAGTCGAACTTGACAGATATTTGAGAATCAGAGGATTACTTAATAAGGCTTCTAAAAAATAGTTTATTTTGAGCGGGCTTAAATTAAGTCCGCTTATTTTATAATTTAATGCCAAAAAAAAAAGACCTTGATTTTTCAAGGCCTATCCGTTTAAATAAGAAGAGAGAGCTTTATATTTATAATAAGTATCTTATTCCCAAAAAGTTGCTATTTTTTGTGGTTTAAATTAACAAAAATTAACATTTGGAAGAAAATATGAAAGACATTCAAAACCTTAAAGACGAAAGAAACGTAGACATTCAAAAAGTGGGCATTAAACATCTTGAATTGCCGCTTATTATACAAAGAAAAAACAATTCCAATCAGGTAGTTTGTGCAAGAGCTAAGGTTAATGTATCGCTTCCTAAAGATTACAAGGGAACCCACATGTCAAGGTTTGTAGAAGTTTTGACCGAATGGAGAAATAAAAACCTTCTCGGAGTTGATATAAAAGGATGTTTAGAAGAAATTGTACGCCGGCTGGATGCTAAAAGCGGTGGATTAGAGTTTAAGTTTACATATTTTATTGACAAATTATCACCTGTAACAAAATTATCATCGCCTATGAGTTATGAATGCATCTTTAAAGGCAGAATTGAAAACGGGGATTATAAATTTATTTTAGGTACAGAGGTGCCTGTAACAACCCTTTGCCCTTGTTCCAAAGAAATTTCCGAAAACGGAGCGCATAACCAAAGAGCCTTTATTAGAATCCGAGTTTCTTATGATGAGGATAAGCACATTTGGCTGGAAGATTTGATTGATATGGTTGAATCTTGTGCAAGCTGTCCTGTTTATCCGCTTTTAAAACGTGATGACGAAAAATTTGTGACGGAAAAAGCTTATTCTAACCCCAAATTCGTCGAAGATGTTCTGAGAGATGTGGTTGTTAAACTTCGACAAAACATAATTATAAACGATTTTGAGGTAGAATGCGAAGCTTTTGAAAGTATTCATAACCATTCTGCCTGGGCTTATCAGCAGGAAAGCAAATAATCATTTTTTATTTTTTAAACCGTTAACATTAAAGACTTTATTTTATCCATTTAAAGCTTCTTACATAATTATTTCCGTCAATATTACCGAAGATTTCGGCTTGGAAAATACGATAAATATTTTGGTTTTCTATGTTCGGAATTTTATTAATTCCGTCCATTTCCATCGGATCAAGTTCATTCCTGTTAACTCCCGGAATTGTATTTAAAAGTGTGTTCAAAGACATATTTTTAAGTTTACCGAATACGCTTGTTATATTGTTTGAAAGTGTACCGTAAACATCCATATCGGCATTTGCGTTTGAAATATTATAGGTTCCGCTTAAGTACATATTCAAATCTTTTCCGCTTGAATATACATTAATACTTTGGGCAATACCGTTCAATATTGTCATATTTCCGTTTATACTGTCAAATTCACCGGTTTTTAAAGGCGTTATAAGATCCACGATGCTGTTAATCGAAAGCCCGGCAAGCCCTCCTTTTAGAAGATTACCAGCTTTTAAAAGATATTCCAAAGAACCGAGTTTTGGCATTTTCCCGTTTGCTATATTGAAAGAAGCATTACCTGCAAGCGTATTTGTACAAGATTCGGCCGTTTTGGCATTACAGTTCAATTCAACATCTCCGGTAACTGATCCAAAGACCTGATTATGAAGATCAAACAAAGTTTCTGCCATAATTTGAGCGTTTGCGTCTTTCATATGCATTAACATACTTGCTTTACCTGTCGGGAAATCGTATTTTATTGAACCGGTAACCAGACCTTCTGCAAGTTTGAAACCAAAATCTTTAATATCTAAAAGCATTTTTTCATTCAAACTTAAATTTGTCGAAAAATCTTCTGCATTAATATTTTTAATCTTTACGTTATCCGCATTAATTTGCGCATTTTTGATAATTATTTGTGACAAATCAAAGCTTTCTGCAGGAACTGTCGATAATTTCGAGTGATAAATATCACTTTCGTAATCTCTTATTGCATCTGTTATTTTATTTATATTTAACTCATTAAGTTTTACTTTTATGTTATCAACACGGTAAGGAGGTGTAAGATTGTTTTTCATTTCTGCCGTTAAATCAACACGGTTTGTCAAAACTACACCTTTAGATTTTATATTGATTTTATCCGGTTTAAAATCTAGACTTATATCGTTAATTTTTGAATCAAAAAACGGAATATCTATACTGTTTATATCCAATTTCCCGTAAATCTTCGGAGCAAAAGCGGTTCCGTTAATCAGAAGGTCTGAAGTGAAAATTCCTTGTTTCATAAACGGCTTTCTGAAAATTATATTGAAAATCTTTGCATCTGTCGGGTTTTCGGTTTTTACACGGAAGTCTTTAAATCTTACATTATTATTTGCTAGAAATTCCACTGTACCATTAGATTTAAGCTGAGTATTTGAAAATTTCTTGTTATTTTGTGAGGCTATAACTCTATCATATTTAAAATCATTTACTTTTATGCCTGAAGGGGTATAAATACCGTCAAAATAAAGTTCAACAGCATTTGCCGCATCGCCGATTGTGGCTCCCATGTAATAAATATTCGAGTTTTCCTCAATTTTAACTTCTGACTTAGCGTGTAATTTATTTTGGGTGCCGCTGAGTTTTGAAGTCATATTCAAATCACCCTTAATTTTTATCGGGTAAACAGCTTTGTTATTGAAAAACTGATCAAAAAATTCCTGTGTCGGCTTTGCATTTACATACAAATCGACATCGGGATTTGTATAGAAATTTAAGACTTTGCCGTCTACAAAAACCGGCATCTCTCCTACAAAAGCGTTTATTTTATTCAGCGCTAAAACATTATTTCTTATCAGAACATTCCCGCTGTTAAATTTCACCTTTAAATGCTTTGGAACATAAATAAATTCCGTATCATCCAATTTAGTAAAACAAGAAAGATTATTATGCCTCATTCTTGCGGTTATATCCATAATCCCTTTCATTCCTTGAAAATCGTCAGGATTAATATTCGGTGGAAAAATATCCATAGCTCTCAAATTATATAAAGCTGCAAGATCAAAATTTGACATTGAAAAATATCCGTTTATATCTTGCTTTTTATTCATTACATTTGTTATATCCGCAGTTAAAATATAAGGATTTTTCCTAAATGTTCCTTGCAGGGGGGATAGCTTTAAATGAGAATTTTTAAGTGTAAAAGAACCACCCTCAGTTATTATGGAACTTTTGCTGCCCTTGTTCGGATAAATCTTGCCTTTAACATCAAGCTTGCCTATATCAATTATATCTGCGGGCCCTTTGTAATCCGCAATGAAACTTGTGCTGATTGTCGAAAAATCTTTTAAAAATGGTATTTTTTTATTGTTTTTTTGAACAAGCCTTACGCCATCTGCCAGAGTGAATTTATCTGACATAACACTTATATTTAAGATATTATCCTTTAATGCACCAAATGATCTTAAATTTGAATTGCCTACATTTGATGAAATTTTAAAATCAGCATTTAAATTTTCAAAATTTACATACCCGTTTACTCTGCTAAAAACAGGCGATATCCCCGCAATTTTTACTATATTTTCAATAAACTCGACTCTACCTTTTGCAAAGATGTTTTTGTTGAAAACAACATCATTAACATCTTTAACTTGTCCGGTAAGATTTAACTGAACATTAGTCAGCCCATTTGATTCGCTAATAGGAGGCAATAGCAATTGAATATCTTTTAGCATTGGTGAAGTTTTTATTATTTTTAATAAATTAGCGGAATTTTGATTAAGCCCGGCTACATTATAATTTAAAACACCTAAAAGCGTACAATTTCCATCAATTGAAACAGGCTGACCGTAAAGTAATGCCGTATCTGTTTTAAAATGAGTATTTTGATCTTCAAAAGTTAAGGAACCTTTACCGTCTGTAAGCGTCATATTATGAATATCAAGAAATGATGCAGATGTATTTTCAAAATTAAAAACACCCCAAACATGCGGATCTTTAACTGTCCCGACAACGTGAAGATCAATATTACCTTTTCCCCTAATATCCATTATCGGAACAGGCCCTAAATCAAACTTTAAAATTTCATGAAGCGGATTCAAGACTTTCTGCGCAGTTTTAAGGTCAACATTCTTGGTACTTGTAATTTTTAAATCTGCAGACCTTTCATTATATAAATTTACATCACCATTTACAAAAACAGTTTGAGATTTACTTGCCGGAACTGTTGCATCAAGTGCGGCTTTTGTTCCTTTAAACTGAAGTTTTACGGTTGCCTTTGGTGTTTCACCTGAAATCGGTTCTATCAAATAACCTTCCGTTGAAAGAATGTTGCCAGTAACATAAGGAGCTTGAATATTGCCTTTAACTTCCAAATTTCCGAGAATATCACCATAATAAGGATACTTCTTTAATTTATAAAGATTTACATCAGGTACAAGTGATTCTTCTCCGGGCAGTAAAGGTATTAAGCTCTCCATTCTTGATTTATTTAGAGAAATTTTTAAATCCGTTTGAGGTTTTTTAGTATTTAATTTTAAAACACTTCCTGTTATATAGCTGTCTATGCCTTTTGATAAAATCTTTAATTCATTTATCAAAATTCCGTTTTTTACAATATTCAAAGAAGTATTAATATCTATTTTGTCCTTGCAATATATTGAAGATGCAATATCTTTCTGCATTAATCCCAAATTATCAATCGAGATTTTACCTGTAATATTTTTATGCCCGTCTTGATTTTGAACTGTTGCGACATCTAAATTGACAATTCCTGTAAGCTTTTCAATTTTATTGCCGGAAAGATATTTAGCATAAGTTGAAAAATCTGCAAGATTAAGGTTTTCAATTTTGCCGTTCACGAAAATTTTGTCTTCCGTAATTTTTTCAATAGGAAGTTTTACATCTATATCAGCATCTATTAAAGCCGATTTATCTCCGACAAGAAGTCCGCTTTTTGTTGTGAACTTTACTCGCTCATTATTTGTAAAATCATATAAAACAAAATCCTGACCGTTAAGAACTATATTTTTATTAACTGTTTCATCTTTCAAGTTAATACTGTATTTTTTCAAATTCAATACTGCTTTATTCAATGTAACCTTTGACTTTGACATTCCTAGTATTGGATATTGCCCTAATTTTAAACAGGAATTTTTATCAAATATGAGATTTACATTCAGCAAATCCGCACTGAAATGGCTCAATTCAGCTTTATTCAAAACTAAAGGAAGAAGCTTTATTCTAGTCTTAACTCCCTCAAAACTCAACGCTTCAGACCCGTCATTATTTAAAATCGCAAAATTATCAGCTTTAACCCAAACCGCCGGCAGATAACCCATTTTAACCTTCGGATTTTTTATCAGGGTTTCAAATCCATACTCCTTTTTTATATAAGATTTTAGAAAATCAACACTATCGGGGCGATTTAAAATCGCAGGAATGCCAAAATAATATCCCCCGTACAATACTGATGCTATTAAAAGGCTTATGAAAATTTTCTTATTATTTCTCATTTGCTGTTTGCATTATACGACAAATTAGGCTTTTTGTATAGTACAGACAGGCTTAAAATTTTATTAAAAAAAAAAACAGAAGCTTTTATTTTTACTTAAAAAACTCCTGTTTTTCTTTTTTATTAATATTTTTCACATAAAACTTCGAAATAGGCTCTCGGGTGATGACAATTCGGACAAACTTCGGGAGCTTTTGTGCCTTTATAAATATACGCACATTTTCGGCATACCCATTCGGTTTCGCTGTCTTTTTTAAACACCAGATCATTTTTTATATTTTCAAGTAATTTTCTATACCTGTTTTCGTGATGTTCTTCGCAATTTCTGACATTCCTGAACGTATTTGCTATTTCATCAAAACCTTCAACTTTTGCAATTTCTTCGGCTTCTACGTATAATTTTGACCATTCCTCATGCTCACCTTTTATTGCACTTTCAAGGTTTTCTTCCGTTGTACCCATCTCAAACGGGTAGGTTCCTGTAACTGTACCTGAAGTATTTCCTATATGTTGATAAAAAAGTTTTGCATGTTCTCTTTCGTTTTCTGCAGTCATCAAAAAGATTTCCGCAATCTGCTCGTAACCTTCTTCTTTGGCTTGTTTTGCGAAATAAGTATAACGATTTCTGGCCTGAGATTCTCCGGCAAATGAGTTGATTAAATTTTGTTCTGTTTTTGTTCCTTTTAATTTTTCTGTATTCATAATTACCTCCCGCTTTTATAATAATTTTCAGGGAAAATTTCGACAATTCACAAACAGGATTAGACGGCAGGGTAATTTTTAGATAAAAATATTACACTTTTTCGGGATTATAACGGCGGGTAAAAAAAACATAATGAATTATACAAGGGGTGATTTTATATGAATTTATTTAATTACACAAAAAAACTTTCCGAAAAAATTTCATATTACGACCACCTGACACGTGAAGCGAAAAAGAACTTTTCCATGTCGAACCCGTTTGCCGTTCCGGTTGTAAAAACCGTAATCTGGGTTGAAAATTGTAATGAGAAAGATAATAACAATTAATCAAAATCTATAAAATTTTTAACAGGAACATCCAAAACGTCTGCTATTAAAAAAAGCTTTCTCAAACTTATATATTCTTTTCCTGTTTCAATACAAGCCAAGTGTTCTCTGGACAAATCAACCATCTCTGCAAGTGCATTTTGAGAAAGTTTTTTATCTTTCCTGTAAAATTTTATATTTTTACCTAAATTCTCAAGTCTTGACATAAACCAATTTTGCTACAATAATATATGTAAATATGTAAGGTAACATCTTACAAAAGTACAGAAAAGTTGGAGGGTTTATGAGATATAAAAACGGGTTTACAATGGCGGAAGTATTGATAACCATAGGGATTATAGGACTTGTTGCCGCAATGACACTGCCGACACTTATAAATAAAAACAGAAACAAAGCCCTTGAAACAGCTTTAAAAAAAATTATTCTGCAATAAGTCAAGCTTTAAATATGTATTATGCTCAGAACGGCGAAAGATTATCCCTTGATTATGTTGGCAGCCTCGAATTAAAATCCATTTTAATAAAATATATGAATGTACTCCAAGATTGTGGGGTTGGAACAGAAGCAAGCGGCTCTGCCTGCATTCCAAATCTAGAAGATTCCGAAAGAAATTCAAAAGTATATAAAAATTTTAATGGTACAGACTATATAAATTTAAGAAAATTTGACGACGGACAATTTATTTTAAATGACGGAAGCTTGATTTTATTAGAAAATGCACCCAATGGAGAATTATTTATATCCGTTGACGTAAACGGATATTTAAAAAATCCAAACAGATTAGGTTGGGATCTGTTTATGTTCCATATTGACAGAAAAGGGAATTTACTTCCAATGGGTGCAAAAGGAACTCAATATTACAGTGAAACCAATGCCTACTGCTCTGAATCATCAACAAATACTCTAAACGGGGCAGGATGCACGATAAAAGCAATAAATGAAAAGGATTATTTCACAAAATTGCGTTAGATTTTTGGTATGTCAAACAATCATCTTGGTGCGTCAAAACGACGCACCCTACAAATATTTCATATACAACCTACAAGCTACAAAAATAAAGCAAAACAAAATTTTGCGACAATAGCAAAATAAGCAAATTTTTATTTTATATAACCGCCCTTCACGAAGTGAGTAAGCATTGTTTTGTTTCACAGTAGTAGGGTGCGTCGGAAACGACGCACCCTTCAATTTTAAATAGTCGTAAAATTCTTTAAAAAAAATTTTGCGACAATAGCAAAGTCAGCAAAGTTTTATTTAAATAACCGCCCTTCTTGCGTAAGACCTGCCGGAGGACTTTATTAATTACCTTTTTAAGTGCGCAAAAAATTTAATAAATTCTTTTTCCGCTTTCAAAATCAAATAAATAAATATCTTCTTCTTTTATGCTCAATTCAATTTCTTCTCTGATTTCATAATCCGGCGAAAGCTTTGCACTGCATTTTGAATTTCCGATATTAAAATAAACTATTTTTTCGCTTCCCAAAAGCTCATACATATCGACTTTTGCGCTAAATTTCACATCCCCTGAGCCAACCATCTTTTCAGGGCGTATTCCGAGAATAACCTTTTCCGCCGTGGGGAGCCTGTTAATTTTCACTCTATGTCCGTCAAATTCCGCAAAACCATCAACAACTTCTGCTGTTATAAAATTCATCTGCGGAGAACCTACAAACCCTGCGACAAAAGTATTTGAAGGATTATTATAAATTTCCTCGGGAGGCGCCACCTGCTGAATTTTCCCTTTATCTAAAACTACAATTCTGTCCCCCATAGTGAGAGCCTCTGTCTGGTCGTGAGTTACATAGATAAATGTTGTCTGAAGTTTTTCGTGAAGCTTCTTAATCTCAGCCCTCATCTGAACTCGAAGTTTTGCATCCAAATTTGAAAGCGGTTCATCCATTAAAAACACTTTCGGATTTCTGACAATCGCACGTCCTAATGCAACTCTCTGACGCTGTCCGCCTGAAAGCTGTTTAGGTTTTCTGTCTAAATATTCCGTCAAATCCAATATTTCAGCAGCTTCCTGAACCTTCTTTTCTATTGTTGTTTTATCAATTTTGCGCATCTTAAGCCCAAATGCAATATTTTCCCTGACTGTCATATGAGGATATAGGGCATAACTCTGAAATACAAAGGCAATATCACGATCTTTTGGCGGAATATCGTTAACCTTCTTATCTCCTATATAAATATCTCCGCCGGAAATTTCTTCTAAGCCTGCTATCATCCTCAAAATTGTAGATTTTCCACACCCGGAAGCCCCTACCAAAACAATAAACTCTTTATCTCTGATTTCCAAATCAATATTGTCTATTACGACTTTACTGTCGTATTTTTTACAGACATTTTTTAATGTTACGCTACTCATCTTCTAAAATAATTCCTTTTTCAACAGGCAAAATTATGTTGAATGTAGTTCCTTTCATTATTTCCGTTTCAACCCAGATTGTTCCGTGAAGTTTATCGACAAGAGTCCTTACTGTACTTAAAACTATGGAACGAATAAAATTCTTCTTATTTACCTTTTCTAATTGAGAATACGGTTCAAAAAGATCTTCCAAATCAGTTTCCTTAAGCCCCGTTCCTGTATCTTTAATTGAAATTTGCAAATAAGCTCTGTTATCTGATTGATTAATAACCTCAACCCCGCGTTTTATAACATTTTCCATATCGGGATTCATTAATGTAACCGTAACAGAACCTATTTCCGTCATCTTTAAAGAGACATCAAGTATATTTTTTACAGCGGTTTTAAGCACACTGTCATCTGTTGTAACAGTTTTTGATGCCAATTCTTCATATTCTAAATTTATAGCAACTTTTTTCCCTAAAACTGCACTGTCAAATGATCTTATAACCTCCTGAACCGCATTTACAGCATTAAATGTTTTTATGTCAAATTTAACAAGTCTTGACTCTGCTTTTGAAAATTCAAAAAACTTATCCATAAAATACAAGAGTTCCGAAGCATTTTTACCGATAATTTTAACGTATTTATCTTGTTTTTCGGAGATTTCACCGCCTAATCCGTCACTTAAGGCATTAGAAAAACCTATTATCGACTGAAGCGGGGATTTAAAATCATTGGCAAGCCTTGTAAGCATTAAGTTTTTATCTTTATTTAATTTGCCGGTTTTTTCGGCATTAGCAAGCACCTTTGTCATTGCAGTCACATCACGGATTGTTACAATAAACTGATCTTCATATTGTGAAGAATTTAATTCAATAAAAAATTCATTATTCTCATCAGTTGAGGCGCCTGCGATTACCGGAACGTGCTTTAATGCTGACTGACCTGCAAGCTCAAATCCTTTATTCACAAAATCATCAAAATAATAATCCGCTTCATCTGAAGTGTCTATATTAAAAAGAAACTCGGCTTCCCTGTTTGCCCAGGTTATACGACCGTTGCTGTCCAGTAATAAAACGGCATCAGGCAGATGCTTTAATATTTCTTTTAAATTAAATCCACTGAATAGATTAGTAAAATTCATATTGCCTTAGATCCTATTTTATTATATAATAAATGATAACATAAAAATTTTTGCTTTAATTTTTGAAAATATTAATTTTTGTAATTTTTTTTATAAAAACTAGCAAAAAAAATCTTTTTTGAGTTTTAAAGCAAAAAAGCGCGAGTGAGATTTACAGAAAAAATAATGAAGATATTTAAGTGGAAAATGCTGTAAAATCGCCCTGTGTTTTATAAGGCAAAAAAGCGTATGTAGTAAACTCCAGAAAGTAAAGGATGTGAACTATGAGAGAAATTAACAACAACTCAAATAATCTGAATTTTTCAGGTATTCAAAAGTTTGATCCGCAAAAAGAAAATCAAACAGCTTCCGCCGAAGTTCAACCAGAAGTAGCTCAGCAAAAAGAATTGCAGGATCTTTCTCAAATGCCTTCAGCCGTCACAGGTCGTTCTCTTGTTTTTACAGGCAATGCCATTGATAAAGATCTTCAATTTTTGATGAAAAACCCTGAGTTTTGCGAAAAAGCAAATAACTTCTTTGATATCGCCGAAAGTCAATACGGATATGAAGAAGCTGCAAAACTTATGGAAGGGTTTGTAAACGAATTTAAGGACTAATAATAAACTATTTGTTCAGCATTGTGCATAATGCTTTTATCGCAAGCTTGTAGCTTTCCAAACCAAACCCTGAAATCTGCCCCTGACAAACCCCTGCAATTAAGGATTTTTGTCTGAAATCCTCCCTTGAATGAATATTTGTCATATGAACTTCTACAGTCGGAATATTAACCGCTGAAATTGCATCTCTTATCGCAACACTTGTATGCGTATAGGCTGCAGCATTAAGGACTATTCCTGACACATTTTTATATGCCTGTTGAATTTTTTCGACAATTTCGCCTTCGTGATTACTCTGAAATGTTTCTATATCAATTCCAAGCTCGAAAGAATAGGCATAAAGCTCTTTTTCCAAATCCTTCAAAGTCATGCTGCCATACTTTTCAGGCTCCCTTATCCCTAACATATTCATATTCGGACCGTTTATAACTAATATCTTCATGCTTATTTCTCCTGCAATAATTCTATTATAAAATCAACAGATTGTAAATTTTTATTAATTTTTATTTGAACAATGTAACAAAAAAAACATGCTTATTTTATCATGCATGTACAACTATCCCCAAATCTCCTCCCAAGATTATTGTTCAAAGTCGCACTAGAAAGTGTGGCTTTTTTTTATCCTGTTTTTTTAATTAAAATTATATATATTTTGTAAATAATCTTTCAATATTACAAAATATTAAGCCAAATTTATAAAAGGCTTTTTTCCTTGGTATAAGCAAGTTTGCGCCTTATAATCTTCCTTAAGCAGAAAAACAAATTAGTCAATTTTGGCTGCCAGTTTTTTTTTAATAAAAATATGATAATTTCAAGAACATGAGTGAAGTAATTAACGAGAGAAAGGAGACCTATTTATGGTTGATGAAATTAAGCCTAAGTTAACTAGTGGTGCAACCCAAAACACAAACTTACAAAAAAGTGAAAACCAATCTGACCCCCCAAAAACTACAGTCTGGGAACAAGCAGCAAATGCAGCAGTACCAAGTGTTGCAAAAGGGGCTTCCGCAGGAGCTGAAGCGGTTAAAAAATCAGGTGCCGTAACCGGAAGTGTCGGAATGGGTGTTCAAGGATTTACTGTAGAACATAACAGTGTTGCCACAAAAACAACAACATATCAGTATGGAGAACAAAAAACAAATGAAGATGATCCTGTATCTCAATTTAAAAAACTTGACAGAGACGGTGATTTAAAAGTTTCAGCACAAGAATATACCGATAATATTGTTGAAGAGTATGTTAAAAACAGACATCAGCTTCCAAGCGGATACGACAATATAGCAGAATTTATCAATGCCAAATACGCTGAATTTTTACAATATGCAGGAGAAGATGCTTCTATGAACATTGATGAATTCCAAAATATGCTTATTGGACGCTTAACAACATACGAAGACGTCCCTCAGCTAATTCATCTTCCTAAACCGATAGAACTCCCAATAAGATGGTGAAATGAAAAATTTAAAAGAATAATTAAAAAAAATTAAGCAATCTGAAATAAATAATCAAAAATATTGTAAACATCAAAACAAAGTTTATGCAACCACAACATTAATGAGGCCGGATGCAATAATTGTTGTCCGGCTTTATTTTAAGAGAGATTGTTAAAAAGTTTCACTTGACTTTATGTAAAAAATAGCTAAAATATAATTACAGACCACACTTTCAGGGGAAGGTTACAGTTATATTTTTAAGGATTTATTTATGCGTTTAATTGAGAAATTAAAAGAATTTGAACAGCAATATATGTTTATCCGTTGGGCGACAGGCGGCGAATACGGCAAGCTTGTTTATGCCGGAGATGACTTCATTGAATTTGACGTTATTAACGTTGACACAATGGACTATTCGGAAACTGTTTTCATCAACAGTCCTCTGATTTTAGAAGTTGCAATCGGCGGCTCAGATATTGCGCGCATTGTTGCGGAAATGTCTTCTAAAATTACTCTTGAATAATTTATTAGAAAACTCAACAATTCAATTGTTTAAGGTTGTTTATGCGATTTTAGCGCATAAACCTAAATCTTTGAGTTTTTGTTAAATATTGAAACTTTTTCTGGCACCCTCTTGGTGATAGAACCCGCCTCCGCAGATAGTTTCAATAACTTTCAGTGCAAACTCTCTTGGCGCATCAACTTGATTAAGATAAAACTCACGATTTGGAAGATGTTTAATCTTCATAATTGAATTTTGGTTACTTTCAGCAGGCACAAATAATGAAGCGACTTCATTATCAAGAAGTCTGACCATTTCGTCATCGTGCTCTGAAGCACCCTTCATAATTTCATAGTAATTGCCTTTTATCGCCATAATTCTTCCGCAAAAAACGTGCTGCCCGTTTTCCCGATAAAGAGCCTGAGGCTGAAAGTTGCAGCGTGTCGTAAAACTTATTTTATGCCAGAGAATATTCATAATAATAACTGATTTTTGAGGATCAAGATCAATATAAATATTCTGAGTGGTAACATTTCTTGAGGCGAAAGCTTCTTTAAGGGTATCCACAACATCTTGAAGATCACCGGCCATGCCGGCAAAGATTTCAGCTGTATTCATTGTCGCATGCTGATAGTCAAGAAACTGCTTGTACATGTGAGTTGACACAAGCCCTATACGTTCTTGAATTAGAGCGGACTTTCTTGAAGATGTTTCCGAATTATCAAAGCTTTCGTAATTATTAAGCAATTTTCTAAGCCCCCTGATTGTTCCAGTTTATAACATATTTTAATATTAAACATGTACTTATGTAAAGATTATATTTTTTTTCTTTACAAATTTGAATACATACAAATATCTATTTATTTTGGTTATAATCTGAAAAATCAGCGCAATTTTTGAGCAATTATCAAAATAGGAGTATAAGTCAACGTAACTTTTTCAAAAGTCTTGGTATAACTGTCGCAAAAAGCTTTAACGTCGGCAAACTCCCATTTTTTATCACCAAGCGAGTTTACTCCTGTGTTTTTGAGATGGTAAAGAAGTTCAAGCGGAGTCCTAAATTCTAAAGCTTTTGAAAAAGTTTCAAGTTTAAGAATTTTATAATTTTTCTCCAAAATTTCTCTTAATTCATCCGCAGTTTTGTAATTCAATGAAATTCCGGTAATTTTTGTTAATTCCGGAAAATTTTCGGGTGAAAAAGTTGTAAAAGCCAAAATTCCATTATTATTCAAGATATTACGATATCTATTTAAGACATCTTCAAGATTGCTGAACCACTGGAACATAGCGTTTGAAATTATCAAATCAAATTTTTGCGAAGTATTGATTCTTGCAGCGTTTCCGCAAATAAAATTGTAATTGGAGAGAATTTTATCAAGATACTTTTTTGATTTATCACTCAAATCGTTTGCCGTAAAGCTCTCAAAAGACAATTTTTTCTTAATTTCACGGGTTAAAAGCCCTGTACCGCAACCCGCTTCAAGAATTTTTCCGTAATATTTTCGGATAAGAGAGGTTTCTTCCGCAAGAATTTCAGCAAGAAACCTCTGGACAACGGCATTTTCGTCATATTTTTCCATTGCTTTTTCAAAATGAGATTTAACTGACTTAGGGTTTACCTGCATAATTGCCTCTTTTGGGGTTTATAATAAGCTTCTATTTTTCAGAAAATTCCAAGATTTCCGCCCAGCTTTTAAAATTATAAAACGGAAAGTGACCACTTTCAAGTATTTTAAAAGATGCTCTATTCTGCCAAAAATTTATCTGATTTTTAGTCGGAATAATTTTGTCATTACTGCTTATTAAAGCAAAATCATAGAACTTTTCATATTCAAATTGTTCTTCTTTAATCCTACTGTAAAGAGATTTTAATTCACTTTCACGGTTTTCAATTGAACGTAGAATAGGATTTTTTAAATACCTTTCAAATTCTTCTTGCTTGTCAAAAATATTCTGATAAAATTTACCTTCAAGCCCAGTTTTTGCGTGCCTCAAGGTAAGTAAAAAAGGCTTTACAGGGATTCCCCAATTATCACTCACGGGGCAAGGAGTTCCGTTTATTGCAATTTTCTTGTCGAAATCAACAAAACTATCCCTCAAAATATACCCTGCAAAAACTCCCATTGACCAGGTAATAAGAATTTTTTCGGAATAATTTTCCATTGTTATTTGCAGGTCAGATATGGAATTGTAATCATAAACAAACAAAACATCAGAATTTTGACAATCCAAAAACTCAAACGGGTAAAAATCGAAACTCCACCCTGAAAAAAACACTATAAGCTTACTGTTATTTTGTCTGTTAATCCAGTGATAGAGCATAATTTATCCAAATCCCTTTCCTCAATATCAGTTGTAAGCGAAAGTCTAATACGCGAAGTTCCTTCAGGCACGGTCGGCGGGCGAATAGGAAGCGTAAAATATCCTGCATCAAAAAGTCTTTTGCACATTTGTTCCGTTTCAAAATTACCGCCAATAATTACGGGAATAATATGGCTTTCACTTCCTAATTTTTTCCCTAACTCAAGCATTTTTTGACGTTTTGCGAATGTTATAGAAAGCTTATTCTGAATAACCCACTTTGAAAAAGCAATTGAAATAGGCGGAAGAGCGGTCGAAAAAATAAAAGAACGGGCTTTATTAATCAAATAATCAATAATAATCTTATTTGCAACAGCAAAAGCCCCCATAGATCCAATAGCTTTCCCGAAAGTTCCGACAATCAAGTCAATTTCACTTGTAAGGTTCAAAACTTCAGAAACCCCGAGCCCATTTTCACCAAAAACCCCAAAAGCATGAGCTTCATCAACAATCATAATGCAATCATATTTCTTTTTAAGTTCAACAATTTTTTGTAAATCTGCAATATCACCATCCATAGAAAAAACACTTTCAGTAACAATAATCGCATTGTTAAAGTTTTTCCGCTCTCTTATCAATAACCGCTCTAAACTTTCCATATCATTATGCTGATATCTGAAAAATTTAGCCTGCGAAAGCTTCATTCCGTCAATAATACTTGCATGATTAAGCTTGTCCGAAAAAATCACGTCGCCTTTAGAAGCAACAGAAGAAGAAATTCCGACATTAGCATGATACCCGCTGTTAAAAAGCAACGCACCATCTTTTTTAAACATTTTACAAAGCAAATCTTCCAACTCTTTATACACAGGCAAAGTACCCGTTAGAAGCCTTGCAGAAGCACTCCCAAAAGAATAATCCGCTCCCGCAAACTCCAAAAACTCTTTTGTAATTTCTTCATTATCCGCAAATCCAAGATAATTATTAGACGACAAATTTATTAAATTCTGCCCATCCAAGTTTATATACTTGCCATCTTTAAACCCATAATCTTTGATAGAACGAAAATGAGTATCCTTTTTTAATTTTTCCAATTCTTCTTTATAAACTTCAAACATAATATAATTTTATTCCGAAATAATGTAAACTTTTGTAACAAAAAAAACAAACATGTGAAATTGTATAAAATATATATACTTTATATATATAAGAAAGTAACAAAGAGGAGCGAGCCATGGGCATATCAGAAGGTCCCAAACTAGATCTGCAAAAACTGCAAGGTCCACAGACACAACAAAAGTCTGTGAAAGCCGGTTCGCTTAACAAGAATAATAAAGACTCCAGACTAAGCATGGAGGGCAGTGTATTTGGAGCAAAATCAAGCAGTTCAACAACAGGCACACAAGGGAACTACTCAGCTTCCGACGGCAAACGTATTGAAGCCGATTCAAAACAGCAAAGTGCAAACTCAACCAGTGACATGAATACCTTTATGCAAAATGCTGCCAGCTACCAGACAAGATCGCTAAGCGACATGAAGGATTCTGAAAAAATCGGCAAAGATCTTAACAAAGAAAATAAAAATCTGACAAAAGCACAACAAAATTATACAAAATTTGCACAAAAAGAAGTCAAAGCACAACAACAAAATGCGCAAATGATTGCAGATAATAATGCGCAAATGGCAAATCTTCAAAGCCAATTACAATCAGCCGTTGAAATGCAAAGTGCAAGCGGTGCAACAGGCTTTATGGGAGATGGCAGCAGCAATATAAGCGGACTAACCGCAGAACTTGATTCATTAGGTGCAAATGTATCAAGCTTGCAACAAAACAACCAGACATCAACACAGAACTCAACCAAACAATTTAAAACGATGTCTAAAGCATCCAAAAACACACAAAAACTTGCAACTAAATATAATAAAGTTACAACAAGAGGCCTGAAACTGAACTCAGCAAGTATGCAGGCAACCCAAACCGGCATGACAAAGGCACAAAAAATAACAACAGCCGGTGGTATTATGACAAATGTAGGCTCAGGTCTAACCGCAACAGGCTCAGCATTAATGTCAAACGTAGCGACAATGAGTGCCGGAATAGCTTTGACAGCATCAGGAGCGGCAGTAACAGTTGCAGGCGGTACGATGACCTCAATCGGTACAAAAGGGCAGGATTCAGGAGCCGCAGCCGCAGCATCCTTAACTCAAGCAGGAGCAGCATTAAGCGGTGCTCTTGGTAAAACTAATGATGTAAAGAAAAATCTTAAAGATGTAGACAAAGCAACTACTACACAAAATAAAAATCTTCAAAAAACATCATCAGAAAACCAAAAAGGTGTCGAGCAACTTAACAAAACCCTTGAAGAGGGCAAAGCAACAGCAAGCGCAGCTCAAAGTAATAGCACTGCAGGAGCAGGAGATAAATCACCTGCTGGTGGACTTACAGGAGATTCAAACCAGAGTATTGCAGGAGGCAACAGCGGAATGTCTAGTCCTATTGGCGGAAACAATTCCGGAGTCCAAACAACAGCCTCAAGAAGCTTTGCAAGTTCAACAAGCTCTGCAATGTCAAGCTATAAAGATAATATGGGCAGCTTTGGCAGAATGAGTTCACAGAATAACAACGTCCAAAATTCATCCACAGGATCAACATTTGCAGCCGGTGGCGAACAAAATCCAAATATAAAGAAGAAAGATGAAGTTTAATAATAAATGTTTCCTTGTCCCCTTGATTTTAATAAATCAGGGGACTTTTTTATATCAACATTTACCCCAAAAACAAATTATAAATATTTTTTCTTTCATTCATAAAATCACAACGTAAACAAATGTAACAAAAATCACAAACCTTGAATTTCGCTGTAAGATATATACTTTTTATATATAAGAAGAAAAAAAGAGAGCTTAGAGGAGCGAGCCATGGGTGGCATATCTAACAATTTAGATTTGCAGCGATTGAACGCTACGCAGCAGACCGGCACAAGGTCTGTTAAAGCTGGCGCGCTTAAAAGCAAAGATCCTCGAATGAGCATGAACGGTAGTATTTTTGCAGGTCAGGTAGGAGGCGCCTCAAAAACCCAAACCACACAATCTACCCCAAAAGACTACAGCGATATAAGTAAATCTGAAGCAAAACAAATACAAAGTTCATCACAACAGGAATCCGCAAACAATGTTAGTGATATGAACAAATTTATGCAAACAGCAGCAAATTATCAAACTAATGCAGCTCAAGATATGAAGGATTCTGCAAAAATTGAAAAAGACTTAAAAAAAGAAACCAAAAACCTTACAAAAGCACAGAAAAACTTTGAAAAATACACAAAAACAGAACTGCAAACCCAACAACAAAATGCGCAATTAATAGAACAAAATAACAATCAGATGACTGAAATTCAAGGACGTTTGCAGAATGCAATAAGCATGCAAAGTGCAAGCGGCGCAACCGGCTTTATGGGTGACGGTTCAAGCGAAATCAGCGGAATGCAAGCTGAGCTTGAATCGCTTGGTGCATCAGTTTCAAGCTTGCAGCAATCTACAACTCAATCAACAACAAATTCACAAAAACAATATAAAACAATGACCAAGTCATCTAAAAACATGACAAAATTATCGACTAAATATCATAAAGTTACTACAAGCGCAATGGCTCGAACAAATAATGCTATGCAAGCAACAAATGACGGCACAACAAAAGCACAAAAAATAACAATGGCCGGCGGAATTATGACCACAGTGGGTTCAGCCTTAACTGGAACAGGAGCTGCATTATTAGCACTTCCAGATCCTACATCTGCGACCAAAACACTAGGTATGGCTCTAACAATATCAGGTGCAGCCGTAACAGTTGCAGGTGGTACAATGACAACAATCGGTACAAAAGGTCAGGATTCGGGAGCTGCAGCCGCAGCTTCATTAACCCAAGCAGGTGCAGCACTCGGTGGGGCTCTTGGAAAAGCCAGTGCAGCCAAGCAAACAGCAAAAAAAGTAACAACCCAAACAAATGCTACTCAAAAACCAGTAGATAATGCTATTAAGGCAAACATCAATAACTCGACACAAATAAAAAGCGATCTAGAACAAACACGAACTAATGCCCAAACAGCAGCATCAGGCGGAACAAATAATAGTAGTACTCCTGGAGGTATGACTGCAGATAACAATCAAAGTTTCGCCGGAGGCAATTCACAAACTTCAGGCAATACAGGAATGTCCAACCCTATAAGCACACCTACAAACAGCTTTGCAAGCAATACAAAAGCCGCAATGTCATATCACAAAGACAATATGGGAACCTTCGGGAAAAACGATTCTCAAAGCAACAATTCTATTCAAAATACAACCACAGGCTCAACCTTTGCTACCGACAATAAAAAAGTTAAAGAAAAAGAGGAAGCCGCAGCTGCATAAAAAATTTCAACAACAACATACAAAAATAAAAATTCCTGCCACTAAACGTTGCAGGAATTTCATTTTAAACGTATATTAAAACTATTTTCTAGTAATAAGTAAATTTATAATTATCGTTTATAAGCCTAGAGGTACAAGTTAAACCTGTACTTTTAACGTTACAACTGTAAGAATCATCAACTCCGCTGGGTACAATGGCATCCTCCCTTAAAACAAAGGCAAAAATATCTTTACCTATTGTATTTGGAGGATTGTCGCCGTTTATATCAGCCAAAAACACAACCGTCGGACGATCCACGTTAACACCGAAATCTCTTATCACAACTTCCGGCGGGTAAACATTTATAATAACATTCATCCCGTCCACAAGAGTAAACATATAATTGTAAAATTCCGTTTCTTTGAGATACGGATACCCGCTTAAAAACCAGCTCGGATAACGCCAGCACCCCGGATCGTTTGAACAAACCCTCAAGGTTTTAAAATATGGCTTGTAATACATAAAAGCCAATTCCGAAGCATTAAAAGAATACCCTTCCAAATCCCAGTTTACGGAAGAATCTCTCTCACTTATTACATACATTGTAACTTGAGAAAGAACATTATAAATCTTCTGAATTGCAACAGCACTTTTCTTCTCCTCTATATGCCGTTGAAGCCCCGTGTATGTCAATGATGCTACAATACCTATAATTGCCATGGTCAATAAAAATTCAGGCAAGGTAAATGCTATAAACCAAAATTTTTCCTTATTTTTAAAAAAGGATTTTCCAACCATAGGCCTTATCTTCTCTTATATCATATACAAAGTATATTATACCCTTTTTTTTGATTTTTAAAACACTTAATTAGATGTTTGCAAAATTATTGAAAAAGCCTCTTATAAAGAGGCTTTTTTCTTCTTAATTTTATATTTTTTTCTTTAAAGTCGGAAATGCAATTACATCTCTAATTGAAGGAGAATTTGTCAATAACATAACAATTCTGTCGATTCCGATACCCAAACCGCCAGCCGGAGGCATACCGTGCTCAAGTGCGCAGATAAAGTCTTCATCAATTTCCATTGCTTCTTCATCTCCGTTAGCTTTTGCTCTTGCCTGAGCTTCAAACCTCATTCTCTGGTCGATAGGATCGGTAAGCTCAGAAAATGCATTCGCAATTTCCCAGCCGTTAACTCTGGTTTCAAAGCGCTCGGTTAATCTTTCATTATCTCTGTGAACCTTCGCTAGAGGTGATATATCACGAGGATAATCAATTATGTGAACAGGTTGAATTAAATGCGGTTCGACTTTCTCTTCAAAAATTAAATCCAATACCTGCCCCCAATTTTCGCATTCAGATGCATCAATTCCGATTGATTTTGCCTTTGCTTTTGCATCTTCAGTCGTAAAGCAATTATTGAAATCAATATCTGTGTATTCTTTAATTGCACCAATCATGGTTTTTCTGTCCCACGGAGGAGTTAAATCTATTTCATTTTCACCGTACTGAATCTTCATTGTACCCAAAAGTTCCTGAGCAACACTTGATATCAGATTCTCAGTCAAAACCATCATATCGTTGTAATCAACATAAGCCTGATAAAGTTCCATCATTGTAAATTCAGGGTTGTGACGAATATCAATACCTTCGTTTCTGAAGCTTCTGTTAATTTCGAATATTTTTTCAGAAAGCCCGCCAACCATTAATCTTTTCAGATAAAGTTCCGGCGCAATTCTTAAATACATATCCATATCTAACGTATTATGATGTGTTATAAACGGTCTTGCATTAGCTCCGCCTGCCTGAGGATGAAGCATCGGAGTTTCAACTTCCAAAAAGCCCTGCTTTGTCAAATGTTCACGAATTTTTTGAATAATTTTACTTCTTAAAGTAAATGTTTTTCTGACATCCTCATTCATAATCATATCAACATAACGTTGACGATATCTTGTTTCAACATCAGTTAACCCATGAAATTTTTCCGGAAGCGGAAGTAGTGCTTTTGATAAAATTTTAAGTGATGTTGATTTTATTGAAAGCTCGCCTCTCGGAGTTCTTCTGACTGAACCCTTAAATCCGACAATATCACCGATATCTATAAGTTTTAAAATCTTCATCTGATCTTCAGAAAGGTTTTCTTTATGTGAAAAAATCTGTATTTTTCCGGTTGCATCTGTCAAGTCAATAAACATTCCGGAATTTCTTATTGCCATAACTCTGCCGGCAACAGAATAAACATCATCAGTTTCAACACCTGCTTCAAGGTCTTTGTATTTTTCCTGCAAATCCGCAGCATTTATATCTTTATCAAAAGAATAAGGATAAGGATTTACTCCCTTATCAGCCAAATCAGCAAGTTTTTGAATTCGAGTTTGCCTGATTTGTTCTATCGCCGAATTAGGCTCATTTGCAACTTGTTGTGTCATAATTTTATTCCTTTACTTTTTATATCGCCATAACTGAATTTTATCACAAACAAAAAGGGGAACAAAATTTTTATATAATACCAAATACATCAGTTTTATAAAATTAAAAAAGGCGAGCATAAAAAATTTACGCTTGCCTTTCACTTTTATATAAAAACAGCTATTACCCTTGTGATGAACCATAATCAATTATACGCTTGAACTCATCAGGTCTTGATGTTTTAGAAAGTGCATCTTCTAAGGTAATTAATCCTGCCTTATAATGTTTAGAAAGTGCCATTTCAAGAGTTTGCATTCCCAGTCCGACATTCATCTGGATTGTTGAATAAATCTGCGCCGCTTTACTTTCTCTGATAAGGTTTGCAATAGCAGGAGTTACAATCATTATTTCCTGAGCCATTACACGGCCTTTCTTTTGACCGTTCGGAAGAGTTTTAGGAACAAGAGTTTGTGCAAATACAGCCACAAGCGAGTTTGCAAGCTGTACACGAATCTGCTGTTGCTGACCTTCTGGGAATACGTCTATGATACGGTCAATTGTCTGTGAAGCTGATGACGTGTGCAAGGTTCCGAATACCAAGTGGCCTGTTTCTGCTGCTGTCAGAGCTAATGATATAGTTTCATGGTCTCTCATCTCACCTACGAGGATAATATCAGGGTCTTCACGAAGTGCTGATTTAAGTGCGTTTGCAAAACTTCTTGTATCCATCCCGAGCTCTCTTTGGTGTACGATACTTTTTTTGGAGGTATGCACAAATTCTATCGGATCCTCAATTGTTAAGATGTGTTCAGCTTTTGTATCATTTATGTAGTCTATCATCGCAGCAAGCGTCGTTGATTTACCGGAACCTGTAGGACCTGTTACCAGAATTAGACCTCTTGGTTTTTCTGCCGTTTGTCTTACAATATCCGGAAGTCCTAACTGATCAAATGACGGAACTTTATCGGTAATCGTACGGAAAGCTGCAGCATAGTTTCCTTTGTCTTTGTAAAAGTTTACCCTGAAACGGCTTAAACCTTCTATACCATAAGAAAAGTCCAACTCCCAATTCTGCTCAAGAGTACGCCTTTGCTCATTTGATAGCATAGGAAACAGCAAACTTTCAACATCATCTGGCGATAACGGCTCCATATCAACACGGGTTAACTTTCCGTCAACTCTTATTGCCGGTGGCAAATTACTTGATATGTGTAAGTCACTTCCGCCATCTTTTACTAATTTTTCTAATAATTCTTCAATTACCATCTTTCTTACCTGCCTTTATAATTAGTTATATTTATTCTTTAAATGTTATTAAATCTTCATCTTCTTTTATCGCCGTCTCCAGCAATATGTATGTCATATATGCACCCAATGCAACGGCTTTAGGATCCAAATCCGTGTTATTTGCGGCTTCTATTATTGCCGTATTTATCTCCGGATTTTCTTCTTTAAGATAATGTATCATCTTTTTACGCCAAGACGGCATATCTTTAAATATTTCCGAAAACACCCTTGCAGCTGTTTCTTCCGTTATAATTGGCAGCATACTTTTCCTCTTTTAATTATATATCATAATTCTACCTTACTTATTATATTTTCACAATAGATAATCTTAAATAATCCTTTGTTTAATGTATAATTTATTTATGAAACTCAAAAATTTGAAACTTTCAAATTACAGAAATTGCAAAGATTTGGAGCTTGATTTAGACTCCGGCAAAATCCTTATTATAGGCAAAAATGCTCAAGGAAAAACCAATATTTTAGAAAGTATTTACTTTCTTTCTACCCTTAAAAGTACAAGAACTTCAAATAATATAGAAATTATAAATTTTGATGCGGATTCTGTTAGTATTGAATCCGAAATTATTAAAGCTGACACTCCTGTTTCTTTGAATTTTTATTATTCAAAAGAAAAAACACGAACACTCAAAGTAAACGGGCTTAAAACAACTCCTAAAAATTTTAAAATGGTTTTAAAAACAGTTTTATTTTCGACAAACGATCTTCTGCTTTTAAGAGGAAACCCATCCGACCGACGTGATTGGCTTGACAGAGCAATTTCACAAGTTTATCCAGCTTACGATGAAAGACTTTCAAAATATGAAAAAATCAGAATTCAAAAAAATAATTTTCTTAAAGACTTAATTAAAGGTGCTGCTTTGGACGAAACGCTTCTTGATGTTTTAAATGAACAGCTTGCAATCACAGGAAGCAACATAATTTATTTAAGAATTAAATTTTTATCGGAAATTGAGCGCATTGCAAAAGAAAAACATCGAATTATCAGTGAAACGGAAGAACTTCGGCTTGAATACGATTGCTCTTTTCTTGAGGGAGAACGAGAACTTGAAGATATCTTACAAAAATTCCGACAATCGCTTGAGGAAAGAAAAACTGAAGAATTTCGTCGTGCACAGGCTTGTGTCGGCCCGCACAGAGATGACATTATTTTTTACATTAACGAAAATGAAGCAACAAAATTCGCCTCTCAAGGGCAGCAAAGAACCATAGTACTTGCCCTAAAGCTTTCCGAACTTGACATAATCACAGCAAAAACCGGAGATGAGCCTATATTATTACTTGATGATGTTTTAGCTGAACTTGACGATTTAAGACAAAATTACCTTTTAAAATCAATTACGGCAGCGACACAGGTTGTGATTACGTCTGTCGATACCCTGCTTTTTGATGATGAATTTTTAAAAGACGTTAAAATTTATAAAGTTGAAAACGGAAATATTGTTTAAAACAAACTAAACACTACATCGAGATATTTTTTAAGTGTTCTATCTTTATTTGCGGACGCAAAGTTATCCCTACAACATCTATCCTGTAATTCTTGACTTTATTTTCACTTAAATAATACTGAACCCCTTTTAATATATTTTCAAACTTTGTTTTCGTAATTGCCTCAAATGGAGTGCCGAATGAATCGGTTTTTCGGGTTTTAACTTCAACAAAAACAAAGGTATCCTTGTATTTTGCAATAATATCAAGTTCGCAAAACCTTGAATAATGCTTATTTCTTTCAAGTATTGTGTAACCTTGTTTTTCCAAAAATTTGCAGGCTATATCTTCGCCATTATCCCCTAAAGTGCGATTATTCATAATTAATATTCCTTATTGCTTAATCCCGCAGCGTGCAAGTTTTGTTATATCCAAAAGATTTTCAAGTTTATCGGAATTTGTATTTTTAGACCACCTTGAAGGACAAATGTCAATTCCGCCTCTGCGGGTATATAAAGCACTGATTAAAAGTTCATCCCCTTCTGATAAAATATCCGACAAACGCTTATAAATCATTTCGCAGCATTCTTCATGGAAATGAAATTCTGACCTGAATGATACCATATATTTGACAAGACTATCTTCTAAAATATGCTTTTTGGATTTGTAATAAATAAATACATCTCCAAAATCAGGCTGATGAGTAACTCGACAGTTAGAACGCAAAGAAGCATATGTCAGATAATAACTTTTTTCATCCTTCAAATCTTCAATCTGCAAAACCTCCGGAGCCTCTTTAAATTTTTCTATTTTAAGCTTGCTTTCATCCACAAGTTCCATCAGGTTTTGAAAATCCTCAAAAATCTCAACCCGCTCTGTACTATTATCAAGAAAATTTACCTGAACTTCAGTTTTCAATTTTTCACTCAAATCTTTTTCTATTTTGTTTTTACAAATTTCAAGACATTCATTAATATTTCTGCCGAACTTTGACATATTAAAAGAATTCAAATAAAGCTTCAAAGATTTTGACTCAACCAAAAATTCACTTTCGCAATTATATTTAATTTTCAAAACTCTTGTAACAGGCAAATTATTTTCAGTTAATGCCGAAAACTCATAAGCGTGCCAAATATCAAAACCAAAAAACGGAAGATTTTTATTATCTATATTATATTGTCTGCGATTTTCTTCTCTTGGAATCGTGACAATAAAAGACGGATTATAAAAATCACTCCCGTCAGTCTTTTTACCCAAATATTTTGAAGCTATTTCGTTTGTTTTACTTTGCATATAATAAATTAACAGAACTTATATTGTTATTACCGGCATTTAATTTACCTTGATTTGAAAAAACAATTTTAGATTACTTGCAAATAAAGGCTTTTCTTTTTTTTGAAATTTAACCTCTGCATCAACTTTATAATCTTCGTGAAATGTATCTTCTATTTCCATCATTATTTGTTTTTCATATTTTTTAAATGCTTTTTTGGTTATAGTAATTATAAAAGAGTTTTGCGGTTCTTTTGGATTAATTTCTATCTTTATATTAAAAGGATAAACAGAATTAATTTTATAATCTATTTTTTCCAAAATTTTGGGTAATTCCATTATTTTTTCATCCATACTAAACCTCTATCTTAATCTATTCTAAGCAATTTCTTCATAAGCTGCGGGGTTGTTAAGCAAATCATAATTAATTTCATTTTCATTATCAGCAATTGCCGCTGCAACAACAACATCAGAAGTTACATTGACAAGAGTTCTCATCATATCAGTAATTCTTTCAATAGTAAACAAGAAAGCGAACCCTGTTACTAATTGCTCAGGACTTAATCCCATACCGTTCAAGATTAAAGCAATAGTAATCAAGCCGGCTCCGGGAATTCCAGCACAAGTTGAGGATGCGATTATTGCAAGAACTGCAATCTGTACAATTAAAAACGGCTCCAACACAACACCATAGGCTTGTGCTAAAAATATTACCGCAACCACTTGCAACAGTGCTGTTCCGTCCATATTTAAAGTTGCACCTAATGGGAGAACAAAACTTGAAATTTTATGTGAAATTCCGCGTTTTTCACAGCAAGCAATAGTTAATGGCAAAGTTGCAGAAGAACTTGCCGTTCCGAATGCAACCATCATAGCTTCGGTCACCGCTGAATAAAGCATCAACACAGAAACCTTTGAAAACTTCTTCAAGAATAGCGGATAAACTATGCATAACTGAACTAAAAATCCAATTAACAACACAAGCAGATATTTTGAAATGCTTGAAAATATTTCAATCCCGAAACTTGAAACAGCGCATGCCGTAAGAGCAAATACACCGGGAGCAGCCAAAAACATAATCCAATCTGTAATTTTCATAGTTGCAGCAAAAACAGATTCAAAAAACGATACTATCGGCCTGTTTACATCTCCGACCTTAGAAAGAGCAATTGCAAAAATCAAACAGAAAACAATAATCGGAACCATATCACCTACTGCAACAGAATGAAAAGGATTATTTGGAATAAATCCTAAAAATATATTCAAAATATTTCCCTGCTGCTGCTGCATTGTTGCTGCAACAGTTGCCTGAACCTCACTTGCAGCATTTTGTGCTATATAATTTGCCGCACCGATACCAGGCTTAATCAATAGTGCCAAAGCTGCCCCTATTGCAACAGCCAATGTTGTTATTATACCGTAATAAACAATCATTTTAGAACCGAATTTGCCTAGTTGTTTGTTATCTCCGACACTTGTAATACCTATTATTATGGCAGACACAACAAGCGGAATTACTACCATTTGAATTAATCTTATAAATACCTGACCTATAAATGTCAAAATATTTGATGCCAAAAGGTTCGGGTGATTGTGAAGAAGTATCCCAACAATTATACCGCCGATAATCCCTAAAAATATATGTCCGTTTCTTTTAATTCCAAGCCCTAGTGCAATTAGGATCTGCATATGTAATTTCATATAATTGCCCTCATTTTATATCGTTACCTGACAATTATACTATTAATCATTTTAATTTTCAAATGTTTAAGAAAAAAATACTAAACCTGAGGGATAAAATAAAAATTTATTTAATAAAATATAAAAACCGCCTTCATTAGTCTAAGGCGGCCATTTAAATGGTCGGAACGACAGGATTTGAACCTGCGACCTCTACCACCCCAAGGTAGCACGCTACCAAGCTGCGCCACGTCCCGATAATTAATAATTCTATTTATTTATCAATATCACTTCTCTCATAATAGGTTAAGCAATACTTAACACAAAAAATCGGGATGACAGGATTTGAACCTGCGGCCCCCGCGACCCGAACACGGTGCGCTACCAAGCTGCGCTACATCCCGATATTGAATTTTCAAACATTAATGTACAGCAATAAAATCGCAGTGCATTCACATTCAAACCTATATGCTGAACACATTAAAGATTCTAACACCTAAATCCGGATTGTCAAATTTTACTTTGCAGTATTAGGATTATTCTTTTTTACTTCGCTATTTGTGCGGGTATACTTCTCTACCATTTTTTGCTTGTCATACTTAGTAAGTGATGACAATTTACCGTATTTTTCATAACACATTACGCTTTCGACATCACAAGGACCATATATTTTATCCAACCCAAGAATATATCCGATCTCAAACAGCAAACTTTTATATAACTCATCTTCAGTTATAGCTTTACCTTGACGGTCTAATGTATAAACTGTCAAGCTGGCTCTGTTAATATAACCATCTTCCATATTGGTAAAATATCCGGTAGTTTCAAACCGTTTGGACTCTGCAAGAAAATACTTAGCCTGTTCATTTGCAAACGTTACTTTTATAGGGGCATTATTTGAAAAAAATCTTGTCGAATTAAAACGAAGTTTCACACGCCCGTTAGTTGCGCTTGCCCATGTTTCAAATGCACGTCTTACGGTATTTTCATATTCACTTTCAGGAAGATACACATCTATTCCGGTCATCCCCCATCGAGGCATTGTGTATGCAAATGCACTACCTGTTACTGATAATAAAATTCCTAATGTTAATAATATCTTTTTCATATTTTTATTATAGCATACTTTTTTTATTTTTCAAAATTTTTAAATTATCCTTCTCAAGACTTGAATTTTAGCTTTGTTTTAAGTATCCTGATTGCAAATAATACAGAACACTTATCAATTTTACAAGGGGGAGAGAACAGATGGCTATTATTAACGAACTTAAATCCATCAATGATATAATTAAAGATTTGGCACTTTTTATAAGGCAGGACGAATCAGTTCAGCCGGATTTTGCGGAATACATAAAAACTATAGGTTTAAATAATTCTTCTTCAACCCTGCAGTTTCAAGCGGCATGCTTTAACTATATTTTTGAAAGAAAATTAGGCACTGATCGTAAATCCGTTTTTGACATTTATTTGGATAAAAAACAAAACTTAAATGATACAGATAAAACAATTGTTAATGAATTAAAAACTTCAATTTCATCTATTTTTGAAATTAAAAAAGTTTTAAGAAGCGGATTTAGCCTTTACAACATTGTAAACGAAAAAACTTATGAAGCTTTATCATTAGTTAAGATGACTTCGTTTAGGGGTCTTGGCGCTGGACAATTTGTTGTTGCAAGGATATTTAACCATAACGACACCTGTTATCTTCTTGAAATATCCGGTGTTCTGGCATCTTCAAGAAAGGATGAAGCTTACAGATATGCGGTTGCTAAAATTGTTCAAGAACCTGAACTTGTATATCTTAACAACCCTGAAAAACAAAAAGAAATTGAAGATGAAGTTGATAACATCTACAATAAGTTCACAGAATTTTTTGGCAGCGACGAAATTATTACAACAAACAAATTCGCGGATGATCTTATCGGATTATTCAATGATTTTTCGGAATCCGGAGAAAAAGCTGATTTTAATGACAAAATTCAACTTCCAGAAAAATACCGTTTCTTTGACGTAAAGGAATTTAATAACAGTTACAACAATTTCCTTGAAAATTCCTTAGGCGGTTTTTCTTCACACGAGGAAACCTATGATGTCGGGATTATTTTTGACAGAGAATTAGGGATGTATGCCGTACCTTTTTACGGAACCTTCAACAAGATTTTTGAAACTGAAAATGTTAACGAAATTGAAAATTATGACAAATGCATAGAATATTTCATTTATAACGACAAAATTTCAGCAAACTTGCTCAAACGAGTTGCCGCAAAACATAAGAACTTTATGGAACTTGTAAATAAGGTGCTGCAAAACAGCTACAGGCTTGAGGATATTTTAAAGAAATACAAAAGCAAATATCTTGAGAACAAAATTTTCTCCTCAACAACAGTGCTTTACAAATCCAAAGCTTTCTCGCAAACACTTGGAATTATTGAAGAAATAGAAGAAAAACCGAAACTTGACACAACAAAAATTGACATTTCTAAAATCGGAAGAAATGATCCTTGCCCTTGCGGAAGCGGCAAAAAGTTCAAAAAGTGCTGCGGAGCTAATCTTTAAACTGTAGCATAAATTTAAAAATTTAAACTGTTGGAAATAGAGTTTTTAATAATTTATAAATTATAACTTTATTTTGACTGCTTTGACTTGCTATAATTCTTATAATTTCATCATCCAAATTTTTGGGGATATTAACAGTTGAAAAGTAAAAAAATTCAACTAATTCAACATTCAATGCTTGGGATAATTTATCAAGTACATGTAAAGACGGGAAAAATCTACCTGATTCAATGCCACTTAGAGACGATGTCTCTAAATTTACTATTTCAGCAAGTTCCTCCTGCGTATAATTTTTCAACTTGCGTATTTCTTTTATTCGTTTTCCGAGTAATTTTTTATTGTCCATTCTACATATAATAAACGCTTTTTATAATCTTTTTAAGTTATCTGTTTACTTAAAAATGTAAAAAATACGTAATATTCACTTAATAATAATTGATAATCACTTAGTTATAATATAAAATAAGTGTACAGTTTAAATTTGGGAGATTGTACATTATGCAATATAGAATGAGACAAAATGCTTTTACTATGGCTGAAGTTCTGATAACAATAGGAATTATAGGATTAGTTGCTGCAATGACTTTGCATTCGTTAGTAAATAATTCAAGGAATAAAGAATTAGAAAGCAGATTTAAAAAATCCTATTCATTTATTGCGCAGACAATTCAACTTGTAATTGAAAACGAATACGGAGGAGTTACGGAACTTAGCCAAAGTGATTATTATGAATTTGGAAATCACTTAAAAAAATATGCTGGTAATACCCGAAAAGTTGGGGATGTACGTTGGGGAACATCTTATTCGGCAAATTTTATGATTGAAAAATATAAAACTTATACAAACAATACTTTTAGCGGAATGTTTAATGATTATGCCTTTTACACATCAAACAATGATGCAACTGTATTTTTAGATACAGGTCATTTGTCCAGTTTACCGGATTTGTTTATTGCTATAGATATAAACAGTATTGATAACAAGCCAAACCGATCAGGATTTGATCTGTTTGGATTTTACGTTGATAAAAAAGGAAGGCTACTACCTTTCGGAGATTTAAACAGCCCGTATCCCGAAAATCGTTATTGTACAGGAACTTCTACAGACAAAAATAATGGACTTGGTTGCACAAGAAAAGCTCTTATTGATCCAAAATATTTTACCAAATTACATTAATTTATTTAATACATCTTTTAATACATCCGAACAAAGTCCGATAATATTTTCAAGGCTTCCCTCATAGCTTTTTATATACCCCTTAGGCATCTCCTGTATGCCATATGAACCTGCTTTATCGTAGGGTTTGTAATTTTTTATATAAAAATCGATCTGCTCATCCGTTAATTTTGCAAACTCAACTTTACTTGTAACGGAACAGACTTTTTCTTTTTGCGTTTCAGTATTTATGACGGCAATTGATGTTACGACTTCATGTTTTCTGCCTGAAAGTTTTCTAAGCATTTTAAAAGCTTCCGTATAATCTTTTGGTTTTCCTAAAATCTTGCCATCTAAAACTACTACCGTATCGGCACCGATTATTACAGAAGGTTCTTTAACAAGTTTAACGACCGCTTTTGCCTTATTATATGCTAAATTCTCAACAAAAGAATAAGAAAAAGCCGTCACGGTGTGATCTTCCTGATACGGTGACGGGATTACTTCAAATTTTATATTATGTTGTTTCAATATATCCGCTCTTCGTGGTGACGAAGAAGCCAGGATTATTTTCCCCATTTCAACACCTCTTTTTTTATTATTCTAATATAAAAAAGAGGCGTTTCAAACTTAGTACTGCGCGGCTGGGGATTTTTGATATTTTGCCGTGCGCGCATTTATTGCATAACATGCAATATTCAATTTCTGTTTTAGAAGCATCATGTTCCTTGACATACTGGCATAATCATTCATTGCTTCCATCATTTTATTCGGATCAACCATTGATTCCATGTTGTCATGGTTATCTACTTTTTCTTCTGCGTATTTTTTGACTAACAGTTGGTCAATATAGTCTTCAGCACCTATTGCCATACGTGTCCTCCCTATGAAATTTTCCTATTAACTTTTGTGTGTGAGATTTCCGCGGGATATTTATACAACATCCCATATATTCCTTATATATCTATTAAGTATTTCTTTCCCTGAAAATTGCCTATTTTTTTCAGTTTGTGAAGAAATATTAAGATGAAATTATTTTCTTTATTTTTTTGACTCAAACGATTATAATAATCTTATGAAAGATATTGTGGTTGTGGCACCGGTTAAAAAGCCGGAGGATATAGAGCTTTTTAGCACAAGAACAAAGTGCAGGGATTATTACGTTTATTATAAGAAGTTTCTTAATAATAATTTTGAATATGTCAACGAGTTTGTCGAAGTGGCAAAGAAATTCGACTGCAGGATTTATATTAATTTTAAACACGACATAACGGAAGACAACCTTCCTGAGATAAAAAAAATGCTGAAATTCCTTAAAACCGCAGGAATCAACGGAATTTTTATAAACAGTTTCGCAATCCTTGAAGCTATAAAAGTTTTCAAATTACCGTTCAAAGTCATTGTTGATTCTTATTTTGACATCCACAATTTATCGGGAATTGATTTTATAAATAATTTCCACAAAGTTGATGAAGTCATAATTACCGAGGAAATTTACCTTAAAAATATCGCAAAAATCAAGAAATATACTAAATTACCCCTTGCAATAGATACCGACAATCTGCCCTGGTGCGCAGAAGATATTAAAAAGTCAGGCGCAGTTGATAAAGTTGTAATAAAAGGTAAATTTGCGACATCCGAAGAAATTCTTGAAGGTATAGAACTTGTTGAAAATATTCTTGCAAAACCCAAAATCTTCAAAAATCACAAACTTCCGTTTAAGCATGTAAGAAAAAGTATTTATCAAACAAATCATTTTACGGGCGATATGGTTTGCGCAGAAGGAAAAGACTTTAAATTCAGCCGTAACATCAGAAATTTTGAATGGGAAATTGAGCAAGCTAAAACCCCTGACAAAATTAATTTTAAGAAAACAGATGATTTAAAAATTAATTTAAGATTATCGGAACTTGCGCAGATTAAAGAGCTTGGTAAATACATTAAAAAATTCGGCACAAATCCCATACATTCAATAGAATACGGTGAAATTTTATCAACAAGCGACTTATCAACAAGCAGTTTCAGCGAGATAATTACAAAAGTCAAGAAATTCTGCAAAAAGCATGATATTAAATTCCAGCTTTCAACTCCTAGAATATTGATAGAGAGGGATTTTGACAGGGTTTACGAGTATGTAAAGCAGTTATTATTGGAAAATCCGACACCGGACAGTCTGATAATTAATAATATCGGATATTTTTGGGCAGTAATAAACGATGATGACATAAACCATATTCCGGTTGAAATAGGTCAGGGCATAAATCTTTTAAACAGCCTATCAATAAAATGTTTAAACAACCTTGCACCTATAAACACTGTAGATTTCACCTCATTTGCGGATATGGAAAGCGCAATAAGAACGATTAAGAAATTAAAAGGGGTTATACCGAATAAAAAATATACGATTGCAGGCAACATAAGAGTTCCAACCCTTGGACTTTGCCCTTTAAACAATGACAGTGCAATAATTTCAAGATTATCCTGCAAGGCCCCTTGTCATAAAGGAGGATTTGCCCTGAACGATCCGTCATTAAAGAAAATTTATCCGTTTACCTGCGACGGATTTTGCAGAATGCACATGTTTGAAGATAGGATTTTGGAAGATTTTGACAAAGTTGACACTCTTAAAAATGCCGGAGTAAACGAATTTGTATTTGATTTTAGCGCTCTGAGTGCAAAATTTGTACCTTTATTATTAAACAAGTTTTTTATAAGCCGTGAAAATAACGCCGAATAAATCTTACAAAAAAATAAAATTAAAATATAGCTATACTTTATGCTAAAATATTAATAAAAGGAGAAAATAAATGTACACAATAAAAGAAGTTGCCCAAAAACTGGACATATCCGAACACACATTAAGATTCTGGGCAAAAAGCGGATTTTTTCCTTTTGTTACAAGAGATAAGAACAATATACGGCAATTTTCCGAAGATGACCTTGGCTGGGTAAAAATAGTAAAATGCCTCCGTTCTGTCGGGACAGAAAATAAAGCTATAAAAAGGTATATTGATCTTTGTATCATTGGAGATTCTACAATAAAAGAAAGATACAAGATTATTCTTGACACCAAGAAAAAAGCCCTTCTTCAAATGGATGAATTGCAAAAACAACTTTCAATGTTGGATTTTAAAGAAAAATTTTACGAAAATCTTATCAAAAATGACCTAAAAGATACTTGGAATCCGATGAACAAACAACACAAAGAAGAAGCTGTTTTATAAGAAATTACAGCTTTTTATCAATTTTTTCAGCCAAATAAGTTGAAATTACAGGCAAAAGCCCGTAATAAATTCCCGCAAATATTATTGCAGGTCTTAGAATATTTATACCCTCAATATATTTTGCAAGTTTTGGATCGGATTTGTTCAATTTGGCAAATTTATCGACAAATTTTTGGGTTTTATTTTTGATAATTTTATCTACAAAATACCCGCCTCCAAGAGTTGCGGCTGTTGAAATAACGTAATTCCAAATCAGCGGATTTTTGCGGTTTTCTTTAATTCTTTTATTGTTTTTTATCAAAATAGCATTTGAAGAAGTAAGTAAAATATCGGTTGCGGCAGTCATATGTTTTGCGACATTTTTTTCATCATTCTGAAACTTTTTTACAAATTTTTGAAAATACGAATTATCCAAAATTTTAGCAATTCCACCTGAAAGCTTTTCACCTGCAACACCTGTAAACGGAACTTTTTTATCTTTGCCTGCAAAAACAGTTTTCAAATTATTCTCGTCATTTTCAGATTCTACGTTAATCGCTTGTTTTTTACGGTGCAATAAATTGTCCATAATTACAGGTATTAGAGAAATAGTTAAGAGTGATTTCGGGACAGCAGAAAGCGTTCCGGCACCAAGTTTAATGATTTGTGTTCCGAACCTGTATGCTTTTGCATCAGTAATCTTGCCGACAGAAGGCGCAAGCAAAGAAATTGTTTCTTTTTTTAGATATTTAGCGGGATTGTTGTCAATTCTTTTTACGGCATTTTCTATCGGAAGTGCCACAGCCTCAACCATCCCGAATTTCACAAGTCCCGAGCTGATTGAACTTACGCTTGCATATTCTTTATTTTCTCTTTCTACATTTGGTGTTGCAAAAATTGCTAAAGGTCTTACAACAAGCGACATCCCTAAAGATGTTATAGCAGCAAAAGAGGTTCCGTGCTCAGAGATTTTTTCTAATCCCTTAAGAACAGTCTTATTAGTCATTATGGTTTTAAAATTTATTCCGTTAATCCGATTAATTTTCATTTTTACCTTATTATAGTAGACAACACAAATGATAAAAAGTAAAATATTTCCTTAATTTTGTAATATAATTATTTCAATGAAATTTGCAGAATTTATAAAGTCAGAACTTAAAGGCTGGGGGAAATTTGAGAGGATTTTCTTCCCGCTTGAAATTCTTTTTATAATTGTATTATCTTTTCTGATAAACGACAGCAAAATAGCACTTGTATCAGCTATTTGCGGCATTTTATACACAATTTTTGCGGGAAAAGGTAAAATTTCCTGCTACGCATTTGGGCTTTCTGGAACTTTATGTTATTCATACCTGTCTTTTGCAAACAGATTGTGGGGAAATCTTGCACTTTACCTCCTTTTTTATCTCCCGATGCAGATTTTAGGTATCTTTAAGTGGAAAAAACATCTTAAAAAATCTTCACAAGAAATTATTAAAACAAGACTTTCAAAAAAAGAAAGAATTTTTTATCTTTTATCGGCAACCCTTATATCTTTTATTTTAAGCCTGATTTTGAAAAAAATGGGCGATGTAACACCTTATATTGACGGGGTTACGACAATATTTTCAATTTTCGGAATGATTTTTACCGTCAGAAGATGTATTGAACAATGGTACGTTTGGATTCTTGTAAACGGATTGTCCGTTGTTATGTGGATTGAAGCCTACTTAAAAGGTTCTAATTGTCTTGCAACAGTCATTATGTGGATAACTTATTTTCTGCTAGCTTTCTATTTCCTACACAATTGGAAAAAAGAAACCTCTTTAAGTATTGAATTTAATAAAAATGACAAAATAAATTTATATTAAATTGATTTTATTGACTCTTGCACCCAGTTTTTAATATCCTCGGACTTTGCACTGCGCTCATAAGAAGTGTATCCCGCCTTAACTTTTGCATTCGGTGCAAGTTTTTGAATATCTTCATAAGTGGAGGATTCTCCGCCGCCTCCATGCGTGCAAAACGGAACTATCGTTTTTCCGTCAAAATTATTTTCACTTAAAAAGGTTCTGATAGGCGATGCCATTGTGTACCACCATACAGGAGTTCCTAAAAATATAATGTCATAACCGTCTATATTACCGTTATCAACAAGCTCAGGCTTTATCCCATCTGCTTTTTCTTTTTTTGCCGTATTAACTACATCATTATAATTGGGTGGGTATTTTTTTACGGTCTTTATCTCAAATATATCTCCTTCTGTATATGTTTGAATTTTTTCAGCAACAACTTTTGTGTTTCCGCTGTATGAATAATATGCTATTAAAACTCTCTTTCCGTCTAAATTTAATGTAGTTGAATCGTCATTTGCAAACATGATTCCGCCTCCTATTATTCCTATCAAAATTAATATTTTCTATTATTTTTATTATATTATATTTTAAATGCTAATAGCTGATATCAGTCAAGAGGTTTATATTAATTCAGATTTTCTATAAAAAATCCCCTTCTTTCAAAGGGGACTTTCTATTTTATAATTGATTTTAACTATTTAACTGATTTCTCAATTTCTTTTGTTATATCGTCACCGCCATAAAGAACTACACCCTTTGAAAGAATAAGATCATAACCTTTTGCTTTTGCGGTTTTGTTGATTACATCAGAAATATTTTTATCAATAGCTGTCAATTTTGCTGCGTAATTTTTCTTGATTGCTTCTTGTTTTTTAGCAAACTCTGCATCATACTTTTTAATCAATTTTTGTTTGTTTTCTTCTGTTGATTGTTTTTGCACATCTGCTCTTACTGTTTCTAACCATTTTTGAAGTTCTACAAGCTTTGTTTCCTGTTCTTTTCTTAATGCCTGAACTTCTTTTGATGCTGCCACTACCTGACCTACATCAACTATTGCAACTTTGTAGCCTGCAGGAATTGTTGCTGCGGCTTCTTCACTAAACGCTGCATTGTTAAATCCCAGACCTGCCGTAATTGCTGCTGCCATAATTGCTAATGTCAAAATTTGTTTTTTCATGTGTCTACTCTCCTATCACTAAATTTGTGCATTCCGTATGCTTTAGTTTGTCATGATTATTGCACACAATTCTATTTCTGTCACTAGATTTATAATTTTTCTTTACTTTATAAAAAATATTTTTACAATAGCTCAAATTCTTCGTCATTAACTTCTCGTAAAAAATTTGTCCAACTGTTGTAATATTCAGCCAATGCATAAGTATAACCGACGATTATCGAAATATATGACTGCTTCATAACTATTAATGACGTTATATTTGCTTTTCCCTGCTCATATCCGTCTTTTGAAATTTCAATTAATTCTTCGGAATTTTTTATTATTTTATTTTCATAGTAATTTAGATTATCTACAGCCGTCAAAAATCTTTCATAAGCCGCACTTACATCTTTTACTGCTTTATTCTTTGCCGATTCATATTTTAATTCTGCCTGCTGTAACTTCAAGGCTGCATTTTGAATTTCCGGAGAATAATTATAAAATAAAGGAATGTTCACTAAGCTCGCTCCTGCATAAGCCCCGCTATTGAAATTCCCTGAATCCGTATATTTCCCCAATTGATAAGCATACCCCCCGCTTAACGCTAAATCTGGAATCCTTTGCCTCGAAACTACTGTCATATTCTTTTCGGCTAAATCTATCTGCTGTTTTGCTATTTTTATATCATAACGATTTTCCAAGGCTCTTTGAACTATCTCCTCAAAATCAGGGAATTCAAAATCCGGAGGCGGCGTCAACATCTCTTTAAAATTGTTTTCCTCTGCAAATATTCTATCTTTACTGTCATAAATTACATTATTCGGATCGTTTATAATTTTGTTAAATTGGGATTTCACAGTATTTACGTTAACTCTTGCCGTATTAACCTGTGTTATAACCTGATTAAGAGATATTTCCGCCTGTAATACGTCGATTACAGGCTCTTTTTTATCTTTAACCTTTTCTTTTGCTATCTCTAAAAGTTCTTCTTGCAATTCTTTTTGCTGTTCCAAGGTGTTTAATATTGATTTTGCCGCAACTAAATTGATATAAGCTTCTCTTACATCCATTTTTAAGTCAAACTCTGTATAATTTACATTTTTCTCAACCAGAGCCAAATTTGACTTTGCCAGATTTTTCCTTGCATTACGCTTTGCTATTTCTATATTTTGGCTAATCCCAATTTGCTTCGGCTCACTGTTTCCCGCTCCTCCCATAAAATAAAACGCTTCAAGTGATGGGTTTTGAAGCCTGTTTGCAGATTTTATTTCATTTTTAGCTATACTTATATCTATTTGTGCTGCTTTTAAATCAATATTATTCTTCAATGCCGCATCTATTGCTTCATCAAGATTTACCTGTTTAACTTCCTCTCCAATTGCCGAATGGCTTAATACAAAAATACAAAATATTGCGATTAATATCTTCTTCATACTATTTAAGTATAGCACAAATTCAAATTGAAAAAAGCTCTAAATCATATTATTTTCATCCCCAATTACTTAAATAAAAAATAGCCGGAGCATAAGCTCCGGCATTGGAATTTATCTAGAGAGTTTTTCTTGGTCTGGTTGGGGTCTATCAGGTAATTCACCTTTGTGATGTTTTCTGTGAAAATCTCCGCGTCTATGGTCGCGTCTGTCAAGTCGGTGTTCAGGACCAAAATCCGGACGGCCAAATTCATGGTGAGGGCAAGGACGCTGCATGCTTACAGGTGGTACTCCAACCGGAGCCGGAGGTACCGGAGGTTTTGCAAAACTTGTATAAACACATAGTGCCAATAAACATCCCGTGAATGCTCCTGCGGTTATCAAGGCGAATTTTTTAAACATATCTTGTTCACATCTGCACACTTTTTCTTCCGGTTTAATTTCTTCATTTCTGATTTCTTCTGTCATTTTAAAGCCTCCTTTAATATCGTTACATTATTATAACGAATCAGAAATCAAAATTGTTCATTTTTATTACAAATTTATTTTTAAAAAGCCGCTAATACTTGCAAATGCCGCATTTGTCGAAGCAGAATCCGACAGTGCATTCAACATCATAAAGTCATGGATTGTTCCGTTTATCCTTATATTGCCTACACAAACTCCGGCATGATCAAGCTTTAAGGCAAATTCTTCTCCTTCATCCCTTAATACATCATTTTCTGCCGTTATTATTAGTGTCGGCGGGAAATTCTTAATCTCACTTATATCTGCATTTAATGGGCTTGCATAAACTTCTTTTCTTGTCTTTTTGTCCGGAATATAAAAATCCCAAAAATATTCCATGGATTTTTTTGTAAGCCATGGCCCGTTTTTAAATTCATCATAAGATTTTGTATCCATTATTGCGCTTGTAACAGGATAAAGTAAAATCTGAGCTTTGATTTTTGCTCCGTTTTCGTAAAGAGTTTTCATCGTACTTGCTATAACTATATTTCCACCCGCACTGTCGCCTGCTGTTACTATTTTTTGAGGATTTATATTAAACTCCTCATAATTCTTGCTCACATACTCCAACACCCCGCAAAATTCTTCTATCGCTCCGGGGTAAGTAAATTCAGGTGCTCTGTTATAATTTACAAATATTACGGCGGAATGACACATTATAGCAAGTTTTTTGATTAATGTATCATAAACCTCCTTATCTCCCATTACCCAGCCGCCGCCATGGGCATAAATTATTGCTGGAAGTTTTTCATTTTCGGAATTTTCAGGTCTTACAATTCTTATATCTACTTCTGCATCATTTCGGCATATTACAGTTCTATCAGAAATTTCAGCACTTATATTCTGCGGATATTTTCGCTGGACAGCAAGCAAAAACTCCCGAGCTTCTTCGGCTGTCATCTCTGAAAGTGGCTTTGAATCTAAAGCTTCCAACTCCATTAAAAATTTTTCTGTGTCTGACACCAGATTAATTCTTCTATTCATATTAATTTCCTTTCTTTATTCATTTCCCGAAACATTTTATTTTGCTAAAAGAAAGGAAACATCCGCCCATCGGATTTTATATGGAATATTATAAAGTTTTAACCGGTTTACATGGATTTCCGCAAGCCACTACATTTGACGGAATATCTTTTACGACAACACTTCCGCCTCCGATTACAACATTATCACCTATCGTAACCCCGGGCATTACGCATACATTCCCGCCAAACCATACATTATTACCAACAGTTATAGGTTTTGCAAATTCTATCCCTTGTATTCTTTCCTCAGCACTCACAGGGTGCGATGCTGTATAAAAACCGCAATTGGGTCCTATCATAACATTATCACCAAACCTTACTTTTGCACAATCCAAAATCACAAGATTATGATTGGCATATAAATTTTCCCCTGCTTCTATATTGTAACCGTAATCACAATAAAAGTTAGGCTCTATAAATATGTCCTCCCCTGTTTTTCCAAAAAGTTTTTTCAATATATTTTTTCTTGTCTCTATTTCTTTTGGACTTATCTGATTATATTTCTGGCATATAGTTTTTGCATTTATCCTGTCGTAAAAAAGTTCACTGTCATAAGGATTGTAAACTTTACCCGCTAGCATTTTTTCTTTTTCATTCATTATTTCATCTCCTTGTTTATTTAATTTTTACCAAAATACAATCTTTTTTATTATTAAAAAAGCCTCTTTTATTATATTTAAAAGAAGCTTTTCTAAAATTAATAACTTGTTGAATTTCAGTATCCTTAGTTATAATCTTCAATCTTAACATAACAAGGAGAAACCTGACTGGTGCTTTGAGTACAACCTTTTGTTGTATTTACTGCATTTGCGGCTGGGTAATCAACATAAAACGGACTATCTGCCGGAAAATCAGCACGAAAATCTAATGACATCGGTTCTGAAATAGATTTACCTAAGCCCCAAGCTTCATTTTTCGCCCAAAAATAAGTACTTGGTTTTGAATGATTACCCTCAGGACGGTTTTCATCTTCAGGAGGATATATTGCCATTGCCTGCATATAACGGGTATCAATTTCCGGAGGACCAATCGGTATTACAACAGAAGCCTCCGTAATAACAAAAGCTACAATATCAACTAACTTACTGTCACTTGTCCAAGGATCCGTTGCTGCTTCAGGACGCTGAGCAACATTCGGCGGTCTATCTCCATTCAAATCTGCAAACACAACGTAATATTTCATTGTAGCAGTGTTTCCATCTATAACTTCTGTATGCGTAAATGGCGCCCCTCCGTTTGATGCGATCCATATATTCATTCCATTACTTGCAACTATTTTAATATTCGCTTCCGGAAAAGTTGTAGCTTCACGAGTCAAGTCGCCAGCTGCACAATTATTTTCTGGAGAGTTAATATATTCTAACAGCATATTACAAAACTCCGTTGATGTTGCAGGAAATTCACTTCTTGTCATCATTGAGTTATAAACTGCCGTTTCCAATGTATGATAAATCCTGACATACAACCATTTAAAAGTCTTATCATAAGGCTTTATTGTAATCATTGCCATTACAACAAGAATTGCAATTATTAGCAAACATATCATCATTTCTGCAAGTGTAACTGCCTTTAACTTCCTAAACATAACTCCGCTCCAATCCTGAATATTGTATACTCATTATAACATATCTGGAAACAACGGTCAAGAATTATATTTAGTATTGAGTTCCAAAAACAAACTATACGTATGATTTTTTTGCTGTATTACTCCTTTATAATGATATAGTATAAGTAAATAGTGGCATAATATAAAATATAATTAAAAAAGAGGAGATTACATGAACAATAAAAAAAATGCGTTCACATTAGGTGAAATTCTTGTTACATTAATGATTGTGGGTATTATTGCAGCATTAATTATCCCAATCATTAAAAATATCCAGCCTGACAGACAAAAATTAATGTTTAAAAAAGCCTATACTACTGTAGAAAGAATTGTCACCGAACTTATTAATGACGATTATTTATACTCTGAAACAAGCGACAAAATCGGACTTGATAATACTAATAACGTAGAGGTTAATGGAAATAATTATAGCGGTAATACAAAATTTTGCAGACTTTTTGCAATGAAAGTTAATATTGTAGATGAAACAGCTATTCGATGTCCAGGAACTCCAGGTACAACAGGTACTTTTGGATTGCCTAGCTTCATTACGACAGACAATATTGCATTTTATATCCCTTCAACCAACTTTGCAACAGATGCTAAAATTACTGTAGATACAAACGGGAATAAAGAACCTAATTGCATATATTCTACCACCTGTGAGAAACCTGATGTATTTGAGATTTACGTCCAAGCAGATGGGAAAATTTACGTAACAGGAACATTGGAGAAAGAATATCTAAAAAGTACTAATATTACAAGAACTACAAACTAAGTCTAAATTAAATCTTACTAAAAGAAGGCTTCGTTTTTAATAAACGAAACCTTCTTTAAATTATATGTTTTCTTTAAATTTCCTCAATTTATAAATATTAGATATGCTCATCATTTAATTTGTTGTAATCAACACCGCCAACAGCTTTATAAAGATTTATTGTCGTAATCAGACAATTAATTTTATTAGAAATCTCCGCTCTTTCATTTAAAATAAGATTTTCTTCTTCCTTCATATGATCAAGTTGAGATTTTGCGCCTATATCAAGTTTTCTCTCGCTTAATTGATATTTTTTCTTTTCCAAGTTTAACCTGTCTGAACTTTTTAAATAGTTTTCTTTTGAGGTCTTAGCAGTATTCAAAGAATCATTAAGCTCCTGAATTGAAGTCATCAAAACCTTTTCATAAATCTGCGAAGCCTTTTCATATTCTAGTTTATTAAATCTTAAATGCGCCATTTTTGCTCCGCCCGTAAACAAGTCAATTGACGGTAAAATTCCGACATTCGAAAGAAAAGTATGAGATCCGAACAGGTGAGAAAGATTGTTATATGAATTAAATCCGGTCTGTCCGTAAAGTATAAATTTCGGCAAAAAATCCCGTCTTGCTGATTTCACGTCGTATCCTATTTTTTTAATGTAATCTTCAGCTTTAATCAAATCCGGTCTGTTTTCTATTGAATTTGCAGAAATACTTTCAGGTATTTTAGGTAAAGAAAGTATTTCATAAGAACTTCTTTTTACATCATTGACGTTTCTGTCACCGATAAGAACTATAAGCTGGTTTAAAACAGTATCTTGCTTATTCTTGTAATCATTAAGTTCTTCTTCAAAAACAGTTAAAGCTTGTTTTTCAATCAAAACTTCATCAACGGAACAAAGCCCGTTTGCATATTTTTTTTCTTCCATTTTTACGATTTTCTTTTGAAGTTCAACAAGCCGCTTTTGATTTTCAATAAGCTTATCCAATTTAACAAGATTAAAATAGTTAGACGCAGCTTCTCCTGTTAAATTTATATAAGAAGCACGCTCATTTTGCTTAATTATATCCCGCTGTTTTTCAAAGCTCTTGGTTTTCATCCTGTTCTCGCCCCAAATATCAATTTCATAAGTCATTGTAAGCGGTAACAAAAATCTTGTCTGGGAATAATCAGGAATTAAAAGCTCGCCAAACCTTGTATCGGCTGAAGTAAGTTCTCGTCCAATATTACCGTTAAACCTCAAATTCGGAAGCTCATTTGCAAAAGCTTCTTTAACCGCCTGATCCGCCTGCTTTGAATTTATTGTCGCAATTTTCAAATCCTGATTATTATTATAAACCGACATCATAAGATTAATCAGATTGTCATCATTATAACTCTTCCACCAGCTGATATTTACATATTCAAGTTTGTAATCTTTAGTTTCTTCGGCCTCTTTTGCATACACGGAAGAAAAACTGCTCAACAAAATAAGGATAAATAGTATTTTATAAAATTTCATAACAATTAAATTCCTTCCAAAATTAACTTAGCATAAAAAATTTTTTTTTGACAAGGGGGGGATTAAATTAAACCGTCAAAATTTTTATATTTATTTTTTTTAAACAAATACATTTTTTTTTAAACAGCAAACAGCCTTAAACATAATATTTTCAATAATTTACAGTATAGGCTTGTGTTTTTTTATTTTGTGCTAGTATAGACTTAGAAGATAAATTTTGAATAATAATTTTATTTTATTTAGAGAGGTTTTTCATGGACGAACAAAACACTAACCAACCTTTTGAGAATGAAGATAACAATGAAATAAAACAAGTCAATCAAGATGAACTTGAAAAAGAAGCGGATTCAAAGAAAAAACGCCCTGAATACAAGAAAAAAAGAGTTATTATTCCATCAATTTGTGCAATAATACTAATATTTATCGGAATTTTTATGGCTATAGAATCGACATTCTATCAATCAACTGATGATGCATTTGTAGAAGGTCATATAATACAAATTTCCCCAAAAGTTGCGGGACAGGTCATTAATCTTTATGTAGACGACAACCAGGATGTAAAGCAAAACGAGTTATTAGTAGAAATTGATCCTACCGATTATCAGGTAAAACTTGATCAGGCAGAAGCTAAATTATCTGCAGCACAAGCAAAACTTGGAGTAATTGAACGTCAAGTTGATGAAAACACTTCAAAAGTCGGGCTTACCATTCAGGAATTAAATTCGGCATCATCCAAATTAGATTTTGCGGAAAAAGATTACACAAGATATGCCGCTATGTATAAAGAAGGCATTGTATCAAAGCAAGATTATGACAAAAGCCTGAATGCCTTAACTGTAGCACAGGCAAACAAAAAAGCCGCAGACGAAAACAATAAAGCAGTGAAAGCCTCTTTAGAAGCTTATAAGGCACAAGTAATCTCACAACAAGCCGAAATCAAACGTCTTGAGGCTGAAGCTAATCAAGCAAAAATTGATTTATCTTACACGAAAATTTATGCACCTGAAGACGGCAGAATTTCGGCAAGAACAGTTGAAAAAGGCAATTACATACAAATTGCGCAGCCAATGTTTTCACTTGTACCTCAAAGAGTTTGGGTTGTTGCGAACTTCAAAGAAATCCAGCTTACAAATATGAAAAAAGGCCAACCTGTATGGATTAAGGTTGACACTTACCCACATAAAAAATTTAAAGGACACGTAGACAGTATTCAAAGATCAACAGGCGCAAAATCATCGCTGTTTCCGCCTGAAAATGCGGTCGGAAGTTATGTAAAAATAGTTCAGAGAGTTCCTGTAAAAATTCTTTTTGATGAGGATCTTGAAGGCTATAACATAGTTCCCGGCATGTCAGTCGTACCAAAAGTAAAAATTAAATAGATATATAAAAGGCTTTACGATTAAGTAAAGCCTTTTTAAAAGATTTCAATTATGGAAAAAGCAGAAGAAAAAAAAGTAAACCCCTATATAGTAGCTATTGCTGTTTTGCTGCCGTCATTTATGGCACTTGCGGCATCATCAGCAACGAACGTATGCCAGCCGAATATCGCGGGATATTACGGCGCAACGCAGTATGAAGCAAACACAGTTATAACGTCTTACATAATTTCCGGAGGCATAATGCTTCCTATAACAGGATATCTGGTCAGGTTAATCGGTAAGAAGCTTTTATTTTATTACAGTATCTGGGGATTTTGTCTGGGTGCTGTTATGTGCATATTAGCGCCGAATTTGCAGACATTAATTTTGGCAAGAATCGTACAAGGTATAGGAAGCGGTTGTATATTACCGTTATGTCAAGCCGTATTATTAGAGGTATTTCCGCTTGAAAAACGCGGAGTTGCGATGGGGTTGTTTGGAGTTGCTGCGATGTTTTCACCGCTTGCAGGGCCGTTTCTCGGAGGGTATTTAACCGATAACTACAGCTGGCAGTGGGTTTTCATTGTTAATATCCCCTTGTGTATGATCTCTTTTCTGCTTATAAAATTATTTGTAAAAAGCGATTGTCCGCCAAAACAAAAAGATAAAAAACAATTTGATATTGTAGGTTTTACCTCAGTTGTTATCGCAATGGGTTGTATGCAGGTAATTTTAGACAAAGGTCAGCAGTACAACTGGTTTGATACAACCTGGATATGCTGGCTTACCGGAATTTGCATATTTTCATTTGTCTTATTTTATGTATGGGAACTTGAATATAAATATCCGATTATTGATATAAGGGTTTTTAAAGACAAAAATTTTCTATTTGGCACAATAGCATGTTCTTTTATAAATATTATGCTTTATTCAACATTACTTCTTGTGCCGATGTTTGTGCAGAGTATGCTCGGGTATAGTCCTTCAATGTCAGGGTTAACAATGTTTCCGAGAGCCGTAATCTGCTTTATAGGACTTTTAGTAATGGGAGAAGTTTCAAGATTTGTAGAAGCAAAACTTCTTGCAATAATCGGGCTTTTAATAATGGGAATATCAGTATTCTGGTTAAGCAGTCTTAATTTAACCGCCTCTATGGAGAGTGTAATTATGCCGAATATTCTTCTTTGTATCGGAGTTCCGACGGCATTCATCCCCTTAACTGCGCTTTCTTTCCAAACTCTTGATCCGAAAAGAAACGATGATGCAGCAGCACTTCATGCAATGTTTAAGAACATTATAACAGCAATAGCCACATCAGTTTCGGCAACTTTTATCGCACGTGTATCTCAGGTACACCAAAGCTATCTCGTTCATAACCTTTCGGGAGAGAACCCGATGTTTCATTATAAATTAATGGCAGCCCAAACAAAATTTTCAGCATTTTTCAATCATTATACAGCAGCCAGAAAAGCCGCCGGAAGCCTTTATAATCAAATGCTTGTACAGGCAAAACTCTGCTCATTTTATGATGCTTTTCATTTACTGGCTATTATGTGTATTTTGGTTATTCCGCTTGTACTTATTCTAAAAAACAAACAAAGGAAAAAAGCTCAAGAAACAGCCTAAACTTTTCAAAATGTAAATATATCAGAATTTATAAATCAAAATTTTTATATTTTTCTATTATAATTGTAGTGGAAAAGGCAGGGATTATGTCTACACAGGTTAACATTAACAATACCCCACGAAAACCTTTTAATTCGTTTAAAAGCATAGCAAACGCTAAAAAAACGAATTTAACTTATGCCGCAACAACCAAAAGAAGCTACCGAAACCATACCACTGAACCTGTAGAAACGCACACCAAAATACAGGCTTTTCTTGGTTCTCTGACAGGAGTTGGAGTATCAACAGCTTTAATAGCTAACAAGCAAAAATTAACATTAAAAAATCCGTTAAATATTTTCAAATTAAAATACGGCATACCGGAAATGATTGCAATAAGCGGTCTTGGGATAATCGGCGGTGTTTTAGGCGGTCTGATAGGTTCAAAAAAGAAAAAAGAAAAGATTGATGAAGGCGTATTCCAATTTATGAATGCAACAGTTCCGCTTCTGGCAGTTCATCCAGTGACAAAGTTTATTGATAATTCTAAATACAAAAACAATATCCCCCTCCGCATAGGTGCAATTTTAGCGGTGCTACTGGCAGGGATGAAGCTTGCTGCAGCTATTTCAAACAAAATTAACGATCCAAAAGACAAAGTTCCGGACAGAAAACTTACTCTCCTTGATTCGGTCGCAAATATTGATGATGCCGTCGGAGCTTTTGCCGTTGCTAAAATTCCTGTTGTATCGCAGTTAGAGAAAATTTTGCCTTTCATCTTTGTATGGTGCGGTTATAGAGCCGGACAAAGCAACTAAAACCATTATAATATTACATCTTATTATTAAAAAGCCCTCCAATCGATAAATTTGGAAAGCTTTTTGAATATTAATTCTAAAATATCGCTATAATTTATTGAATACTTTGAATCTTAATCTGCCCGTCCTGTTCTACAAACTGAACATTATTCTGTTGAGGTCTGCTGTTGTAGATTTTCTGCATTGCAGGTTCTGTCAATTTAAATTCTTTAGCGGCTTTTTCTTCTTTATTTTCTTGAACTTCCTTATAATCATTGTATTCCTGATATCTGAATTTCATATCATCAATCATTTTCATATCATGAATCTGGTTTCCGCCGATTCCCATAGGAGAATTTATCATATTCATCATACTGCCTGCATCCATTGCTGGATTAGCACTTACAGGAACATTTACAGCAATAAACATAAACGCCAAGATTGCAAAACTAACCTTTTTCATACATTAATCTCCTTATTTAACTCTGAATACAACATTTGCTACAGACGTTACTTTTTTATCTATTGTAGAAGTGTCATTAATTCCGTAATCAGAAACATTTGTAGAATCCACCGGAGTTATCTGAAAAACGCCCATTCTAACCGATTGAATTTTTCCAACCTTATTATTTGTTGCCTTAAGCATCGCTGCAGCCCTTTCTTTTGCGTCAACCGTTGCTTCTTCCAACAGTTTAACCTTTAAACTAGAAATTTCCGAATAGAAATATAACGGAGGCATTACATTAACTTCTATTCCTTTTGAGATTAAACTGTCCAGACTTGTTGAAATTTCTTTAATTTTATCAACGTCTTTTGAGGAAACAATAACTGGCTGAGAATGAACGTAACTTTCAACCTCATTTGTCATATAACCGTTCGGCATTCTTTTATAGTTATAATAACCGTTAGAAGCCCCCAATTCAATATTTTCTTTTTGAATACCTTTTTCTTCAAGATATTGCATAACAACAGGAATCTGTTTTTGAGTTTCATTATAAGCAGATGCCCTGTCAGGCTTTCTTGCAGTAATATTAAATTCCAGTCTTGCACTATCAGACTTAACAATCTGATATGCAGATCCGGTTACGGTAATCGTATCCTTAGCAAAATTTCCGGTAACAACTTTTGCAGCGGCAACAAGCCCGATTGCAAGAATGATTGCCAGCGAAATAATTTGCAATTTTTCTAATTTTTCAAACATATTTGCACTCCTTTTAAACTAACCTTAAATTTCATGATAACATGAATTTGAAATTAAAATCTATATTTACTTTTTTTATATAGATTTGTGAAGATGTAGAATAAATTTCAAATACAATGTATAATTTAACTAAATTATATAAGGAGTAAAAGTATGAATGATTATGTAAACGAAATTTTGGAGAACGTAAAAAAGAAAAATGCGCACGAGCCGGAATACCTACAAGCCGTGGATGAAGTTTTAACGACAATAAAACCTATTATTGAAAGACATCCCGAGTATAAACAATTAGGGATTCTTGAAAGGATGACAGAACCAGAAAGGATAATTTCTTTCAGAGTAACCTGGGTTGACGATAACGGCAAAATTCAGGTTAACAGAGGTTACAGAGTTCAATACAACGGTCTTATAGGGCCTTACAAAGGCGGATTAAGATTTGACAAAAGCGTAAACCAATCAATAATGAAGTTTTTAGGATTTGAACAGATTTTCAAAAATGCGCTTACTGGACTTCCGATAGGAGGAGCCAAAGGCGGAAGTGATTTTGATCCTAAGGGCAAATCAGATATGGAAATTATGCGTTTTTGCCAAAGCTTTATGACCGAACTTCAAAGACATATCGGGCCTGACATTGATGTTCCGGCAGGTGATATCGGAGTCGGAGCCAGAGAAATCGGATACTTATACGGACAATATCGTCGTATAAGAGATCGTTATGACGGCGGAGTTTTAACAGGCAAAGGATTAGAATACGGCGGTTCTCTTGTAAGAACAGAAGCTACAGGTTACGGTCTTATATATTTCATGCGAGAAATGTTAAAAGCAAACGGCGGACTTATTTTTGAAGGTAAAACCGTTACAATCTCAGGTTCCGGAAATGTTGCAATTTATGCTTGCGAAAAAGCTCAAATGCTTGGCGCAAAAGTTGTTGCAATGAGCGACAGCGCCGGATGTATTTATGACCAAAACGGTATTGACCTTGATACTGTAAAACGGATTAAAGAAGTCGAAAGAGGACGAATTAAAGATTATTTAAAAACTCATCCTGACGCACAATACATTGAAAGAAAAACGGAAGATTCTCCGATATGGGAGATTAAAACAGATATAGCACTTCCTTGCGCAACTCAAAACGAAGTAACGCTTAATTCCGCAAAAAAACTTGTAGCAAACGGAGTTATAGCAATAGGAGAAGGTGCTAACATGCCTTGTGAAAAAGAAGCAACAGATTATTTCTTGGAACATAACGTTCTTGTTGCACCGGCAAAAGCTGCCAATGCAGGCGGTGTTGCAACTTCAGCCATAGAGATGAGCCAAAACTCTATGAGATATTACCTCTCATTTGAGCAGGTTGATAAAATGCTTGATGCGATAATGGTAAATATCTTCAATTCTTTATGTGAAGCTTGCGCTAATTATGATCTTGGAACTAATTATGTAGCCGGAGCAAACATTGCAGCATTTACAAAACTCGCAAAAGCTATGATGGCACAAGGAATCATTTAAAAATAAATTTTAGCTAACAGTTAAAAGTCCCCTTTTTAAAAAGGGGACTTTTATTTTAGGAAATAAAAAAAACAAGCTTCTTTGTTTAATACAAAGAAGCCCGCTTTTGCTCAATATAGCTTTTTAATAAAAACAGAACCGGCATATAAGCCGGTCTATTTTTATTTTACCATTTTATAAGAACGGCACCAGCAGTTCCAGCCTCCGGATCAGGAGTGTGTCCCCAATACGTACCAATACGACAGCCATCCCTATAAGGATCCGATAAATGAGCATCATCAAGTGGACCGTAAAGTTCAGTCATTTGTTTACCTTCAAAAGTACGAACCCATTCACTTGCCCAACAGTTATTGTAGGAACCGCCACCGTTACCACCGGCACCAGAAGCTGCAATCCAAGCTCCTAAAACAGAGTTGTCTACCGGAAGCACAAGGTTAAGAATATTTGACTTATAATTTGTAACACTAGCAAGCTTACCGTTAACACCAGGGTGCTCCGCACGGAATGTGCCGCCTTCATAGAAGTATGGCAATTGCTCGGTTACGGTAGGAATACAACCTTTACCGCCTTTACCGCCTTTTGCGGTTAAGATATCCCCAACAATAGTATCACCGCCATCTTTTCCGTTACAAAGTTCACGGTCTGTCGAACCATCCGGAGGATGTGAACCCGCTGCTCCACCACGGCCTAATGTTATTTCAATATCCTTGTCTTTAAATGCTCTTATAATTTTAACTTTGTATTCACCAGCATCACCGCCCTCCCCGTATTGGAGATAATTGGTATTCCAAGTATATTGATAATTATATTTACCGTTTTCTCTAGGTGACAGACTTGCTGGAGCTAGTAAACAATATCCAACGTGGTTAGTGCCGCACTTTTTGCTTGTTGCAGACTCACTGTATCCTGAGCCTTTAATACTGCCTTCAGCTTCTCCGCTGCCTCCTGCATATGGCGCATCTTCTCCTTCTACAGGATCGGAGTTACCAGCTACAGGTCTTCTTGCACCTTGACCATTACCGGGAACTTTATCATCATGAATTATACACCATTTATCACCACCAGATCCGGAAATTCTGATTTCAGCAAAACCTTGAGATGGAGTACCATTTTCAGCATATCCTTTAGGTTGGTTTTCCCATTCATTTTTCTTATATAAGGTTTGATAGTCTGCGCCTGTTATAAGTTTGTCACTGCCTCTTATACCGGCAATAATGCTCGATTCGCCCTTGTATTGCAGTCCTGTAGTCACCGATACATCATTGAGTGCACAGAACTTACCCTTTCCGCCTTTGCCACCTGAAACAACTGCCGGAACATAAGCACAATATACTTCTTGAGCTGAATCTTCTGTTGCTACATCATCATAATCATACATGCATTCTGACCTTGTAGTTCCTTCTTTTACATCACAAGTGTAAGAATCGGTATATGTTACGTAGTTTGAGCCAGAATCATACATAGATAGATTACTATGCCCAGAACAACCATCTGAATCATAAAAATCAGAAGAATCTATATCACAACCATTTTGCAAATATTTTTCATCTTTAAAAACTTCATTTGTTATAGGATTTGTAAATGTAGGATTATTATTATGACGATTAGATGCATTTGAGTCTCCACAAGTTCCAAATGCTGTATTAGTGCAGGATTCACCAAAAGCACTTAATCCTTTTTCTTCTGTCAGCATATACATAGGGAATTTTTCTTGTTTGATAGTATTATCTAAATCTTTATAAAATTCAGTAACATTTCCAGTTTTAGTTGAATGAATAGAAGTCGGGTTTGTACCCATACTGACAAGTTGTTCTCCAAAAGCAGCACTTATATCGGAATTGTTACAACCAATATCAGGAATTTCCTTACCTATAATAAAGGAGCCAAAAATACCAGGTTCTTTATATATCTGATTATTACCGTAGTTACAAACCAACTCCTCGGAACCGGTGTCTCTTAAAACTTTACGTTCTGCAACATCATCAACATTATCATGTAAAGACGGTTTTTTATCAGAAATTGCAACTCTATAAGGTGGCTTTGCACCTACATTATCCGCAAAGAAATTTTCTACATCAACTTTAAGATAATCATATTTTCCTGAACAGCTAGCATCCACAGGAATACCATATTTCTTTGTACAAGTACCCGTGTCTGAATAGTTACGATATCCGTTTATACACATACTTGTATGTCCTGAATCACAATAGGATGGGTTTTCTTCATTATAATGATCACAACTATAACAACCATACCCTGAACATGGCTGATAGTCATAACAAACATCACAATCATAAGAACAAGTCCAATCTTTCTTGGGATCTGAATAAGTGTATTTTTCATAATCTACCCATGTACCTGAAGTATGTGCTGTACATTTTCTTTCTTGCCCTAAAGTATGTGTCCAAGTTCTGCTTGCAATACAATCTGAAGAACATTCTTGTTTTATATAATAAACATCACCACCATCACCGCCGTCACCATATTCTCCGGTTCCGTCAGCATATGCCCAAACCTTGCCACCATAAGTCTGAAGTTCATTTAAAGAAATTCCCTTCAATTTCAACATATCCTCAGTCCACCCAAAAGGTGAAATAACTTCTGTTTTAGACAAATACCTGAACAGAGTTCCTCCTTTATACCCAGAAGCTCCGCCGCCACCGCCACCACCGGTTGCTTGTATGTGCAAATATGAAGCTCTTGCTGGGGGAGTAAACACACATTGTGCTGTATCTTCATCCATTATCTTATTATCAAGACCTATACCCAAATATTTTTCTTGGTGAAGATGTCCATCCTTATTAATATAACATAAATATGCTCCGTGCGAAGCCAAACGAGGGACTTTTACGTGTTTCTTGGAAATTACTGTTACACCTGACGCCAGCATCAATGATACTATTACCAGTAGTAACATCATCTCGACCATTGAAAATCCGCTATAATTTCTCTTTTTTCTATTCATACTCTGTTCACCTTATAAATTATTGTTCTTATCATCATTTTGTTTTTTATTAAATTTCAACTTTATATTTAATAACTTTCTAATTCTTATATTATAGCATATGCAACATAAAACAATCTCATTGCTACCATATAATTACGACACCTCCAGGCTTGTTGGCTCTGCCAGGCTGAACCGATGCTATGCCATCGACTATACTTAAAGATTCTAAATATTTCTCCATTTGTGATACATCTGATAACGTTGTATCAAAAGTAACTTCTATTGTATAAAAAGACTCATAAGAACCTGTAACATCCAATAATGACAAGGCATTCTCCGCTAATATACCATGACCTGTAAAATCTGATAAGTCTCTGTATATAAGTTTGTTCCCTGAATATGATGTTCTATATTTTTTTATATCGGTTATTGGAATTTTATTTGTTACAAAATCGCTTTTATTACAAAAAGCTATTGATAAATCTAATCCATCCTGTTCGCATATTGGAGTTCCGCAGCTATATTTGTTATATGTAAACCTGCAGTCTGAAATTATATCAGCACCTACGCTTGTCGCATTCATATCGCTGCGCCCTGCGTCAGCTGATAATATTACTCCGCCATCCACTTTAATCGTAGTTTGACCGTTTACATTGCCTGGTTCTACCGTTATTGGTTTATCCATAGAACTGTAAAAAACAGACTTGAATTCACCCGCATCACTTGCTGAGCCTCCACCTATTGCATTCAACAACAGATATTTAGCATATCGCGGAGGTCTGAATATACAAGTAGTTCCGGCTACATTTCTTGAGTTATTATTTTCTACATATCGCTGCATTAAAGTTCCAGCGGAATTTTTATAACATTCATAACGACCATGACCTTCAGCTTCTTGGTAAGTCACGTGCTTTTTAGAATATGCGTTAGCACATAATGCTACAAATATTCCGACAATAAGCATTACAACACACGCCTCAAATAATGAAAATCCTGGTTTTAAATTCTTTTTTACCATAATATTACAACAGCTCCATTTTTACCTGATTGCGCTGCACAAGTATCGGACGTTGATCCGTCATCACATTCTGAAGGATTGTCACAAGTTATTTTATTTACATAATTGCTAACATTCACATCTGATGCGGTTCCACCAGCTCGAATTGTGTAGGTTACAGAATAATTAGTCTTTATATTTCCATAGGAGCCCCCTCCTCCGCTACCGGTCTGTATATCAATCATTGAAGGTATCTCCGTGTCTTTATCCATTTCCATACTGCTTGTAAAATCCGATAAATTTTGTTTTCTGCCTTCCAATTCCTTTACTTGGCAAATAGAACCTATCCCGTCTAACCACATTGGATACTGCCCTGATCCACTTCCAGCAGCTCCGCCCTCTGCCTCCAATATATCAACATCTGCTCCATTAAATTTTACTACTGTCTTTTCGCCAGGCTGACCTAACGCTCCGCCTTTGCCTGGCTTCATTGTTATCTCTACATTTGTTAATTTAGGGAAAAATATTGATTGTGTCTTACCTGGCTGACCGGCATTACCATATCGGATTATTGCATAATTTCCCTGACGTTTAGCTGTATAACTCGGCGGCGTTGTTGTTGGAACTGGAAGTTTCCCAAATCCTTGAACATCTCTGATCCACTGTGGAAAATCATTTGCTGTACTATAGGTATTACTTTCTGTTTTTGGGGTGACAGTCTTACCTCCGGTATAATTTGAAGCTCCGCCACCGCCACCTACTGCATGTACCAGCAAATATACCGCATTCTTCGGTGGTTTAAATGTACATCCCGTAGCTGCGCCTACCGTCGCAACTTCTCTTACTCCTTCTTCATTTATATAATTTGACATTAGAGTAGAACCATTATAATAACATTCAAATCTACCATGCAAACTTTGTTTTGTTTTTAATTCTGTCTTTTTAAAATGTACTGCAGGAACTCCTAATACAAGAAAAGACATTATTAGCATTACGACAAGCATTTCCGCCAACGAAAAGCCGCCCATTTTTGTTTCACGTATTGCTATCAAACTCCCAAGCCTGATTCTTTCGGGTGAACCGCCTTGATGCATTCTCTTAAATCCTCATCTATATTTGTTTATATTCTATTATAACACTTTATTTAAAATAATTCAACCCTAAATATACCAAGCCCTAATGCTTTATACAAAGCCTTTCCAACCCTCTGACAAAACGTACAACCTTTTTTTCGCTATCTGCGGTTATTGAATCAACCAAAATAGTTTTACAACCTAGTCTTTTGCCAAATAAAATATCAGTTAACGGTCTGTCACCTATCATTACAGATTTTAATGGATCTTGCCCCTCACTGTTTAAAAATTCACGTCCTTTCTTGGAGCGGGGCTTGCCTGCGTCAAATAAAACGGGAAAATCCGTTACTGACTTAACTTTCTCTATATAATCAGGATTTTTATTATTCGAAATTACGGCTATATAAAAATCTTTACGCGCTTTTTCAAGCCACAAAAGTGTTTTTTCACTGTATTTACCCGATTTTGACGCCATTAAAGTGCTGTCCAAATCAAACAACAATGCTTTTATCCCTTGCTTTTTTAAGTCTTCAAAATCTATATCATAAATGCTTTTCAAATTATAATCAGGTTTAAGAAACATTTGCTTTTACTCCGATTGTGCGAACTAGCGCATATTTGTAATCTTCCGGCGCCTTATCAAACAACAAATAAATATCGTCATTCGTGTTTGCAAGCCCTAAATCTATTCCGTTTTCGTCTTTTACAGCGAGAAGCTTCGTTCTGAACTGCTCGTTCGGCGTTATAACTTCAACTTCATCCCCTATAAGCATTTTATTTTTAATTTTCACAGGATAAAAAACACCCTCATCAAGCTTCAAAGGCTCCTTATTCCCTTTAAATTCGCAAAGGAAATCCGCTCCCGCAAGCCCTTTTGAAATATCATAACTGTAACTTTCACTGTCATTATTACCCAGTGCAAACCCTGTTGTATAACCTCTGTTTCCGACTTTCTGAAGCTCTGTAAAGTATTTTCTCATATCAGCATCGGGATTTTTCAAAACCTCGTCTATTGCTTCACGATAAGTTTTCGCAACAGCCGAAACATAATAAAGACTTTTGGTTCGCCCCTCAACCTTGAAAGAATCAACTCCTGCGTCAATCATTTCTCTCAAATGTTCTACAAGGCAAAGATCCTTCGGGCTTAAGATATGAGAACCTCTTTCATCCTGATTAATCTCATAATATTCATCAGGTCTGGTGCTTTCAACAAGCTTGTAACTCCATCTGCAGGGCTGTGAGCAATTCCCGTGATTTGCTTTTCGCTCCCCTTTTGTAAAGTAATCACTTAACAAGCATCTTCCTGAAAATGATACGCACTGTGAACCGTGTACAAAACATTCAAGCTCAATATCAGGAACTTTTTTTCTTATTTCTGCCACATCCTTTATCGGAAGCTCACGAGCCAAAATTACCCTTGAGGCACCTAAATCTTTCCAAAATTTTACGCTTTCGTAATTTAGAGTATTTGTTTGCGTGCTTACGTGAATCGGAACGTTCGGAGCAGACTTTCTTAACAAGTTAAAAATCCCGAAATCGCTTACTATAAAAGCATCAGAATTTGCTTCCTTAAATTTATCCACGCATTCTTCCAGAAGTCTTATATCACTGTTAAACGCAAAAATATTTAAAGTTACGTAAGCTTTTGCGCCAAGTTTATGCGCAAGAGTAACTGCTTCTTTTAAATTTTCAAGAGTAATTAAGCTGCCTTTTCTCATAGCTCTCAGGCTGAAATCGACCACACCGAGATATACGGCATCTGCCCCGTAACGTACGGCATATTCAAGCTTTTCCATATTGCCCGCAGGCATCAAAAGTTCAATCTGTCCCATAACCGGATAATACCCTAAAGGTCTAAAATAATCAACCGATTAGGTGATGATAATTTTTGAAATATGTAGAAAATAGATAATGTAAGAAGAGAGTTTTCGGAGATTAAATTATGCAGACAATAGAAAATGCAGCATCCACAATTAAAGAAATCTGGCAATATCAACATCCGGTAATGCACACTTGGTTTTTATTGAGTTCTGTTTCACTTTGCTTTATGTTTGCATTGTTGTTTTTCATTGTTTAAGCTTTTAAAATAATCAAAAACGGCTTTCAGTTAAAGTTTTGCTTTATTTTAAAACATTCTGATTTTATTTATATGATATAATTCATTTATGAGAAATTTCAGAATTTTTTCGGGTTATGTACTTTTAATCGGTATTGCAATAAGTATGCTCTACCCGTTTTTTGCGATGGTAAACCTGTCTTTTGCAGATGAGAATGCAATATTTTCTCAAACTTCGAAATTATTTTACGGAAATCTGACTCTTGAAAATTACAAAAATGTATTTGAGCAAATTCCGCTTGCAAGATATTTTTTTAACAGTTTGCTTGTAGCATCCGTCACAACATTTTTTACGGTAATTTTTGCTTCTTTTGCTGGATATGCTTTTGCAAGGATGAATTTTAAATACAAAAACGTGTTATTTCTTACAATCCTTATAACAATGCTTATTCCGCCGCAGGTGAACATTATTCCGCTTTTCTTTTTGATGAGGGAATTACATCTGATAAATTCTTATGCAGCATTGATTTTACCGGGGATTTTCGGAGGATTTGGAATATTTTTGATGAGGCAGTATTTTTTGGGATTTCCGAAGGACTTGGAGGAATCCGCCAGAATCGACGGGTGCAATTTATTTGAAACCTTCTTCAAAATTGCGCTTCCGCTTGCTTTGCCGACTGTTGCAACCCTTGCAATATTTACGTTTGTCACAACCTGGAACAGTTTTATGTGGCCTTTGATTGTGACAAATACCGAAAGTATGAGAACTTTGCCTGTCGGATTAGCCGTTTTTAAAGGAAGTTTCAGAGAAATTACGCTTTGGGGAGAGCTTTTGGCTTGCTCTGTAATTTGCACAATTCCTGTTATCGGGGTTTTTCTTGCCGGTAAAAAATACTTTATCAACGACATTATGCAGGGCGGAGTTAAGGAATAAGCCTAAATATTCCAGTCAAAATATTAAATAATTGCACTGGCGGTTTGTTTTTGTTAAACTGCCCGTAATGGATATCAAATCTAAAGTTCAGATTTTAACGGGGGATATTTTCGGCGGAATTAATTCGGCTATTGTTGCACTGCCGCAAGCGCTTGCATTTGGGGTTGCTACAGGATTTGGGGCTTCTGCCGGAATTTGGGGGGCTATTGTTTTATGCCTTGTTGCTGGAATTTTCGGTTCTAAAATCCCTATGATTTCAGGCCCGACAGGACCGATGACAATTGTTGTGGCGTCTGTTGCTGCGGCTTTAGGATATGACATTTCCGCTGTAATCGTTGTAATTATGTTTGCGGCAATTTTACAGCTTATTTTTTCTTTAACAAGCATTTCTGATATTGTTAAATACGTACCTTACCCTGTTATTTCGGGGTTTATGAACGGTGTCGGGATAATTATTATCCTCCTGCAGCTTAATCCTCTAATCGGACACCCTTCTGTTTCCAGTACTTTTGAAGGGATTAAGGGCTTTATTCTAAACCTTCAAACAGCCAACATGCCGGCTTTAGGGCTTGGGATGCTCACTCTTTTAATAGTTTTCGGAATACCTAAAAAGATAAACAAATACGTTCCTTCTCAAATAATAGCGCTTATTTTATGCACATTAATTTCAATAAAACTTGGGCTTGATGTTCCGAAAATTTCAGAAATTACAGTCGGATTTCCTAAAATCGCAATTCCTGTGTTTGAGATAACAAAAATTGCGGAATACTTGCCGTTTGCGCTTACTCTTGCGATTGTGCTTTCTGCCGAAAGTATGCTCACAGGGCTTGTTGCAGACAGTTTGACCAAAAGCAGACACAACCCTAAAACGCTTTTGTTTTCTCAAGGCTTAGGGAATGTCGCCTGCGCTCTAACCGGCTCACTTTGCGGAACTGCTGCCACTATGAGAACTGTCGCAGCCTTAAATACAGGTGCAACTACAAAATTTGCAGCTATTGTTAATCCTGTTATTCTGACACTTTTATTATTCAAATTTTCAGGATTTGTCGCTGAAATTCCGCTTGCCGTACTTGCCGGAATTCTTATTAAAATCGGATTTGATATAATTGATGTTAAGCTCTTAAAAGTCGTAAAATTTGCGCCAAGAGATGATTTATATGTTTTAGTTCTTGTATTTTTGCTGACTGTTTTCTACAATCTTATTTTTGCGGTCGGTGCAGGGATTACACTTGCAGCTCTTTTGTACGCTAAACGTGTCGCCGATAAAGCTAATATTATCCAAAAATCCGTTTACGACAAAGATATTATGAAGCTCGAAAAAATGCTGGAAACTGATTACAAACACAAAATCCGCGTCGTTCATATTACAGGGCAGTTTTTCTTCGGCTCGGCAACTCAGATGATATCTAAATTTGAAGATGTTCTTGGCACAAAATGCATTATTATAAATTATGAAGCGGATGATCTTCTTGATATTTCGGCTATTTTTGCGCTGGAAGATATAATCATAAGACTTAAATCACAACATATTAAAATTCTTCTTGTAATCAAAAACGAACAAGTATTAAATCAGCTCTCCCAACACTCTATTATAAGCCAAACAGGAGAAGAAAATGTTTTTTATGATGAACTTAAGGCGATAGAATACGCAAAAACTTCCCTTAAACAAATTGTCAAAAACAAAAAGAAAAAATAAATTCCGCTAATAAATTCTTGCACAATTTTATTTAATATAATTGTATTTTGAAATTTTAAGGGTTATAATCGTGGAATGAAATACAGGTTGTTTATTTTAACATTATTATTAGGTTTAAGTATTCAAAGCGTTTTTGCGCTTGACGTTGTTTATCCGAAACAAAATAATGTTACAATAAATTCGCCATCAACTTTTTTTGTTGGAAATTCTTCAACAGAAATTCCATTGAAAATAAACGGGCAAACTATTCTTATTCACCCGTCAGGCGGGTTTGCTTATGCTGTAAAATTAAATACAGGCAAAAACCAATTTGTGCTTGAATCAGGTGATGAAAAACAGATTTTTAATATAACAAGACCAAAACCTATAAGCTCAGCTTACACCACAAGGAACACAGAGCTTCCTTATGATACGGCGCAATCTTTTATGACTGTAAAAGATAACACTCCGCTTAGATCCACTCCGGTTGATGGCGGGATTAACAGAATAGCGCATTACCAAAAAGATATTCCGCTTCTTGTTATCGGTGAAAAAAGCGGGTTTTATAAGGTTAAACTAAACGAAAAAGAATCTGCTTGGATAAATATACAAGATGTTGTATCAGCTGACTCTTTCACGCCTGCGAAACTTTTAAAAAGAAGTGTTATAGAAGATAAAAATTATTATATTTTTAAAATAGATTTTGACAAAAAAGTTCCTTACGTAATTGAAGGGAAACACCCGTTTGTGGTTAAATTCTATAATATTGAAGGGTATCCAGAGAATACATTTCCCTTCACGTTTCCACTGAAACAAAAACTTATCGGATACAGCGGAGAATTTGAAGGAAACAGTTTCATTTTAAAAGTGAGAAAATTCACTGAAAACAATTTAAAAAGACCGCTTAAAGGAATAAAAATCGTAATAGACGCAGGCCACGGAGGGGATGAAATCGGAGCAATCGGGTGCTTGAGAAATAACGAAAAAGACATAAATCTTGCGATATCAAAGATGCTTGCAACAGAATTAAAGCTTCGCGGAGCAAATGTGATTATGACAAGACAGGGGGATGAAACTGTTAGTCTAACAGACAGAGTAAAAAAGACAAATGAAAATGAAGCTTCGGTATTTATAAGCATTCACGGAAATGCGCTTCCTGACAATATGGATCCGAATGAACATTCAGGAACAAGTGTTTTCTACTATTATCCGCAGGCAGAACCTCTGGCTGACAGCATTCTAAAATCAATGACCTCACAGCTTCCGTTTGCTGATGATCAGGTAAGACAAGGCAGCTTTGCGGTTGTCAGAAACACTGAAGCCTTGAGCGTTTTAATTGAAGTCGGTTATTTGATTAACCCATCCGACAACGCTTATTTGATTAATCCCGAAATTCAACAAAACACAGGAAAAGCCATTGCTGACGGTATTGAAAACTTTTTCGCCGAAAAAGATTCAAATTAAAGCTTTTTATTATTAAGATTTTTTACAATATAAGTTTTTTTTTAAATTAAATAACAATTTTTTAAATTCACAAACATTAAGATAAAAAAAAGGAAGTGTAGGTATGCCAATAGAAAACGTAAACGCAACTCAGCAAAATAAGAATACCAGCACCCAAACAGCAATTTATACAGCCGCAGGTCTTGGAACAGGGGCAATTGCAGGAGGTACATTCGGTTATTACCAAAGACCATGGATTAAAAACGAAGATATTTCCGATACTTTTGTCAAAAATGTAACCGAAAAAGAATTAAAATTAGGGGAAGAAGATTGTAAAGTTTTCATCAGCGATCTGAAAAAAATTGCAGCTTCAGGTTCACTTGAAAACACCCAAGATTCAACAAAAGCTTATTTTAAGGGTTTATCCAACTCTGAAGTGATAAAAACTCTAAGTAATAATATTTTAGATAGACTAAAAAAAGAATTTGGCGACGGGATTCTTGACGGAAAGTATGACAAATATAGAGAAACGGTGAAATTTTCTCCTGAAGATATGTCTGAACAAAAAGAACGAATTAAAAATTTGTTTGACTTAAAAAAGAAGAAATTAAAACCGCTTGATATAAATACTGATTTAGATGATTTGAATTTACATACGGCAGTAAAAGAAATAATGAGCAATATTGATTGGAAAAACGCTTTAAAATGGGGCGGAATAGGTGCTGCAATTCTTGGTATCGCAGGGTTTGGTGCAAGTTTTATAGCAAATTCAAAATCATCATCTGCTACAGACGACCAACAGTCTTAATAAATTCTAAATACTTATAATTAAAAAAGGCAGGCTCTAAAACCTGCCTTTTAACATTATTAAAGTTTAAGTTTTTAAGCGTTCACAAGAGATTTTGCGAAAGAATCAATATTTCTGTTTTTGATTTCATCTTCAATTTTTGAGATAAATTCATCAACAGCAAAAGTACCGACCTGTCCGATACCTCTTGCTCTGACAGCCAAAGTTTCCGATTCCATTTCCTTGTCGCCGACAACTACCACGTACGGAATTTTCTTATCCTGAAGACTTTCACGAATTTTGTAATTCATACTTTCTGATCTGTCGTCAAGTTTTGCTCTGATTCCTGCAGCTCTCATTTTTTTGTAAACTTTTTCTGCAAAATCAGCGTGTTTTTCATTAGAAATCGGAACTATTGCAACTTGAGTCGGCGCAAGCCAAGTCGGGAATGCACCTGCAAAGTGTTCAATTAAAATTCCGTGGAAACGCTCCATAGAACCGAAGATTACTCGGTGAAGCATAACAGGAGTTTTCATTGAGCCGTCTTTATCCTGATATTTGATATCAAATCTTTCAGGAAGGTTAAAATCAAGCTGAATTGTCGCACATTGCCAAGTTCTACCGATTGCATCCTTGACTTTGAAGTCAATTTTCGGCCCGTAGAATGCTCCGTCGCCTTCGTTAATTTCATATTTCATTCCGCGTCTTTCCATTGCCTCTTTTAAGCCTGCTTCAGCTCTGTTCCAGTTTTCAAGTTCGCCGACATAACTTTCCGGACGTGTTGACAACTCAACCTCAAATGACATATTAAATATTGCCATCGTATCAGCTACAAAGTCGATAATTTCGTTAATCTCATCGACCAACTGTTCCGGTGTACAGAACACATGCGCATCGTCCTGTGTGAACCCTTGAACACGGGTTAAACCGGCAAGTGCGCCTGATTTTTCTTTTCTGTAAACAGTTCCAAGCTCAGCCATTCTCAAAGGCAATGAACGATATGAGTGTCTGTTTGCCTGATAAATCAAAATATGGAACGGACAATTCATCGGCTTTAAGACAAACTGTTCTTCAGAATCTTCATCTTTTTGAATAAAGAACATATTTTCTTTATAGTGTCCCATGTGTCCTGAAATTTCCCAGAGTTTTGATTTTGCAATATGCGGAGTGTTTACGATAACGTAACCGCGTTTTCTGTGTTCAGTTCTCCAGTAATTTTCAATTTCTTCTCTGACAATTGCAAGGTTCGGATGCCACAAAACAAGCCCGCCTCCAAGCTCATCTCTTGTAGAGAACAAATCAAGCTTTGCACCGAGTTTTCTGTGATCACGCTTTTCAGCTTCCTCAAGAAATGTCAGGTAAGCTTGCAAATCTTCTTTATTCCAAAATGCCGTTGCATAAATTCTCTGAAGCATTTTATTCTTTTCATTACCTCTCCAGTAAGCACCGGCAACTTTTAATAACTTAATCGCATTTGCCTTGATAAACGAAGTGTTCGGAATATGAGGCCCTGCACAAAGATCGTTAAACAAAACATTTCCGTCTTTATCTTTTGTTAAATACAAAGTCGGATTGTCGTTTTTGTGTTCTTCAAGAAGCTCGGCTTTGTAGATTTCGCCTTCTTCTTTGAATTCTTTAATCTGCTTTTCAACATCAGGAATTACATATTTTTCAAACGTAAGATTTTGTTTGATAATATTTTTCATTTCTTCTTCGATTTTGCCCAAATCGTCCTGCGTAAAAGCATGCCCGTCGGTTAAATCAAAATCGTAATAAAATCCGTTTTCAACAGCCGGCCCGATTGCTAACTTTGCAGACGGAAACAGCTTTTGAACAGCCTGAGCCATGATGTGAGAGCAAGAGTGCCTCAAAGTGTGTAAAGTTTCGTTGTTTTTTTCCATTTTTATCCTTTCCGGTCAGTTGATAACATTCAAAAGACCTAAATACGGGGCGGATCCCCCTAACTAACTACGACAAAATTTTAGCACCTGCAAAATATTATTACAAGCCCAAACACCAAAACTTACCAACAAATACCGCTTTACAAAAAGTAAAGAGAATTTGAGAAGTTTTTATTTTTGTAGTAGAATACGATATGTAATTCAGATTAAGGGATTTTTGAAAAGAGGTTTAAATGAACACAGCAACATTAGTAGGGAGAGTAGGACGCGATGCCGAGATAAGATATTTTGAATCAGGAAAAGTAAAAGCACAATTTTCATTAGCAGTAAACCGTTGGGATTCAAAAACAAAATCCGAAGTTGCAGATTGGTTCAACATTGACGTATGGGACAAACTTGCAGAATTTGCGGGAGAATACATAAAAAAAGGCATGCAAGTTGTAGTAGACGGTCGAATCAGCACAAACAAATGGACTGATAAAGCAACCGGCAATGAGAGAGAATCTTTTTTTATTATTGCAAATAATATAAGACTTCTCGGTTCAAAAAGAGATATGGAAAATGATAATCAATTCTAATATAACAGGTATTGTAGCAGACGATTTAACAGGCGCAAACGATACAGGTTTGCAGTTTCACCTGCGCGGAGCAAATACTCAAATACTTTTAAATTATGATGTTGAACCCTTCAATATGAAAGGGACACAAACTTGGGTAATGTCAACAGAAACAAGAAATGCCGATCCTGAAACAGCTTATCATGCTGTTAAAGATGCAACAAAATTCCTTATTGACAAAATTAATCCGGATTATTTTTATAAAAAAATAGATTCAACTGTTCGGGGCAACATTGCAATAGAAGTTCTTGCAATGCTTGAGGTTTTGAATTGGGATGCTGCCGTTATTATACCAGCTTTTCCGTCAGAAGGCAGAGTTACAATCGGCGGTTATCATCTTTTAAAAGGTATCCCAATAGAAAGAACGGAAATGGCAAGAGATCCTCATTCCCCAATCAGAGAATCTCATCTGCCGACACTTTTAAAAAGCCAGCTTGATGAAAGTTATGAACACCTTGTCGGCGCAATTGAATTAAAAACAGTTATGAAAGGTGCAGGGCCGATTTTAAAATGTCTTAATGACCTAATAAAAGAAGGTAAAAAGCTTATTGTAGCAGATGCAGTTTCAACAACAGATATAGAGCAGGTAATGCTTGCTATTACAAAATCCGATTTTGATATTCTTCCGACAGGCACCGCTGCTGCAGCACAAGTTTTAAGTGATTTATGGTATTCGGATTTGAAGCCTCACGACATAAATAAAACAATTCCTGAACTTCCAAAACTTGTAATTTCAGGGAGTGCAACGGTAATTACGGCAAAACAAATTAAGCGGCTCGAAGAATGCGACGAATTTGAAAATACACTCTTTATAGAACCTGATCTTAAAGACATCATAAGCTGGAATTTTGGGGATCTTGCTGACAGAATTGTGAATAACTTAGGGCAGAATAATACGGTTGTTGTCCACACTTCAGAGTTAATAACCGACTTTGACGGTTTCAGCGAAGAACTTTTAGAGGCAGATTTAACAAAATCAAGTTTGGCTTGTCTTATAACGGATTATCTTTCAGAACTTACAAAACAAGCAGCCACAAAAAAAGATTTTATCCTTATAACACTAGGTGGAGAAACTTCCTACAAATGCTGTCAGGCAATCGGAGCAACGCAACTTCAGCTTATAGATGAAGTTGCTCCGGCAATCGCACTTTCACTTGATCATAACGCCCAATGGATTATTACAAAGTCAGGAAATCTTGGCGGTATCAATACTTTAATTGATATTTTAAAATATTGTGAACATCACGAATAAAACGTTTAAAATATTTTCAAAATGGGCAAAATATGAAGAAGTGCTTTTTTAAATTTTTGGAGGGGTTATTATGAAAAAACTTGCCGTTACAACGGGAGATCCAAACGGTATTGGAGCAGAGATTACAATAAAAGCTTTAAATAAACTTAAACTGCCGAAAGAAAACGTTATTATAATATCAAATAAAAGGATTTTAGACTTTTACGGGAAACTGGACATAAATTATGAAATAATTGAAATTCCATACGATGCACAAATTTCGCCTGGGAAGGTTATGACTGAATGCGGAGAGTTTGCGTTTCAATCAGTAAAAAAAGCCTGCGAACTAAACCCTGATGCAATTGTCACAGCACCTGTAGCTAAAAATGCGCTTTATCTTGCCGGACATAAATTTAAAGGGCAAACAGAAATTCTTCAAAAATACCTTGCAAATAAAAATCAGAAAGCTGAAATGCTTTTTGTTTCAAAAGATTTTAGAGTTTTGCTTCTTACACGTCATTGCGCATTAAAAAGAGTTAAAGTAACAAAAGAGCTTGTAACCGAAAAAGTAAAAAATTTACAGGAATTTTTCAAAACACATCTCGGCATTGTAGCCCCGAAATTTGCTCTATGCGCATTTAACCCGCATTCAGGAGAAGACGGCATTCTCGGGAAAGAAGAAATAGAAATCTTAAATCCTGCAGTAAAAGCGCTTTTGAAAAAAGGAATTAATATAACCTATCCGCACCCTGCAGACACTCTTTTTATTGATGCCGGAAAAAATTACAGAGAAGGCAAAAAACTTCCTTACGACTGCTATATTGCAAACTATCACGACCAGGGCTTAATTCCGATAAAAACAGTTGCAGGTGATAGCACTGTTAATATGACAATAGGGCTTGATATTTTAAGAACCTCCCCCGGACATGGAACAGCCTTTGATATTGCAGGGAAAAATATTGCAAGAGAAGAAGGCATGATTGAGGCAATTAACGCTGCCTTGTAACAAAAAATTCATACTTTAACAAAATATTTTGTTTAGCTATTTTATATAAAAAGTTAAACTAAGGAGAAAGTATGAATACTTTTAAAATAATAGGCTACAGTCTTGTTGCGGCTGTAGGAATCGGATTTGGAGCTAAAACTGCTATTTTAAAAATATATGATCATAAGTACAACAATCAAATTGAACACGTCAAAAATCTTATAAAAATTTCCGAACCGTATAGGTTTGAAAGATTAATCAAAGAAGAAAAAGAACTTGGAATATTTGACAGCAAATTTGTATTTTGGGGAGAAGCAGTCAAACAAATTAATGATTCTATATCAAATCATTACAAAAATCTTAAAAACAACATCAACCATTCAACAAAACATTTTTAATTAAAACGTGAAACCAGACGAGTAAAGGAGAAATTCAATGAAATTAAAAACATTAACCACAATAGCAGGCGGAGTTTGCATTAGCGGTTTAATTATTGGAGGATCAGTATTTTATAATCAAATACAAAAGGAAAAAAATAAAATAGCTGAAAAAATAGCCCAAAAAGATATAAACCGGTATAATTCTATAAATCAAAATATACAAAACGGGAAAATGAGAAACTCTTATGCAAACTGGCTAGAGGAATACAGCAAAATGCAAGATTCATTAAAAATTGACAGTATAGCAAAGAAAGCTTACAACGAAGGTGCGCAGATGGTTCGTGACAGCATCAAAAACGAATATAAAAAAATGCAAGACTCTTTGAAAATTGACAGTATGATAAAGAAAGCTTACAACGAAGGTGCGCAGATAGTTCGTGACAGTATCAAAACCGCTTCTAAAATAAAATAACTTTTCTTATTTTCAAAAAAATACAATAAAAAAGACCTTCTTTAAAGAAAGGTCTTTTTATTTACGACTTTAATCTTCAAAAATCTAAACCGTAATTTCTCTTGATTTTTGCTGTCTGTCATTCCAGAAATCAACAAGCATAGAGCAGAAGAAAATTGAAGAATAAGTTCCGATAATAATACCGAGAATCATTGCAAAAACGAAGTCTTTAGTCGTAACCCCGCCCCAGAAATAAAGCGCAAGAAGTGTAATCAAAGTTGTAAGAGAAGTGTTAATACTTCTTGTCAAAGTCTGGTTAACCGAAGCATCGACGATTTCCCCAAAAGACATTTTCTTAGAATAATATCTCAAATTTTCTCTGATTCTGTCGAAAACAACGATAGTATCGTGAACAGAAAAACCGATTACGGTGAGCACTGCCGTAATAAAGAGCCCGTCAATCTGCACATCATACAACAGTCCCAGAATCGAAAACACACCTGCAACAAACAACACATCGTGGAAAACCCCAAGAATTGCAGCAAGAGCATAATCAAACCTGAACCTGAATGAAAGATATGCAATAATTCCTAAGAAAGCTAAAGTAACTGCAATTAAAGAATTTTTAAATAACTCTTTACCCATCGTAGGCCCAACAGAACTTACCGACATCAATTCTGGATTTTTATATTGAGTTCCCAAAACTTCCGTAATTGTTTCGGTGTCATTTGAATCTTTATCAATAAACTTTGTTCTGACAGAAATTATTGACTGAATTTCAGACTTTGTATTTTTCTGTTGGTCACTGTTTACGTTTAAGATTTGAAGGTAAGGATTTTCAATTCCTTTTTCTTCAAGATTTTCACGAGTCTTGGCAAGCTCTTTATTTGTAATTTTTTCTTCAACACCATACTGAAGAATAGTTCCGCCGGTATAATCAATACCGACTTTTAATGGTGCGTGGTTCGGGTATGTAAAGCAAGAATAAAACATTGCGACAATTCCCGGAACAAGAAGCAGTGTTGTAAGCGCCATCCACCACCATCTGTATTTAACAACATGAACTAAGTGTTTTCTGCCTGTATTAAACATTTTTATTTTACCTTTCTAAATTTCCTGATTAATCCAATATACCGAAGCGGGCTTTTTCTCTTTGAGTTTCAGCAGCCTGATAAGCCGCCCCGATTTCTTCTTTTTTAAGCCCGAATAATCCGGGATGTTTAAGCTCACCCGTACCGAATATTAAGTGCATAAAGTTTTTAGTAACCGTAATTGCGGTAAACATTGAAACTATAACACCTAAAGCAAGAGTTAAAGCAAAACCTTTAACAACGCTTGTTCCAAGAAGGTAAAGGATTAAGCAGGTAATTATTGTTGTCATATTTGAGTCAAAAATACTTGTGAAAGCTCTGTCAAATCCTGAATTGATAGCAGTAAACAAATTTCTTCCGGCTCTAAGTTCTTCTTTAGTTCTTTCAAAGATAAGAATATTAGCATCAACCGCCATACCGATAGACAGGATAAAACCTGCGATACCTGCAAGAGTCAATGTAACAGGAATTGTTTTGAATAAAGCAAACAGGATTAAGCTATAAATAACAAGTGCGATATCCGCAATAAATCCCGGAACATGATAGAACAAAATCATAAATATTATAACAGTAGAAAGCCCGATTATACCGGCCTTTTTGGAAGCCGCAACACTGTCAGCACCAAGAGTAGGCCCGACCGTATTTTCTTCAACGATTTCGGCAGGCACAGGAAGCGCCCCGGCATTCAATAAATCAACCATTCTTTGCGCTTCTTCATAAGCAAACCCGCTGTCACCTCCGGAAATTTGAGCGTTTCCGCCGTAAATCGGTTCTCTGATTACAGGAGCTGATTGAAGTTCTCCGTCAAAGAAAATTGCCATCTGCTGATTTACAAGAGCCTCTGTAAGTTCTGCAAATTTCTTTGCCCCTTCAGCGTTAAACTCCAAAGACACAACCCACTGCCCTGTTGAATCGGTTGTAAGCTGCGATTTTGAAAGATCTTTACCAGTAAGTCCAGTAGATTCCCAGGTTACAACACCATTTTCAGCTTTGCCCGGTTTTTTAAATTCTAACTGTGCCGTTTCACCGATGAAAGCTTTTGCTTCTTTTAAATCTGTAACGGCAGGAATTTCAACAAGCAGTCTTTTATCTCCAACCTGCTGAACAACAGTTTCAGCAACACCGAGCTTGTTAACTCTCTGTTCGATTGCAAACTGTAAATGGCTTAAAGTTTCAGGTGTAATTTCCTTAACTTGTTCGGTAGGCTGAGCTTCCAGAACGAGTCTTGAACCTCCGACCAAATCAAGTCCTAACTTTGTGGGCTTCATCAATATTACGGCAATCGCTGTTACAACAATTGCTATAATTACCCAGAACATAATAATTTTGTTTTTCACTTTTTTATTCCTCTTATAATGTATTTTTTATCTTTAATTTTAGTTAAAATATAAAACTAAAACACAGCCCTAGTCGGCTAATTCTGCCTTAGTTCTGTCAATAACCGCAAACAATTCGGCTTTTTGATCTTCGTCAAGCTCAACGAGCGGACGTCTTAAATATTCTTCAATTAACCCTTTATGTTTTAAAGCTGCCTTAACGGGAACAGGGTTAGGCGCCATAAAGAGCTTTTTAAATATTCCGAACAAAGTTTTGTGCATATTTCTTGAAGCAAGCACATCCCCTGTTTTAAAATTTCTGATCATAGATTTAATTTCAGAGCCAAACAAATGAGATGCAACAGAAATTACACCGTGCGCCCCGAGAGAGAGCATCGGAAGAGTAAGACTGTCATCGCCTGAATAAATAGCAAAGTCAGACGGGCAAATCAGTTTAAGCTCGGATATCAAATCCATATCGGGGCAGCTTTGTTTTAAAGCAACGATATTCGGAAATTTTTCAGCAAGCATAGCCACTGTTTCAGGCAACATATTAACACCTGTGCGGGATGGAATATTATATAAAATAATCGGTAAATCCGCAGCTTTGGCAACGGCTGAAAAATGTTCAATCATTCCTTTTTGCGAAGGTTTGTTATAGTAAGGCACAACAGATAAAATTGCATCGACACCTTCTTTATAAGCAAGTTTAGTCATTCTGACAGCAGTTTCGGTTGAATTTGAACCGGCGCCGAAAATAACTTTAGCCCTGCCTGCAGCCGCACGTTTGACGGTGCTTAAAAGTTCAAGTTCTTCTTCATGGGTTAAAGTAGGACTTTCACCGGTAGTTCCTGCGACAAGAAGTGCTTCGCTTCCGTTACTTGCCAGATACTTGGCCAGTTCCTCAGCTTTGTTATAATCAACTTCCCTGTTCGCATTCATAGGTGTAACCATAGCTGTAACAACTTCGCCGGCGTCATATCTTAATGCCATATAAAACCTCTTTTCTTTTCACAATATCCCTTTATAGGCTAATTATATTACAAAAGAAATTTATATGGCAAAAAATCTTTTTGAAATATTAAGATATTTAATCTGATTTTGTCTAAAATTTAAAGTTTGTGATAACATTTTTGATATGGACTGGTGGACGAAATTAGACAAAAAGAAGAAGGCTTATATACTTGCAGGTTTGACACTTGTAGGGATTTTGGTATGGGCATTTGTATCGGCAGGAATTATCACGCACAACTTTAACAGAAGCCAGCTTCAGACGCAGGAAGATAAACAAGAAGCTTTAATTAACGGACTTATTTTGACAGAAACCAAAGAGGCTGCGAAATATTGGGAAATTTACGGAGAGACAGGAACCTATAACAGCACAAATGAAATTGCATTAATGAATAATGTTATCGGTAATTTTTATGATGAACAAGGTGAAGTATCAATGAGTTTTGAATCTTCACATGGGACATACAATTCAAAGAAAAATGAGATTATACTGTATGAAGGAACCAGAATTGTAATAAAAGACGGAACGATACTTTTAACCGACCGTCTAACCTGGTCAGGTTCCGATAAACCCGTAAAAATTCGCGGTAATGTAAAGATAATCAAAAACGGAGAATTATACGCACACGCAGAAGAAGGTGAAATAGCACCGAATTACGAAAGATTTAAAATAAAAGGGCATGCCCGCTCTGAACTTTATGACAAAAAGGAGAATAAATGAAACGAGTTTTAATATCTCTTGCAGCTATACTGTTAATATTTGGCGCTGCGACTCAAGCGGCGGATCTTGTTATTGAGTCTAAAACACAGACTTATAATGAAGAAGACAGCAAGATAAAATTTAACGGGGATGTAAAAGTAACAGTAGGCGATATAAAAGTTGAAGGACAAAAAGCTGATGTAGGTGTTACGAAGGATCAAAAGCTTGACACTGCAACATTTTACGACAAGCCTTACGCATATCAGATAACCAAAAACAAAAAAAGAGAAGTTAAAGCAAATATTTTAAAGCTTTCACTTATCACAAAAATTGTAAGAGCCGAAGGGGATTCACAATCAATAGTATTTGAAGGTAAAAAACCTATAGTCGTAATTAACGCAGACGTACAGGAATACGACACCAAAACAGGCGTAATGACAGCAACCGGTGCAGTTACAATTTTATATAAAGAGATAGAAACCTTCTCAAATAAAGCAATAATTAAAACGACAAAGAACGGAGATTTACAAAATCTTGAACTTATCGGAAACGCAAGGGTAAAAAGAGAAGAAAACGAATCATTTGCGGATAAATTTTTCTATGATGCATCAACCAAAATTTTAACTGCAACAGGCAACACAACATCAAATGCCACAATGGATAACGGGGAAACATTAACCTTAAAATCCAAAATGCAGGAATATTCACAAGACACAAACACATTTAATGCAAGCGGAGATGTAAAAGTCTGGTATCAGGATTATTTTGCACAGGGGCCTAAAATTGCGGTATATCCAGACAAAGTGACCAAGAAGCCTAATGAAGTATATTTTGTAGGCCGCTCAAGCATAACTCAAGGTCCCAGAACAATTTACGCAGACAAAATACGAATGATAATTAATCCGAAAGATTTCCATGCCGAAGGCAACACCAGAACCGTAATCAAAAACATCGGCGACAGCGATGATGATGACGATATGACGCTTGGATTATAGGAGAAAAAATGACAAAAACAGAACAAGCCTTAGAAGCATTTAAAAAACAAGATTATAAAACAGCACTGGACGTATTTTCATCCGTTGTAGAAAAAGGGCAGGACACTGCAGAAATAAGGAATAACATCGGGCTTTGCTATTACAATTTAGGCAATATGGAAAAGGCCGAAGATAATTTTCTAAAAGCAATAAAGCTGAATCCGAAGCTTCCGCAAGTTTACATAAATCTTGCAGACGTATATTATAAAATGCGCGACTTTGACAGCGGAATTCAACTGCTATCTCAAGGTATTTACGAAATGCCTGAAGAAATGACTATTGCGCATTACCTTGCAAGATTTTACATGGAGGATGCAAGGCTGGATTTAGCAATTGATGAACTGGAAAAAATTCTTGAAAAACAGCCTGAAAATTATGATGCTTATTATGATTTAGGCAAAGTACATTTTGAACTCGGAAACTACGCACTTGCAGCAGAAAACTTTGAAAATGTTCTGGAATACAAAGACAACAACGAATGGATTTACTTTTATCTTGGAGAAGCTTACGAAGCAAATGACGAAATTGATAAAGCATTGTCAAACTTTTTAAAAGCAATTGCAGTAAACGATTCTTGCAGTCCGGCCTACAAAAAAGCTGCAATTTTATTTTTGGCAAGAGGGGATTACGATGATGCGCTTGAATATTTTGAATCATATTGCGAAATGAATATTCCGGACAAAGAAAAAGCTTCCGTAAAAAGTTTAATGGAAAGAATTAAGAAGAAACAGATCAATGACAGGTAAATACTGGATAGCATTTTCATCAATAGAACAAATTGACAGTCATTTTACACTGAAGCTTTTTGAACATTTTAAAGATATCGAAAAAGCTTTCAGTGCTTCTTCAAATGATTTAAAAAATATTGAAGGTTTAAGTGTTAAAAAAGCCGAGAACTTTCTAAAATTGCGTGACAAAGTGAATCCCGAAAAAGTTTTGTCCGAAGTCACAAACCGAGGGATAAAATATCTGACTTTTGATGATGAAAGATATCCATTTATGCTTAAAAACATTGATAATCCGCCGTCAATACTTTATTACAAAGGTGATTTAGAGAGCATAAATTTTGAAAAAACTTTAGCAGTAGTCGGCTCAAGAAGGACAAGCAAATATGCAAAAGAGGCAGTAAATCTTATAATTTCACAGCTTGCAAACACAGATATCTGCATAGTTTCAGGGCTTGCCTCCGGAATTGATACTTGCGCACATATTTCAGCAATAGACAACGGCTTAAAAACAATAGGCGTTATCGCAAGCGGGTTTGACTTTGTTTACCCAACCGCAAACGCAGACTTATACCGCAAAATCGAAAACGGAAACGGACTTATTTTTACGGAATATTACCCGACATTTGAACCTTTGAAATTCAGATTTCCGCAAAGAAACCGAATTGTATCAGGGCTTTCATACGGAACTCTGGTTGCGGAAGCTTCAATAAAAAGCGGCGCTTTAATTACTGCAAATCTGACTTTAGAACAAGGGAGAGAATTGATGTGCATACCAGGCCTTATCACAAACCCTAATACGGAAGGGATTTATAAACTTCTAAAAAACGGCGCAACCCTTGTTACATCCTCAACTGATATTCTGGAAGCTCTAAATTGGGAAATTAAAACAACAGAGCAATTAAAAATAAATTTAACCGATATAAACGAAACCGAAGAAAAAATTTTAAAATCAATAGAGATAGAAGAAAAAGGCGTTGACGAAATTATGACAGAAACCGGACTTGATTTTGATACGCTTTTAATCAACTTGACAACCATGGAGCTTAAAGGCATAATAGAACAAGTCAACGGCGACAGATATAAAAGGGTAGGATAAAGTATAAATGGCAAAAGCAGCAACGGCAAAAAAGACAGACGAAGCCGCAGAAACAGCAGGTTCAACAAAATCAAAATCTAAAAAAGAGAAAGCGCTTGTAATAGTCGAGTCTCCCGCAAAATCGAAAACTATTAGAAAGATTTTAGGTGACAGCTTTGCAATAGAAGCAAGCTTTGGTCATGTAAGAAATCTTCCGACAAAAGACCCCTCAACCGAGAATCTTGGCTTTGACATCAAGGATCATTTCAAGCCGAAATTTGAGATAATACCAGGCAAACAAGCCGTTGTAAAAAAATTAAACGACATGGCTCAAAAAGCAGACAAAATATATCTTGCCTCCGACCCTGACCGTGAAGGAGAAGCAATAGCCTGGCATGTACGTCAGCTTTTAAAAGTTCCGGACGAAAAGATAGCAAGAATTGTATTTAACGAAATTACCCCCAAAGCCGTAAAATATTCTGTAGAAAACCCCAGAAGCATTGATATGGATATGGTAAAAGCCCAGCAGACCAGACAGATTTTGGACAAACTCGTAGGCTACAAATTAAGCCCTGTACTTTGGAAACAAATAGGCAACAGAAATCTCTCAGCAGGTCGTGTTCAATCGGTTGCTTTAAGGATGATTTGCGAAAGAGAAGATGAAATAGAAGCTTTTGTTCCGCAGGAATACTGGTCAATACACGCTGATTTGGACAAAGACGGCAAAATATTTGAGGCGGAGCTTTCCAAATATAAAAACAAAACAATAGAAAAAACGATTAAAAATCAGAAAGAAGCGCAAAAAATAGTTGATTATCTTCAAAATCCCGACAGAGAATTTGAAGTTGATAAGGTTACGAAAAAAACACTCAAACGCAAACCGACCGCACCTTTTATAACTTCCACACTGCAAAGAGCCGCAAGCTCAAAACTTGGCTTTGGCGTACAAAAGACAATGCAGATAGCTCAAAAATTATATGAAGGTATAGAAATAGACGGAACCCCTGTCGGTTTAATAACCTATATGAGAACGGATAGTGTCAGGGTATCAGATGATGCACAAGGCATGGCAAAAGATTTTATTTTAAGCAATTACGGCGAAAAATACTACCCCGAAACTCCGAACATATATACCAAAGGGAAACAAAATGTTCAGGACGCACACGAAGCGATTCGCCCTTCCTACCCGGAGCGCACCCCCGAAAGCATAAAAAAATATCTGGATAATGACCAATTCAAACTCTACAAACTAATTTGGAACAAATTTATGTCCTCCCAGATGGCAAACGCAGAAATTGCAAACAAATCAATAGAGATCAAAGCAGGCGACTGCATACTAAAAGCCGGCACCTCAAAAGTAACATTTGACGGATTTTTAAAGCTCTATAACGATGCGGAAGAAGACGAACAGGAAGCTGAGAGCAAAATTCCTGATCTTGAAAAAGGCGACAAAGTGGTTTGTAAAAAAATAAATCCGAAACAACACTTTACCCAGCCGCCTCCAAGATACAACGAAGCTTCCCTTGTAAAAGCACTGGAAGAACACGGAATCGGACGTCCGTCAACTTATGCAACAATTATCACTGTAATTCAGACCAGAAAATACGTAGAAAAACGAGATAAAGCCCTACATCCGACACTTTTAGGAAGGACGGTTTCAAAACAGCTTGTAAACCAGTTTGCAGATATAATGGATTATAAATTTACAGCAGGAATGGAAAGTAAACTTGACGAAATCGCAGAAAAGAAAGCTGTTTGGAATGAAGTTCTTGAAAAATTTTATGAGCCGTTTATTGCGGAAGTCAACAAAGCTTTAGGCAATACAGAGCGTGTAAAAATAGAAAGCAACATCAAATGCCCGAACTGCGGACGTCCGATGTTAGTAAAAACAAGCAGAAAAGGCCAGCAATTTTTGGGCTGTTCGGGGTATCCCGAATGCAAAACGGTAATGTCAATGAATGCACTTACCGAGAATATGGAAGACGAACCTGCAAAAGAACCAAAATGCGAAGAAAAATGCGAAAAATGCGGCTCAGGTATGGTGTTCAAACAAGGCCCGTATGGCAAATATCTTGAATGCACAAACGAAAATTGTAAATTCCGTAAACCCTACCGCCGCTCAACAGGTGTAACCTGCCCGAAATGCGGAAAAGGTTTAATCGTAGAAAGAAAATCAAAACGCGGAACGGTATTTTTCGGATGTGACAAGTATCCCGAGTGCGATTTTGTATTGTGGAACGAGCCGACAGGCGAAACTTGTCCTGATTGCGGGGCATTACTGGTCAAAAAAGTTCTTAAAAAAGGCACCACTATTGAATGCTCAAACCGCTCCTGCGGATACAAAACAGTAGAAGAACAAACTTCTGACACAAGCGACTTAACAGAAGAAAATTAAGATTTCTGCAAAAATAAAGGAGGTAATATGGAAAAATTCGGACTTATAGGATTTCCCTTAGGGCATTCGGTTTCTGCGTACATTCATAAAGCCGGATTTGAAAGCCTCGGAATAAAAGCCGACTACCAAATTTTAGAAACAGATCCAGAGAACCTTGTTGACAGGGTTAAATTTTTCAAGCGGGAAAATTATTCCGGATTTAACGTTACAATTCCGCTTAAGCTTCCGATTTCACTATTTGTCGACAGCGTTGACAAATACGCAGATATTGCAGGCGCAATTAACACTGTAAAAATAAGTTCCGACAAAACTTTTAAAGGCTACAACACAGATGCTTCGGGATTCAAAAAAGCCATTCCGAAAGATATTAATTTGCAAAATTCTTCCGTAGCATTACTTGGAACAGGCGGTGCAAGCAGAGCTGCAGTTCTCGCTCTATCCGAATGCGGAGTAAATTATATCGGGGTTTACACAAGAAATATACCTAATGCAATGGACTATATGGCTTATATGAGAAGAAAATTTCCGCAAATTACATTTGACGCATACCAGATTGATCAGGTCAGAGATTTGTCAAAATACAATATGCTTGTAAATACAACCCCCATCGGAATGCAAGGGCGTTCTGCCGATATGACACCAATTGAAAAACCGGTTTTAAAAACACTTAAAGAAAGCGGAATTGTTTATGATGTAATCTACAATCCTAAAAAAACAATTCTACTTAAAACAGCGGAAGAATTGGGGTTAAGAACAATTAACGGTCTTGACATGCTGATTTATCAGGCAATAAGCGCACAGGAAATCTGGTTTGGACAAACTCCCGATTTTAACGCAATGAAAATTGCGGCTCTTGAAAATTTGTAATCAAAATTTACTCAGGAATAAATTCCAAAATATCATTAATATCGCAGTCTAAATAAACACATAATTTATTTATTATATCTAATCCGACATTAGTTCTTTTACCTCTTACCATATCGGACAATATAGACTGGCTTATCCCCGTTGCCTTGTGAACGGCAGTTGCAGTGACTTCTTTATCCCACAAAAGTTGTCTGAGTTTTATCTTTATCATTGCAACATTATAAGCCTATTTTACTCTATATTGACAAAATATATAATATTGAGTATTATTTTATAAAATATTATAAAATTTTATAAAATAATATATATTCACATTTAAAAAAATTTATAAAAAGGAGGCTTAATGAAAAAGGCATTTACACTTGCAGAAGTTTTAATAACTATTGGCATAATAGGAGTAGTAATAGCAATGACACTGCCATCACTTGTCACAAAATATCAAAAACAACAGTTTGCGGCACAACTAAAAAAGGCATATTCAACATTTTCACAAGCACTAATACTCTCACAAGAATTCAACGGGCCATCTGATACTTGGCTAACACTGGAACCATCAAGTACATATGAAGAAAATCTTAATTACTTTAAATTATATTGGGAACCTTATCTTAAAGTTTTACAGGTATGTGAAACAATGGAAGATTGCGGATTCAAAATACACAATTATGCTAGTGTTTCAGATTTGAAAAATTACTCATATTTCGGTCAATATACTAATGTTCCGGGATTTATTTATGGAGATGGAACCTATGCATATATAAGACCATATAATACGAATTCTACAGCAGATAATCCTAAAAAAGTTCAATTACTTTCAATAGACTTAAACGGACCTAAAAATCCCAATATTATAGGCATTGATGTTTTTCAATTTGAGATTGATACAAGCAGAGGTATTATAGCCGGATTTGGAAGTTTTCTCTATGGACGTGATGCAAGTTTTTGTACAAAAGAAAAAGTGAAAAAAAGTAATGACTATGCTCGTTCTTGTTCTATAAAAGTAATGTCAGACGGTTGGGAATTTAAATCTGATTATCCGTGGTACAGATAAACAAATTATAATAAAACCACAATTAAAAAAGGCGCCGATCAAATGCTCGGCGCCTAAGCTTTCTTTTAAAATCCTTAAACTATTTTCCGTTAACAACAGTTTTGAATTTTTTACCAGCTGAAAATGCAGGAACTGTTTTTGCAGGAATTTTTAATTCCTTGCCAGTTTGCGGGTTTCTGCCGGTTCTTGCAGCTCTTTTACGTGCTTCGAAAGTTCCAAAGCCTACTAAAGTTACTTTTTTACCTTTAGCAACTGTTTTTTGGATTGTATCAACCCAAGCTGAAATTACTTCTGCAGCTTCTTTTTGAGTAACATTAGCTTTTTTTGCAACTTCTTGTACTAACTCTTCTTTGTTCATAATCAAACTCCTTTACTTTATGTACATGCTTTATTATAGCCAAAATTCAAATATATGCAAGTATTTTAAGGAATTTTTACATTATTTATGCGATTTTGTGCCATTTTTTCTGTTTTTTTGGTACAATATTAATTGATGTTACTTGATTAGGGAGAGGAATTTAAGAATTTAAGCTTAATATAGAGGTTATTATGAAGGAACGAATCGTTTTATTTATAATAGTTTTCGGCATGGGGATATTTATTTATATATTCCAAAGTTACTTCAACACTATTTGGGGGCTTGCGTTATTATGCTCGGCAATGGCAGTTTACGTTCTGTTTATGAACCTTGCGTACAAATTAAAAAAAAGGCATCTTCAAAAACACCCCAAAATTATCAATCCTGACTATAAGCCGTTTGTAAGTATTCTGGTTCCATGCCATAACGAAGAATCAGTTATTGAGCATACGGCGGCAAACATTATGAGCCTTAATTATCCGAACTTTGAGATTATTCTGATTGATGACAGAAGTACAGACAACACAGCAGAAGTTATTCAAAAACTGGCTGAAAGATTTACACCAATTACGGCACTTATTAGAGAAAAAGATGCTTTTCCGGGTAAATCAGCTGTTTTAAATGACGCTTATAAAATCGCCAAAGGCGATGCTATTCTTGTTTTTGACGCAGATGCGACAGTTGAATCGGATTTTCTGTCTAAACTTGTTCCTGAATTGGAGCCAAAGGATGTCGGAGCTGTTCAGGCAAGAAAGGTTATCCGAAATAAGAATTACAATCTTCTGACTCGATGCCAAAACAATGAATATACAATGGATACGCATTTCCAAGTAACTCGTGACTGTGTTAAAGGTGCGGTTGAATTAAGAGGAAACGGCGAACTTATTAAAAGAGAAGCAATAGAAGATATCGGAGGATGGAACAATTATACAATTACAGACGACCTTGATATGTCTACAAGACTTCACATTAAGGGTTGGGATATAAGATTCTGCCCTGACGCTATTGTTTATGAAGAAGGAATTATATACATCTGGCCGCTTTTCAGACAGAGAAGAAGATGGCTTGAAGGAACAATTCGAAGATATCTTGAATATTTCGATCAGGTGCTTTTTTCAAGAAAAATGTCATTAAGAGCGAGCTTAGATATGACGGCATACGTATCAGAATTTATCATGCCCGGGTGGTTTATTTTGGAAATTCTAATCAGACTTTTCAAAATTCTTGCAAAAGATGCTCCGACTCAAACACTTTATTCTTCAATAGTTTTAGGCTGTATTGTGGGATTGGGATTCTTTCTTGCAGCTCGTTATGCTTTAAGACGTTATGATAATTTGCCAAGGCTTGATGCGATGTTTGAAGCGCTTCAAACATCGGTTTACCTTTTCATAATATGGTTCCCGCTTGTATTATTCATAACTTTTAAAATACTGTTTTTCAAAAAAGATTTGGAATGGGGTAAAACTGCCCACGGGCTTGTAATGGAAGAACAAGCGAATATAGACGAAGAAAAATTAACTAAAATATAAAAGGAGATTAAAACTAAAATGACAACACTGACAATCCAAGATGTTAAAAATAAAATAAGAAACGTAGAAAATTTTCCAAAAGAAGGAATTATTTTCAGAGATATAACAACCGCTCTTAAAGAACCTGAAACTTTAAGAATTATGATTGATTATCTTTGTGATCAGTTTAAGGATATAAAAATTGACTACGTTGCAGGGATTGAATCAAGAGGGTTTATATTCGGAATGCCGATGGCTTATAAAATGAATGCAGGATTTGTGCCAATCAGAAAACCGCACAAACTTCCTGCTGAAACTTATTCACAGGAATATGCTCTTGAATACGGCACTGATAAAATTGAAATCCATAAAGACGCACTTCCTGAAGGTGCAAATGTTTTGATAGTTGACGATCTTCTTGCAACAGGCGGAACTGCAGAAGCGGCTTGCAAACTGGTCAAAAAGACAGGCGCTAATCTTGTCGGAATTGCTTTTTTAATTGAACTTGAAGCTTTACAAGGACGAGAAAAGCTTAACGACTGTGGCAAAGTTGTTTCTATGCTTAAATATTAGCCCCATAGCAGAAAGAATTTAAAAAATTAATCTTTCTTATACAATTTATAAGCTTTACCAAGTGTTTGAATGGCAGAAGTTTTCACGATTGTGTTTTTATCTTCCGTCATGACAATTAATGAAGGCAAAATCTTTTCGGGATTAACGGTTTCGCTGTCTATCAAGCGGGAAAAGGTTATAAGGGCGGAATTTCTTCGAACCCAATTTTCATCTTTTAAAGCTTGAAGAAGTTTTTCTGTTCCTGCTTCGCCGAAATTCAAAATGGAATTAATTGCGCTTGTTCTCACAGAATCATTATCCTCGCCCATTTTTTCTATAAATAGGTCGATTAATTTTATATCCCCTAATTCGCCAAGTGCTGTGATTGAAGCCGCAACAACGGACGAATTTATGTCTCGAACCTGCTTTATCAAAGTATTATAAACCATATCGTCAATATTATTGTTTATGAGCTGTTCTTTTTTTGCCTCTAAAGGCTTTGTCCCATCAGGAAGAATGTACTTAAACCCCGAAAGCTCAGCAGAACGTATTGCTTCTTCCAGAGTGTTAAATTCCAAATAATCATCTCCTAAAGGATGAGCTATTCTTTGTTTTGTCGTACCTTCAGAATTTTTTAAGTTTAGTGCAGGAACCTGAAAAACTTCTCTGCCGTCTTTTAGAACTTTTTTTATTGAAACATATTGCATATTTTTTCTCTATTTAACGTATATATCTTCTTTTGTGACAGGTTTAGAGTCTGCTTTGTAATTCTTTAAATAATCAATCACATCTTTTGGAGCTTCTGCTATATAATAAATTTCCCGATGTCCGCCTTTTCCGAAATTCTGCATAATAATCGTGTCAAAAAATTCAACAAGCTTGTTATAAAATCCGTTCGTATTTAATATAATCACAGGTTTGTTATTATATCCAAGCTGCTTTTGAACAATCATTTCCGACAATTCTTCCAAAGTCCCAAACCCACCCGGAAGTGCAACGATAGCATCTGACATTCTGTCCATCTCAGCTTTTCGGGTTCGCATACACTCTGTTACAGTCAATTCTACTCCGCTGTCTGTTGCTACTCCCATATTATAAAGTCTTTGGGGCATAACCCCGTAAACATTTGCACCGTTTTTGTAAGCAGTTCCGGCGCAAGCCCACATCAAACCTAGAGAACTTCCGCCATATACAATATCAAATCCGTTTTCTGCAAGAATATATCCTAACTTTTCTGCAGCTTCATAATAACATATATCTATTTTGGAACTCGAACTTGCAAATACACATACCTTTTTAATCATTAAATCCACCGCCTATATTGTAATAATAAGAACATCCCAATCCTGTACCCTTTTCAGAACAATCTTCCTGTAATTTTTCCATTGATAAATCTGCCCCAAAAGGTTTAATTGAACCGTTTTTTATATCAACTCCATAAATATCCTTGCCCCAAGTATTCGGAGGTAAAATTCCGTTTATATCAAACATCATCATAAATGCCAATTCATCAGGATTTTTACTGTCGATATCTTTTATTCCGACGATTAAGCCGTTTTCTCCAAAATACAAATCCTCAAAATAATACTTATCTGTTATCGGAACTTTGTTATTATTTAAAAATCTTACAGTATAACGTTTTGGCAATTTCTCTTTATGTAGTCTAAAGTATGGTTTTATTAAATTCATCAAAATCGTTTCGCGTTCTTCTGAATTTTGGGCTCTTTTAAAACTCTTTAAAATCTCATCTTTTTCATGTGTCGAAATTACTTCAAACATATACTCTAATCTGGCAAATTTGTCATTCCATCTTGATATAAAGTTTGCCTGTACGGTACTTTCAATATCAATCGGTATTATTATAAGAATTACCGCAATTATGACAAACAATGTCACCATATATTCAAGTTTTAAAAGTTTTCTTTTTGCCATTTACGCCATATCCATTAATTTCTTTTCCTTGATAAGTTTGTCATAAACCCATTCCGGTACAAAATGCTTGCCTAATATTATCTGACCATTAACCAGATTCGGAGCGTGAAAATCCGATCCGCCTGTTACAATTAACCCTAAACTTTCTGCCATTGATGAAAAATATTCAACACACGCAGGCGAATGTTTTCTATGATACGCTTCAATCCCTCTTAAACCGTAATTCATAAGCTCTTTTATTAAGGTTTCCGCTATATCAATATCATGCGGATGCGCAATAACTGGAATCCCGCCCGCATCATAAATTATCTCAACTGCATCGTGAGGAGATACCGTTTTTCTCGGAACATACACCGGACTGTCATCGTGAATATATTTTGCATAAGCCTCCATTACACTTGAGGTTCCGCCTGCATTTGTAATAGCTTTTGCTATATGCGGACGCCCGATACTGCCGCCAGATGCAACCTGTTTTACTATATCTTCATACTTTATTTTTATTCCTTCTTTTTTATACAAAAGTGAAATTATTTCGTTAGTCTGCTCAATACGTGCATCCTGCTGAGTTTTCAACAACCTTTTAAAGTCGCTGTTCTGGGAATCAAAAAAATAACCTAAAATATGTACTTCATAATTTTTATAAAGCGTATTAATTTCGACACCCTGTATAATTTCAAGTTTATCTTCGGCACCGACTTCTTTCAAATGATTTTTTGCGACATCATAAGAAAGTACATTGTCGTGATCTGTTAATGCAATAACTTCAAGTCCGACATCAAGCGCTGTGTCAACGATTTTTTCTGGACTGAAAACTCCGTCCGAATAATATGTATGAATATGCAAATCGCTTTTCATTCATTTTCATCCTTTTCTACTTTATCTATGCTACAAAAAATCCTTTTTATAGCAGAAGTATAACCCGTATTCGGATTAATTTCAGCCTCTACGGCATTTATCTGCGTAATATCGCCTTCTGCTATGTCATAACGCTCGGGAATTCCTTTTAAAAATCGATTCAATGAAGTTTGATATTCCATTCCTATCACAGAATCTATCGTGCCGCAAAATCCGGCATCGGTTATATATCCCGTTTTATCATTTAAAATCTTTTCATCTGCGGTCTGCACGTGTGTGTGAGTGCCTAAAAATAAACTTACACCTAATTCCGAACAAAACTTCGCAAGACATATTTTTTCTGCGGTTGCCTCGGCGTGAAAATCCACTATCACAATCGGCGTTATCTCTTTTATCTTTTTAATTTCTCTTTCTGCAATTTTAAACGGGTCATCCACAAGGTTCATAAAAACCCTGCCCAAGAGGTTTATAACACCGATTTTATATTCGCCGCATTCAAAAATTCTGCTTCCGAACCCTTGAACTCCTTCAGGGTAATTCATAGGACGCAAAAGTTTATCGGCATTATCAATGTAATTAAAAATATCCTTTTTATCCCAAATATGGTTGCCTGATGTCATACAATCTATTCCGTAAGAGGACAATTCATGGTAATTTTTCTCGGTCAGACCAAAACCGTGCGATGCATTTTCTGCATTTGCAATCACAAAATCATATCTTTCGTTTTCAGAAACATTTTCAAGATAAGTTTTTACGGCACTCCTTCCGGGTTTTCCGACAATATCGCCAAAGAATAGTATTTTTATATTTTTTTCATCACCTGACATCAATTCACCTTTTAAATTTTTATTTTGAAAAAACTTTCGCTTTTTTATTCACGAAAGTTTTTTCAATATTTTTTATTTATTTTGCAATCTCTGTTGTTCTGAATTCTCGAACTACCGTTACTCTAATTTGTCCCGGGTAATCAAGTTCATCCTCAATTCGTTTTGCAACATCTCTTGCTAATTTTTGAGACGCTAAATCATCGAATTTTTCAGCCTCTACAATTATTCTAACCTCTCGACCTGCCTGAACTGCAAAAGATTGTTTTATTCCTTCGTAACTGTTTACAATTTCTTCTATTTTTTGAAGACGTTTAATGTAAATTTCTAAAGTATCACGTCTTGCGCCAGGGCGGCCTGCTGAAATTGCATCGGCAACTTTTACCAACACTGCTTCAATTGTATTAGCTACTACATCATCATGGTGTGCTTCTATTGCATGGATTACCTCAGGACGCTCACCATAGCGTGCCGCAAGTTCTACACCAAGTTGAATATGCGTACCTTCTTGAGTTTGGTCAACGGCTTTCCCGATATCATGCAACAGACCTGCTCGTTTTGCTATCATTTCATTTGCGCCAAGCTCTGCTGCAAGCATTCCTGCAATATGTCCGACTTCAAGCGAATGTTTAAGAACATTCTGACCGTAACTTGTTCTGTAATATAAACGCCCTAAGGTTTTTATAAGCTCTTTATTTAAGCCCATTACACCCATCTCTAAAGCTGCGTTTTCACCCTCTGTCCAAATTTTCTTTTCTATTTCTTCTCTGGCTTTTTCTACCATTTCTTCTATTCGTACAGGGTGGATTCTGCCGTCTACAATCAACTTTTCCAAAGCAAGTTTCGCAATTTCCCTTCTTACAGGATCAAAACTTGATAATACTACGGCTTCAGGAGTATCATCAATGATTAAATCTACACCTGTCAAGGTTTCCAATGCTCTGATGTTTCTGCCTTCACGACCGATTATGCGGCCTTTCATCTCATCATTCGGCAATGCGACTACTGATACTGTTGTTTCTACAACCTGCTCTATCATACATCTCTGCATTGTTGTCGATAATATCTCTTTTGATTTTTCCAGTGCAGATTCTTTTATTTTCGCTTCGTTTTCTCTTATTAATTGCATTTGCTCCTGAGCTAAATCATGCTTTAATTGATCAAGAAGCATATTTTTTGCTTCTTCGGCACTCATGCCGGCTATTCTTTCTAACTCAGTTGTCTGTTTCTGAACTATTTCCGCAAGATAATCCTCTTTATCCAAAAGTTCATCTAACTTCTTTTGAACCTGAACTTCTTTGTCTGTATATTCCTGAATTTTATCCTCAAGAACATCCTCTCGTTTTGCCAACTTTGTTTCTAATCTTGCAATTTCCTGTCTGCGTTCTCTTTCTTCTTCGTTTAATTTGTCCCTGTCATTTTGAAGCTCTTCTATTGCTTTGATTTTGGCTTCTTTTAAAAGCAATTTCTCTTTTTCTTCTAATGCGTTTCTGTCTTTTTCAATGTCTTTTAATACGGACTTAACTTTGTTTTGCTGGATAATCAGCACAGCGACTAATGCTATTACCACAATAATCGCGATAATTAATAAAAAATCCATGAAGTTTTTTACCTTATCCTTTTCTATTTTTTAATAATACACGCAACGCCCGATACATATATCCTATCGAGCTTTCACCAAATTAATATTTAAATGAATTTCATTGCATATATATCCAAAAATATTTACCTACTACATCTGTCAATATCATATCATGCAAATACTCATTTGTATAGTAGTTATTTATTTTTTGATACATTGTATTTTAAAAATGTGAACTTAAAGTCTTCAACATTTGCTCTTTCATTTTTTCAACATCAATCTTCTCAAAAAATACTTCTGTATCTGATTTTTTTACTATCGACGGATACTTTGAAGATTCGTATTCAATAAGAAGTTTTGTGGCCGGTGAAAAACTATAAGTATTCAATAAATTATACAAATTTTGTTTGTTTTTATTATGCGTAAATATTCTGTTTATAAGCCCGTATTCATATCTGTTTACATTACTCCTGCTGTTAAATGCCCTTAGCATTTCCAAATACGGATTGCTTGATTTTTCATTTGCTTTTAGTTTTGTTTGATAAACTGTCTTGCCCATTTTGGAATTTGAAACCTTTACCAAACCATCATAAGAACAGTCAATTAATGTATCTTTATCCCCCATTTTACTGACGTTATCCAAAATTTCGCCTATCTCACTTAACTGAAACGAATCTTTTGCAGATTTTATTGCATTTCTGACTGCAGAACCTTTTAACATTGCCGTAAAATTCGGTATGCTGTTTTGATTATAATTTTGTTTTGAATTGATTTTCGGAGTAACTTTTATATCCATTTTTATCTCCTTTTGCCCTTTTTCTAAAACTTATCAAGATTTTATTTTGTCACTCATAAAAATAAATTTACAATTCTTCAAAATATGTGTATAATTAAGTCGTTAAGAAGGAGAGAACCATGGAAATTAAAGTATCTGAAAACGTCACTTCCACCCCTTGCGAAGTCCTTGTTATTGGCAAGTTTGAGGGTGAAAAAACTACCGTGGAACTTGCTAATAAATACGCTGTCGAAAAAGATCGTTTTGAAGGCAAGTTTTGCGAAACATATTTGATGCACACATTAGGCCAAATTCCCGCTGATAAAATTCTTATCGTCGGACTTGGTAAAAAAGAAGAATTTGATGCAAACAAAATGCGCCAGGCTGTTGCTAAATCAGTTAAAAAATTACAGCAAATTAAAGCTAAAAATGCCTGCTTCGATTTTGATATTAACGCTGATTACGGCAAATCCGCTGCTATTGGAGCGTTAATTGCAGATTATGCTTTTGATAAATACAAAAATAAAAAAGTCGACAAAGTTGACGAAATTACTTTTGCAAAATTCAGCGAAAAAGAAGTTAAAGAAGGAATAATTTTTGCAAATGCAATGAAGCTTACAAGAGATCTGGCTAACGAATCAGCTCAAATTGTAACACCTTCTAAACTTGCAGAAGTTGCCAAAAATCTTGAAGGTATTACAACACAAATTTACGACAAAGACGAAATCGAAAGAATGGGTATGGGAGCATTTCTTGCCGTTGGACAGGGAAGCGTTAACCCGCCCAAATTCATTCACATGAAATATACAGGCAAAAACGTTAAGAGAAAAATTGCTCTTATCGGAAAAGGAATCTGTTTTGACTCAGGCGGTCTTGATATTAAACCGGCATCGTCAATGCTTACTATGAGAGATGACATGTCAGGTGCAGCTTGCATTTTAGGGGTTATGAGCGCTCTAAAATATCTTGAACCGGATGTTGAAGTTCACGGGATTATTGCAGCTTGCGAAAATATGCCGTCCGGAAGCTCTTACAAACCCGGAGATATCTTAACCGCTAAAAACGGAAAAACAATCGAAGTCGACAATACAGACGCAGAAGGCCGTTTGACTTTAGCGGATGCACTTTGCTATGCTTGCGAACTTGGTGTTGATGAGGTTATTGATATTGCAACGCTTACAGGTGCCTGCATGGTTGCTTTGGGGACAGTTGCTTCGGGAATCATGGGAAATAACGAAGATATGATTAATAGACTCATTGATACCGCTAAATCAAGCGGAGAAACTTACTGGGAACTTCCAATGTTTCCTGAATATAAAGACAGCCTTAAATCTGACATCGCTGATATGAAAAATACCGGTTCACGCCAAGGGGGCGCGTCTATTGCAGGAATTTTCCTTAAAGAATTTGTTTCCGGTCCCAAATGGTGTCACATTGATATCGCAGGAACTGCGTTCCTTGAAAAGCCGCAAAAAGAATTTATTGCAGGTGCAACAGGAGCCGGGGTTAGAACTTTCTTAAATTATCTGAAAAATATTTAAATTTTTTCATTCAGAGGCGGCAGGATTTTTCAAATCCTGCCGCCTTTTTTATTCCAAAAATCCAAAAGAAAACGGACTGTTAAACCCGTTTTAATTTTAATTATACAATTCCTATTGATTTATGTTTCTCAAGAATTGTTTTTGCCATTTCGTCAACTTTTTTGAAATCATCTTCTGTAGGTTTACCTTTAATTTGAATCGGATCAATCAAATCAAGTTTTAAAGGTGCAAGAAGGTTAACGATTATATCAAAAAGTTTGCCGCCCCAGCCGTATGAACCGATAAGGGAAGCAAATTTTGCTTTTGGTCTTAAGATAGCCGCAAGATAAGCAACATTCACAGCCATCGGATGAGGACCCGCAAGCACCATTGATGTTCCCATAACGATTGTCGCTGCATCCACTAATGCCATTGCAAGATCTCCTAAATCGTCATCCACTATATCAAATTTAAATGTTTCAATACCTTCTGCATTTAATTTTTCTGACAAACGATCTATCATTTCTTTTGTGCTGTTATACATTGAAACATAAGGAAGCACAACCAGATTTTTCGGTAAGTCAGAAGTCCAATCAGCATAAAGATCAAGTATAAATGACGGATTTTTGTAAACCGGTCCGTGGCTTGGCAAAATCATATCGACATTCATATCTTTAATCATTTGAGTATATTTTTTGCACATCATTCTAAAGGGCATCATAATTTCCGCATAATATCGTTTTGCACTTTTTTCAAGCTCTTTGCTTTCTACGGCAAACACATCTGAAAAAGTATAATGCGCACCCAAAAAGTCGCAGGTACAAATTACGTTGTCTTCTTTTATGTAAGTAAACATCGTATCAGGCCAGTGAACCCCGGGAGCAAAAATAAATTTTAAAGTTTTATCGCCTAAAGAAACTTCTTCTCCGTCTGCAATTTCTCTTATTTTTTCAGAAGGAACATGAAGCATATTTTTAATATTCTCGGCACACTTTGAATTAGTTAAAACTACTGCATTCGGAAATTTTTCCAAAAGCACGGGAATTGATCCTGAATGATCTTGTTCACCATGGTTTGCTATTATATAATCAACCTTTCCGATATGATTTTCCGCAAATCTTTTCAAATATTCATTTGTTTTTGGCGGATACATTGTATCTATTATTGCGGTTTTCTCGCTGCCTTTTACAAGGTATGAATTATAACTTGTTCCGTGTTCCAGCGGAATAAGTTCATCAAAAATCCTTCTATCGCAATCATTCAGACCGCAATAAAAAATGTTGTTTTTAATTTCTTGAAATTTCATTTCAATTACTCCTTTACTATTTATATTTTAATTATTCGGCTTTTTATAAAAGAAAACATTCTCCTTAACGCACAAAGGGCAGTAATTCGGCTCATCCACCTGTCTAAATATTGCTCCGCAGACAGAACAAGCCCAATTATAAGTTCCGTCATAATTCGGCTCTACATCGTCTTTAAGTTTCCATATAGCTTTTTTCAATCGTTCTAGGTGAACTTTTTCTATATTTGCTATATTTCTAAATAAACCTGCAATATGTTCAAACCCTTCTTCTTGAGCTTTTTTAGCAGCGGCCTCATACTCGCCTTCAATTTCTTCTCTTTCCTGCTCTAATGCATTTTCAAGACAGCTTGTCAAATCCGGAACTTCACCGTCATTCAACCATTTATACCATAATTTTGAATGCTCTTTTTCCATATCCGCAAACATTGTTAATAACCGGCTTAAATCATTTTGCCCCTGTTTTTCTGCTATAAGAGCATAAATCTCATACTCTGTTCTTCTTTTTGTCACAAAATCAAATGCCTGCTGTAAATTTTTTCCCGTTTCCGATCCTTGTATATTCAATTTAGCAATCCCTTCCGATTTATTTAAACACAAATACATAATATCACATTAAAAAAGACTTTGCAAAATGCAAAGCCTTTTTTAAATTAATTAATTAATAATTTTTAGCTTTCATAAAGAAATAAGCTTGCGGATGCTTACAGACCGGACAGATTTGAGGTGCTTTTTCGCCTTCTGCAACGTGTCCGCAGTTTCCGCATTCCCATACGACTTTTTCTGATTTTTCAAAAACCGTTCCCTCTTTTACGGCTTTAAGAAGTGCTCTGTATCTTTCTTCGTGTTCTTTTTCGATTTTAGCGACCATTTCAAACAATGCCGCAATTGTATCAAAGCCTTCCTCTTTAGCTTCACGGGCAAATCGAGCATACATATCCGTCCACTCGTAATTTTCTCCTGAAGCTGCATCTTCAAGGTTCGTCATTGTATCCGCAATTTTGTCGCCGTGAAGTGCTTTAAACCAAAGTTTTGCATGTTCTTTTTCATTATTTGCAGTTTCTTCAAATATTCTGCTTATTTGAACGTATCCGTCTTTTTTGGCTTGAGAAGCATAGTATGTATATTTATTTCTTGCTTCTGATTCACCTGCAAATGCAGTTTGCAGATTTTTTTCGGTTTTGCTGCCTTTTAATTCCATCTTAACTCCTGTTCTTTTTAATATTTGTGCTTATTGCTTTTCAAACATATCTTTGCCAACACCGCAAAGAGGGCAGGTATAATCATCCGGAAGATTTTCAAATGCCACATTGTCATTCTCTGCCGGATCGTAAACATAACCGCATACTGTACATACAAATTTGTCCATTACTTTCTCCTTTACTGTTAATTACTCACATTTTGGCAATCTCTGCAGATGCCGGAAAATATTATATCATGATTTTCTATCAAAAAACCCGTCGCCGCCTCCGTCTTTCGGATTAAGTCAGGTGCAACATCTGATGATATATCAAAAACTTTTTTGCAATTTTTGCACATAAAATGATAATGCTCATGCGTATTATGATCAAAATGCGCAGAGTCATAAAACCCGTCTATCTTTTTTATAATCCCGTTTTCCACAAGCTGATTTAAGTTTCTATATAATGTCGCAAGACTTATTTTAGGATCTTTTTCCTGAACTTTTTCATACAAACTTTCCGCTGTCGGGTGGACAACGTATTCTTTTAATGTATTTAATATAACTTCTCTTTGCCTTGAATAATTCATCTTTTCGCCATAAGTGATAATAATTCTTATTTTATAATATTTCATTTTTCTTGTCAAGGTTAATCGTTTTTTAATTTTTAAAACTTTACAAAAAGGCAATTTTTAAATGATTTATGTTTTTATATAAATATGACAGATAGTGTAGCAGTGAATAATGTTGTGAATAAACAAGTGCAAAAGCCTTTGAATGTGGGAGTTCTTACCCCGCCGAATGCTTTGCATAAGCCCGTTTTGTATAACGATAAAGAGGCAGATTATCAATTTAAACAAATTGCAAAAGATATTTATCAAAAAGAAAATTCTCAAAAATTTGAAAAGAAAAGAAAAACTCCGCTTTCGGTAATTTTAACGCTTATCGCTGCTGCCGCAGGAGGCGGATGGCTTGTGTTCAAGAAAGCTTTAAAATGGTAATTTTTTAAGCCGATTGTCTTATTTTTAGTGTAAAAAAAATTATGATATAATATTTTTGAAAAATAAAAAAGAGAGGGGATATGATTAAAAGAATTTTATTTATCTTTGCAGTTATTGCAGCGGGGAATTTAGTCTTTGCTTCCGAAGCTTCGGTTTACAATCTTGATAACGGGCAGACGGTTGTCATTAAGGAAGTTCACACAAATCCGATTGTCACAATTGATACCTGGATTAAAACCGGTTCAATTAACGAAGATGATTCCAACAACGGGGTTTCACACTTTCTTGAGCACCTGTTTTTTAAGGGTTCCACAAACCATCCGACAGGAGAATTTGATAAAATTTTGGAATCCAAAGGGGCAATCACAAACGCTGCGACAAGCAAAGATTTCACGCATTATTACATAACAATTCCGTCGAATTATTTTGACCTTGCGCTTGAATTGCATGCAGATATGCTTCTGCACCCGCTTATCCCGAGAAAAGAGCTTGAAAAAGAAAGAAAAGTTGTTATAGAAGAAATCGCAAAAGATGAAACCGAACCTCAAAGCGTTGTTTATGACAATTTGATGGAAATGTTATACACCACGCACCCTTACAAGCGTCAGGTTATCGGAACTCGTGACATCATAAGCACAATTCAAAGAGAAGAAATTTTGAATTATTACAACAAATTCTACACTCCCTCTAATATGATTACCATAATCTCAGGGGACGTCGATTCCGAAAAAACAATTGCGCTTATAAATAAATATTTTACATCCGACGGCAGAAAAGCCGCAAAATTAACTTTCCCCCCAGAAAAACCGCTAACAGAGCAAAAAACAAAAACAGAATATCTTCCGGCACAATCAGGTTATATGCTTATCGGATTTCGCGGAGTAAAAGCTGACGATAAGGATGGATATGCTCTTGATGTTTTATCGACAATCCTCGGTGACGGGCGCTCAAGCGTGTTTTACAAAAATATAAAAGATTCAAAACAGCTTGCATACTCAATTGGAGCTTCCAACGCAGGTTTCAGGGATGATGGAATTTTCTATATTTCGGCAAATTTTGTTCCGCAAAATCTTGAAAAACTTCAGAATGCAATTTTTGAAGAAATTTCAAATATACAAAAAAACGGTGTAACCGAAAAGCAGGTTGAACTTGCCAAAAACGTAATCGAAAGAGATACATATTATTCAAGAGAATCAGTTTCAAATATTGCGCAGGAAATAGGTTACATTTACGTTGTGACAGGCGACATAAAATATTACGAAAACTATCTTGAGAACATAAAAAAAGTTACCCCCTCAGACGTGAAACGTGTTGCAAACAAATACTTAGGAGAAGACAAATCCGCAATTTCGATAGTTCTACCGGAAGACACAAAGGAAGTCGGAATTTCTTCTAAAACTCCGACAAAAGAAGCAACTCCGGCAACTCTTTTGAGCGAAAACAACGAAACAAAAAAATATAAACTTTCAAACGGCGCAGAACTAATCCTTACCCCGAATGACGTAAATGAAATAATCGCAATAAGCATTCAGGCAAAAGGCGGAACCTTCCTTGACAAAATTCCCGGAACCTCAACGATGACAGCAGATGTTATGATGAGAGGCACACGCAAATATTCTCCGACAGAACTTGCGCAAATTCTGGAAGACAACGGGATTAAAATATCACCCTCTGTCAAAGCAGACGTATTTCAGGTAAATATCTTAACAACAAAACCCGAATACGAAAAAACAATTGAACTTATCAACGAAGTAATTAATAACGCAACTTTTGACGATTACGAAATTGAAAAAACAAGAACGGAAAAGTTAAATAAAATAAAGCAAAATCGTGACATTCCGCTTCAAGTTGCGATTGAAAATTACAAAAATCTTATCTTTGAAGGAACACCGTATTCATACACCAGCAAAATTTTTGAAAAAACTTACCCGCAAATAAACCACGAGGAAATTGTGAATTATTACAACAACATTTTCTATCCCGAAAATGTCGTAATCTCAATAAACGGTGATATTGACAGCCAAAAAGCTATAGAAGATTTTACAAAAATTTTCGACAACAGAAAAGAAGGCGAAAAATTTGACTACCAAACATACTCGCAAACAATTAGGCGCCTGACTTCTCAAAAAGAAGCCGTAAAAATTATGCCTCAAACTAAAACCGATTGGGTTTTCATAGCTTGGCAGACCTGCGGAGTGGACGGTAAAAAAGATTATGCAGCCTTGCAGGTTATGGATTCTTTGCTGGGTTCGGGTATGAGCTCAAGATTATTCAAAAACCTGAGAGATCAAGAAGGGCTTGCTTATCAACTGGGTTCCGGATATATTCCGAACATTCTGAAAGGTTCTTTTATTGTCTACATAGGCACAAATCCGCAAAATCTTGATAAAGCTAAAGACCTTTTATTAAAAGAAGTTTTCAGATTGAAAAAAGAGTTTGTCGGCACAAAAGAACTTAAAGAAGCAAAAGACAAACTTATCGGAAATTACATAATTGCAAGAGAAACCAATCTTGAAAAAGCATCAAGTCTTGGCTGGTACGAAATTTCAGGACGAGGATACGAGTTTGACGATGAATACATAAAACTCATAAATTCCGTAACCGAATCGGACATAATTGAAGCCGCCAATAAATATTTCAATAACAATTACGTAATATCAATAGTAAAGCCTCAATAATTTGAGGCTTTTTTATTACTCATCAAACGTAAATAGCTTTGCACTGTTAATATCAAGAGCATTTGCAATTTTATTAACCGTTTTAAGCGTCAAATTACATTTTCCGTTTTCAATCTGGCTTATACGATGCTCGGAGATTTCAACCATTTCCCCTAATTGTGCCTGAGTGTAATTTCTTTTTAGCCTGTAAAGTTTAAGCTTAAACCCAAATTCTTTTAAAAATTCATCCTCTAACATATTGAAATATTAACAATCATATATTGCTAATTAAATAACATTATGTTATGATAAATATTATAATATATTATAATATTAAGAGAGGAAGTTATGAACTATAATACATCGAACGGATTCACTATGGCAGAAGTGCTTATAACCATAGGGATTATAGGTTTGGTAGCCGCAATGACCTTGCCTACTCTAGCACAGAAATATCAAACGCACGTTGTAGAAACCCGATTAAAAAAATTTTATACCATAATGAATCAGGCAGTGTTGTTATCAAAAAGTAAAAACGGTGACATTGAAGGCTGGACATACTGGATTAAAGAAGAAAAGGATGAAGATGGCAATGACATAAACATGTCAGATGCTACCGATAAATCTTTCCAAATATATTTAGCTCCTTTCTTAAACATTTTATATAAAAAAGAATTAATTGACGGAAATGGACAAAAACGCTATTTATATGAATTAACCGATGGAAGTGCTTTTGCTTATCAATATCATCAGAACCGTGAGATAATATTTTTCCCTAGTAATGCTGAAAAATGTATAAAATTGCCCAAAAAAGAAAGTTTTGGCTTATGCGCATTTGCATTTCAATTTTACCCGATAGAAAATACCACAAAATGGAAATATTTGTACAATAAAGGTATCGAACCTTATTTGCATAATTGGGACGGAAAAGATGAATCTTTATTTACAGGAAGCACATATTCTTGTGACGGGGATTTACCTAATTATTGCACCGCAATAATTGCACGCAACGGTTGGAAAGTTCCCAAAAATTATCCGAAAAGAATACGATGGTAATTAATATTTAATTCAGCCGGTAATTACCACAATTTTTCATTTTTTATTCTGCGCCAGTATTTCCCGTTTGAATTATACATATATATTTGTCCGTCTGAACCCGTATAAATTACAGACTGCAAACTTCCATTATATGAGTAGATTTTTTTATATTCTTTTTCAGATATCTGAACCTGCTGTAAATTGCCCATTGTATCATACACATATTCATAATCAGGCGAATTATCATAAATTACACCATAACTGACAAGAGCATCCCTTGTAATATCAGTACCGTCAAGTACAATCACTTTTGAAGATATACTGTCCATATCATAATCATACGGCTGTCGAAGTGTTTTGTAATTCGGTTTAACTTTATAACCGTTTTCAGATTTTGTATTATTCGATTTAATCCTTTCTATATTTTCTTTTCGATTTACGTCGCGCTTAAACACCTTAAATTCTGCCTTATATTTGTCTTTATTCTCATCAAAGGCATTCAGGCTTTCCAAATATTGAAGATATTTGTCAGCCATCGCTTTTTCTTCCGAATAACCTTGCGCAAATGTTTTTAGATTTATATTCAATGAGCAAATAATACAAAATATTATAAGAATTAAATTTTTCATAAGTTCTCCTTCTAAAAAAGCCAGACTTTTACAGGCCGTCCGACTTTATTGTATAATTTACCGTCCACAACAACTCCTTGTAATTTTCCTGTCGGCAGAAAAATATAATCATACCCGTCAATCGCTGAAAAAATTACTCTTTGAAGATATCCGTTAAAGGCATAAACTGTTTTGTAATGAGGCAGAATATGTTCTTCTCCCGTCAAAACAATCACCTGATACAAATCACCCAAAGTATTATAAACATATTCAACATCAGGATTGCTGTCATAAATTATGGAATAACCCGAAAGAATTTTATCAGCCATCTGATAATAATTGCCTTTTACGGCGTAACCTTTCTTGGGCAAAGGTTTCCCGTACTTTATATGGTTAAGGTTTGCTCTGAAATCTTCATCTTTTTTAAATTTTTTGTAAGCCTCTTTTCTTGCATAATGATCTTCATCAAAAATTCCTTCATTTTCGAGATATTCTTGATAAGCTTTTATTCTTTTGTTTCTGTCCTGCTGAGTCGTAAACCTGTAATCCTTCTGAACTCTGACACCATAAGCATAAGAAATTTCACACTTTAAAACCTTAAAAATTACAACAAATAAAACAGCAAAAATTATTAAAAATTTTCTCATCAAATTTTACCAATTAGTCCTTGTAAGAGTTTGCTTAGCGTTCCTGTCATACATCTTATCCATAAACCAAACTCCCTGAAATTCGCCGTCGGGTTCATACATATACTGCATATCGTGTGACACAAAATAAATAGCACTGACCATTTTGCCGTTTACCCGATACTGCTTTGACCAGTATGGGAAATTCGGGTAATTTTCAGATATCATATCAACATACTGTAAATGCCCGATTGCATCATAATAATAAACAGTTCTTGGATTATTTTTGTACTGAATTGCGTAACTAATTAAAATTTTTCCCTTAAAAAATGCACTTAATCTATACAAAGGAGTTTCCGTAATTCCGTTTTTTGCTTCTATATAATGATATCTAACATCCTCATCTTTCACAAATCCATCGTGCATTTTTTTAAATTCTTTACGTTTATATTTGTAAACGGTATCATCGTCAAAGATTATGTTTTTATAATTCTGAATAATAGTATCACGTTCAATCTGCGACATATCAAGCCAATTAAAAACAGCTTCCCCTTTTAATAAAATATTATCCTCAGAAGTTTCCTCCGCAAAAACCTGACCTATACAAAAACTCAAAATAATAAAAAATAAAACCCAAAATTTTTTCATATTCTTCCCTTTATTTAATTTTTTTACCTCTAATATTATAGGCCTGACCGTATTCAAATATTTTTTCGAACTCGTTATTATTATCAAATACAACCTGATAAGGCGAGTCATAATATACAGTAGATTTAAGATTCAAATTTTTGCTGTATATTTGTTCAAAATAAATATTATCTGAAGTTTTTTCAGATTTCACGATTACATCCTGCAGACTGCCGTTTTTATTGAAATTAAGTTTAAAATCACCTTTTGCCAGAACATACCCGACCTGAACATCAGCAACAGGACTTTTCGAACCCGTTAGATATGGACCTTGAGGCTGATAACGGGTAAAAGTTCTGGTAGAAGTTGCCTCAGGAATTTTAGTAATACCTTCTGCATGAATTTTATAATTCGGATCTCTGTTTGTTTTAATTTCAAATTCATCTTCCAATATTTTTTTTGAAATTTCGGGGACATCTATAGACCTGATATTTTTTAAGCAAAAATCAACATATTCTTCGCGTTCATTTTGAGAAAGCTCACTCCACAATTCAGAACAAAAAACAGGTAAAATTCCCGATAAAAAAACGCAAATAAAAGTAAAAAATAAAACCGAATTTCTAAAAACTTTTTTCATTCCAACAATATAGCAGAAACTTTTGCAATGCGCAAGTTTTGGGGATTTAGCAAAACTTTAAAAACCGACAGGATTAACCAAGCCCAAACGCAGCAACAAAGAAAGTTTTATGCCCAAATAGCAAAAATTTATAACATAATGTAAAGAAAATTTAAGATGAATTTTAAAAACGGATGAAATTTTCTTGACTAAAAAAATTGATGTATTACGATGAAGTAACATGAAAAATTAAAGTCGGGAGAGTTGTGCCCAAATTAAAATTCCCCCGAATAACATATAAAAGTTTATCAGTCTAAAAAGCAGACAGATAAAAGGTTCACAGCCTTAAGTTAGATAGTTAAAATATTTTTTTGTAGTACGTACACCATTATTAATGAGGTGAATTGATGTCTAAGACAAAATATGCAGAAAGAGTAACGCCGATGGGTATTCCTCATACCCGTTTGGACGATTTACCGGATCTTATTGAAGTGCAAAAAAAATCATTTGAGTGGTTTTTAAAAGAAGGCTTGAAAGAAGAATTACTTTCATTTTCTCCGATTAAAGACTACACAGGCAGATTAGAATTGCACTTTTTACCGAACTATACGTTCGACAATGCAAAATACACAGTTGAAGAAGCAAGAATTCATGACGCAACTTATGCAAAACAATTACGCGTAATGATAAGACTTGTAAACCGTGACAGCGGTGAAATTAAAGAACAGGAAGTATATATCGGCGACATTCCGACAATGACCGACAAGGGTACATTCATTGTAAACGGAGCTGAACGTGTAATCGTATCACAGATTGTAAGATCGCCCGGCGTATACTTCAAGCGTGAAATATCGCCAGCCGGAAAACGTTTATACAACGCAACCATGATACCGAACCGCGGTGCTTGGTTGAAAATAGAAACTGATTCCAACGATTTAATTTACGTTAAAATCGACAAGAACAGGAAAATCTTAGCTACAACATTGTTGAAAGCTATGGGTATCACTGTTTCCGAAATGGAATCATTGTTTACTCACTTTGAATTTTTAAAGAAAACATTAGATAAAGATACAGCAGAAACAACAGATGATGCTTTAATCGAAGTTTATAAAAAACTAAGACCGGGAGATCCTGCATCTCCTCAAGGCGGCCGCCAAATTTTGGAAGCACGTTTCTTTGATGAAAAGAAATACGATATCGGTCGTGTAGGTCGTTATAAATTAAACAAAAAATTAAACTTGAACATACCGAAAAACCAGAGAACATTAACCGTTCAAGATATCGTAGCATCAATCGAATATTTGATTAACTTAACATACGATGAAGGAACGGTTGATGATATCGACCACTTGGGCAACAGAAGAATCCGTTCAGTCGGCGAACTTCTTCAAAACCAGTTCAGAGTAGGTCTTTCAAGAATTGAAAGAATTGTTAAAGAAAGAATGACACTTCAGGATTCAGAAACTTTAACACCTTTGAACTTGTTGAACACAAAACCTTTGGTCGCATCATTAAAAGAATTCTTCGGAAGTTCACAGTTATCACAGTTTATGGATCAGACAAACCCGCTTGCTGAATTAACCCACAAAAGACGTATATCAGCATTAGGACCCGGCGGTTTGATGAGAGAACGCGCAGGATTTGCAGTTCGTGATATTCACCCGTCACACTACGGACGTATCTGCCCGATAGAAACTCCTGAAGGTCCGAACGCAGGTTTGATAGGATCATTAGCAACACACGCAAAAGTAAATGACTACGGATTTGTAGAAACTCCGTTCTTTGTAGTCAAAGACGGCGTTGTAACCGATGAAGTTCACTACTTGACAGCAGACGAAGACGAAAACTTCCGTGTAGCACCTGCAGACATTCAGTTGAATCCTGACAGAAGCATAAAAGCTGAATACGTACCTGTACGTTACAGATCAGAATTCACAATGGGCGAATCGAAGAAAGTTGACTACGTCGGTGTATCTCCGATTCAGGTAATCTCAGTTGCGACATCATTAATTCCGTTTATTGAACACGATGATGCTAACCGAGCATTGATGGGATCAAACATGCAGCGTCAGGCAGTACCTCTTTTGATAACTCAAAGACCTGTAGTCGGAACAGGCTTAGAAGCACGTGCCGCAAAAGATTCAGGTATGGTAGTAGTATCAGAAGTTGACGGAACGGTTGAGCGTGTAGTAGGTGAAGAAATTATCATTAGAGATAAGAATAATAAACCACACGTATATCAGTTAATGAAATATTTAAGAAGCAACCAGGATACCTGCATTAACCAAAAACCGATAGTTCACGAAGGTGACAAGGTTAAAGCGGGTGACGTAATAGCAGACGGAGCTTCAACAAACTTTGGAGAACTTTCATTAGGTAAAAACGTAATAGTAGCGTATATGCCTTGGGAAGGTTACAACTACGAAGATGCTATTTTATTATCAGAAAGATGCGTACACGACGATGTATTCACATCCGTACACATTGAAAAGTTAGAAATAGACGCACGTCAGACAAAACTCGGACCGGAAGAAATCACCCGTGAAATTCCTAACGTATCGGAAGAAGCATTAAGACACTTAGATGAACGCGGAATTGTACGTATCGGTGCCAGAGTATATGCAGACGACATCTTGGTAGGTAAAGTAACCCCGAAAGGTGAATCAGAACATCCGCCTGAAGAAAAACTTTTACGAGCAATCTTTGCAGAAAAAGCAAGAGATGTAAAAGATAACTCACTAAGAGTTCCTCACGGCGAAGGCGGAAGGGTACTTGACGTAAAGGTATTTGACAGAGAAAAAGGTGATGAATTGCCGCCGGGAGCAAATACAGTAATTCGAGTATACATAGCTCAAAAACGTAAAGTATCAGTCGGCGACAAACTTTCAGGCCGTCACGGAAACAAAGGTATCGTATCAAGAATATTACCAAAAGAAGATATGCCGTTTATGCCTGACGGAACACCGGTAGATATCGTATTGAACCCGCTTGGTGTACCATCTCGTATGAACGTAGGTCAGACTTATGAATTATTGCTGGGTTTGGCAGCATATTTGACAGGAAATTATTACGAAGCACCTTCGTTCGATGAAATGTATGGCGATAACAAGTCTGAAATCACAACAAAACAAGAACTTTTAAAAGGTATAAAAGAATCAGGTTGTGATTGGGTAACAGAAGACGGAAAAGTAAGATTGATAGACGGACGTACGGGTGAGCCGTTTGACGAACCAGTAGCAGTCGGACTTTCATACATACTTAAACTTGTACACCTTGTAGACGACAAGATTCACGCACGTTCTACAGGTCCATACTCACTCGTAACTCAACAGCCGTTAGGTGGTAAAGCTCAATTCGGCGGACAAAGATTCGGAGAAATGGAAGTTTGGGCACTGGAAGCTTATGGTGCAGCTTACACACTTCAGGAAATGTTAACAATCAAATCCGATGATGTAAACGGCAGAAACAGAGCTTACGAAGCAATCGTTAAGGGTGACAATATTCCAAGACCTGGAATTCCGGAATCATTCAAGGTATTGGTTCGTGAATTGCAGTCAATCGGCCTTGATATAACGGTAGCCAAAAAAGATGGTGCTGAAGTTGACTTGATGACAGATATGGATGATTTGAGAAAATCAGCACCGAAAAGAACCCTATCTGATATAGATTCAGAATTACTGAACATCAACTTTTTTGAAACACCGACAACATTCGGAGATTTATAATTAAGTGGAAAAGATGAGTGAAGGGCTTAAATCCCCTTCACCCGTCAACAATCACACTTTACTCAATAACAAAGGAGAAAAATATAAAATGTCAACAAGTATTGATTATTTTGACTATATACGAATCAGTATAGCGTCACCGGAAAGGATATTAAAATGGTCCTACGGTGAAGTTACCAAACCGGAAACAATCAACTACCGTACATTAAAACCTGAACGTGACGGTCTGTTCTGCGAAAGAATTTTTGGGCCATCAAAAGACTGGGAATGCTATTGCGGTAAGTACAAAAGAGTACGCCACAAAGGTATCATCTGCGAACGCTGCGGTGTTGAAGTAACAGATTCAAAAGTAAGACGTCAGAGAATGGGGCATATCAAATTAGCAGCACCTGTTTCTCATATTTGGTTTTTAAAAGGAATCCCTTCATATTTAGGCTTACTTCTTGATATGACTTTAAAAGATCTTGAGCAGGTAATTTATTTCAACAATTACGTAGTTTTAGATCCAGGCGACAGCCAATTCAAAAAGCTTCAGCTTTTAGGCGAAGAAGAATATGAAGATTATATGGCGGAAAACGAAGATTCGACACTAAAAGTAGGAATCGGAGCCGAAGCAATAAAAGAACTTTTGTCAGAAATTAACACCAAAGATTTGGCAGAAGAAATCAGAACAGAGTTAGCCGGTTCTGTAAATTCAGTACAAAAGAAAAGTAAATTAATCAAACGTCTAAGATTATTAGATAGTTTAATTTCATCAGAAACAGATCCGACCTGGATGATAATGGATGTACTTCCTGTAACGCCACCGGATTTAAGACCGATGGTACAGTTAGACGGCGGACGTTTTGCAACATCAGATTTAAACGACTTATACAGACGTGTAATCAACAGAAACAACCGTTTGCAAAGATTGTTGGAAATGGGCGCACCCGAAATCATCGTAAGAAACGAAAAGCGTATGCTTCAGGAAGCTGTTGATGCCTTAATTGATAACGGCAGAAGAGGCAGAACTGTAGTCGGACCGAATAACAGAGCATTAAAATCATTATCTAACATTATTGAAGGTAAACAAGGACGTTTCCGTCAGAACTTGTTAGGTAAACGTGTTGACTACTCAGGTCGTTCAGTAATCGTTGTAGGTCCGCAATTAAGCTTAAATCAGTGCGGTTTGCCGAAAGAAATGGCAATCGAATTATTCAAGCCTTTTGTAGTAAACAAACTAATAGAACGCGGATATGTTCAAAACATAAAATCAGCGAAAAAGAAAATCGAACGCTCGGAAGCAATTGTCTGGGATATCTTGGAAGAAGTAATTGACGGACATCCGGTATTATTGAACCGTGCCCCGACTCTTCACAGATTAGGTATTCAGGCATTTGAACCGAAATTGGTAGAAGGTCGTGCAATCCAGCTTCACCCGCTTGTTTGTACAGCATTCAACGCAGACTTCGACGGTGACCAGATGGCAGTACACGTACCACTTTCAATTGAAGCACAGACAGAAGCAAGAATGTTAATGCTTGCAACAAACAACATCCTTGCCCCTGCAACAGGAAAACCGATAATTACACCGACACAGGATATGGTCTTGGGTATGTATTATCTGACAATCCTGAAAAATCCGGAATCGGATCCGAAAGGATACTTCTACAACTTCCAGGATGCAATATCAGCTTTGGAAGTCGGCGTAATAGATCTTCACGACAAAATCGTAGTTCGTGACGAGCACGGCGGAAGAATTGAAACAACAGCAGGAAGAATAATCTTCAATGAAGCGGTAAGAAAAGCACTTGCTTAATTCAAAACCGAAATTAAATGTAAACTATATTAAGAAAAAGGAAATATAGAATGGAAACATATACAAATTCAAAGAAAACTCTTGAATATATTAACAAACAGATGGATAAAAAGGGATTAAACAACCTTCTATCTCAAATTTATCTTGAGTTTGGCGGCGCGAAAACCGCAGAACTTGCAAACAGCCTGAAGAACTTAGGTTACAAATACGCAACAAAATCAGGTACAACAATTTCAATTTCAGACCTTCAAGTTCCTTCAGTAAAGAAAGAATTATTGAAGGAAGCAGAAAAAGAAATTGAAAAATCAACAAACAGATATTTAAAAGGTGAGATCACCGAAGTTGAAAGATATACAAAAGTTATCGACACCTGGTCAGAAACAACAGAAAAATTAACAGCACAGGTAGTAGAAAACTTTGATAAATTAAACCCTGTATATATGATGGCATTCTCCGGAGCGAGAGGTAACTTATCACAGGTATCACAGCTGGTCGGAATGAGAGGGTTGATGGCAGACGCACAAGGTCAGATTATCGACCTTCCGATTAAAGCAAACTTCAAAGAAGGCTTATCCGTTACAGAATATATCATTTCATCATACGGTGCACGTAAAGGTCTTGTAGATACGGCGTTAAAAACAGCTGACTCAGGATACTTAACAAGACGTCTTGTAGATGTTGCTCAGGACGTAATTATTCGAGCAGACGACTGCCACACAACAAAATCAATTAACATGAAACCGATTACAAACGGAGACGCAGTAATTGTACCTTTGATTGACAGACTTTTAGGCAGAACGATTGCCGAAGATATCGTTGATACAGACGGAACAGTTCTTGTAAAATCAGGAACAACAATGAACCGTGACGATATCAGAAAAGTAGCACATTTGAACCTGCAGCAGCTAAAAGTTCGTTCAGGTTTGACCTGCGGACTTGAATACGGTATTTGCCAGAAGTGCTACGGCTGGGCAATGACAACCCAAAAACTTGTTGATATAGGAGAAGCAATCGGTATTATAGCAGCACAGTCAATCGGTGAACCAGGAACACAGCTTACAATGAGAACATTCCACACCGGCGGCGTATTCAAAGGTGCCGGTGCAATGAAATCAATAGAAGCAAAATCAGCAGGTGAAGTTGTTTCTAACGTAAGAACCCGCGAAGTAAGAACACGTCACGGGGATGTAGTTAAAGTTGCAAACTATGAAGCAGATATTGAAATTAAAGGTGCAAAACGTACCGATAAATATCATATTCCTGCAGGTTCAACCGTATTCTTTGAAAACGGAATGCAGGTAGAAAAAGGCTTTAAATTGGCAACTTATGAACCTGTATCATCAGGCGACGGCTCACGTTTAACCGAAAAAGCAACAAAAGATATTACATCGGATTTGTCAGGTGAAGTTATATACGAAGACTTTATCGCAGACGAAAAGAAAGACCGTCAGGGCAACATTTCAAGAACAACAAACAAACAAGGTATTATTTGGGTTCTTGGCGGAGATGTTTACAACCTTCCGGGCGGTTCAAAAGTTCTTGTAAAAGATGAACAAAAAGTTACCGAAGGTGAAAAGTTAGCCGAAACATTAATGTTCTCAGAACACGGCGGTGAAGTTCGTTTTGGTGAAGATCTGGTAATAGAAGATGTTAAATTTGAAGGCAAAAACATCAAGAAGATTGTTCAAGGTAAAGAATTGACAATCGTTATCGCATCATTACAGCCTGAAAATGCGACATTTGAACAGACCAAAAAAGAACAACTTTGGACTGTGGACAAAACAGGTGAAAAATACATCGTTAAAGCTCCCGTAGATACACCGGTAGAAAACGGAATGATAATAGCAGAGCTTTTGGATGATGAATGCGCCGTAACATCTTCAGGTGAAATCAGATACGTTGATGTTGAAGTTGACGAAAACCAGATTATAACAAAACCTGGATCTGTTGTATTTATTCCTGAAGAAATTCACCAAATTTCAAAAGACAGTTCTTTGAAGATGGTTGAAAACGGAACTTTCGTTACAGCAGGCACAGAAGTTGTAAAAGATGTATACTGCCACATTGACGGTATTGTTGAATTTAAAGAATTTAACGATATTATTCACGAAATTACCGTAAGACCTGGTGAAGTACATCAGCTTTCAAGCATTTCGGAACTTAAAGTTGACGAAGGCGAAGTTGTTAAAAAAGGTACAGTAATAGCTGACGGAATCAAGGCAAAAGAAACTTCAATCATAACAATTATGGATTCTTCAAATGATGACATAGATATTGATGATTTGGATGAAGAACTTGATACAACGTTGTCGCTTGACGAAGACAACATCGCAAATCAGCCTGTACAAATTCTTATAAGACCGGTTCAGGTGCTTGAAGTTCAACAGAAGGATGTTTCAATTAAATTCAACACAACCGATGATTTGATTGACATAGTTCCTGTAACTCAGCTTCAATACAAAGACGGTGCAAGAGTAAGAAACTTAGACGGTTCAACAATTACCAGAACAAGTCTTGTTCTTCAAATGCAAGGATACTTATCACACCTTAAAGGTATGGTAGAACTTGATGAAAAAGGAAGCTTAAGAATCGTTGTACTTGAAAACCTAATCGTACGTCGTGAATTTGAAGGCAATTCAAAATTGATGTCATCACTTCAAACAGAATTGTTAGTAAAAGACGGACAGGTAATTGATCCAAAAACACCTGTAGCTAAAACACAGGTGCTTGCAATTAATGACGGTACCGCATCAATTAAACATGACAATGAAGATGCAAGAAGATTGCAGATTATCTGCGACAGCTATGAAACCGATATCAAAATCGGCGGAAAAGCAAGCGTTAAAAAAGGTGATTTCATTAAATTAGACGGAATACTTTCCGACAATGGCGACAGATCACCGATATCAGGTCAGATAGTTGCAGTGAACAAAGACACCGTAAAAATCAGAAACGGCCGTCCGTACTTAATCAGCCCCGGAACAATGCTTCAGGTAGAATCAGGAGCACTTGTTCTACGTGGTGATATCATTGCGACATTGGTATTTGAAAGACAGAAAACAGGCGATATCGTACAAGGTCTTCCAAGAGTTGAAGAACTATTGGAAGGTCGTAAACCGAAAGATTGCGCAATTCTTGCAGAATCAGACGGTGTTGCAGAAATTGAAACAGATGAAGATCTTCCAAGACTATATCTTGCAACAGAAAACGGAAGAACAGAAATCAAATATGCAATAGATGCAAACATTATCGTTCAAGACAAGCAAAAAATTACCAAAGGTCAGCCATTAACAAGCGGCCCATTGAACCCGCACGATGTAATAAGACTTTGCGGACCGGAAGCGGCACAACAGTATTTGGTAGATGAAGTTCAGCGTGTATACCGTTCACAGGGTGTTGAAATCGCCGATAAACACGTCGAAATTATTGTCCGCCAGATGACTAAGAAAGTTAAAGTTGTTGATGCCGGGGATACAACCCTTCTTCCGGGAGAACTGGTTGAAATTCAGCACTTTGAAAATATTAATAAACAAGCTGAAGAAGAAGGAAAGACACCTGCAACTTGCGAATATATGTTGTTAGGTATAACAAAAGCTTCATTGAACACAGAAAGCTTCATATCAGCAGCATCATTCCAAGAAACAACCAGAATCTTGACAGAAGCTGCAGTTGAAGGTAAAAAGGATATGCTAAGAGGCTTGAAAGAAAACGTTATTATCGGACGTTTAATTCCTGCAGGTACAGGCTTCCATCACCTTACAAACGCAAACGAAGAAAAAGAACGTGAAGCAAGAAAACGTGCAGTTGCTCAGAGAAATCAAGCAAGAAAACCATCCGCAATTTTGGAAGAAATTGAAGGAATGTTCGGTGCTCCCGATTTTCAGCTTGAAGATGAGCAGGACAATGATGAAGAATAAATTATGAAAAATAATTAACTTCAAAATAAAAAAAAAGAGGAAACTTTAAAAAGTTTCCTCTTTTTATACATTTTTCGGATTATGTTTAAATTTTCAAAACCTGCTATACTGTTGAATTAATTAAGGAGAAAAAAATGCAAGAAAAAGAAATTAACACATCTGATATGAGGATGAATTTTCATAAAATCTACTATGAAAAAATAGCACCAATGATGGAAAAATATGAGAAAGAAAGAAAATTTATTATTTTTAAAATATTTCTTTTAGAAATTTTAATTATTGGTCTTTTTTTATTAGTTTTACACTTTACATACGCAAGCATACAATCAACATCAACAAATGGTGTTCTCATCATTTTAGATATACTGCTATTTGTATCATGTTTTATAATTCCATTTCCTTTCAATGACAAATTTTCAAAAAAAATAAAAAAGGCTTGCATGCCAAAGATATTAAAGGCCTTCGGGGACATTAGCTGGTACAATTCCAAGAACAAAACAACAACCTATCTTCCGATAGATGAGTGCAAATATATAGCAAGCGATCTATTTTCAAGCTTCAACCATTTAACAAGTGACGACAGTTTTACAGGCAGCTATAAAGGCGTAAAATTTTCAATCAACGAAGTCCACATGTGGTATGAAACAGGTTCAGGTAAAAACCGCTCATACCGTAATGTATTCAAAGGTGTTACTATAAATTTTGATGCAAACAAAACTATAAAAAGCAAAACAATAATTGCAACAAAATGGGATTCAAACATAAAAAACAGATGGTTTACCACTGGAACATTTTTATTTACATTAGCTTTAGTCATAAGCGGATTTTACCTTAGAGATTATGAAATTATGTCCTACAGTCTTATATCATTTATAGCGATGGTAGCAGCAATTTTATATGAAAAATGCAGCAAAAATAAGAATATTTTAAAAGAAATAAAGCTTGAAGATCCGAAATTTAACAGCAAATACAGAGCCTACTCATCAGACGAAGTAGAAGGTAGATACCTGATAACAACGGCATTTATGGAAAGATTCAACAATATTCGAACAGCTTTCGGCTCAAGAGGGGCGAAATGTTCATTTTACGGAAACAGTCTGATGTTTGCAATATCAACAAACAAAAACCTTTTTGAAGTCGGGAATTTATTTACACCACTCAACAACCCCAAACAACTGAAAAGATTTATGAACGAATTAATATCAATTTTTGCACTTGTAGATTACTTCAAGCTTGATGAAAAAATCGGGTTGTAAAAACAGTTTCAAATTTGAACAAGAATTTCTAAACTGTAAGAACGATTCTGCAAAAGGTTTTGCAAACTTCTGCCGTATAAAGATTTGAAAGGATTAAAATATGGCAAGAATAATAGAAGGTAAACGTCGGATAATCCAGATGTCAGTGGACGATGTATTAAACATTGTAAGAGAATACCAGCAAATAACCCGAAATTCGTGTTGTTATGAACACACAAGGGAATTACTTCAGAAGGCAACATTTTTTGTACCGGAGGATTTTTAAATTTTTGTAAACACGCCATTAAAAAAGGGCAAAAAATTTTCTGTTTGTATTTAATACAGACAGGAGGTCTGCCTATGTACGTAAATTCTGTAAGAAATAGTAATGTTTATTCATTTAGAGCTAACGAAAACAATGACGTAAAGGATGTAAAATCCGAACAGCCGACAGGAAATGCACCTGAAGCTTCAATATCCAACTCGAAAGAAGATAAATTTGATAAAAAAGAAGCCCCTCAAGGTGAAGTAATCACACCAGCAAATAATGAAGCCAAACCGCCATACACAACAGAAGCTATAATGGCACAAATAAACAAAATGCAAAAGACGCAGAAAATTTTAGGCGGAACCTTGTTAGGAATTGGTATTTTGGGAGCCTTATCGTTTTTAAGCCCTAAGAAATGGGTAAGAGGCTTATTCACGATTCCTGCGGGCGGAGTTTTAGGATATTTTGGAGCCAACATGCTAATGATGGCAAGAAACATTGACAAACTAAAACAAATGCCCCAGTCGGACAAATAAAAAATACCCTATCGGAGTTTTGAGAAAATCCTTTTTGGTTTATGATATTATGTAAGTCGAAAAGGAGAGATTTTCATGAAAAAAAACATTGTAATTATAGCATTAGTGTTTATAGTACCACTTCTGGCATTTTGGATTTTAAGCAATTCAAACCCGACAACAGCAAAGACCAATATGGAAATACCCCCAACAGAAGAGGTAATTGTAACGGGCAAACCGCAAGTATTGAAATTTACCTCCACAATGTGTCTTGACTGTCAGACAATGAACAAATTATTCAAGGAAGTTTTTCCAAAATACTCAAACGACATAGTTCTGACAGAAATCTCAGTCCAAGACGGAACAGCATTTACAAACGAGCAGATAAAAAAATATAACATAACGCTTGTTCCAACTATGATATTTCTTGACTCCAACAACAAAGAAGTAAGAAGAGTAGAAGGAGCAATTGATAAAGAAGTTTTGGAAGGATATTTAGAAGGACTTGAATAATGGAAAATTATATAGAATTGTTTACGAACAACGGTAATATAGCGTTACTATTTTGGTTATCCTTTTTAGGCGGAGTAGTAGCGTCGATATCGCCTTGTTCGTTAGCAATGATACCCTTAATAGTCGGTTATATCGGCGGGTATTCAAAAGAGAGATCAAGTGCAAAAACATTTTTACAAATGCTGTTTTTTGTACTGGGAACAGCGATTGTATTTTCAATAATCGGAATAATATGCGCTTTAACCGGTAAAGTTTTTGTATCATTTGCCGGCGGATACTTTGGACTGATCTTAGCATCAATAGTTCTTGTAATGGGTTTAAAACTTGTGGGGATTTTGGATTTTGACATGCCTGTCGTAATAAAAGAAATGCCTCAAAGTGACGGAAAAAATGTATTTTTATATCCGATAATTCTGGGAGCGGTATTTGCGCTTGCCGGAACCCCATGTTCTACACCAATCTTAGCTGCGATAATGGCATTTGCATCACTTTCCGCAAGCCTTGCACAATCTGTCATAATGCTGTTTTTATTTGCACTCGGGCAAGGGATTATCCTAATTTTTGCAGGAGTACTGACTTCAAAACTCAAAAACTGGAAAGGGTTTTATAAATTTTCGGATATGCTTCTAAAACTAAGCGGGATTTTACTAATACTGGCATCATTATATATTTTTTATAAGATTTTTCTGCCGTTTGTTGTAAAATAAGCATAAATGAGTTAAAATAGTTGCATAGACAAAGGTTAGGGCTTTGAGAAAACATAAAAAAGGGATATTATAAAATCCTCAAAGCTTATGGAGAAAGATTATGAAAACATACGAAGGTCAGTTAGTAGCAGGAAATGAAAATTTTTGTATAATAATATCGAGATTTAACGATTTTATCGGTTCAAAACTTCTTTCAGGCGCAATAGATGAACTTAAACGCCACGGAGTATCAGAAGATAATATAGATATCGTAAAAGTTCCGGGCGCATTTGAGATTCCGATAGCAGCGCAAAAATTTGCCAAAAGCGGGAAATACAATGCAATAATAACACTGGGAGCAGTAATTAAAGGTTCAACCCCGCATTTTGATTATGTAAGCGCAGAAGTATCAAAAGGAGTCGCACAAGTAAGTTTACAAACAGGAATACCTGTAATTTTTGGAGTTCTAACAACTGATAATATAGAGCAGGCAATAGAAAGAGCCGGCACAAAAGCAGGCAACAAAGGTTCTGACGCCGCAAAATCAGCTATAGAAATGGCTAATTTGATGAAATTATAGAGGTTTATAAAATGAGTATGAAAATAGATACAGTAAGAAGTTTATTTCAAAAAGCCTGCTATGATTCTGCGCCATTAGGGAAGAAAAGTTCAGCGGCGCAAAATATGATTTCTTTTTATATAGAAGGAGCTAAAAACCCTTCAGTAGCTAAAGCAGTTGCAGGTGCAGAAAATGAAAAAACATATTCACTTCCTGCACGAGCCTGCGCACAATGGTTCAACAATTACAACATTTTAAAGAAACATCCGAACGTAAAACCTGTTTATGAAAAATTTGAAGAAGCATTTAACACACTTTATCCTAAAACAGGTAAACTTCGTGAATTTTTAATAGATAAATCGAGGCTGTCTTTTGAAAGGGTTCTGCCTAAAATGAGCCATACTCAAAAGACCGCAGCAAAAGCATATTTAGTATAAAGAAATTAGTTTTAGTGTTTATAAAGAAAGGGTTTTAAAATGAGCGACATTATTACGGAATTCAGGAACGAAAACACAAAGGATATAGATATCCTTCCGACGATTGAAATTGTAAAAAAGATGAACAATGAAGACAAGCTTGTAGCACTAGCGGTAGAAGACGAAGCAGAGCACATAGCAGAAGGTATTGATTTAATCGCAAAGCAATTTTTAAAAGGCGGGAAATTATATTACTTTGGAGCCGGAACTTCAGGCCGTTTAGGGATTCTGGATGCATCTGAGTGTCCACCGACATTTAGTGTTCCCAAAGATATGGTAACAGGATTTATAGCAGGCGGAGATGAAGCGATAAGACATTCAATAGAAGGTGCCGAAGACAATCCTGATTTAGGTTATAAAGATGCAATGATTTTAACTTCAGATGATGTAGCGGTTGTAATTTCAGCAAGCGGAAACCCTAAATATCTGCTTGGAGTTTTAAAACGAGCAGAAGAAGTCGGCTGTAAAACAATCGGAATCACCTGCAATCATAAAGGCAGAATAGCAGAAGAAGCAGGACTTGTAATTTGTGCGGAAGTCGGCCCTGAAGTAATCGCAGGCTCAAGCCGCTTAAAAGCAGGTACTGCGCAAAAGATGATATTGAATATGCTATCGACCGGTGCTATGATAAAGATAGGCAAGACTTATGAGAATTTCATGATTGACCTTCAGGCAGTAAATGAAAAACTTAAAGACAGAGCCATCCGAATAGTTGCACAAATTGCGGAAGTTTCGCATAGCGAAGCACTGGCGGCACTTCTAAAATGCAATTGGGAGATAAAAACCGCAATTGTAAATTTAGAATTAAACATGGATATAGAAGAAGCCAGAGCGGAACTAAAGAAACACCGCGGAGTTTTAAGGAAACTTCTAAACGCAAGCACAGCAGTATAATTAAGAATGAGGGTAAATAAAATATGAAATTGACAGTAATTGGAGCAGGATGTTGGGGGCTGACTTTAGCGTGGCTTTTAACAGACAACTTTGAATACGTGACGATTTGGGGACGAGAAAAAGACTTATCCGAAGATTTAATAAAAAACAAACACACCTCAAAACCTCTAGAAGTCCAATTAAAAGACAAAGTTGAAATAACCTCAGATCTTAAAGAAGCAATCAAAGATGCTGATATAATTTTAAACGTAGTTGCAACCTCCGGCACACGGGATGTATGCGAAAACCTGAAAAAAGCAGGAATAAAACCTGAACAGATTTTAGTAAATGCCTCAAAAGGGATTGAACTTCCGTCACTAATGCGGATGTCAGAGGTCATAAAGTCTGTATTGCCTGAACAAAAACTTGCAATACTTTCAGGGCCGACGCTTGCAAAAGAGGTTTTATTAGGGCTTCCGACAGCAGCATCGGTTGCTTGCGAAGATATAAAGACAGCGGAATTTGTCCAAAAAGCCTGTTCCGTCCCGAACAAATTTAGGTTATACACAAACACAGATGTAATAGGAGTTGAACTTGGCGGAAGCTTAAAGAACGTAATCGCAATCGCCTCAGGCTTTGCCAAAACAATGGGCTTAGGTGACAACTGTACAGGTTCGCTTTTAACCCGCGGTATGGCAGAAATTGTAAGAGTAAGCATTCAGCTTGGCGCAAACCCTTCAACCTTATACGGATTATCCGGAATGGGAGATTTGATTGCGACCTGCTCAAGCCCGATGTCAAGGAATTATACAGTAGGCTCAATGCTTGCAAAAGGCAAAAAGATTGATGACATTTTATCGGAACTTGGCTCTGTTGCCGAAGGTGTAAAAACCTCAAAAGCCATTTGCGAATTAGCTAAAAAGCTCGGAATAGAAGTTCCGGTATCAGAGGCAATTTATGAGGCTGTATATACTGATATCACACCGAGAGCTTTGCTTGAAAAATTAATGAACAGAAAACTAAAAGAAGAAGAAAGATACGTTTAGAGATGAAATTTGCCGTAAATTATATAAAAAACACATTTTACCCGTTGGATGTACCTGACAACATTACGCTTGAAGACGGACAAATGGTGCTTGTGAGAACCGACAAAGGAGAAGAAGCACTAAAAGCTATCAGAGTAAACTCAAAAATTTCAGAACTTTGGGAAAAAGACAAAAACAAACCTGAACCTTTAAATGTAATAAGAGTTTTAACCCAAAGAGATTTACAAACTTTAGAGGACATAAAGAAAGAAGAAGTAACCTCATTTTTTAAATGCCAAGCGCTAGTCCAACAGCACAAACTGGTGATGAATCTTGTACAATGCAGAATAACCTTTGACAGAAGAAAAATTACTTTTTATTATACCGCTCCTGAAAGGGTAGATTTTAGGGCATTATTAAAGGATTTAACCCAAACCTTCACAAGGGTAAGAATTGATCTGCGCCACATCGGAGTTCGTGACGAAACCTCAATTCTTGAAGGAATGGGGATTTGCGGACGCCCGTTTTGCTGTTCAAGTTTTTTGAGAAAATTTGCAACGATAAACGTAAAACTTGCCAAAGATCAGGGGATGCCGATAGCACCGGGAAAAATTTCCGGAACCTGCGGAAGACTTCTTTGCTGCTTAACTTATGAATATTCAAACTACATTGATGCAGCAAAAGGTATGCCTCCTGTGGGCTCATCGGTTATGACACCTGAAGGACTCGGTAAAGTTTACTATTTACAGTTCTTGAGCGGAAAAGTCGCTGTTAAAATGGAAGACGGAAAAGTAAAAGAATTTCCGAAGACTGATATCGAAATGGTTGATGCAGATGTCAATATCGAAATTGATATTCCTGTAATAAACACTTATTCAGATGATTCAGAGGGCGAAATTGATATCAAACAGCTTGAAGATGACCGCAACAGCTCGACAGGAAATGTTTAATTTGTTTATTTAACCGCTTTGAAAAATTCATCGGAAATCAACTGTGAATAACGCTTCTTTTCATTGGCAGCTACAAGAAGCCTTTGTTCGCCATCTTTATTTTCCACAACGGAAATAATTCCTGCAATATCGCCAATCGGAAGTTTTTTGGCTCTGGCTTCAAACTTAACATAAGGAACATCTTTACCATAAGAATTTAAAGTTCCTCGTTTTGTAATCTTAAAATCTTCAACCTGAAAAGCCTGATATTTTACCTTTTTGGTAAGCCCGATAATTTTTTCTTCAATTTTGTCGGATTTAATATCATCCTGAGTCAAAATGGGTTTATTATTTGTATCAATTACAAGAAGCTTTTGTCCGGAAGCCTTATGTTCAGCAACAACCCCGTTATAGCCAAGCATTCCTGCCGCTCTTTCAAGTTCAAATTCATCATCAATTTTTGAAAAATCGCCGACCTTTTCGGCTTTTTTAACAAGCTCATCTTTAGGCGGGTTTAAAAAATTATCAATAATATCACCCGCAAGCCTTCCGCCTCCAAGCGACATAAAACCAACAAAAGCAAGTGCAAGTAATATTGCTATGAAAATATTTTTTAAACAACCCATACCGTTTTCCTATTTCATGTTATAATCTGATTATAGCTATGTCAAAATCAGAAATCAATCAAATAAATTCATGTGATGTAAAAATTGAGGATTTGACTCCGGTAATGCAGCAGTACATGCAAACCAAACGTCAAAATCCGGAAGCTGTCTTGTTATACAGACTCGGAGATTTTTACGAAACATTCTTTGAAGATGCTGTTTTAATGTCAAAAGAGCTTGAGTTAACTCTTACAGGACGTGATGCAGGCCCTGTTTACGGCAGAGTACCGCTTGCAGGGATTCCCTATAAAGCCGTAAACAACTATCTTGAAAAGCTTGTACAAAAAAACATTCGTGTTGCAATTTGCGAACAGCTTGAGGATCCTAAATATGCGAAAGGACTTGTAAAAAGGGGAGTTACAAGAATTGTAACATCAGGAACGCTTACCGAAAGTGACTTTTTGAACCAAAATAAGAACAACTATCTTGCGGCAATGTTTAAAGATGAAAAGTCAGGACTTTACGGATATGCATACGCAGATATTTCGACCGGCGAATTTAAGGTAACCCAAGCGCCGTTGGAACTTTTAATGTCGGAACTTGCAAGGATTTCACCCGCAGAAATTATAGCACCGACACAAAGAGGCGAAATTAAACCTTTTCAAATAGTTCCTGAAGAAAAAGTTGATCTTCCTGAAAATGTTACACAAATATATAATTGCACAAAAATTCCGTCTAATGTTTTTGATTTTTCAATGACAGACAACAATTTAAAAGCAGTATTTACACCTGCCGCCCTTACGGCATTCGGCTATGACAAATATAAAACAGCCTTCAGAGCCGCAGGAGCTTTAATTGCTTATGTCTGGGAAAACATGAAAGAAAATGTTCCTAAAATTGAAAAAATAGAAGCCTATGAACTTTCGGAATTCATGATTATAGATTCAGGAACAAGAAAAAATCTTGAACTTGTCGAAACATTAAGAGAAAAAAATAAATATGGCTCTCTTCTTTGGGCAATCGACAAAACCAAAACCAATATGGGAGCAAGACTTTTAAGAAACTGGATATGCCAGCCTCTAAAAAGAGTTCCCGATATTCAAAAACGTCAGGATGCCGTAAGCGAGTTTGTCGAAAAATCAAACATACGCATTTCATTAATTGAAGTTTTAGAAAAAATTTATGATATACAACGTCTTGCAACAAGACTAAGCAACAATTCCGCAAACCCTAAGGATTTTTTGAGCCTGATGGCATCATTGAGTCTTTTGCCGGAACTGATAAGAGCAGCCGAAGGACTTTCAAACAATCCGTTTAGCACAATTGCACAATACGAAAATGAGATAAAAGAATTTTCAGACCTAATCGGCAAAACAATAAAAGAAGACGCGCCGATAATTATAAAAGAAGGCGGAATAATAAATGATGGCATATCAGGAGAACTTGATTATTACAGAGATCTTCTAACAAATGGTGAACAGTGGCTTTTAGATTTTGAAGAACGTGAAAAAGAAGCAACAGGAATTAAAAATCTAAAAGTCGGATATAACAAAGTTTTCGGATATTTTATAGAGGTTACAAACGCCAATAGAAACCTTGTTCCATCAACTTATATAAGAAAACAAACACTTACTGGTGCTGAAAGGTTTATAACTGAAGAACTCAAAAAACACGAAGACGATGTTTTATCTGCAAAATTTAAAGCAACTGAGCTTGAATATAAATTATTTACGGATTTTAGGGAATATTCAAAAGAGTTTGTCACAAAAATCAGAGAAATAGCAGATTGCATTGCAAGAGCGGATGTATTAACTTCTCTAGCCCAAACGGCCGCTGAGAGCAATTATTGTAAACCGGAAATTGACGAGACCGGTGATTTTATCGTTAAAAACGGCAGACATCCAGTCTTAGAAAAGATTTTACCGCTTGGAGAATATGTCGCAAACGATCTGGAACTTCAAAGCAATTCAACTGACAAAACTCAATTTATGATTTTGACAGGCCCGAATATGGCAGGGAAATCGACTTATATGAGGCAAAATGCCCTAATTGCAATTTTGGCTCAAATAGGTTCATGGGTTCCAGCAGATTATGTAAAACTCGGTGTTTTAGACAAAATTTTCACACGAGTTGGGGCCTCAGACGATTTGACATTAGGGCAGTCAACATTTATGGTGGAAATGATTGAAACAGCTCATATTCTTAATTCCGCAACCGACAAAAGCCTTATACTTCTTGATGAAATAGGCAGAGGCACAAGCACTTATGACGGAGTTGCAATTGCCTGGTCAGTTGCAGAATTTATCGCAACAAAAATTAAAGCAAGATGTATTTTTGCAACTCACTACCACGAATTAAACGTAATGACAAACACATATCCGCAGATTAAAAATTACAGAATTACAATAACCGAATCCGATGGCGAAATTGAATTTTTACGAAAAATCGTCCAGGGCGGTGCAAGCAAAAGTTACGGGATTCAAGTTGCGAAAATGGCAGGTTTGCCATCTTCAGTCATCAAGCGTTCTCAGGATTTGATGAATAAAATGCAGAGAGATTTTTCAAACAATCTTTCTACACGTAAAAAACAGGACAATAAAGAACTTTCCGTTCCTCAGTTGAATTTGTTTAATTAAAAATCAAGCTTGTTGTTTAATAAAATTTTTGAAGTATAATTGAGACATAATGAGTAGATTAAAATTCAGGCATTATGCTAAAGAACTTTTAAACATTGCCCTTCCGATAATTATGGGGAATCTCGGGTTTATCCTTATTGGAGCCGGAGATGTGCTTATTGCGGGCAGGCATTCGACAGACACGCTTGCTGCTATAAGCATTGCAACTGCAATCACTAATTGTATTCAAACATTCGGAATAGGTTTGATTGCAAGCGTTTCGCCATTGTTGTCAAATTACAGAGGTGAGAGAAAATCCGCTAAAAAGTATTTTTATCCGACGATAAGATTTTCAATGCTTCTTGGCTTAATCATAATGTTTGCAGTGCTTGCATCAATTCCTCTGATAGATTTTCTTCATTTTGAAGATAAGCTTGTGCCTATGATAAAAGATTATATGCTTATCACGGCGTTTGCGACATTTGGCGGGTACTTGCACGCAGCTTTGAAAGAATTTTTACAGGCTTTTGAAATCGTAATGTTTCCAAATCTTGTAACTGTTTTTTCAGTATTTTTAAACGTAGCACTTAACATAATTCTTGTATTCGGCTTTGGACCAATCCCATCTATGGGTGCTGTAGGTTTAGCTACTGCAAGTTTTATAGTCAGGTATTTTATGGGATTTTGTCTGCTTGTTTATTGCTTTAAAATAATGAAATTCCGCAATTACAAAGACTTTGATTATTACAAAAATCTGCTAAAAATCGGACTTCCTATTTCTTTTGCAATAATTGTTGAATTTATTGCATTCAACAGTGTTGCGATAATAATGGGCAGAGTATCCGGAATTTACGCAGCAGCGCAGAATTTGATTTGTACATTAACTACAATATCCTTTATGGTTCCGCTTGCAATATCAAATGCAATTGCTGTTAAAGTCGGGTTTGCAAACGGAGCAGGAAATATTTACGAATTAAAACGATATTCTTTTGTAGGATTAGTTATGTCTGTGGGATTTATGCTTTTTAGTGCAATTATCTTTTCGTCATTCCCCAATTTTCTTGTCGGACTGTTTACGGTTGATAAAAAGCTTTTTGAAATTTCTGTACCGATATTGTATATTCTTTCAATCTTTCAAATTTTTGACGGGCTGCAGGTTGCACTTGCAGGAATTTTTAAAGGTATGAAACAAACAACAATCGTTTTAATCTCAAATTTTACGGCATATTGGCTTTTATTTTTACCATTAGGAAGCTACCTTGCTTTCAAAATGAATATGAATTTAAAAGGATTTTGGATTGGTCTTGTAATAGCAGCAATCACACTTTGCACAATTATGCTTGCGGTGCTGGGGAAAGAACTTAAAAACCTTAAAGGTAACATCCAAATACAAACGACAGGCAGAGCTTAACCTAAAAAAGTTTTTATGATATAATTTTCATGAATGGAGGGACTATGCATACAGAAGAAAGAACATTTGTCGCAATCAAACCGGATGGAGTTAAGAGAGGGCTGGTCGGAGATATTATCAGCCGTTTTGAGAAAAAGGGTTATAAATTAATCGGAATGAAGATGCTTCAGGTAACAGAAGAGCTTGCTGCAAAACATTATGAAGAACACATCGGAAAGCCGTTTTATCCGAACCTTGTAAAATACATTACAAGCGGGCCGATTGTCGCAATGGTATTTCAAGGATATCTTGCGGTTCAGGGAATCCGCCATGTGCTTGGCGCAACTGATCCTTGCGAAGCAGATGTAGGCTCAATCAGAGCTGATTATGCTCAGTTAAAATCTTATAACACAGTTCACGGCTCAGACAGCGTTGAAAGTGCGGAAAGAGAAATCGCAATCTACTTTAAGCCGGAAGAACTTTGTCCTGATTATAAGAATATGATGGAACTTGTAACAGAAGATGTCGATGCAAAATAATGAATTTTTCAATTATGAAATAGTTCACACATGCGCTCAGACAGGTGCAAGAGCGGGAATTTTCAGAACTCCGCACGGGATTATAAAAACTCCGATATTCATGCCTGTCGGGACAAATTCTGCCGTCAAAACTCTGACATCCGATCAGGTTGCAGATACCGGCGCTCAGATTATTCTTGCAAATTCATATCATTTGTATTTAAGAGCAGGCACAAAAAGAATACGCGATTTTGGCGGGATTCACGGCTGGATGAACTGGCATAAGCCTGTTCTTACTGATTCTGGCGGTTTTCAGGTATTTTCGCTTGCACATTTAAGAAAAATTACCGAAGATGGGGTAGAATTCAGAGATCCAAAAGACGGCAAAAAGCATTTTATATCACCTGAAATTTCAATGGAAATCCAGCAGGATATAGGAGCCGATATTATTATGGCATTTGACGAATGCGCACCGTTTCCTTGTGAGTATGATGATGCCAAAAAGGCAATGGAGCGCACTCACAGATGGCTTGAAAGATGCTTTAAAGCAAAAACTAACCCACGCCAGGCTTTATTTCCAATTGTTCAGGGTGCTTTTTTTGATGATTTAAGAAAAGAAAGCGCTTCTGTCATTTCGTCATTTGATGCTGTCGGATACGCAATCGGAGGCTTAAGCGTCGGTGAAACAAAAGATATTATGAATCATTTTGTGGAATTTACAGCACCGCTTCTGCCGAATAACAAACCAAGATATCTTATGGGGGTTGGAACTCCTGAGGATTTATTGGATGGAATTAAGCGTGGAGTCGATATGTTCGACTGCGTTCTTCCGACAAGAAACGCTCGCCACGGCTCATTTTTTACGTGGGAAGGCAAGCGTAATATTAAAGTTAAAGCTTACGAAGATGATAAATCGCCGCTTGTCGAAGGATGTAATTGCTACGCTTGCAAAAATCATTCAAAAGCTTACATAAGACACCTTTGGAGATGCGGTGAAAGCACTGCCGCAACTTTATTATCCATACATAACATTCAATTTCTTGTCGAATTTTCGCAAAAATGCCGTGAAGCAATTCTTAATGACAGATTCGGCGACTTTTACAACGAACACTACCATCTGCTTGTTTAGCTAAAGCTTTGAAAAATAATCTTTTTCAGTTAACGCTTTTATCGTGCAACCGGCACCGTTCATGTTGCTTGTTGAAGTTTTGGAGCAATATTCATCAGTTTCGCGATAATAAGTTGTTCCTTCTGCACCCATAGGCAAAAGTTTTCCCTGTTCACTAATCTGAAACATAAACAAATCTTGCCCTAGTCTGTTTGGATTTTGTTTATATCCATTAACATCAACAGATATATATAAATTTCTGGGAGTTGAATCTTCTAATAAAATTAAACTGCCGTCATTCAATACAAATTGTCCATCATCAAAAGGTCTTAAATAAATATTTGTCTTTCCGTTAAAAGTTTTATAATTGGTCGAATTTTTGTCAGTACTACCTTCATTTTCATAATTCGGTATACAGGTTTTCTCTAACGCACTTGCATCCCACTCAGAACCTCTTCCACAGTCAACTAGCACATTAAAATATTTAATAATGGTACCTTTTAAATGCCCCTCCGCTATAGTATCTTTGGTCAATCTTTCACCGTTTTGGGCATAATACATATTTAATGCCTGCTCGATTACCGAATAATTTTTCTTAAATGCAGTTTCTAAAGCTTTGTTACGTTTGTTATTAATCAATGATGGCAGAGTCATCGCAGCAACTATACCAATAATCCCTAATGTTATCAAGACTTCCGCCATTGTAAAACCTTTGGTTTTCATAAATCCCCCTTTTGTTCTCTTTTAGACTACATACAATTTATAATATACCACATAAAATTATTTTGTGGACAATAAGACTACAAAAATTTTACAATTAGGACGTACTATTTTTAAAAAAAGAAAAGAAAAGAGGCTTTCTCAAAACCAACTTGCAGAAAAGCTGGATATTTCGCGAGAACACCTTGCAAAAATTGAAACCGCTAAGCGATGCGTAAGCTTGGGACTTTTAATTGATATTTCAGAAGCTCTCGAAATTCCTGTTAAAGATTTTTTTGATTTTTAAAACAAAAAAAAACCCTGACATATTATCAAGGCTTTTATTATAAAAATTTATTTTTCTTTTTTATTTTTACCTGTTCTCTTGTAGAAATCTTCAATGAAGCCTGTATTAAAGTTTCCGCTCATAAACACAGGATCCTCAATTATATCCTGATGGAACGGAATTGTTGTTTCAATTCCTGTTATGACGTATTCTTTAAGTGCTCTATACATTCTTCTGCGGGCTTCATTTCTGGTTCTGCCCCAGCAGATAAGTTTGCCTATCATACTGTCATAGAATGGCGGAATTTTGTAATCCTGATAAACGTGAGAATCCACTCTTACACCAAAACCTCCAGGGGTTACGTAACCTGTAATCTGTCCTGGGTTCGGCATAAAATCTTTTTCGGGATTTTCAGCATTTATACGGCACTCAATTGCATGACCTCTTAAAATTATATCATCTTGAGTAAAGTCAAGCGGCTCACCTGATGCAACCATAATCTGTTCTCTTACCAAATCTATATTTGAAATCATTTCGGTTACGCAATGCTCTACCTGAATACGGGTATTCATTTCCATAAAATACCAGCTTCCGTCATGGTCAAGCAGAAATTCACAAGTTCCTGCACCTTCATAATTTATGGCTTTTGCAGCCCTAACTGCGGCAGCTCCCATTTCTTTTCTGGTTGCTTCGTCAATTGCAGGGGACGGAGCTTCCTCTAAAAGTTTCTGGTGACGTCTTTGAATTGAACAGTCACGTTCGCCCAAGTGAACGACGTTGCCGTATTGGTCACCCAAAATCTGAACTTCAATGTGTCTGGGATTTTCAAGATATTTTTCTGCGTAAACGTCAGGATTGCCGAAGAAATTCTGCGCCTCTGACTGGCAAAGGTTCATATTTACATCAACTTCTTCATCCGAACGGCAAATTCTCATACCTTTGCCGCCGCCGCCAGCTGTAGCTTTCAGAATAATCGGGTAGCCTGCTTTTTTAGCAAATTCTTTAACTTCCTCTGGAGTTTTCAAAATTCCGGTTCCGGGAGTTACAGGAACATTATTTTCAATCATAGTTTTACGGGCTGTAGCTTTGTCGCCCATTTTGCGCATAGCCTCTGCTGTCGGCCCGATAAATTTAATCCCGTGTTTTGCACAAATTTCTGCAAAATCAGCTCTCTCTGACATAAATCCGTAACCGGGGTGAATTGCATCCGCTCCTGCCACAAGTGCTGCTGATATAATCGCCGGAATACTCAAATAACTCTTTGAGCTTTCAGCAGGTCCTATGCAATATGCCTCTGTTGCAAGTCTTACGTGAAGAGAATTTGCATCTGCCTGAGAATATATAGCAACTGTCGGAATTCCGATTTCTCTGCAAGCTCTTATTATTCTTACCGCAATTTCGCCGCGGTTTGCTATCAACACTTTCTTAAACATTTTAATCCCTTTTCTAAATATTCGAACTTTTTATAAAAATTCGATATATAAAGAAGTGAAGAATAAAAATCATTCTTCACTTCATACTTCTCTTGTTATTCTATATACATCAAAACCTGACCAAATTCTACAGGCTGACCGTCTTTTACGCAAATTTCGGTAACTGTACCTGAAAATTCAGATTCAATTTCGTTCATAAGCTTCATAGCTTCAACGATACAAACAACATCTCCCTGCTTAACTGTTTGACCTACTTCAACGAACGGTTTTGCATCCGGAGAAGGCGCCATATAGAATGTTCCGACCATCGGAGAAGTCAAAGGTTTGCCTTTTTTAACTTCTTCTTTAGCTTCAGCAGGAGCGGCCTGAGGCTGTGCTGAGGCAACAGGTGCAGGAGCTGCAACTGTGACAGGTGCACCTGTAAATGTTTCTTTGCGAATTGTTATAGCTTGTTCTCCGTCCTCTAAAGAAATCTCTGTTAACGAATTGTCCGCCAAAACTTTCGCAAGTTTTTCAATATAATCTATTTCAAATTTCATCTTTAGCCTTTCTATCAGAGCGGGCAACAAAGCTTACGCAAAGCATAAATCGCCGCACCCATCACTTTGATTTAAACTCTGTCTAAATATTCGTTAGTTCTTGTATCAACTCTGATTACATCACCGTTTGAAACAAAGAACGGAACGTTCACAACAGCACCTGTTTCAAGTTTAGCAGGTTTTGTTCCGCCTTGAGCAGTATTTCCTTTTTCTGCCGGAGGTGTATCTACAACTTCCAATTCTACGTGAGCAGGAATATCTACACCGATAATTCTTGAATCGTGAAGAAGAACTTGTACGTTCATATTTTCCTTCAAATATTTAAGCCCGTCACCGATTTGATCTTCTGTCAGGTGAAGCTGATCATAAGTTTCGTTATCCATCATAACATATTCAGCGCCTTCTTTGTAAAGATATTGCATTTCACGTCTGTCAAGAGTTGCTTTTGCAACTTTTTCGCCTGCACGGAAAGTTTTTTCCACAACCTGTCCTGTTTCAACGTTTTTAAGCTTTGATCTTACGAAAGCGGCTCCTTTTCCCGGCTTAACGTGTAAAAATTCAACAACTGACCATAAACCGTTGTCCAGTTCTAAAGTCAAACCTGTTTTTAAGTCGTTTACTGAAATCATATTTTTCCCCTTTTTAACGTCTAATCATCTAATCGTACATTGATATTAACACAAACATACAAAACTTCAAATAATTGTAACAATTTTAGAGTTTTTTATTAAGAAAACGGCAAAAAAATACTTTTCGTAGTATTATATTAAACACAAACCATAAGGAGTATTCAATGTCAACAAACACAATTATCCCAAATTTTTACCCAATACCAATGACAACAACTGCATATACAGAGAATGGCCTCCCTTACACTCAAACAAACGCAGGGAAAATTATCGGTGGAACAGCAGGAGCAATTGCAGGATTATCCTCAATCGGCGACAATAACGGATTTGTAACTGGTGTGGTTAACACTGCTGTTATGACTGCAATCGGTACGGGCATCGGAGCTGCTGTTGATTATCTTATTAATAAGCAGCGTGAAAACACTGCTAATAAAATTGATTATAGGGCATAATTTTTGCGCCTGATTTATTTTTGTTTAAGTATAATTTCGTATCCTAATATATTACAAATGTCCTGAAATTCGGAAAGTTTTAAACCGTTTCTTTTAATTTTACAGGAGAAAGTACTTTGTGGAATTGTGTAGCCTTTTTGCTGCTCTAGTTTATCGAGCAGAATTTTTTGAGTTACACGTCCTTTCGCCATTACAAGACGCAATATTTCGTCGTTATTCCAATCCGAGATGTTCATATATCAAAAGTATAAAGTATTGACAAAGCATTTCAAATTATGTAATTAATATTGATATAGTCAATATTATATTGATTATATCAATACAATTTTACATAAATTGGAGGCGCGGATGAAAAAGGCATTTACTATGGCAGAAGTTTTGATTACACTTGGAATACTGGGAGTAGTTATTGCATTTACTCTTCCAATACTAATGGAAGGCTACAGAAAACAAGTTGTAGAAACACGATTAGCCAGATTTTATTCGGTTATAAATCAAGCAGTTTTAAGATCAGAAGTTGACAACGGCTCTAAAGAATATTGGGATAAATCTTTTGCCGGCTGGCAATTAGATGAAAACGGCCTGGAAGATAGAACAAAACCTTCATATCCCGCATTATGGTATGACAAATATTTAAAAAAATACTTGAAAACATTAGAAGTCAAACAAGAACAATCTGAATCAGGGAAAATAATATTGTATTTTGAAGATGGCAGTTGTGTATTAATCTCCTCTGCATCCATTATCTTTTATCCGGATGCCAAATATTATGAAGCTATGGTAGAAGAAGAAAACGGTATGCATCGAGATAAAAATTTAGCAGGAACCAAATTTTTCGATTTTGAATGGAATCCTAAAAAAGGGATTGAACCCTATACTTCCGGTTGGGATGGTACAAGAAATAATCTTTTAAATAGCAATTCCCTTGGCTGTAAAAAAGAAGTTACTAATGAACGAGCCTATTGCACAAAACTTATACAAATGAACGGATGGAAAATTCCCAAAGATTACCCGCTGAGATTTTAGTTTTTGCGCCTTAATTATTTTTATTATAAAATAATCCTATGGCGCAAGGACAAATTTACAAAATTCATTCCGATTTTTACTACGTTGACGACGGAGAACAAATTTTTGAGTGCAAAATCAGAGAAGTTCTTAAAAAACGTAAGGAAAAAATTTTCGTCGGCGACTTTGTAGAATTTGACGGAGGCGTTATTGAAGAAATTCTCCCAAGAAAAAATTTCATAAGCCGTCCTTCAGTTTCTAACATTGATCAAGTCGTTGTGGTTTCTGCGCTTAAAGAACCTGATTTAAACTTTTTACAGCTTAACAGGTATATTGCGCTTGCAAAATATTTCAAAATTCCGGCGGTTTTATGTTTCAACAAAAGCGATTTGAAATTTGAAAAGAATTTAAAGACAAAAATTCACGATATTTACGAACCACTCGGGTACAAAATAGTTTACACCTCAGCGACCGAACATAACGGGATTACGACATTTGAACGGCTTCTAAAGGACAAAACAAGTGTTCTTTGCGGAAATTCCGGTGTCGGGAAATCCAGTCTTATCAATGCGATTAACCCCGAACTTAACCTAAGAACAAAATCCGTAAGCGAAAAAACACAAAGAGGCACTCATACAACCCGCCACTCCGAAATTATGAAAATCGGAGAAAACACCAGAATTGTTGACACACCGGGATTCAGCAACGTAAAGTTTGATTTTTTGCTTCCTACAGAAATCGGCGGACTTTTTGATGAAATTGCACCGCTTAAAGACGAATGTAAATACCCCGACTGCCTTCATATAAAAGAAGACGGCTGTAACGTGCTTGCAAATATTAATAAAATCGACCAAACAAGATATGAAAGTTATCTTGCATTTGTCGAAGAAGCAAAATCCTACAAAGAAAAAATTAAATACGAAGGGGTTAAAACAGAACATTCAAAAAAACTTGTACATAACAAACAAATCGCAAAAATCAGCACCAAAAAACGAGAAAGCGGAAGAAATACTTTAAAACAAAACCTTAAGAAATTTGATATTGATGAGTAAATTTTGAAAACGAAGGATGCAAAACGGAGTCAGAATTATGCAGATGAAAGATTACATTGAAATAGTAGACAAAAAGTTAAATGAATATATTCCGATAACTTACCCTGAAGATATATTTAAATCAATGAGATATACCGTCTTGCTTCCGGGCAAAAGGCTTCGCCCGATAATGTGCATTGAAAGCGCAAGGTTATTTGGTGCAAAACTTGAAGATACCTTGCCGACGGCCTGTGCAATCGAAATGCTTCATGCTCAAACCTTAATCCACGATGATCTTCCGTGTATGGACAATGACGATTTCAGAAGAGGCAAGCCCTCCAACCACAAAGTTTTTCCTGAAGCAATTTCCGTTCTTGCAGGCGATGCGCTTTTAACCTTTGCACCGCAAATTATTTTAAAAAATTCTAAAAATCTTTCATCAGAAAAGCTTCTGAAAATTATGGACGAATATTTTTATGCCGCAGGCGCTTACGGCGTAATAGCTGGACAGGTTGTGGATATAGAAAACGAAAGAAAACAAAACAACGGTTCTGAAATTTCACAAAACGAAAAAGCTGAAATTCTTAAATATCTTCATCTTCACAAAACCGGTGACCTGTTCAGGCTTTCTGTCAGAACAGGCGCAATAATCGGCGGAGCAGACGAAAAATCACTTGAAGCCTTAACCGCTTTTGCCGAAAAATTCGGGATAGCATTCCAAATAGCAGACGATATTCTTGATGAGGAAGCAACCTTCAGCGAAATCGGCAAAACCCCGGGAAAAGATAAAGAGGCAGGAAAACTTACCTACACTACACTTTACGGAATAAAAAAAGCAAAAGAAGATTTAGCCGAACTTATCACTGAATGCCGCAAAATTCTCAACGACAACGGCTTTAATTCTGAAATTTTTGAAGAAATTCTAACAAAAATCAGCAAACAAGCAGCTTAATATAAAATTTTCCAGCAACAACAACTTAAAAATGATAATTTGCAACATCTTATGCTTGTGATAAAATAGAAATACGAAATCAAATAGAGAGCAGGATTGATGATACAAAAGATTTTAAATACAGGTTACGAGGCGATAATATCAGGGCTGGCAGCAGCATTTTTTGCTCAGGTTGTAAAGTTTTTTATTTTTACAATCAGATCAAGAAAAATAAATTTTAAAATATTTACAACAACAGGCGGAATGCCAAGTTCTCATTCAGCAGGCGTAATGGGGCTTTCAACATCAGTCGGGCTGATTTCCGGATTTGATTCGGTGGTTTTTGCCGTAGCATTAGGATATGCGCTTGTAACAATGTATGATGCCGCAGGCGTCAGACGCGCCGCAGGTAAAACCGCTGCCTGCTTAAACAGAATGATGGATGATTTTTATAAACATAACGTGCAGGCTATCGGCGGAAAATTAAAAGAACTTTTAGGACACACTCCCCTTGAAGTCATTGCAGGCGCTATTTTCGGAATCGCTTTTTCCTGCTGTTTTCACCAGTATTTGATGAGTTTTTAATTCAACTGTAATTTGTACTTGCCTTTTTTTGTTATTCATGTATAATATGAGTATTGAGGGTTTATGGAAGTGGTTTTGCTTCTATATCCGAAGTTTACACCCTTAGAAAAGAAAGAGATACTCCCAAGATTTTCATGAGTGTTGAAGAATTTAATTACAAATATATAAAAGACCATGCAAGCGCCGGAAGCTGGAGGCGCGGGTATGAATACCATCTTAAAGATATGGTGTTTGACACTTATCCTGAGAAAAACTTTTACATGGGTAAAGTAAAAGGTAACTTTCAGGACTTCTATAAGACAGACTTAATCTTCAAAAAGAATAAAGTAGAAGCCCGCTGCAACTGCCCTCTTAAAGAAGAATGGTGCAAACACGCTGTGGCTGTTGCCCTAAAAGCAATAGATGAGCACGCTTATGAAGATTGGCTTGAAACAAAGTTCGGAATAGAACCGCATTTTCCTGATGAAAATACCGCACTCACCGAACAGCCTGAGGGGAATTATATCTTCCACTTTAACCCCAAACGCAAGGCAAATTTCTTTTCAGTTCTTGTAATGTCAAGAGAAACAGGAAAAGTTGTAAGACAAATTGAACCGATTTTAAGAGCGTTAATTGAAACTCAAAAACAAGATAAAAATTTTGAACTGAACAATTCACAAAAAGTTGAAGTCGCAATATTTCAACAGCTTTTAACAATTTCACGACAGGACAAAAAGGCCGGTTGGTATGACATCCCGATTACAAAATTCGGCCCGATGTTTACACTTTTGTCTAAAGCAGATGAAGTTCTTGATGAAAAAACAAAAGACCGCCTGAAATTTGTCGATGAAGAATGGAAGCTTAAGCTCTACGTAAATGCAGGCACTCAAGGAACAATTCTTCTATCACTTGAATGGATAAGACCTGATAAGGATGATGTTATTCCGTTTGAAGAAGTCAGATATTTTTCAAGACACTTAAAATGGGGACGTTATAAGAATCTGATTTTCCCGACAAATGTTGCAATTCAGGCTCTACCCCAAAACCTTATCAAATCAAGCTTTACGGATTTAAAAGACTCTGAGGGCGGGAAATTTATTTACGAAGAACTTCCGCAGTTACAGCAAATTATGGACGTAGAAGTTTCTGAAACAATCAGCAAACTAATGCTTGAAGAACGTCCGCCTCTGAACATCGTAACAATGGGAATTGATTACGACCAATCATTAAAAGCAACTTTGGAATTTGAATACGACGGGGTAAAGGTTCCGTTTTCAAAAAATGCCGAAAAATCACCTTATATTACAATAAAAAAACAAGGTGAAGATCTTGTATATTGGATAAAGAGAAATTACCAGCACGAAATTGAAGCTTATCACATGCTTTTAGCCTGCAAATTCGTTCCTATGCAGACCAATAACCTTGCTTTAGAAAAAGAAAATGCAATCGATTTTTACAATTATTACATAAAGCAAGCCGGCGAAGGCTGGAAATTTGAAGAAAAAGACGATATGAACTTTTTCAAGCTAATAGAGGAACCGTTCAGACTTTGTGCAAAAATCGACTTCAGCGAGGAAGCTTCTGACAGCTTTGACATAACCCTCTACGGCCAAGTCGGAGAAGAAATAATCTCCTTCAGCGACATTTACGACACAATCCAAAGCGGAGAAAAATACAGCCGAATCAGAAGTTTAGGATTTGTCGAGTTTCCGGCGCAGAATATTTATGCAATGATGCGTGCTTTTAACTCGTTTGATGTTTACAGAAACGACGATGACAAATTTACCGTAAAAACATACCGTGCAGGCTTAATCAACGAACTTAAAAACCTTGATGTGGAACTTGTATTGAGTGATGATTTTGCAGAATTTTGGAAGCAGATGTCGTCATTTTCAACCGCAGAAGAAATTGAACTTCCAAAAGAAATTAATGCCGAATTTCGTGAATATCAGGTTAAGGGTTACGGCTGGCTCTGGTTTATGTATAAATACGGACTAAACGGAATTCTGGCAGACGATATGGGGCTTGGAAAAACTCTGCAGGCACTTGCAGTTGTACAAAAAGCAAAAGAGGTTGACGGCCCTGCGCCGACTCTTGTAATCTGCCCGACAACAGTTGTTTTTAACTGGGAAGCTGAAATTCAGAAATTTGCACCGACATTAAGCTGTCTGAAACTTTCCGGTGTTGACAGAAAGAGCCTTTTCAAAGAAATTCCGAATTATGATGTTGTAATTACAAGTTATGCGCTTGTAAGACGTGATATTGATAAACTTCAAAAATACAATTTCAGATACATAATTCTGGATGAATCCCAAAATATTAAAAACGCACTTTCTCAAACAGCACAAGCAGTTAAGAAACTTAACGGAGATCATAAACTTGCGCTTTCCGGTACACCGATTGAAAACAAACTTGAAGAATTATGGTCTGTATTCGACTTTTTAATGCCTGGATTTTTGATGAGCATATCGGAATTTAACTACCGCTATGTCAATCCGATTATGGAAAGAGGCGACAAAACTGTTGAAAAACGTCTTAAACTTCAGATTTATCCGTTTATCCTCCGCCGTATGAAACGCGATGTTGCAAAAGATTTGCCTGATAAGGTTGAAAACATTGCATACTGCGAACTTACTGACGAACAGAAGGATTTCTACCTGCAAGTTCTTGATTCAACTAAAGAAGAACTCTTTAAATCTATTGAACAAAACGGTCTTGAAAAGAGCAGATTGTCTATCTTCTCAGCACTTCTTAGATTACGTCAGATTTGCTGCCACCCGAGACTTTACGATAAAGAAAACGTTAAACACGTACTTTCATCAGGCAAGTTTGAAAAACTTAAAGTTATGCTTGAAGAAATTATCTCCGAAGGTCACAGAGTACTCTTGTTCAGCCAGTTTGTAAATATGCTTGATATAGTAAAAGCTTGGCTTGAGAGAGAAGGTATTGATTACGAATATTTGACAGGAAAAACCAAAGACCGTCAGGCTGCAGTTGAAAGATTCAATAACAGTAACATTCCGATATTCTTAATAAGCTTGAAGGCAGGAGGTACAGGCTTGAACCTGACAGGGGCAGATTACGTAATCCATTACGATCCCTGGTGGAACCCTGCGGTTGAAGATCAGGCGACCGACCGTGCTTATCGTATCGGACAAACTAAGAAAGTATTTGTTTACAGACTTATTACCAAAAATACGGTTGAAGAAAAAATCCAAAAACTTAAAACTATTAAACGCAACCTTGTTGACAGCGTAATTTCAGTAGACAGAAATATCGTAAAATCGCTTACAATAGACGATATCAGAGAAATTTTCTCAGCCGACTAAGATTAACCGCCCCACAAAACCGAAAAGCCGCAAAATTCTAATCTATCGGTTTTATATAAGTGTAAAAGAAAGCTTTGTAAAACATTGGTCTAAACATAAAAAGCGGTCTGTATTTTAAATAACCACAAAAAGAAACTACTTTATTTTTGTTATACCAATATTTCTTTTCTTCCTCCGTCAAAGCCCAAGGGGTAAGCTGAAGATATTTAAAATAATAGTTTTTGTGATAACTGAAAGATCCGAAATGCCATGGTTTTCTTTTTGAAACAAAGTGAATAATCCAAGGATGGCGGGTATAACTTGAACGATTTGTGAAGTTGCTTGATTGAACATTCCATCTGTCATCAAGGATTTGAATTCTTCCCTTCAAAACCTCATTAATTATTTCCTGATCACCTAATTTTATTGTATCAATATTTTTTTCTGTCCAGCTTAAAAATTCGTCTTCAATATTTTGTTCACGAATTTTCTTCAGATCCATAACAAGCATTCCGGCATTAACATAAGATGGATTACGCTTTAGCATTCGGCGGTTAATATCACGCACACCGCCAACAATATTTTCACCTAAATCAGATTCAAAAAGCTCTTTCAGACTTTCATTAACCACAACATCACAGTCAAGATAAATTATTTTATCGACATCAGGCAAAATATTGGAAAGCTTTAATCTGTAAAACGTGCATATTGGAATGTATGAATGAGTTTTTATATTTTTGTAAGCTTCAAAAAGTTTATCCTCAAGCGTAATAAATTTTATTTCACAATTTTTTATTTCTTTTAATTTAAAAATTTCAGATTGTGTTTTTTCACTCAACCCGTCAGTCAGAATGTAAAAACACAAATCATCCTCTGGATTAGCATTACTGAGAACAGAAGCTATAACAACCCCTGCATATTTTGAATAATTTTCGTCACACGCAATTCCAACATTAATCATTCAACACCGACCAATCCTTAAAAACTAAAACTCACCATATTTATCAAGTTAAGCTGTTTTACAACAACAGATCCGAATTTATTACCCCATTTAATACAAATTACATTATATTCCATCTTTTTAATACCTCTTGGCAAATAAACTTACAAAAATAAATAATTTTCTTTATTATAATACAACAACAAAACTCTGCGCAAGAAATTTAAAATATTTATATTGAGTTACATTTTTATATTATTCATATCTTAAAGCTTCAATCGGATTTAAAAGGGAAGCTTTGTATGCCGGATAATACCCGAACAAAACTCCAATTGCGCCTGAAAATCCCAAAGAAAGAATTATTGAAAAAGTTGAAATTGAAATTGACATGCCTGCCAAAAGATGTAAAAGTTCTGCCCCGCCAACTCCTATAACTACCCCGATAAGTCCTCCTATTATTGAAAGCAAAAAGGATTCTATCAAGAATTGAATTCTGATATCGGAAGCTTTTGCCCCGATTGCCATACGAATACCTATTTCTTTAGTTCTTTCTGTGACCGACACAAGCATAATATTCATAATCCCGATTCCGCCGACAAGAAGTGAAACTGAGGCAATCGCACCTAATAAAAGCGACATTGTTTGAGCCGAAGATTTTATTGTTTCCTGCATTTCCGCTAAATTTCTGATTTCAAAATCATCTTCTTGATTTTTGCCGATATTATGGCGGCGGCGAAGAATTTCCGTTATATCATCAGAAGCAATCGTTAAAGTTTCATCACTTTGAGCTTTCACATTTATCATCTTAACGCTTCCCGGAAAATCCGTCCCGAAAACCTTTTTCTGAGCGGTTGTTATCGGAATAAACACAAGATCATCCTGATCCATTCCCATTCCGCTTTCACCTTTTGTTTTCAAAAGCCCGATTATTTTAAAAGGCACATTACCTATTCGCATTGTTTTATTTATCGGGTTCATATCTCCAAAAAGTTCGGTCGCAACGGTGTTCCCGATAATCGCAACTTTTGTGCTGTTTTTGATATCAACAGGTATAAAGTTGCGCCCATCTATAATTTCATAATTTCTTATAAAAAGATACGAAGCAGTTGTTCCCGCAACAGTAGTCGCCCAGTTCTGGTTCCCGTAGGTAAGCTGGGCGCTTGCACTTGAGTATGGCGCAACCGCCAAAACCCCTGCCGCATTTGATTCAATAACTTCAGCGTCCTTCAACGTAAGAGAGGGCTTTGTACCGGATCCCATTCTAACCCCGCTTGTCGTTGCGGAGCTTGAACGTATCATAAGAAGATTACTTCCCATTGATTCCATATCCTTGGCAATTCTCTCACTTGCGCCTGAACCCACCGCAAGCATTATAATAACCGCACTTACACCGATTATTATACCCAATGATGTCAACATTGAGCGCATACGGTTTATCTTTAATGATACTATTGCCATTTTTAATGTTGATTTGAAATCTATCATATATTGTCCTTATCCGCATAACTTGCGATTTTTGTTAATTTCATCCGAAATTATATTCCCGTCTTTAAATCTTACAACCCGTTTACAATATTCCGCAATATCAGGTTCGTGAGTAACCAGAATTATTGTTTTGCCTGTCTTTTCGTTTAATTTAACAAAAAATTCCATAACCTCAATACTCGTTTTGGTATCAAGATTACCTGTAGGCTCATCTGCCAAAATTAGCGGCGGATCGTTAATTATTGCTCGGGCAATCGCCACACGCTGCTGCTGACCGCCTGACATTTGATTCGGCATATGATCTTCTCTTGCCTCAAGTCCGACTATTTTTAATGCAGCTTTGGCTCGCTCAATCCGTTCTTCTTCGGGAATTCCCTTATATATCATCGGAAGTTCCACATTTTCAAGGGCTGTTGTCCTTGCAATAAGGTTAAATCCCTGAAATACAAAACCCATTTTTACATTACGTATTTCGGCAACCTCATTTGGTGTAAGATTAAGCATATCAATCCCATCAAGATAGTAACTTCCCGAATTCGGCTTATCAAGAGTTCCAAGCATATTCATAAATGTTGATTTGCCGGAGCCTGAAGCGCCCATAATTGCGACAAACTCCCCTTCTTCAACACTTAATGATACACAATTAAGTGCATTAAAGCTGTCCTCGCCTGTTTGATATGTTTTTATCGCATCTTTTACTTCTATTAGTGCCATTTTTATTCCTTTAAAACATTCCGCGACGACGTGGAGCATTTTTGGATGCTGTTTTGGACTTACCTTTGATACCTGTAATTATCAAATCGTTTTCTTTTATATCATCAGATATAAGTTCAGTAAAATCATCATCGCCTGCACCTGTTTTAATTTCATGTCTTACCGGTTTATTTTTTTCTAAAAGCCATATTCCTTGTTTTTCATATTTTGTACCGTCGGTTGAAGGAGTAAATTTCATTGCCATATTTGGTAGACAAAGTACATTTTCACGCTTATTCGTAATAATTGAAACATTTGCAGTCATTCCTGGCTTAAGTTTTAAATCTTCGTTTTTAACACCAACTATTACCGAATAAGTAACAACGTTGCTTGTTGTGGTGGAGGCAAGTCTTACCTGAGTAACTTTACCTGTAAAAAGACTATCCGCATAACCGTCTAGAGTGTATGTAACATCCTGTCCTTCTTTAACTTTTCCGATATCTGCTTCAGATACATTTACTTCAATTTGCATCTGGGTTAAATCCTGCGCTATTGTGAAAAGTTCCGGTGCTTGAAAACTTGCGGCAACAGGCTGACCTAGGTCTATTTCTCTTGAAATTACCGTCCCGTCTACAGGGGCTATTATTTTGGTATAGCCAAGGTTTGTAAGTGCAGTTTTTAATGTTGCTTGATATTGAGTTATTTGTGCTTTGGCCGAATTTATCTGTGCAAGATCCGATTTGTATGTGCTCTCTGCCTGGTCTAATTCGCTTTTCGCTACGAAATTTTTTGCATATAGATTTTTGTATCTTATATACATTTTATAATCATAATCCATTACGGCTTGAAGTTTTGCCAGATTAGCCTGGGCATTTGCGATTTGTGCCTGATTTTGCTGTACGGTTGCTTCGAAATTGGCAGGGTCAATCTGCGCCATCAACTGGCCTTTTTTGACCTCTGAGTTAAAATCAACATAAATCTCTTTTATCAAACCTGATACCGTTGAACCTACACTTACAGTATTTACAGGATTTATTGTGCCTGAAGCCTCTACGATTTCTGTAATTGTACAACGCTTCAATGGCTTTGTTATATATCTTACTTTATTTTTTACCGCTACATAACCTGCTACACTAAGTATCACTCCCAAAAGCACCGCTCCTGTCAATATATATCGCTTTGTGAAAAATTGTTTAATTTCCATTAGTCCTTATCCTCAATATTAATTTTTACATTCGGTTTCATTGCCATTGACTGCTCAAGAGCGGCTCTGGCTACATTATAATTATATACCGCTTGAACATAAGCCTGCTGTGCATTGTTATAATTAACTTTTGCATCCTGAAGCTCTATATAATCGCCTATTCCGACAAAATAACGCCCATCCGCAAGTTCTAAATTTTCCAATGTTTGCTTTACTTTTACTGCTAACAAAGGAATTTGTTTTTCCAATTGAATCATATCTATATAAGCTGCTTGAACTTCAAAATATATATTCTGCTTTAATAAGTCAATTTCGTTTTGCGCAAGTTCTACCTGAATTTTTCCGGCATCTACCTGATTTTTCTGACTCATTATGTTTAATGAAGTGTTTAAAGTAATTCCCATATTAAATGAATTTGTACTATATTTTGCATCCCTTAATGAATATCCCGCAGTTCCTGATAATGTCGGATAATACTGACGTTTGATATATAAAAGTGATTGCTTCATTGCTTTCAATGTATTTTCATAAGCCTTTAAATCAGGTCTGTTATCTATCGCTATTTCTACCGCCTTCTCAAAAGTGTAAGGAAACGGATCAAATTGAAAATTCTCCATTACATTAAGTTTTTCAACCGAAGAAGTTAATGTTGCATCTGATACATTTTCAGGCAATTTGCTTAAATCTGCTTTTTCCGAAATTTTTTCAAGATTTACAGGAATCTCATTCCGCTTAAAGTTAAATGTTTCGGTATTTTTAATTTCGTATTCAGGTGCATAAGCTATGTACATTGAATTGTTAAGCTTTACCATCGCATTCTTAAACTGGTTTTCCGACCGCACAAGCGATACTTTTGAATCGCTTAAATATACTTCTGCATTAACCAGATCAATTCTTGATCTTATCCCCTCGTCAAAATACGCCTTCGTCCTCTGGTAATTTCTCTCATTAATCTGAACATTTGCCCTATTTACATCCATCGCTGCCTTTGCCGCCAACACTGCATAATAATTGTTTTTTACGGTATAAATGGTCGACAATACAGTATTATCAAAACTGAACTGAGATGATATCATATTAAACTTCTGCATTTTAATTCTTGCATTAGTTTTTCCAAAATTCCATATCATCTGATTTATTGAGGCTTGAGCGTTATAATAATTGTTATTAATATCGCTATATCTTGAATGGCTGTCATTATAATCAAGCCCTGTACTTAAATTCAACGTCGGGAAAAAATCGGATTTGGCAATATTTACATCAGTCTTGCTTAACCTGTAATTATATCTTGATTTTTTAATATTCGGGCTATTCTTTAATGCAATTTCAATACAATCCTCCAGCGACAAAACCATCCCCTTTTGTACAGCTGCAACTTCTGCAGAAAATACAGGGGTAAATGATATTAATAAGCCTGTAACTATCAAAAATATTTTTATTTTAACGGAAACTTTCAATTAAAAATTCCTCAAAACCTTTGTTCATCTAGTAAACGATTTTATTACAGGATTTGTTCATTTTAATCATTTATAAAGATTATCTTTTAAAAATATTCTCAAAATTCTATAAAATAAAACTAAAAAATATTTTAAGCCTGACGTTTGAATGACCAAAACTCTCTTTGGAACATTACTAAAAACGGCACAATTTCAAGCCTGCCGACCAGCATTGATATTATCATAATAATTTTAGTTGCTTCGTGCGTATTACTAAAAGATCCCATAGGACCTATAACACTTCCTAACCCTGGTCCAATATTGCCAAGTGCTGTAATTGAACCCGTCAATCCTATTGTTACACTGTGTTCTATAACGGCAATTAAAAATGCACCAACTGCAAAACATAGAAAATAAAAGAACACAAAAACAACAGTCTGATTTAAAATTTCATGAGGCACAATTGCATTATCCACTTTAACATTCAAAATTGCATTCGGATGTAATACTTTTGTAATCGCATTTTTCATAGACTTATATACAAGCATCCATCTGACCATTTTAATACCGCCGCCTGCAGAACTCGCGCAAGAACCCATAAACATTACAGCAAACAAAAGTACCTGCGGAACAAAACTCCATTGAGCAAAATCTACACTTGAACTTCCGGTTGATGTTGTTATACTTATTACCTGATAAAGTCCGTGCATAATCCCATCTTTTATACTGTAACCATCATTGAAATAAAGTGCGGCTGCTATTAACAATGACATTACCAGTATCATTCCAGTATAAACTTTAAATTCTTCATTTTTGAAAATTAATGAAGGTTTTCTTTGAACAATAATTTTATATTGAAGAACAAAACTTGCTCCTGCCAAAAACATAAAAAATGTTGTAATCCAAATTGCAGCCTCAGAATTGTACCCAGCAATACTCATTGAATTTGGTGAAAATCCACCCGCTGCAAGAGTTGAAAGCGAATTACATACACAATCAAACCAAGGCATTCCGGTGAAATGTAGCAATATAACTTCTATAAAAGTCAGCCCTGCATAAATTTTCCACAAAGCCCCTGCCGTATTACGGATTCTGGGAGTAATCTTATCCTCTGTCGGTCCCGGAGCCTCCGCAAAAAACATCTGACGACCTGCAACCGCAAATTGTGGCAAAATCGCTATAAACAACACGATTATTCCCAAACCGCCCAACCACTGGGACAATGAGCGCCAAAAGAAAAATGCCGCCGGATAATCATAACTTGTAAGGATTGTCGCCCCTGTTGTTGTTATTCCTGAAACTGACTCAAACATTGCGTCCGTTGGAGTCAACCCATAAAATAAATACGGAAGCCCTGAAATAATTCCGAATAAAATCCATGAAAATGCCACAATAAAAAGAGCTTCTGATTTTTTTATATCGTTTAGATTTTCTTCTGATGATGGATCTTTTATAAATCTTCTTAAAATATAACCTACTACAATTGCAACAACCCCTGAAATTAAAAACGGATAAATAGAAAAATAATCTTTGTATATAACAGCAACCAAAATCGGTATTAATATAACTAGACCAATATATTTAAGAATTATACCAAGTGCGTTTGCAAGATAACTTAAGCGCATACTATTTCACCTTAAAGAATTTCTTAATTTCAGGAGCATCTTCCGCCTGCGTAAATATTATCAATACATCGCCGGAACGAAGTTCCGTATCACCCTTCGGTATAATCACAGCATTTTTTCTTTGAATTACCCCGATAATTGCACGCTTTGGAAGATTTAAGTCCATAATTTTCCTGCAGCTAAATTCAGGCAGAACTCCGATCTCAAGAACTTCACCCTGTCCCTGCTCTACTGTTGCAAGAATATCAACATCATTTTCCTGCAAATCATTCCTTACCTCGTTCAACGCAGAATTTTTAGGAGATATCGCAATATCTATTCCGACTTTTTCAAACAAAGGAATATTTAAAACTTTTGAAACTCTTGCTATTACTCTTTTAACCCCTAATTGTTTCGCAAGAAGCGAACAAAGCAGATTTCTTTCATCATTATTCGTAACACTTATCACAACATCCGAAGATCCTATATCTTCTTCATCCAAAAGCTTCAAATCTGTGCCGTCGCCGTTTATGACTAAGGTATTGCAGAGTTCTTCCGCCAAATAATGGCATCTTTCCAGATTTTTTTCTATAACTTTTGTTTTAATTTTGAGCGTTTCTAAACTCTTTGCAAGCATTAATCCGACGTTTCCACCACCAATTATCGCAACATTTTTAACGCATTCCTTCTCGTGGAAAAAAGTCCCCGCAAGAATATCTAATGAATGCGAAGTTCCCATAAATATTAATTTATCCTCTGCCAAAATCTCGGTTTCGCCGTTCGGTATAAACAAATCTCCATCTCTGGTAATTCCGACTATCAAAGTTTCTTCGGTAAATCCTATGTCTTTAATTTTTTGACCTATTATTGGAAGCCCTTCTTTAACTTTATACTCAAGAAGTCTTGCCCTGCCGTCAGCAAAATTTTCTACATCCAATGCGTGCGCCACCGTCACTATTCTGAAAATTTCCTGCGTCAAAAGTTCTTCCGGCCAAATTATATAATCTATGAAAACATCCGTAAAATAATCATCATTTTTTTCATAAGTAAGTGTATTTTTATATTCTTCTTTACTTACAAAACAAATCGTTCTTATCTTTCCGTACCTTTTTGCTGCAAGACAAGCTACAATATTAATCTCATCCATCGCCGTACAAGCTATGAATATATCAGCATTTTTTATATCTGCCTGATTTAAAACATCAAGATCCGAAGCATTTCCCTGAACAAAGCTTATATCAAGCTTATTAAACTCATCCGTGCGATTTTCTTCTTTATCTATTATCGTAATGTCATGGTCTTCAAAAAACTCAGTTGCTAGAAGACATCCCACCTCTGTTGCGCCAAAAATTATTATTTTCATAATATTTAAACTCTATACCAAACTCGAAAAAAAAACAATATATTAAGATAACGGAATAAAGCCCTCAATCCCGCAAATTAACCGATTTAAACAAATTGGAAAAGCGCAAAAATTATAAGCTGCTGAACAATTTGCAACACCAACAACGCAACTATAGGCGAAATATCAATCATCCTAATCGGCGGAATAAATCTCCTGAACAATGCAAGATAAGGTTCTGTCGATTGATAAACAAATCTCCAAGGCTGCTTATACCAATCCACTCTTGGCACCCAGCTTAATAATAATCTTGTAAATATCAAAATATAGAAAATTAAAAATATATTGTTTATACCAAATATTAAGCCTCTTATCATATTTTTAACCTCCTATAAGAGTTTATAACCTTGACATTTTTTGAGTCTTAGCACACACACAATTGTTGCGTTCTGCCGGAATTTTTTCAATCATCTTAAAGAGCAATGTTTTAAGGTTAGCAAGATTATTTGCAAACACTTCTGTCACTTCCTGATGAGAAACAGGCGGAACATCCCCGACTAACCCCGCATCATAATCGGTTATTAATGAAATATTCAAAGGACACATATCCATTTCTCTGACAAGATAATTTTCAGGGAAAGCGGTCATATTTATAACTTCCCAACCTTGATTTGTAAAGAATTTAGATTCCGATTTAGTCGAAAATCTGGGCCCGTTAATTACAACAACAGTTCCGGTCTCGTGAATAGTAAGCCCGATTTCTTTACCTGTTTCAATCGCAAGCTTTCTAAGTTCAGGGCAATAAGTTTCGGCAGCAGAAGGGTGAGTTACGATAGGACCTTCAAAGAAAGTTGATTTTCTTCCGTCTGTCCAATCCACAAACTGATCGCAAATTACAAAATCTCCGGGTTTTACGTGTTTTTGAAGGCTTCCGGCAGCACAAGGAGAAATTACTCTTTCAACCCCGATTGACTTCATAGCCCAAACATTTGCTCGGTAATTCAAAAGGTGAGGCAAAATAGAATGATTTCTTCCGTGTCTTGGCATAAAGGCTACTTTATGAGGCCCGATTTTACCGATAAAAAGATTGTCGCTCGGCATTCCGTAAGGGGTTTCTATCCTTACCTCCTCAATATCTTCAAGAAATTTGTAAAATCCTGATCCGCCAAAAACGCCGATTGTTGCAAGCTTTTTATTTTCCATTTATGTCTCCTTTTTAAACTCTAATTCCTTGTAAAAATTCTATCATAAAAAAAAATTATCACAAACTTAACAAATTTGACTTTTACTTGACACGGAATTTACATTCTTAACATTCTGCATAACGACACCCCACAAGTGTTTTCGCCACACTCAAAAAACAAGGGCTTGAAATTTAAATTTTTTGTAATATTATAGGTATATAAGATTTAGTTCTTGAAGGTTAACACCTTGAACAAAAATAAGGAGAGAGGTTAGTTTATTCAAGAATTTTCAATTTACAACCAGAGGATTACATTTTGAGAAAACTATTACTAATCACTTTTGCACTCGCGTGTATATTTTGCAATACCCCCGCGCAGGCTGCGGATGTCAACACCGTAAAAGCGACTATTGTGAAACATGCACTTGAGATGGGAGTAGATCCTGCTATTGCTTTGTCTATTGCAAGAACCGAATCAGGTTTCAGACACGAAGCAAAAAGCAGCCACGGGGCCGTCGGAGTTTTCCAATTAATGCCGTCTACTGCCAAAAGAATGGGATTAAATCCGTACCTTTTGAATGATAACATCAAAGGCGGAATTATGTACTACAAGATGATGTACAAAATGTTCGGTTCTATGGAATTGGCACTTGCAGCTTACAATGCAGGGCCGGGAAATGTTAAACGTTACAATGCAGTTCCGCCGTATGCTGAAACTAGACGTTTCGTTAACAAGATTATGGCTGACTATCGTAACTACAAAGCAAATCCCGATTTAATGATGGTTAAGGCTGCAAAACCTGTAACACCTGCAAAAACATCAGCACCTGCTGTTAAACAGGAAGTTAAAAAAGTAGAAGTTGTCGAAGAAATGCCAATAGAACTTGAAATTGAAGCTACTACACTTGCTATATAAGGTGTAAGGCTTAAAGAAATTTCAATAAAAAGAGCAGTTATAATAACTGCTCTTTTTTGCATAATTAAATTATCCTCTCGGGCAAATTAATCACTGTAAGCTTGATAGAAAGCTTCAAGCAATTCTTGACCTTTGATTATGGATTTGTAATTAACATTTTCCTCTGAAGAGTGCATATTCTGAACATCCGCAAGTCCCACCAAGAACGGAAGAAATTTTTCGCCTTTTGAATTTGTTCTGTTTGCGTAAATATGAGTTTCCGCACCTGCGTGGAAAGATGAGATTTCAGGAGTTACCCCGACTTTTCTTGCAACTGCCTCAAACAATATCGGAATATAATCATCCTCGGCTTTTTCAAACGGCGGAAGATGTTCTTCAAAAACTATTTCAGCTTTTGCAATACCTTCATATTGTTTGTTAAAATCATCAATTTCAAAAATCATACGATTTTTAAGTTCTTCTTCCATTTTTCTGCTTGAGCTTCGGATAGAATAGCTTGCCTCAGCTGTGGTGTTAATTATATTTGTAACCTTTACATTACCTGAAATTATTCCGCCGATATTGCAGGAAGTAACAACCTGGCCGTTTTCGGAATAGTAAACCCCTTGCGGAAGATTTGAAACTATATCAGCAATAAGTTTTGCGGCATTTTCTCTTGTCGGATCTGCAATATCAATTCCCGAATGACCGCCTTTAAAGCTTGTTACGTGAATTTTTACGGTAGTATAGCTGGCACCCGATGTCATAAGCTGTCCCAAGCTATCGCTATCAAGTACTAGAGCATATTTAGAATTCAGTTTATCAAATTCAATATTTCTGATTCCCGACGCTCCGTTTTCTTCATCTCTGGTAAACACAAGTTCCAATTCACCATGAGGCATTGAGGATTTCGAAAGCTTTGTTGCAAAATAAAGTGCATTAGCTAACCCTGCTTTATCGTCAGCACCGAGTGTTCTGCCTTTTGCTCTTATCAAATCTCCGTCCAAATAAGCTTCCACAGGGCTGTCGTCGCCTATAACATCCATATGACTGGACAAAAGCAACGGCGGCTTTGTGCTGTCAGTTGCAGGAACTTTTATCAAAACATTTTTATAACCGTCAAGCCTGTATTCAAGATTATTTTTACGGCAGTAATCCTCAAGGAATGCAATAACTTTTTCTTCCTGCATTGATGGCGACGGGGTTTCAGCAAGCCCGCAAAATAAATCTATAAGCTCATTTTCTTCTCTTAATTCACTAATTAGCATACCAAACTCCTTAATATAATTCTTACTCTACATTATAACACAGAAAATGATTATTTTATATAATTACAAACAATCGAATATTTTATTAATGTAAAAACTACCTTAACCCAACAACACTTACCCCGTCGCCGCCTTCGCCGTCACCGCCTGCACGAAACTCTTTTACATATGGAGATGTCTTTAAAAAATCTCTAACCGCAGATTTTAAAGCACCTGTGCCGTGACCGTGGATTACCGTAACTTCACTAAAGCCCGCTAAACTTGCGTGATCCAGAAAAATTTCAAGCTCATCCAGTGAATCCTCAACCGTTTTTCCTCTCAAATCAAGCCTGTTTGAAACTTCAGTTTTTCTAAGTTCAAACCGCTCGGTCATTACAGGTTTATATATACTTGATTTTATTTCGTATTTTTTATCGTAAGGTGCAAGCTTATCCTTAGGCATATTTGTTTTTATGTTCCCCATCTGAACCAGCACTTTGCCCTTCTTATCAGGCTTTGAAAGAAGTACAACAGGCTGGTGAAGCTCTTTTACAATTAATTTTTCTCCGATTTGAATTTTCTCAAAATCTACAGGCTGATAACTGTTTTTTTCTTCATATTCATCAAGTTTTTCTCTAAACCCCTGTTCCAGCTTTGCAAGACGAGAATAAGATCTGCGCGCAATTTTTTCGGTTTTTTCTTTGCGCATATCATCTATTATTTCTTTTAATTCCGCTCTAACCTCAAGCATTTCGTAATCAAATTTGTTTTTTATATTTTTGATTGTTTTTTTCTTATCTTTTTTAATTGCTTCAAGATTTTCTTCATATTCTTTCTTTAATTCATCAGCTTCTTCTTTGGCGATTTCGGTATTTTTAAGATTATCGCTGAGTTTTTGCTGGGTTTCCTGAAGCTTTTCAACAACCAAAATTGAGGGATCTTTTTGGTTTATCAAAATTTCTTTAGCTTTTTCTGTTATTTCTTTATTAAGCCCCAAGTTTGCAGAAATTGCTATTGCGTTACTGAGTCCCGGAATTCCTATTAACAGTTTGTAGGTCGGTTTTAGAGTATTTGTATCAAATTCAACCGAAGCATTTTTGAAGTAAGGATTTGAATACTCAAGCGCCTTTAATTCGCCGTAGTGTGTCGTAACCGTTGATATTACTTTCTTTTTTGCCAGATATTCAAGAATAACTTTTGCTAAAACAGAACCCTCCTGAGGATCGGTTCCCGCGCAAATTTCGTCCAGCAAAACATAAGTTTCTTCATCGGATTTTTCAACAATGTCTATTATATTTTTCATGTGAGAAGAAAATGTGGACAAACTTTGCAAAATACTTTGATCATCTCCGATGTCGGCAAAAACTTTTTTAAACGGATAGAGCTTTGCCATTGTGCAAGGGAGAAAAAATCCCGCTTTTGCCATCAACAAAAATAGGCCGATTGTTTTTATCGTAACCGTTTTTCCGCCTGTGTTTGAACCTGTTATTATAATGGATTTGTAATCTCTGCCAATCTCAAAATTGTTTGAGACAATATTCTCAACAGTCCCGATAAGAAGCGGATGGCGCATATTTTCAAAAATTACAACCTTTTCTCCGTTATTTGGCGGAATAATCTCGGGTTCTACAGCCTGAATTCTTGCGGCATACCTTGCTTTTGCAAAATGAAAGTCAATTTCTGCAATCGTTCTTTCGGCAATTTTTAAATCCGTCATTTTTTCTTTCACAAAAGAAGAAAGTTCTACCAAAATTCTCACTTCTTCAGCATGAATTTGCGCTCTGATTTCACGAATTTTGTTATTCACAGGCACAAGTTCTTCCGGCTCAATATAAAAAGTCTTGTTCGTTGCGGATACATCGTGAACTATGCCTCTAACTTTATTCTTGGAAGGCGCTTTTACCTGAAAAACAATCCTGTCATCACGGGTTGTGTAAATATTCTCCTGCAAATGTTTCGAAAATTCCGCTGAATTTAACAAGTCATTAACCCTTGTTCTTAAATTCTTTTCATTGTCGCCTAACGATGCCCATAACCCTTTAAGTTCAGGGGTTGCATCTTTTTTAATCTCTAAATTATCGTCAAAAGTATCAAAGATTTTTTCTTCCAAATCCCTTGCCTGCAAAAGATTTTGAGATAACCCAAACAACTGCGGAATCTTAATCTGCTCCGAATTGTCAGACAAAAACTTTTTGACAAGTCGGGAAGAACGAAGTGTCTGCGCAACATCTGAAAGTTCTTCGGGGGTAAGATAACTTATTAAAGCACTTTTTTGAATTTGATTTATGTCCGCTACAAAACCTATCGGCAAATCTATTGCATAATCCAGAATACTTTTGGCTTCTTTTGTGTAATTTAATGCCTTTATAATTTCGGAATATTCATCATAAATTTTAGCCCCTAAAGCCAACTCTTTGCTTTGTGAAGTTTTTGCAAAAAGCGATATTTTTTCCTGTATCTTGTCGAATTCTAAAGTCTTTAATGTCTTTGATTGAATATCCATAAGGAAATTTTACAATTTAAAGCCTTTTTTGCAAGCGATTATGAAGTTTTTAAATTAATTCTTGCATTGATTGCGTTTTTTAATTACAATACTGATATTAATAGTAGACTATATATAAGAAGGGGATATAAAATGGCTGTAGAAAGACAACGAGTAATAGAGCAGGATAAAATTCAAAGACGTTCAAATTTTGATCCGGTAGAAAGCAATCTTACACCGGAACAGGTTAAGCTTGAGGCTTCAAGATGTTTGAATTGTAAAAATCCGCAGTGCGTAAAAGGATGTCCTGTTAACATTCAAATTCCGCAATTTATCCACGAAATTAAGGAAGGCAACCTTGATAAAGCAGGCGAAATTATTCGTGAAACAAGTATGCTTCCGTCAGTCTGCGGTCGTGTTTGCCCGCAGGAAAGACAATGTGAAGGCAAATGTATTTTAGGAATTAAAGGACTTCCAGTTGCAATCGGGGCTTTAGAAAGATATGTAGGCGATAATACAAAAGCTGATATGCCGGAAATTAAGCCTTCAGGCAAAAAAGTTGCGATAGTCGGATCTGGGTGTGCAGGAATTACAGCTGCTGCAGACCTTAGAAAAGCAGGACACGAAGTTGTTGTTTTTGAAGCACTTCACGAACTCGGCGGTGTATTAAGATACGGAATTCCGCCTTTCAGACTTCCAAGAACCGTTCTTGACAGAGAAATTACCAACCTCAAAGCTATGGGAGTTGAGTTCCACACAAATGTCGTTGTCGGAAAATCAATTACTATTAAACAATTAAAAGAAGACGGGTTTGACGCAATCTTCATCTGCTCAGGCGCAGGTTTGCCGAAAATGCTTCACGTTCCTGGCGAAAACTTGAACGGAGTATTTTCAGCTAACGAATTTTTGACAAGAGTAAACTTGATGCACGCCGGACAACCTGATAGCCCGACACCTTTAAGAGTAGGTAAGAAAGTTGCGGTATTCGGAGGCGGAAACGTTGCGATGGATGCAGCAAGAACTGCTGTCAGAGTAGGTTTTGAAGAAGTTTACATCATTTACAGACGTACGGAAAAAGAACTTCCGGCAAGACTTGAAGAAATCCGCCACGCAAAAGAAGAAGGCGTTATATTCAAATTTTTATATGCACCAAAAGAAATTCTTGGACAAGACGGTTATGTAAAAGCCGTTGAATTGGAAGTAATGGAGCTTGGCGAACCTGATGAAAGCGGGCGCAGAAAACCTGTTCCGACAGGCAAAATCGAAACCGTAGAACTTGATACTGTAATCGTTGCGCTAGGCACAGGCCCAAACCCGATTATACAAAGATCCGCAGAAGCTGACGGTATTGAAATAATTACCGATAAAAAAGGCTACATTACGGTTGATGGCGAAACCAGAGCAACAAATATTCCGACTGTTTACGCAGGCGGAGACGTTGCGCCTGTTGGAGAATCAAACGCAATCAACGCAATGGGTGCCGGCAAAAAAGCAGCTAAAGCTATCAATGAGCTTTTAGCTGAATAATTACAACTTTATAACGTCACTTTTATTGATTTTTACTAAGCTAAATAAAAGTGGCGTTAATTTTTAAGAGGGAATTGTGAAGAGGATAGTTTTTGCTATATTAGGTTTATATTTAACAATAGCGCCTGCTTTGGCTTTGGAACTCGATTTGTCGGTGGATGAGGAGATAAGAAAAAATTACAACCCCTCAAAACTTGAGCAGCAAAATCTTCCCCCGCTTCCAAAAACAGCAACCCCTTCCAAAACAGTAACAACACAACCTAAAACAACAACTGCTCCAACAAAAACAACGACATCTGCCCCTCCTAAAACAACCCCGACAGTAACAGAACCCGTAAAGAAAAAAGTTAATAAAAATCTTCCGGGCACAACACTTACCAAAGATGACTTTACTGCAATAAAAATTAAAAAAGGCACAAAATTCCGCCTTAAATCAAATAATCTTGTATCAGATTACCTGAAAGAAGGCTCTAAAGTAAGCTTCACGTCTTTAACTCCTGTTTACCAGAGGTACGTGACAATACCTGCAGGAACAGTCTTTACGGCATCTGTTGAAGACTCTCATCTTCCGCAAATTACCGGAAACGGCGGACTTGTCGTATTAAGAATTGAAAGCGTGAAATTTAACGGACGGACGTACTCTGCACACGGCAAAGTCACAAAAGCAAACCATAAAAAAATATTTATCAATAACATAAAAGGCAAACGTGAATACTGGAAAGGGGTTATGAACCAAATTGACAAAGGCGAAGCATTCTATCAAAAAACAAGAAGCACCTCAAAAAAACTTGCCGATAACCCGATTGGTGTAATAATTTCACCAATCCCGACAATCGTTGGTGCGGTTACTTATGTCGTAAACTTTGCAGGTTCTCCGATATTCTCAATCGGGCATAAGGGCGGAAGAGTTTCGATCCCTGCCGGAAGCGAATTCGAAATCAAATTGCAGGAAGATGTTTATTTGAGTTTATAGGAAAAGGGAAGTTAAATGAACGAAGAATTTGATTATAAAGGATTTGCCAATCAACTGAGGTTTCAGGTAAGAGGTATAATACCTGAAGAATACAGTGACAGAGGAATTTACATCCGTGATCTGGTTTATAAGTATTCCATTCTTGCCGGAGAGCGTGTAAGTTTGGAGGATTGCAAAGATAATGAATTACGCAGTATTTTTGTACAGGTTATAGCAGAATGGGTTTTTCACAAAACCGTTGACCTTATTGCATCAGGGGTTCCTGAGGATTTGCATGAAACCGTTTTAAATAACCTGTATTCGGATTTGTATGACTTTGGACTGAAGAATTTAAAACAGACGGGAAAGCTGGAAAAATTCGGCCCGCAAAGAGAAAGACATTTGATAAAAATAGAAAAATTAGTTGATAAAAGTTTTAAAAAATCGTTAAAAGATTTATTGGACAAAAATTTAATCGACAAAGAGATTTATACAGCGGCAATAAAACATTCAAACATGGAGGATTACCTGCAGAAACAGAACGAAGATGTTGAAATAATGAAGATTTCTGTTTTCGGGGTATTAAAAGGAAATCTTTATTTCAGTATTGCATTTCCGCTTGCGCTTGTTGTATTTTACCTGATGACAGTTGCAACGTTTTTATCAGGGCAGATTGCATTCGGTTTTGTAATTCTTGCGTTTTTCTGCACGCTTTTGTGGCGGTTTTTGACATTTGAGAGTTATATTGAAGACAAAGGGCTCTGGGTGCCGGTTTCAATATGGGATGTCATAAAACTTCATCCTTTTATTACTGTTGCACATTTTCTGGTATTTCCTAAACTGTTTGCGTATATAATTTACTATTTTGATAAAGGAATTCTGTGCGGAGAAATTATTTCAAGTATGGCATTACTATTCCTTATTGCAAGCTTTTTGTCGATTAAAAGTGATATTTATTACAAACGGATTTTAGAACCTTAAAATAAGTATTCAAATATTGTTAAAAGTTGTAATATTTTTTTCTTTGAAGTATAATATTTGGCGTGTAACGACTTAATTTAAAGAGGGAGAGTTTATGTTTAAGAAATTACTTTCATCCGGAACGATGGCGGCTCTTCTTGCTGCATTGTTCTGCTCTGTTTCGCCTGCTCTTGCAAGCGAAGCTGATTTAGTTGTTCCGAGTATTAAAGACGCAAGCCTTTCAAGCTACAATCTGCTGCTTATTGGTATTGCAATTTCGGTTATCGGCTTGATATTCGGATTTATTGAATTTGCAAGGATTAAAAAACTGGAAGTCCACGCAGCGATGGCTGATGTAGGCAACACTATTTTTGAAACCTGCAAAACTTACCTTATTCAGCAGGGCAAATTTCTTTTAGTTCTTGAAGTGTTGATAGGGCTGTGTATTGCGTTTTATTTCGGCTATCTGCAGGGAATGCCGCTTAAAAACGTTCTGATTATTCTGGCATGGTCAGTAATCGGGATTTTAGGCTCTTATGCAGTTGCATGGTTCGGAATCAGAATGAACACCCTTGCAAACGCAAGAACTTCGTTTGCTTCATTAAAAGGCAACCCGCTTAATGTATTGAACATTCCGCTGAAAGCCGGTATGTCAATCGGTGTTTGCCTTGTATCAGTTGAATTGATTTTGATGCTTACAATTCTATTGTTTGTACCGGGCGAAATCGCAGGTGCATGCTTTATCGGTTTTGCAATCGGTGAATCTTTAGGCGCTTCAGCCCTCCGTGTTGCAGGCGGAATTTTCACAAAAATTGCGGATATCGGCTCTGATTTGATGAAAATTCAATTCGGCATCAAAGAAGATGACCCGAGAAACCCCGGTGTTATAGCAGACTGCACAGGCGACAACGCAGGAGATTCTGTAGGACCGACTGCTGACGGATTTGAAACTTACGGGGTCACAGGAGTTGCACTCGTTTCATTTATCTTGCTTGCAGTTGCTGGTTCTGAAAATCAAGTTCAACTTTTAACTTGGATTTTTGTAATGAGATTTTTGATGATTGTAACATCAGTTGTTGCATACTGGATTAACGGTGTAGCAGACAGAATTTACGCAGCTAAAACTCAGAAATTCGATTTTGAAAAACCATTAACCAACCTTGTTTGGTTAACATCTATATTATCAATTGGTATGACATTCGGAGTAAGCCACTGGCTTCTCGGAGGATTGGAAGGAAACTTGTGGCTGGTTCTTTCCTGCATAATTTCTTGCGGAACCTTAGGTGCAGCTCTTATTCCTGAATTCACTAAAATATTCACTTCACCTAAGGCTAAACACACAGAAGAAGTAGTAACAGCCTCCCGTGAAGGCGGCGCATCATTAACCATTCTTTCAGGAATTGTTGCAGGTAACTTCTCCGCATTTTGGATTGGTATGGTAATTGTGCTTTTGATGGGATTAGCTTATGTTGCATCAACATTTATTCCGTCAGAATTAATGATTTATCCGTCAGTATTTGCTTTCGGGCTTGTAGCTTTCGGATTTTTGGGTATGGGGCCTGTTACAATCGCAGTTGACTCTTACGGCCCTGTAACAGATAACGCTCAATCAGTTTACGAATTGTCTTTAATCGAAGATATTCCGAATATTTCTGAAGAAATCGAAAAAGATTTCGGATTTAAACCTGATTTTGACAACGCTAAAAAATACTTAGAAGAAAACGACGGTGCAGGAAACACCTTCAAAGCAACTTCAAAACCCGTACTTATCGGAACAGCGGTTGTAGGTGCTACTACAATGATTTTCTCTTTAATCTTAGTCATCAAATCAACACTTGGATTAGAGCCTGAAATGATTTTAAATGTATTAAATCCTTATACATTGCTTGGCTTCCTCGCAGGCGGAGCTGTAATCTACTGGTTTAGCGGAGCTTCAATGCAGGCCGTTACAACAGGTGCTTATTCAGCAACCGAATACATTAAAGACAACATCAAACTCGGAGAAGCAGATTCAAAGAGTGCAAATGTTGCAAACTCAAAAGAAGTTGTAAAAATTTGTACGCAATATGCTCAAAAAGGTATGATAAATATCTTTATCGCACTGTTTGCCTTTGCACTTGCATTTGCATGTCTATCAGCACCTGGCTGTATGACATCAGCACCTGTTGCGTTCTTTGTAAGCTACTTGATTGCAATAGCAGTATTTGGTTTATTCCAAGCAGTATTTATGGCAAACGCAGGCGGCTGCTGGGATAACGCCAAGAAAATTGTAGAAGTTGACTTGGCAGAAAAAGGAACGCCGCTTCACGAAGCAACAGTAGTCGGTGACACTGTAGGCGATCCATTCAAAGACACTTCATCAGTTGCAATGAACCCGATTATCAAATTTACAACATTATTCGGACTTCTGGCAATGGAAATCGCAATATCAGCAAGTTTCAGAGAAATTGCGCCGATTGCAGGATGGGTATTCTTAGTTATTGCATTAATTTTCGTAATCAGATCATTCTACGCAATGAGAATCCCATCAAAAGCCAACGTTGAAGCAAAAGCAGAAACAGAAGGCTAAATAAAAAACAAAAACTAGGGAATATGAGTATTTCTCATATAAAGAATCGCTCCGGTGAAAATCGGGGCGATTTTCATTTGTAAATTTATGTATCATATTAATAAAAAATTAAAGTTATAAGTTCTTTCTGCCGAATACATCCTCTGTGTAGATAATAAAAGGAGAAAATTTTTATGAGTGAATATCAGATCAATGACACAGGGCTTCCGCACGATATAACTATTAATGGAACAGACCTTTCAGAAGAAGATAAGAAAAAACTTGAAAAACAAAAAACTAATGAAGACATTCAAAATTATTACAATAAAGAAGAAAAAGCAGAAGAACAGCCTGATTTAAATCAAATTGATGATGAAAAAGCAAAACTTGAGAAAAAAGCAAAGGATATACAAAAATACTATGATAACAATCCTGGTGAACATATGGAACTTATGTACAAAGACATTCCAATCACCCCGGAAGATTTTAAAACAATAATTAATAAAGAAACAGAAAAATTAAAAAAAGTCATAGCTCCAAAACTTGAAGCAATAGCAAAAGAACTCGAATTAAAAAAACAGCAAATGGAAACTGAATTAGATGCAAAGCAGAATGGAGAAGCGCAAAACCCAAAACCGGAAGGTATACAGAAATTAGAAGCAGAAATTCATCGTCTGCAAGCAGAAATAGTGAAAGACATTGAGTCGGGTAATCTGGATGGGATTGAAGCCAAAGAACAGGCTATTAAGGAAGCCGAAACCAGAATACAGATAATAAAAACAGAAGAAAACAACAATAAAAAATTTATAGATGAAGACATCAGTAAATTTTCAAGATAACAAGTTAATAATTACAAATAAAAAATACACAAAGCGCAGTGGGTTCTGCGCTTTTTTTTGAATTATGTTTGTAATAAAATCAAAATAAAAGGGATTATAGGAGCAATTTATATGTCAAACGACTCAAAAGAAAACACAAAATCAATGTTAAAACATCTTGAAGAACAACTGGAAGATATAAAAAAAGAAAGAGAGAACCTTTCGCAAACAATAAAGAATTTAATGACACATCACACATTTGAGAATGCGAAAGACTCAGAAAAAGCTAATTTAGAGGTATGGAAACAAGCAGTTGATGAGCACAGCAAAATAGCAGTAGAACATCTCAAAATTTTAGAAAAACATCTTGAAGAAACAAAGCAAGAATACCTCAAAAAACTTCAAGAAGAATCCTAAAACATATAAACAGTTTACGGGATATTTTTTTTATGCTAGAGTAGGGTTAAGAATTTACAATAGCCGTAAAACAATTAAACAAAGCCTTCGGCAGCTTTAAATAAGGAAGTGAAAATATGAGTTTAACAGTATATTTAGGGATAGACGTAGGGTCAGTAACAACAAAACTAGCATTAGTTGATGAAAAAGGGAAATACGTAGACAGTTACATGCTAAGAACTGCCGGCAAACCTGTAATGGCAGTCCAGAAAGGTTTAAATGAGTTATATTCAAAAAAACTTACCGAATACAACGTAATGGGAGTAGGCACGACAGGTTCGGGCAGGAATCTAGCCGGTGCACTTGTTGGAGCGGATATTATTAAGAACGAAATCACCGCCCACGCAGTTGCCGCAAGCATAAATGTTCCTGGGGTTCAGACTATATTAGAAATCGGCGGTCAGGACAGCAAAATTATCATTTTACGTGACGGTATTGTAACGGATTTTGCAATGAACACGGTTTGCGCAGCAGGCACAGGAAGTTTTCTGGATCAACAGGCAAACAGACTAAATGTTCCGATAGAAAAGTTTGGCGAAACAGCGCTTAAATCAACAAATCCTGCAAGAATTGCCGGTCGTTGCGGGGTTTTTGCAGAAAGCGATCTTATCCACAAACAACAGCTCGGCTATCCTGTAGAAGATTTACTCTACGGCCTATGTCAGGCTCTTGTACGTAATTACCTGTCAAACCTTGCCTTAGGAAAAGAACTTCTTCCCGTATTCTCTTTCCAAGGTGGTGTTGCAACGAACCAAGGTATGGTAAAAGCATTTGAAGAAGCCTTAGGTCACAAAGTTATCGTTCCGGAAAATCACCAGACAATGGGAGCAATAGGTGCAGCTTTATTAGCAATGGAAAATCACCAATACACCGATGCCTCAACGAAATTCAAAGGCTGGGAAGTCGGTGATATGCACTTTCACTCAATCACCTGCGAATGCAACGGATGCTCAAACAACTGTGAAGTTATTACCATCATAGAAGGAAATGATGGAATTCAACACGTTGAAAAAATAAAAGACATCAAGGGCAACATCATTGCACGCTGGGGCGGCACCTGCGGAAGATGGGATATTACAAATTAAGTTATTTGTAAATTTTTATTTACAAAAATTAAAACAAATGAAATTTTGCTGGGTATATATACTTTATATATATAAAGTATTATAGAAGAGGTTTTACCATGGCAGAAATCAAAGTCACCACAGGACAAGGCGTAACCCAAGCGATTGCATCAAGCTTGGGAATGAGCACTGCCGATTGTAAAAAGGTAAAAATTAATGTTTGGCAAGAAGTTATGAAACTTGTCAAAGCGGATAATGAGCAAAGGATTAAAAACGGACAAACGACAAATTATACAGGTACAAGTAACATAGACCAAATCGGTAATAAATCCGTAAAAAACAATTTTACCATATTAAATGGTCAAACAATGGAGATTGATGACAGCATAATGGGTAAAATTAAAAGCTTATTGCTAGGTAATTCTTCAGCACCAGCAACCCCAACAGCTCCAACAGCTCCAACGCAAACAACATCAACTTCACAAGCAATACCCACTACGGCAACTCCACCAATTATACAAACCCAACCTGCATCTGCCGTAACCCAAACTAAAACACCGACTTCAAAATCAAGCGCAAGTGAAGCTAACATCGTTGCAAACACTCCTGCTGACGGAGATTTTAAAACCGGCAGCGTTGCAAATAACTTGTTTAATAAAATGATGCATGCAGAAGATGTTAAAATTTCTGTAATTTCAGATGAGATATCCGCTTTAATGTCAAAGAAAAACCCGACACCGGAAGATATCAAAAAAATTCAAACGGCATTAAGTCAAGGTTTCCAAAAACTTGGCGGATCAATGACCAAGTTTATTTCAGAAAAATACGGTGATGGCGGAGAAACAATCAGCAAAGAAGCATTTATGAAATTCCAGAATGAGGGATTGTCAGATGCTGAAATTAAGCAAATGGAAGCAAGTAATAATAACGTATTTAAAAAGCTTGACCACGATGGTGACGGCGTAATTTCAGCAAAAGAAATGGCAGCCTTCTATTACGCAATGGATTTTGATGATAAAAATGTCGGCAACGGCTCTATTGACGCAGTTTCATATTATGCAAATATGTCAATATTAGACGATCCGAACGAAAATATTTTTGATAAGAAAATGGATTATACATACAATATGCTTTCACAAAACGAAGAATAGCCGAAAGCTTTTAATTTAAATAATAATCCAGAATAAGAATACTAAAGGCTTTTATGCTATGATTTTGCTATGGAGAATTTAAACAGCATAGTAAACAAACAGCGAACCGTATTTAGGGAAAAATTCAAACAGGCGATAAGTGAAATTCAAGAACTTTCAGAAAGGATTAAACCCAAAGGGCTTGAGGCTGACATTTTTACTGAATTTCCGCCCGATAGTGACGGCAGAAAATGGCAGACAGAATTTCTTAACCTGTTAGAGAATAAAATTTCCAAAGAAGTTTATATAAAATTTCAAAATATATTAAAAGAACGTTCAAATTACAAATGCTTAGGATGCGCAACCTGCTGTAACTTAGCTTGCAGCGAATATTCTCCAGAAGAATTAAAAAAACGGGCAGAAAACGGCGACAATTTCGCAAAGCAGTTTTTAAGTATTTTTATTCCCTATAAAGATAAAGAAGAAGCCCGAAAAGTTTATCCTGAATACATTGCGCTATTGGAAGAAAATAAAGAAGAAAAAGTTTATTTTTACCACTGCCCGAAGTTGACACAAGACAAAAGATGTTCGGATTACGAAAACAGACCGCAGATTTGTCGGGACTTTCCGGACAATCCTTTATGCATATTACCTTCAAGCTGCGGATTTTGCTTCTGGCGAGAAAAGAGCGAGGAACAAACGCTTTATCTTCATGCTATGATTGAGGTTGTGGAATATTACAAGGAAAAAATTCCGGTGAAGTAATGAAAATATTATCAGGATTAAATTTAAAAGAAATCGAAGAAATAACAGACACATTAAAGGCCTCCAAATTCAGAGCCCGCCAGATTCACAACTGGATTTACCTGAAATCTGTAAAAGAAATTGATGATATGACAGATTTGTCGGTAAAATTCAGAGAAGAATTAAAGCAAATAGCGACGGTAACCGATGTAAAAATAAAAGTTAAACAGGTAAGTTCAGACGGGACAATAAAATATTTACTTGAATATCCTGACGGCGAGTGTGTAGAGACCGTATTAATGAGATTTGACAACAGAGCGAACCTGACAGCCTGCGTAAGCTCTCAAATCGGATGTGCTGTAAACTGCACCTTTTGCGCAACGGGAAAACGAGGCTTTATTCGGAATTTAACCTATAAAGAAATACTGGAACAAGTTTTGACAATCCAAAGAGATACGGGCTTAAAAGTAACAAATATTGTATTTATGGGGCAGGGAGAACCCTTACTAAATCTTGATAACGTATTAAAAGCGATGGAAATATTTAACGAAAGCTTCCAGATAGGTGCAAGAAGGATAACCGTTTCAACAAGCGGAATAATTCCTCAAATGTATAAACTAGCGGAAAATGATATGCAATCAACGCTTGCGATTTCGCTACATGCTCCGAACCACGCTATCAGAAAGCAGATAATGCCGATAGAGAACAAATACGATATGTCAGAATTAAAAAAAGCGATGAAAAGCTATGTAAATAAAACAGGGCGAAGAATTACAATAGAATATTTGCTGATAAAGGATTTAAATGACACAATTGAAAGCGCCAAAGAGCTTGCGGAATATTTAAGCGAAATAAAATGCAACGTAAACCTGATTCCCTATAATCCGACCGCAAAGAACGATTATCAGCGCCCTTCGAACAATTCAATACAGAAGTTTAAATACCTGCTAGAGCATTCTGGTAAAAAGGTTACGGTAAGGTTAGAGCGAGGCTCAGACATAGATGCAGCCTGCGGACAGTTAAGAGGAAAAATTGACTAGTTTCTAAGATATTTCATATTGTCATGCTCCAAAATATACCTTGCACATCCCCATCCGCCTTTCCCAGGATAGCAATCATTCCCGGAATGAGGAATTATCCTATCTTTTAAAATAAAGAATGCAAAAACATCATTACCGAATTGATTTGGTTTTTTAGCGCCGTTGACATCAACCCAAATAAGCCCGCAGACATTTTTAGTACCAGTATCAGAGTTTTCACAAGTATTTGACTCACTATGCCTAATCCACAAATGGCTTCCATCAAATAAAGTCATTCTATAAAAATGGGAAGCATTTTTATATGAAACATTGGTATAATCCTTTCCATCAAGAGTAATATATTTATCAGCCATTCCCGGACACTCAGTATCATCACCACAATCATAAGCTATTTTAAGTTCAGGTTTCAAATAGCTGACAAATTCAGCAACACATTGCGCATTAGCCTTTTCACAAAAATTCCAGCTATCAACATAACCGTGTTTACTAATCGCCATAAGCAAAGCCTGACTCATTGTAGAATAAAATTTTTTCACTTTAGTAACAGTTTCACGTTCTTTAGCGTTATTTATTACAGTCGGAAGCGTCATTGCAATTACCACCCCCAAAACGCCAAGAGTAATCAAAACTTCCGACATCGTAAATCCTTTTTTCATAATCACCTTTCTTTAAATTGTATATAACTGGTTATAAACATGGTATAGTATAAAACATGTTTTCTCTTTTATAAAGTACATGTTATAGACAATGTTAAGTATAGGTGCATAACATGGAAAGACGCTTATTTAGAACCGGCAACGGCTGGTCTTTATTTATTCCAAAAGTGATAATTGAATTACTTAAAATAGATCCTGAAAATGATAATATTGAAATGCAAATAGAAAATGATATTTTAAAAATCAAGAAAGTAGAAAAAAAGGATGAAAGCGCTAATACAAAGAGTTAAAGAAGCTTCCGTTAAGATTGACGGCGAGATTTATTCCTCCATAAATGCCGGCATGCTTATATTTTTAGGGGTAGAAAAATCAGATACACTTGAAAATGCAGAAAAACTTTCACAAAAAGTTTTAAATTTAAGAATATTTGAAGATGAAAATGAAAAAATGAATTTTTCCATCCAAAATACCAAAGGCGAAATACTTGTAGTATCACAGTTTACCCTATGCGCAGACTGCAAAAAAGGCACTCGTCCGAGTTTTGATAACGCAGCCAATCCTGAAATCGCAAACGAATTGTATGAGGGATTTGTAAAACTTTTATCAAAATCAGGACTTATTGTTAAGACAGGTAAATTTGGCGCGATGATGGAAATATCGCTAATAAACGACGGTCCGGTGACCATTTGGGTTGAAAAATAATTAATCTCCACTTGCAAATATTTTGTATCTGTGTTATTATATGAGTATTAAGTATATTGATATTTATATTTTACCGAGGAGTAATCTTTTTTTAAATTAATTTTTATTATGCAATTATTTTTTCTAATTAAGAGGCTTTCAATATGTATGTAAACAAGTGCGTTAAGTGCGGGCGTGAATTTGAAACGAAAAACCCCAAAAGAGTAATATGTCCGGATTGTCTGTATCCTGATAAGAAGATGATGATAAACCCATCCTCCGGCGATAGCGGAGAATCTTACAGTGCACCACAACCCTCAAATGAAGAAGAACAGCAGAATTTGAGGAGCTACAGTACAGAAGACAGACCGCAGTTCTATAACAGTTATTCAAGCGGCGGAAACGAAAACCAAGGTTACAGAAGACCGCAGCAGCAGCGCAATTACAATAATCAAGGCGGCTTTAGACGTGACAACAACAATCGTCAGGGTGGTTATAACAGAAATAATCAAGGTGGCGGATACAACCAGCGCCGTAACAATCAAAGACCTCAGCAGGGCGGTTATAACAACAGATTTAACAACAATAACAGACGCCCTCAGGGTAATAACAGATTTAACAACAGACGTCCGCAAGGCAAACCGAAAGCGCCAAAACAGCTTTTAGTAAGCAAGGAACAGCTTGAACAAATTGAATTGCTCTACAAAATGATGCTTCCGCTTCCAAACCCTGATGCGCACGAAGTTATCGGAGAAAAAATAGGACTTGAACCGAGAAAAGTATTTTTCGGTATAAATCTTGTAAGACAAAAGCTTATGCTTCCAAAAATTCCGTTCCCGAAACGTAAGCTTGCAATCTCACCGGATCAGCTTTTTGCAATTAAAAACTTGTATGAGCCATTACTTCCGTTACCTCCAATCGGATGCCACAAGATTATTGCGGCACAGTTAAAAATGGATGAGTGGCGAGTTCACGTAGGAATCGGCTTAATCCGCTCACAAATGGGATTACAAAGATGGAATCAGGACAGAACCGATATTCCGGAAGAATTTAAGAAAAAAATGGAAGAACATCAAGCTTTAGCAGAAGCTAAGGCTGCTGCTAAAGCCGCAGAAAAAGCCGCAAAAAAAGCTGCTGAAGAACAGGCTGCCGCAGCAGAAAGTGAAGTTGAACAGCCTCAACCTGCTGAAAATAGCGATGTTTTAGAAGAAGAAAAACCGAAACGCGGAAGAAAACCTAAAAAAGTTGAAGTTGAAGAAACAGCCGAATCATGACAAAATTTATTTCAGTCGGTAAAATCCTAAATTTTCACGGAATTCAAGGAGAAGCAAAAGTCGGATTTTCAAGAAATCAGGAAGATTTTTTCTGCAATTTAAAAGAAGTTTTCGTGAAATCCGAAAATGAATACAAACCGTTAAAAATAAAAAATGTAAGAGTTCAAAAGAACACAGCGATAGTTAAATTTAACGGAATAAATTCTATAGATGAACTTCTTGAATATAAAGGAAGTCTGCTTTTTGTGGAAGAAGAAACGATAAGAGAATCGCTTGAAGAAGACGAGTTTCTGATAGACGAACTTGTCGGGCTTGATGTAGTGGATGAAAACGGTGCAAAAGTCGGTTTTGTAGTCGGGGTATCAAATAACGGAGCAAATGATTTGCTATCTGTAAAAACTAAATCCAAAAACATATCTCTTGTACCTTTTGTACAGGCGATAGTAACAGAAGTAAGCCTAAAAGACAAAAAAATAACAATAAACAATATAGAGGGGCTTCTGGAATGAGATTTGACGTATTAACACTGTTTCCGGAGATGATAGAAACCCACTGCTCATACAGTATTTTAAAACGAGCCATAGAGGCAGATGTAATTGAAGTGAATACAATAAACCCGAGAGAATTTACACACGACAAACACAGAAAAGTGGATGACACCCCTTACGGAGGCGGAGCGGGAATGGTTTTGATGCCTCAGCCTTATGTGGAAGCGTATGAAAGTGTAGAAAAGCTTGAGAACTCTCTTACAATAATGCTTTCACCACAGGGAGAGCCTTTATGCGAAAGGATTGTAAAAGAGCTTGCGGGATTTAATCAGATAATCTGTCTTTGCGGGCATTATGAGGGGTTTGATGAAAGGATTCGTGATATAATAAAACCAAGAGAAATTTCTTTGGGAGATTTTGTTCTGACAGGCGGAGAACTTCCTGCACTTTGTGTAATTGACGCTGTAAGCCGAAAAATTGAAGGGACTTTAGGTAAAATCGAAAGTGCAGAAGACGACAGTTTTTCTGACGGGCTTTTAGAATATCCTCAATACACAAAACCAAGAGAATATAGAGGTTTAAAGGTACCTGAAGTATTGTTAAACGGAAACCATAAAGATATTACGGAATTCAGAAACAGCCAAAGGCTGATTAGAACTAAATTAAAACGCCCTGACTTACTAAAATAACATTGATTTAGATATAAATTTACCCGAAATGAAAATTAATTTATCTAATAAAATTGCATTTAAAGGAATACGAGAAAGCGGACAAACTTACGAAAATTTTCGTGAATTTTTTGACAGAAAAGATTCCGTAAAAGTCTTACGAGAGTCTTTGGCACCGGAATTTAAGGCAGGAGAAGGGTTTTCAAGCACAGTTTATCACATTCCGGGAAATGACACTTTTATGCTTAAAGTTGACAAATTTGAGGCTGCACCTTTAAAAAAAATTTCTCTAAAACCAGAGAAAGATTACTTTCCGGAGCTTAACCTGGGGCAAAAAATTGCTTCTTTAAACGAATTTGCATCGGTAATAATACGACAAAACGGGATTCCGTGCGGGATTAAACATTTTGAAGACAAAAAATACCAGTATGTTACAAAAGCAGATTTACCCGATTTTATTGATTATTTAAGAAAAGTTTCAGAGTTTCCTCAAGAAAGTTACGACGATTTTGAAAAAGAAATCAAGACAATTCACAAAAGATTACACATGTTTGATTTTGTAAATTCCCAAAATGTTCTAATGGACGAAAATTCAAAGGCTTTTAATATAGTTGATATAATAAAACGCAAAACAACAAGATTTCTCAACTGCGACCTTGTAATGCCGATGGCACTTCTGGATTTTCAAAATTATTCACGATTTCTTCTGCTTACAAATGACACAGAAAAAAACAAAATTTATGAACTTTCCCAAAAGATTATCAAAAAATCCCGTAAGGCATATTACAGACAAAACAGATTCTCGCAACATTTAATGATTGATTTTTATGCGAATTTTATCGGAATAAAAAACGGCAGAGAATTAACAAACGAATTTTTTAAGGTAAAAAAGATTATAAAATCTATTTCTGCAGGAATTTAGTTGTACCTATGCCAAAACCGTCTTTGATAAAATTAAATCCTGCATAAGCTGCAAGTCCGATTGCACTTCCGCAAGCCAGTTTTTTACCTTTTGCAAGCAGTGCAACAGCAGAAAGCCCTAAAGGAACAACACATTCAACAAGCATTGAGCCTAAACCTGAAAAATACCCGATTGCTGAATTAAAAAATGACGGAACATTACTGTCCATATGCCATTTCATTACTTTATCTTTAACTTCACTTTTCAGTAGGCTTGGAGAATCCAAACGCTGTGAATTTTCGTATAAATCCATGCTTATATCAGCATCTCTGCTTTGTGAGCGGACATCTGCCTGAAGCTTTCCGATATTATGCGCATCACGCAGTATAAGCCCGAGTCCGACGGCCCCGACGCCTTTGGCTATATATTTACCGTAATTATTTTTTACTGCGCTTATGATGTTCATTTTCTATAACCTTATTTTTTTGAAGAATTTTCAGGAACTTCAAATTCTTTTTCAACTACTTTGCCTGACATTTTCAGAAGAATGTTGGTTGCCTGAGCCGCATCCTGTCCGTAGCCTGAGGTTGAATTTTGCATCTTCTTCAAGACATTTACCGTGTAATCGTTTCCTGTGCAAACTCTTGCGTCTAACATGCTTAATGCAAGAATTCTTATATGCTGGTCAGGATCTTGAAGCATTTTATTGATTAATGCGGTTAGTGCAGGATCATCTTTTCTGCTGTCGTCCTCCTGAAGTCTTGCAACGACTTCTTTTGCACCCATCATTCGAACTTCTTTGTCTTGACTGTTTAAATAATTTTCAAGATTTTTAATATATTCATCCGTTAATTCAACAACTTTACGCTTTTCGGTTTTCTTCTTTTCTTCCGTTTTGGTTGTTTCTTTATTTTCGGTTGTTGTAGTTGTTGCATTTGTTATATCTTTTGCTGCGGCATTTGAAGTATCTTGACTGTTTCCTATTGAATTGCCAATTCCGCCTGAGGATGTTGGGGGAATATTATTTGTATTATAAACCGTAGCATTTCCGCCTTGACCTCCTTGTGCTATAATTTGTGGCTGCGGTTGAGGTACAAATTGCTGTGTATAATAATTTGAAGGATAAGCTATCCCAGGTAGGGACTGTGATTGCGGCATGTTGCCGGTCGGATTTATGTTCGGAATTCCAACCGACGGATTATAAATCTGAATATTTACCCCTGCATAACTTGGCGATTGCGAAGATTGCGCTGCCGGTGTCTGCTGAACAACAGGGGCTTGAAGAGTCGGCGGCGGTGCTACAGGAGCCGTCGGAATAGTCGGAACTGTATTATATCCTTGAGTTACCGACTGAACCTGCGGGGTTGAAGATTGCTGAGAATATGCAGGCTTTATTTGAGGTATCGCACCTTGAATTTGTTGATTTCCCTGATTTTGTACTGATGTCATAACACTACCTTTTTAAACTACTTATATATTAAAAGTATTTTTTTTGTAATTTATTGCTTTTATTTTTGAAAGTTTAAGAAATGTTAATTATATTTTTTTTAAAACAGATTTTGAATATAATTAAATTATGGGAAACTACGAAGAAACATACCTTGCCCGCCGACCGCAGGAACTTTGCAAAATGTGCGGACGCTGCTGCAGAGTTGTCACAACATCTAAGCCTTATGAAGAATTGTTTAAACTTCAGGCCGAAAATGATGAAGGGGCTTGTGAGTTTTTACGAATTTTTGTACCTTACCCGTCTATTGACGCTGCCAGAAAAATTGATGCAGAAGTCGTGGATAACGTAATTGAACTTTTGAAAGAAGACGACAACTTCGATGAAAGCAAATTAACTTTTTATGGCTGCAAATATCTTCTGGATAACAATTTGTGCTCAATTTATGAAGAACGTCCGGTCTTGTGCAAGCACTGCCCGGCAACTCCGTGGTCAATTGTGCCTCCCGGATGCGGATTTGAGGGCTGGCTATTTCTCGAAAGAGAAAATACCAAACAACGAGTCAGAAAAGCTAAAGAAGATCTCCTTGAACTTGAGCTTTTAAAACAGAAAAACTCTTCCCCTGAAGTATTAAAAAAAATTGCATCTGTTGAACACAAAATTTCCAACACTATCGAATTATATAAAAAATACGGCTCCTACGACTGGTAATTATACCTTTGCAAGTTTTACCCTGTAAAATTCAGTGTTTATATTAAGTTTCGTACCGATATCAAGAAGCATTTCTGCAAAACGCTTATCATTATTTCTTTTCGTATTAACACTTGAGGCAATTATTTCTTCTATATTCAAATAAATTTTAGAGAAGAATATATTTTGCGCCTCTGATATATCAACTTCCAATTCTAACTTTTCAACATAATCAAATAATTCCAAGACAACATCTGCCTGCTGAATTTCAAAACTATATGCAAGCCTGTTAATATTTTGAAGAATTTTCTTACTGAAAATTTTGTTGGAAGGCTGTTTGTCAAGCTTTATGCCCATTGATTTAGCTTCATAATTTATATCGGTTGCCTGCTGCAAAACTGCAGGCTCAACAAAACCGTTAGAATCTTTTATCAGCTCATTAAATCTGCGGCTAAGAGCGTATTCTGCAGCAATCTTAAATTCATCGGGAATTGCAAGCCCGAGAGATTGCATATGATAAATTGAACTTTTACCCTCATCATACATATCCTGATATGTCTGCGCAAATTTTTCCATTTTATCCTTAAGAAGTCTTTGTAGAATTTTACGTCTTTCTTCAATAAAGATATCTTTTAGCGTAAAGTAATCTTTGCCGAAGTTTTCATCCAAAGCTCTTATAATCTCAGTCAGAGGATTAAGCATAAATGTTTTCATCAAATCATTTTTCATTTTGTTATATTCAATATCATCCGAATACTCTTTTATCGCACAATGAAAATCTCCGCCTGAATATTGCATTAAAGCAAACATTAAATTAGATTTCTGTCTGGTTATTCTTGAACGAATTTCAATATGCCCTACGACAAAATTAGAATTACCCTTTTGGATTTTTTGGTAATCGTCACGAATAATTTTATAACAATAAACATCTTCTTCATCTTCAAAATCCTGATATAAAGATGAAATTGCCCATAAACTTGCAACCTGCTTTGTTGTAACAATTGATGGTTTTACAAAATTATTGAAAATATCTCTGCCTGTACCGTATTCCGTGATATTACTTTTGGCCTCGGAAAGAATTTCAGTAAACCTTGATTCAAAATCTTTTTTCGTAAATACTGCCGCAAGCTGCATGGCTCGAGCCGCATATTTCATAATCTGTACGGTTTCAATCCCGGAAATTTCGGAGAAAAACCACCCGCAGCTTGTATACATCAACTGTGCCTGACGTTGTATTTCCAACAATTCCATTGCTTTTACTTTACTTTCATCAGACAAATCCGAAAGAAAATTTTCCTTTTGAAATTTATTAACACTCAAAGAACTTCTGTCTAAAATTACGTCAATATAATTGTTCCTTACTTCCCAGCAATTTTTCTTGAAATATTTCGGTGCTTCATCCTCAAACAACTTTATAAGTTCATCCCTTAAATAATCAAGGGCATCTCTTAAAGGCTTTCTCCATTTCTGATTCCATCCCGGATGTCCGCCTGTTGAGCAGCCGCAATCTTCTTTCCATCTGCCTACACCATGGAAACAACTCCAGCTTGATGCCTGTTTTATATCTACTTCATAATCACTTCTGTATTTTGCGAGGTATTCACCATAGTTTGTGATAATAAAACCTTCTTCTTTTGCCTTGATTTGGAGTACATAAGCAAGCGCCATGTCACCAAACTTGGTATGATGTCCGTAACTTTCGCCATCAGTTGCAATATTAATAAGCTGAGGATAATCCCTGCAATCAGAAATTCCGTCCTTCAAGCGTTTTGCAAATTTATTTCCGTCCTTTAAAAGCTCGTCAAATGCAACAGACTTTGAAATTGCACCATCATAAAAAAATAAATCTATAAACTTTCCGGGAGCAGATTTTATGTAATACCTGTAAGAACGAGCCGGATCTATATTACCCCAGCTTACATCCGTCCACTTTTTATCACCCTCTTTTCTGACTTTTAAAGCCTGATAAGGTGAAAGTACAGTGAATTTTATTCCGTTTTCTTCCAAAACCCGCAAAGTATCATCATCAACTGCGGTTTCAGCAAGCCACATTCCCTCAGGTTTTCTGCCGTAGCGGTATTCAAAATCCCTTATACCCCACTTAACCTGAGTAATCTTGTCATTTTCATTTGCCAACGGCATGATTATATGGTTATAAACCTGCGCCATCGCATTTCCATGCCCGTCATGTTCGCTGATACTTTGTATATCTGCCTTTATTATCCTCTCATACGTAAGAGGGGCAAACTGCTCCATCCACGAAAGAAGTGTCGGCCCGAAGTTAAAGCTCATGTGTTCGTAATTGTTTACTATATCAAGAATTCTGTTTCTGCTGTCAACTATTTTTGATACTGAATTAGGGTTATAGCATTCTTTATTAATTCGCTCATTCCAATCATGGAAAGGAAGCGCACTGTCCTGAAGCTCTATTGCCTCCAACCAGGGATTTTCTCTTGGCGGCTGGTAAAAGTGCCCGTGTATTGTTAAAAATTTTTCTGTTTGTGCAGCTTCAGTCATTCCATAACTCCTCAAATAAAGTTTCTATTAAATTAAAAGCCTAATTTGCTTTCTTCTCGGTATCCTTATTTTTCTTCGTCAAAACATTAAACTGTTCGGCATCCATCCAAACATCCCCTAACGCATTTGAAAATACCTTGCCGGAAAATTCCACTATATCTCCCGCATCAAGATCTATATGCTTTTCAGCTTCAGTCCGCTTAATAAAAATCTTAAGCTCCGATAGCGGAACATTATGATCCAAAACATCAGGACGCTGAATTAAAAATGATATGTAATCTTCCGAACTTTTCATCGCAGGTTTGTAATCAAGTCCTAGCGTTGAAAATTTATCAAATCTTGCTTTGATTTTTACATTTTTGTTAAGATAAAAAGACGGATTATTAACCATATCCAGCGGATTTACACTCAGATATGTTTTAGTAGCTACCGGTGCTGCAACCGAAATTAACGGATTTTCAAGATTTATTCCCGCTCCGTTTGCAAACGTAATGCCGGTTGTCGCAGCAATTCCAAACACCAGCGAAAATACTGCAGCCGGTATAATATATCTTAACTTTGCCATTTTATTTTCCCTTCTTTATTTCTCAACAATTATATTCTAGCACATAAATCTCGTTTTTGTATATAGTCACATTCTATATCATTTTGGACAAGTTATATATTTAACCTGACCATGCGGCTAATATTAACCGGCTCTTTATTAATGATTAAAACAATTTAAGCCTGTTTAGAATTTTAATATAATAAATTTTTAATAAATAATAATTCTATTTTGAACATTTTTAATGTAATCGTTTTTCTGAACGATTGTTAAAAAGATAATATTGATTTATTGTATATATGTTCAGGCTATCGGTTGGATATCTTGAAACGTTTACCCCACTTTTTATAAGGATTTAAATAATGCAAAAAATATTTAGTGTTTTGTTGCTAAGTGCAGTATTATCCCAAACTTTTACCCCTTGTTTTGCAGAAGAAAGAAATTTCAACGATGAAATTTCAAATATTCCTTTAGCTGTACCTGCAGATTACTCTGAGGCGGAAAATTCAAAAATACAAGTTTCTGATAACTTATCTGAAGAAACCGCGACTTCCGCAGACGCAATCCAACCAAATAAAACTTCTGATGTAATCAACCTTGTTGATGAAGACAAAACATTCGGATGTCCAAATGAAGCAATCACGGTTCAAAGAAACGGTACAGTCGAAGCTTTCAAATCGGCTTACAAATGTCTTGCAGGAAAAGAACTTGCGGCTACCATGCTTGAAAAGGGGAGAACTTTTGACGTAAAGTCGATGCAAACAATGTCTTACGAAACAACAGGCGGAGCGGAAGTTCAATTTGAATCAATGTATCCTGAAAGGGTTTTTACGGACAAAGAGCCTGTAAAACTTGTATTTACAGGCGAGATAGTGAAAAACAAACCGCCTCGAAAATGCGGTTCTAGCGGAACTTTAAAAGTTATGATTAAGCAGGTTAAACTTGAGAACATAACTTATCCGGCAGAAGCATACATAACAAAAATGAATAAAAAAGGTGTGCTTTTAGGAGCAGTTGCAGGGCCTTCAAATTATAAAGACAATCTTGCCGACACAGTCAATAATGGGACAATACATACCATTTTTAAAGATCCATGCAAAACAACAGCAGACGAATGCGTGAGCACTGTCACAAAACCTTTTTACTTTCTGACAGGCGCCTTGCTTCAAACCGCAGACCTATTTATTGCACCGATTGTAGCACTGTTTCTTCCGGGAAATGAAGTCGTAATACCCGAAGGTACAGAATTTGAAATCAAATTGGAAAACGACATTCCTATTTTGGAAATATAAAAAATTTCCCTTCCGCACTCAAAAAAAAGACCTGTCATTTCTGCCAAGCCTTAGTATATCAAACGTGAAAACCATTGATATTTATAAAATTTTGTACATAGTATTAAAGATGTAACTTATATTATGAGAAGATTGATTTTTAAAGGGAATAAGCTTGCTATATTTTAAACCAAACCGCAAAAGAAAAAATCTTGTCGCAACCCCGAAAAAAGTGCCTGGATATAACAAGCTTACAATAATACTATACCCTGTTTTGGGGCTTTTTTCACCCCTCAAAAGAATAACTTTTATTTTTGCAAATTAGCAAGATAGGACTAATCCTTAAGGATTAGATTTATATTTGTTTTTAAATAGACTCAAATTATAGATCATTTTGTATAAGAATTCAATTTCTTTTTCGTCTGCATGTTCAAGATAAGTATGAATCTCTTTTAATAATATATTCTTATTGCTAAAGTGTTCAAAATCAAATAAATCTACAACTTTTACATCTAAGGCCTTTGCAATTTTTTCAATATTTTCAGGAAGTGGAAAGTGGGTTCCTTTTTCTAATTTTGAAATATTTGGAGGTTCTATTCCGATCCGTTCGGCAATCTGTTCTTGCGTAAATCCTTTATTTTTTCTAAGTTCTTTTACTCTTTTACCGAATTTTTGTTTAATGTTTGTCATAACAGCCTCCATATAAAAGAATAATTGTCTATTCAAATAAAATACATAATAAGTTATGACAATTTTTGTGCGTAAATATTCCTATAATCACATGATGTGTAAAAATTATTAATAAGATATATTAATTTTTATAATATTTCATAATGTGTTAGGAATGTTTAAAGAGTAAGGACGGAAGAGCTATGAATAATCAAGAATGGAAGGAAGAATTTTTAGAAAATGAATTAAAGCTAAAAAGAATTGGAAGAACAAAACTATTTAAAAATTCTGTATTAATTATCTCACCCGCATTGACTGCTAATTGGTTTGGCATAAGACCAGAACAAAAAGTTTTGATAGATGAAGAGTTAAATACAGGTTCAAGGTGTTTTTTATTATTGCGGTTAATTGATAAGGAACTATTTCTATTGGCAGATTATAAGGAGATAAAACCAATGATGGATAATGCTGTACCTAAAAGCGGGCATTTTCATTTTTCTTTGAAACAAAGTAATACAAATAATTACATTATTAAAAATGAATCATCTGAAAATGGAATAAAAGTTTTGCCAATTTCAGAAGAAGAAATTAAAAGGAGAATAAAAAATGAAATTTAAATTTTTGTCGATTTTATTAGTACTTATAATTGCGCTTCCTGCCAATGCAGTGAATTGTGAAAAGAAACCATGTCACAAAAAATGTATTGCAAGCCAGCCTGATTATATTCAAACACAATGTCGCTGCAATAAAAGGAAAAAGGTTTATTATTGGCGGGTTCCGGAATATGATCCTGCTTGTGATGGTAGTGTGGAACAATATATAATAAAATATTGTGAAGCTAAACGTATATATGATCAAACTTTTTTAAATTACACCATTCCTAATACTCCAAATTCTTATACTCCAAGTTATGATCAAAACTGTGATGGCACTTACGAACAGTACTTAGAAAATATAAAGGAATTGAAAAAAATACAGGCAATTAACAATGCGGCGGATGCACTTAGACAACCTATACAGGTAAATCATACTATATATGGGCAAATGAATCATAATATAAACGGAACTATAAGAACAAATAATTACTACTACGGATATTGATTTATAATAAGACGAGACTGTCTTGGCCTGCTCGCATTAAACGTGTCTCCGGTTGAGTGTTCAAGAATATAATTCTTTCACACTCAAGCCTCCGCACTTTGCTCGCAGGCCGCTCGAACTCAAAATGATTTCTCGTCCATAGTCATTTCAGGCTAATAAAAAACACCCATCTGACGATGAGTGTTCTTTATTAGCGGAAGACGAGACTCGAACTCGCAACAACCTGCTTGGAAGGCAGGGACTCTAGCCATTGAGTTACTTCCGCAACTTTCGCTTTCGCATGAAGATTCTAACCCAAACATTTTTTTTTTGCAATATTTTTCTTTTTTGTGTTATCCTCTTGCTAAGAAAACTTTTTATAGGAGTATTTATGGAACTTATAGACAGCATAATTGACCACCTTGATAAGATTAACCAACTTTTAAAATCAACTCACTTTGATTTTATTGTCGGCATTGTAATTAATATCCTTTTAATTATAGTTCTTTTCAAAGTTGTTGATATATTCAGCTCTAAAGTTAAAGAACATGCTTTAGCAAAAGATTCCAAAAACCAATTAATCCAATTTTTACCGATTTTGGATAGAATTTTCAAATTTTTAATAGTATTCTTTATTGTAGCCTCATTCTTACAAAGCTTCGGATACTCGGTAACATCACTTATCACAGGTTTCGGAATTACAGGTTTGGCTGTCGGCTTTGCAGCTAACGCAACTATTGCAAATATTTTCGGCACACTTTCTATTTTCAGCGACAAAGCCTACAGAATAGGTGATTACGTTATCGTAAACGGAGTTGAAGGATACGTTGAAGATGTAAATTTAATGTCCACCAAAATTAGAACTCTAGACAATTTTTTGTACATTGTTCCTAACAGCAGCGCCTCAAACAGTAATATATGCAATGTTTCAGCAGCTAAAAAACGCAGAATTAACGAAGTGTTTACTCTTACATACGACACTCCCGACGACAAATTAGAAAGAGCAATTCAAATATTAGAAGGAATTCTGCACGAAAATAAAGATATACATAATGACTACGTTGTTTTTACAGATACTTTAGCCGAAAGTTCCATTAATATAAGATGTATTGCCTATGCCAAAACGGGTTCTTACAATGAATACAAAAAAATTCAATCCGAAATTTTACTTGAAGCGATAAAACAGTTTAGAGCAGAAGGGCTTAACTTTGCATTCCCATCAACCTCTGTTTATATTGAAAAAACAGGCGCATAATCATGATTATAAAAATTATTGCGCTTGGGAAACTTAAAGAAAAATTTTTAAAAGACGGAATTGAAGAATTTGAAAAACGCCTTACACATTACACAAGCCTTGAAATTATTGAACTTCAACCGGTAGAGATAAAAGATAAACACCTGATTACAAAAGCTCTGGACGAAGAAGCTGAAAAAATTCTAGCTCATATAAAACCGCTTTCCTACGTAATTACCCTTGAAATTAAAGGAAAAATGCTATCCTCAGAAGATTTTGCTCAAAAAATTGATAATCTGACAAAAGAAGGAATAGCGGAAGTTGTATTTGTAATAGGTTCATCTTATGGGCTTTCACCAATAGTATCAAAAAGAGCGGATTTTAAAATAAGCTTATCTAAAATGACCTTTCTGCACCAATTTGCAAGACTTATTCTAATAGAACAAATTTACCGCGCCTTTAAAATAATCAAAGGCGAAACTTATCATAAATAATTTTACAATTTTTATAAAAAATGCTATAATTTGAAAGAAAATATTATATGGGAGAGAGAAAATGGAAACTTTTGAACTTAACTATTCATTAGAAGAATTAAAAAAACGTACGAATAAAGAATATCTAAACACAAAAAAGATGTTAGATATTGATGCTCCCGAATATTCAGCGCTGGCAGACGGCGACAAAAAAGCACTTAAAAACCTTGTAAAAGCGGCATATTTTATAGAAAAAGTTTTCAAACGCATGGATAACCATCACAACATTGCGTTTGAAGCATTTCTTGAAAATGAAATTTTAAAAGGCAACAAAGAAGCAGAATTAACTCATATACTTTTTGCAGCTCAAAAAGGAATGTGCGCCATAGACAGAGAAACAACAAAAATAAATCTTGCAAAAGGCATAACGGAATGCCCCGGAAAAGGTTTGTATCCTGAAGATTTAACTAAAGAAGAATTTCATAAAATTCTTATAAAAATGCTAAAAGAAGGAAAAATTGAAGAAGTCCGCAAAATTCTTAACCAACGCTCCATAGTAAAAAGAAAGGATGACGAACTTATTGCAATAGATTATGTAAAATACTTTAGCGAAGAATTTAGAATGGCAGCTGAAAAGCTTGAAGAAGCTGCAGACACTTCAACAAATGATAACTTCAATGAATACTTAAGACTTCAAGCAGTAGCCCTAAGAGAAGCAGATCCGATGCTTGATGCTTATGCAGATAAAAAATGGGCAGAATTGCAAGACACCCCGTTGGAATTTACAATAACAAGAGAAAACTACGCTGACGAAATGACCGAGAGTGTTATTGAAAATGAAGAACTGAAAAAGCTTCTGGAGGAACACAATATAAAACCGATATCAAAAGATTTTCTTGGCGGCAGAGTCGGCATAGTGAACAAAAAAGGCACAGAAGCCATATTAAAAATAAAAGAATACTTACCGTTGCTTGCGGCGAACATGCCTTATCACGATGAATATGAACAAAACATTTCCAAAACCGAAGAATCAAAACAAACAATGATAGATGCAGATATTGTGGTTTTAGCCGGAGATGTCGGGGCATACAGAGCGGGGATTACGCTTGCCGAGAATCTTCCGAATGATGACAAGCTTTCACTTACAATCGGCGGCGGCAGAAGAAATGTTTATCACAGACAAATCAGATTTATTTCAGAAAAAGATAAACTTCAAAAAAGGCTCGATGCGACATTAGATAAAGACCAGCACAAATTTTATCTGGATGAAGCGGATCACTGGTTTACGATAGGTCATGAAAACACCCATTCTCTCGGTCCGAACAAAGGCACAGAAGCCCTTGGCAAATACAAAAGCATAATTGAAGAAAACAAAGCCGATATGGGCGGGCTTGCATTTCTGGACTTGCTTGAAGAAAAAGGAATGTACACCCACGAACAAGTTCTGCAGATACTTGTAACCTTTGCGGCAGACAATTTTCTAAAATCAAAACCAACACTTTCACAAGCCCACAGAGTAAGAACAGTTATGCAAACGAAATATTTTGCAGAAAACGGCGCAATAGAGCTTAATTCGGAAGGTAAAATTCACGTAAACATTGATAAAATGATTCCGACAGCAAAGAAAATGCTTGCAGAAATTGTAAGAATACAAATAGATGCAGACTTTAAAAAAGCCGAAGAATATGTTCTTTCAAACTTCATCTGGACAGACGAAATGGAAACTATTTCCAAAAAACTTAAAGAAGTAGATAAAACACTTAACGGCAGAACAGACTCGCCGCTTGCAATAATGCTTTTGAAAAGTTAAAAATATATGAAATATTACGGTACCGGATCATATCCGCCGTCATGCCAGGGGTGACAACGGCAAATTCTTTTTATCCCAAGCCATCCGCCCTTTCTAAGCCCGTATTTTAAAATAGCCTGACGGGTGTATTCTGAACAAGTCGGATAATATCTGCATACAGCAGGAGTATATTTTGAAATTTTTTGATAAATCTCTATTAAAAACAAAACAATTCTTTTAAGCATTTCTACACCCTACATAGCGTAACTTTCGCCAATTGTATCAACCGCCTCAACCTTAATATCCGTAATAAGTTCAGAATAAGAAATTACAACAACAGTCGGAATGTGACGTTCCAAAAGCTGATAAAGAGGAAGCCTTATTCTTGGTGAGCACAAAACAACAGGATTTCTACCGCATGCCTGATGCGCACGAACCATCGTAGAAGCGGTAGTTTCAATCAATTCCTGCACCTGCATAGGATTTAAAAGGAACATTGTTCCAAGCTCCGTTCTCTGACAACTGTCATCCAGAGTTTTTTCCCACTCAGGAGAAAGTGTAAGTGCATATAAAACTTTGTCATCTTCAACGTTTGCAAGACAAATCTGGCGCCCTAAAGCAGCTCTTAAACGTTCCGACAAAATATCCGGTTCTTTTGAAAATCTTGCATAATCGCAAAGTCTTTCAAATACAAAAATAATATCCTTTATTGAAACTTTTTCTCTGATTAAGTTAACAAAAATCTTTCTCAAATCACTTGTGGAAATAATTGTCGGAACAAGGTCATTAACAAGTGTCGGATCTTGAGAACGTACAAGTTCCATAAGCTTCAACACATCGGTTTTTGTCATAACTTCATCAACATGTTTTCTTACGCATTCCTGAAGGTGAGTTACAATAACGTCAGTCGAATCAAATGCCGTCACTGATCTTGCGGTTTTGGCATCGTCCGGCGTAATCCAATATGCTTGAGTTTGGTAAGTCGGATCAATACCGATTATCGCATCCTGCGGAACTTCCTTCTTTATAGCATCCCACTGATCAGCAATAACCATAAGCCTTCCGGGATACACATACCCTGTATCGACAGTATTACCGCGAATTTGAATCATATACTCGTTAGCATCAAGAGCCGATGAATCCATAATTCTTATGTTCGGCAAAATATAACCGAGTTCATCCGTAACCCTTTGACGAAGAGCAGCAATTTTAGCAAGCAATTGACCTTCCTGATCAGGATCGGCAATTACAAGCAGGTTTGATCCAACCTGAAGACTTAAAATATCAACCCCCAAACGCTCATACATTCTGTTCGGGTTAACCAAATCCTGCATATTTTGTCTAACGCTTTCCAACTGCCCTAATTGAGATTGAACATCTGCATTGATAAGGGTTGAAAATCCGGTAATACCAAGTCCGATTGCAAATAAGAAAAACGGTAAAAACGGAAGCCCAGTCCCTTCCCAAAACCATGTATGCCCAGTAAATGCCAATAAAAGTAAGAACCCTGCCGACAAAAACAGAGCATTAGGTTTACTTTTAATTTCAGCCGTAACATCAGAACCCAATGAATTAGCAGCAGAAGCACGTGTCATAAAGATACCGGCTGCAATTGACATCAACAAAGACGGCACCTGAGATGCCAGACCGTCACCTATGGTTAAGATTGTATATTGGTTAACAGCATCTGCTATAGGCATTTGATTCATTAAACAACCGACGCACAAACCGCCGATAATGTTGATAAGTACGATGATAATACCTGCTATAGTATCCCCTTTTACGAACTTCATCGCACCATCCATTGAACCGAACAAGTTTGATTCTCTCTGCAAATCTTCACGTCTTTGAGTCGCTTCTTCAGGTGAAATTAACCCTGCGTTAAAATCGGCGTCAATCGTCATCTGTTTACCTGGCATAGCATCCAAGGCAAACCTTGCAGAAACTTCAGCGATACGTTCGGCACCTTTTGTGATTACCATAAACTGTACAACCGTTATGATAAGGAAGATTACGCCGCCGACAACCATATTACCGCCGGTTACGAACGTTCCGAATGCGTGAATAACTTCTCCCGCCTCACCTTTTGAAAGAATTAACCTTGTTGATGCGATTGAAAGTACAAGTCGAAACATTGTACCAATAAGGATTATAGACGGAAATGCCGCAAGTTCCAAAGTTTTCTTTACATACAACGATATCATCAGCAATATAACACCAAGAGTTATATTTAAACATATTGAAAAGTTGACAACACAATTAGGCAATTCGACTAACAACAAGACAATAAGAAGCAAGACGAATATCGCCATTGCAACTTCACTTAAATTTGTACCCCCTGCTGATCCTTGTGCTGCCATTAAACTTCTTTAAGAGCCTCCATAACTATTGCGATTTGACTTTCTATTGTCGCATCTATTACACCATTATTGGTTGAAACTATACACCCGCCTTCTGACACTTCTTCATCAGGCAATATGACAATCTTCGTTTCTAAGCCCGCCTCATTAAGCATTTCCGGAATCCCCTGTTTTGCAATACTTACCTGCGACGGATTTACCCTTATCGTAACTTTTGGTTCCTCTTTCGATAGTGTTTTCAGGATTTCCGTTATTTTGGATAACACAATCTGAGGATTTTGAGTTACTTCATTTTTAATTATTTTTTGAGCTATATCAATACTTATCTCCAAAATATCAGGCGCAATATATTCAAAAACCTCCTGCGGAGCACTCAAAAAATCTTTGAAAGCCTCTCTAACCTGCGCAATATCCTCTGAAGACTGATTTAAACCTTCCTGATAACCTTCTTTAGCGGCAGCTTCTCTAATACTATCTGCTTCTTCTCGTGCACGGGAAATCAAATTCCGCTCATCTACACGCCTGAAACCGCGTCTGCGATCGCCACGACGCCTTTCCTGACGCTGAGAAAAATCTATGTTATCTAAATTAAACAAATCAATTTCTTCTGGTTCCTGTGCTTCTTCTTGAGGCTGTTCAACTTCTGCTTCTAACTCTTCATATTCCGACTGTGAATTATCAATATTTACATTTTCTAAATCCGGCATGCCAAAATCAGGCTCATTTTCCTGAAGCGTTTCATATCCCAAATTCCCCGCTTCCGACTGAACCTTAATAATTTCCGGTTTGGAAATCTTCGGTTTTCCGGTTCTTTTCTTTTTGATAATCATGATTCAATTTCATTATACACTATGTTCAAGATGCGAGGCAATAACTGCCGCAACTCGTGGTGACATTTTATAAAATTCACCTTCCATAGCATTAAAAACAAATCTGCGAACATTCGGTCTTTCAAGCTGTACCATTGATTCCAGCTTCTGCTTGTCCATCATTGCAGCTGTTGCTTTTACTCTTTCGACAAGTAAATTTGTATTAACTTCTGTTGCGGACGGAAGATTTTTGCCTATATCCTCAAGCACTCGCATTGTTACGGACGGATCAACTTTTTCTTCTAAATTGTCCACATACATGTATCTTAAAACAGTTCCGGCATCATCCTGTTCAAAATGATTCAATATTGACTGAACCCTGTCATCAGTTACTCGTTTAAGCAGCAACGCTACCGCAACAAGTTTAAGAAGTTTCGGAGGTTTGTATTTTTCGATAGGCTTAGACATATCAACAGGAGCTGAAGGCGCACCGCCTTTTGCCGGAACAGGAGATGTATTGCGTGTTGATACGGGTTTTGCCGGTGGAGGTGTGGGGGATGCTGGAGCTTGTGCTTGGGGAGGAGCTTGTTGTTCATCCTGCATTTGCTGCATCATTGTGTCTATGTTCGACTGCTTTACGGCCTGCTCCATCAAAGCTTCTGAAATTAAATTCCTGTCTTTTAGTTCTTGTATCGCCTCATCATAAGCTTTCTTGACGTGGTGCTCTATAAGCTGCAATATTTGATCCTGAGGAAGATTTTGTCTGAAAGTCTGCTGTGCTATTTCAAAAATCGTATATGCAATCTTTTGCATTATAGGATCCCAGTATTGCTGCGGAATACCCGATCTTATAAGGTCTACGGATTTATGGAATGACCATTCCGCAATTATCTGCGTGATAAGCATCGCCTGTTCAGCATTAAAATTACTTTCTTTATCTTCGGCAAGTGCCTTTCCTGCCATACTGGATAAATTAAATAAGGTATTGATGACAAACTGTTTTTGATTTTCATTAAAGTCTGCAGGCACTATATCTTTTGCCTGCGCTGTCAGATTTTTTGCAAATTCTGCGTAATCAAACCCTTTTATTGCCATTAAATTTCCCTTTTTCCTATTTTTCTTTTGCTTAAAACTATGTCTCTTCTATCCAGCTCTTAATCTTATCTGCTGCATCTTTTTCATCAGACTCGGATATATTTGCAGACATATTTGCAAGAGTATTAACCAAATCATCCGTCGTATGAAGTGCAAGATATTCTCTCTGTTGTGCTTCCAACAAGCCTTGAGCAAGTTCTGATTGTCTTTCCGTCAACTGCGCTGCTCTTGTGTTCATATCTTGAATTAATCTGTCTTGTTCAGCTTCTTTTTGTCGTAGCATCGCAACTTCTTTTTCGTGTTCTTCCTGAGCTTTTCTCAACTTGCTGTGAACAACCCTTGAAACACCTATTAAACCGATTACGCATAGTGCAATCGTAATCCACCATGGATTGCCACTTTCATCAGGTTTCGGAAGATTTGCCTGTCTGTCGCCTGCAAGGTTAAGCTCTGATGTATCTGAAAATGCTATCGTTACGTTTTCCGGTAAAGCTTTGGGGCTTGCCGTTGTCGCAATTAATTCTTTTAATTCTTCTACCGTTGTATTTGCAGGAATCGCTGTTTTTTCCATCGTTACGGCAATCGAAATTTCTTCTACAACTCCTGGCTTCAAATATTCATTTGTCTGGGTTTTTGTAACACCATACTGTGTTTCTGTAGCGGAACGGCTATAACTTCTGTCTTGACTTGAATTCTGTCCGCCTGCCGCTATCCCGTTTGGAATATAAACACTTACTGCATTCGGGTTTTTATTGCTGTCACGAGTCTGATCGCCTAAACCTTCCGTAAATGACTGCTCCGAAACTGAAGCTTTTTTATTCGGATCATATTCAATCCTTGTCCTTTCCATAGGAACCTGACGAAGATATGTGCTTACTGTTGCTGTATAGTTTCCGGCACCTATTAATCTGTCTAGCTGCCTTGAAACTTTTTGCTGCATGTATTTGTCATTTTCCTGAAGCTTAGACAACATCTCATCATCTGCATCTATCATGCTTGAATAAACGTTACCGTTTGTATCTGTAATAGAAACATTATCCGCAACAAGCCCGCTTACGCTTCCTAACAGAAGGTTAGTTATCGCTTTAACTTTTAAAGGATCAAGTTTATCTCCTGCCGGTATCGAAACCTGTACAGTCGCTGTTACAGGCTTCTGCATTGAAGTAAACATTGATTCTTCCGGTATTGAAATAAATACCGATGCATTCTCTATCGGGGGAATCTTTCTTATAAGTCTTGACAATTCTCCGTTTATTGCCCTTGCTAATCTTATCTTTTTATCTTCTTTGGTTGATGTAAAATCACCCTTGTCAAAAATTTCAAGCCCGACATTTTGGTCCATTAAACCGCTTTTTACTATCGCTAAAAGCGCCTGATCTCTTTGGGTTAGAGTGTATTCTTTCAAAAATATTACCGATTTTGTTCCGTTTTCTTTACGGCTTGCAACAATGCCTTCTCTTGCCAAAAGTGCCTGTATTTCTATCGCTTTACCCAAATTATCCGTCTGCAAAAGATCTAAAGGCTCTTTTATTACTTTTTCGCTGACAACTCTTGCTGCTCCTTTACTGTTCTTCCCATTACCCGCTATTACGCCTATTGATATAATCGCAATAACAATTATTACGGCTGCAGCTATCACACCGTATAATAATATCTTATTCTCAAGTAATTTTTGAAAGTCCATTTCTTCCCCGGTCTGTTTTTATTTTTTAGTCTTGGTTTCCCTAATAAATATAGAATATTACAATATTCTACACCTGAATCTGCATTACTTTATCATACGCTTGTATGACTTTTCCCGTTATCTGTGTCGCTACGTTTACGCTGATTTCCGATTTTGCCATCGCTGTCATAACATCATGAATATCTATGTTGTTATTCCCGCTCATTACATCTTTCAAAAGGTTGTCGGGAGCATTCAACTCTGCATTCAGATTCTCTACAAGCCCCGAAAATACCGCCTTGAAATCACCTGTTGCCGGCGTTTCCACTCTCCGTAACCTTGCAGGTTCCATTCCGTAAATCCCGCTGTCCAGCTTTGTGTGCTGTATTCGGGCTTCCAAATCATATTTAGGCATCCATCCTGCATTGTATTCCATCTGTTCCCTGCCTTTCTTTTCTTATATTAACTTATCCCCGGCGGTTTTGTTAAGTCATTTTTCCGCAAAATCAACCGTTCGATGTAGACAAAATACAAGATTTCGTACGAATTATTTAATGATTTTTTGCCTGAAGTCATGTCATTGCAAGATAATATTAACTGTTTTAAATTTTAGTATTTGAAAATTATCTAGTTTCTTCAAGTTCTTTTCTTATATCCTCAACAGTCACATATTTTATCGGGGAATCTTCATTCTTTTTCAAATAAACATCCTTTATGCCCGCTTGAACTATAAATCTTTTACACAATATGCAAATAAAATCGTGTCCCCAAATATACATCGTTGAACCTTTACATCTGTCTTGACCTGCTTGTATTATAGCGTTCTGTTCCGCGTGAATTGAACGGCAGGTTTCATATCTTGTGCCGGACGGAATATTATTCTTTATACGGTAACATTCACCTCGTTCATAACAGGATTCAACTTTTGATGGTGTCCCGTTATATCCTGTCGCCTTTATCTTTTTATCATCCCCGACGATTACCGCTCCTACCTGCGCTCTTATACAGTTTGAACGGCTTGCACAAGTCTTTGCCAAATCCAAAAAATAATCATTCCAAGATTTTATTTCCATACTTCATATCCCTTTCCGTTAAATCTATTCTAGTATAAAATAAAATTCCTGCAATATTTATTATTTTGAACCGAGAATTATCTCCATTCCCTTTATCAGATTTTTTAATTGCTCTAACTTTTCACGACTGTCTAAAGATTCCATCGCTAACCTTATAAAATTCAATTTATTTAAGTCATCTCCGATTTTATCTAAATCTTCGTTTATTAATTTGCGAATTTTTCCCGTTTCCACCTGCTCTTTTGACATCGCAACTTCAATCGTGCCGTCAGGATAATAGGTTTTTATATGCGAAAGCTCGCCATTCGGCTCTTTATAAACTACAGTTATCGGTTTATTTATATTTTTTGCAGAATTTAGCATACTTTTATCGGAATTTTCTATGTTTTCACAATCCGAAAAACTATCCGCCTGTTTTTGAGTAAATCTCTTTGTGTAATTTGCAAGATTTATGACAGTATCATTCAATGACACCTCAAATACTGGTCTTTCATCCGTCCCGTTTGATAATACCGCATATTTTTTATCCCATTCAAAATCAAACAATACCTTTAATTCTGTTTCTAAATATAAACTTATTTTTTCCAATGTTTCAACTGATGGGAAATTATCTCCAGCCTCTATTCTGGAAAGTTGTCTGTGTGATATACCTAAAATTTCCGCAAGCCGTTCCTGCGTTAAACCTTTGGATTTTCTCAAATATTTTAAATTCTCACCGAATGCAGTTTTTAAATTTTTATACATAAATGCCATCCTTCTAATATACTAACTTTATTGTTATAACGATTTAAGGGTGCATAAAGTCATATTTTTTCTTTAATTAATTGACATTAGACATGATACGTCTTATAATGAAATAAAATTACGTGATGAATATTCTCCAAACTATACACATTTAAGACTTTATTTATTTATGACAAATCAGACACCAAAAACTAAAAAACAGACATTATAATTCCAAAAACTTTTTCAAACTATTTAAAAAGAACAAAAGGTCTGCACAGTAACCTTTTTATAGTTCTTGATAAAAGTAAACGGCGGTATTACTGCCGTCTTTTTTTATATTTCCAATTTTCTCATTTGTTGACATAAATATTAAGTCTTACTAAAATTTAAATAAACAGGAGGCTTAATATTGTTTTTCAAAAAAGAAAAATTCGGAAGCAAAAGAATTATTACTGTTTTCGGATTAAAATTCCGATACAACACTGCTAAAAAATATAAGTACACACCCGTTAACACAAACGGTTTATCCGCACAAAAAAGAGAACCGAAAATTATTGTTTCTCTTACATCTTTTCCCGACAGAATCCCAAGCCTTCATAAAAACCTTTCTTCTTTACTCAACCAAACTTTAAAACCTGATATGCTGATTTTATGGCTTGCGGAAGAACAATTCCCAAATCGGGAAAAAGATTTATCTAATGAAGTTTTAAGACTCAAAAATTTCGGGCTTACAATCCGCTGGTGCAAAGATTTAAGATCTTATAAAAAGCTTGTTCCGACCATTAAAGAATTTCCTGAAGATATAATAATTACAGCAGATGATGATGTTTTTTATCATCCTAAAACAATTGAAAGATTATACAAATCATATCTTAAATTCCCAAATCACATCCACTGTCACAAAACAAAGAAAATTACATTTAAAGATAACAAAATAAAAACCAAACAAAAAAAATGTTATAAATATCCGTCATTTGGAAATATTCTTGTCGGAGTCGGAGGGGTTTTATACCCGCCGCATTCACTATTTAAAGACGTCACTAACGAAGAACTTTTCAAGAAACTTGCACCGACAAATGATGATTTATGGTTTTGGGCAGCCGCAGTCTTAAACAATACCAGAATTATGAAAGTCAAAAACAACATTGACGAACCGATAATTATTGAAGAAACTTATTCAACCCCAAGCTTAGCCGAAATTAACAATCACGGAGAAAAGCTTTTTTACACTCAGCTTGAAAACATATTAAACTACTACAAAGATTTAAGAGAAAAAATTCTCTCCGATATAAAAAAATAAACCTTATTACTGCCTTAAAACTTCAAATTTCTTATACCAGTTACAACTACAGCAATACCGAATTTATCAGCAGTTTCAAATATACTTGCATCATTTATAGCTCCGCCTGGCTCAATTATTAAAGATATTCGACCTTGCGCTGCTGCATTTATACATTCTTCAGTTTCAATCGGATCATCATAAGCCATAACGGCATCTTTTGAATTCTCACAAGCTACATCCAACGCCAATTCCGTTGCAGATATAAGATCCACTTGCCCTTGAACAATTGCTGATGTTTTAAAATCTTTAGCTATTATTACAGAGTTTGTTCTTGCATATTTTGCAACTTTCCAAGCAAAAATCGCATCCTCCAGCTGCTCTGTCGTTGGTTTTGTTTTGGTTGCAACTTTAAACAAATCTTTATCCAATTCGCTTTTATTTGCGTCCTGAACTAAAATACCAAAAGGAGTTACATCAATTTCTTCCGTTATGTAATTTTTAAAATCCTTAAGAGCTGTTGTGACTCGAACAATCTTTAAATCACCATTTTTTCTTAAAAGCTCAAGTGCATCATCGTCATAATAAGGTGCGACAACTACTTTTACAGACATTGAATTAAGATGTTTTGCAACTTCAAAATTTACGGTTTGAGAAAAAGCAATAGTCCCGCTGAAAGTTGCAAAAGGATCACAATCAAAAGCTTTTGTATAAGCTTCAAATATACTTTTACCTAAAGCTACCCCGCAAGGCAAGTTATGCTTAACTATAGAAACAGCATTTACATCATAAAATTCACTTACTAAATTGACCGCTGTTGTCACATTCAAAATATCATTATGCGAAAGCTCGTTCTCATTCAAAATGATATAATCCGCCATAACGTCCGACTTATATAAAGCAGCCTTCTGCTGCGGGTTTGAACCGTACTTTAAATCATAAAGCTTAGACCAGCTAAAAAGCTTTCTCTCATCTTCTCCTGAATAAACCCCTATTTTTTCCGAAACAGCACAATCATAATCAGCCAAATACTGAAAAGCTTTTAATGCAAGTAACTGTCTTTCATAAGGATTAACATTTATTGCACCGTAAAAATCGTTTACATCAGTCACAACAATAGTATTTTCAAAATACTTTGCTCCGGTTCGTAAAATCGCAAAATCTGATATATTTAAAGCCTCCGTAAATTGCCTTATATCATCTGTTTTTTCGGCTATATCATCTACCGACTGAAGCATTACTATTATCATGTCCAAATTTTCTTTTACAAGGTTTTCTATAGAAGACTTCCTGTAAAATCCGTCCGATAATACCATATCTTCTATATCAGAAACATTAAGACCTTTCCGACGCAAAAATTCAAGCGTTTTGCCGGATGAAACAATTTCATAATCAAACTTTTCTGCCAAAACTTTCGCATAGTCCGCAACTGACTCACTTTCAAAAACACTGATATAAACTTTCTTTTTCATAAAATTCCCCTTAAACGAGTTTAAATATAACATACCAACACATCACTGGCAAGCCGAAATATGTACTTTCCTCATAAACTGATACGTTTTGTAATCATTTTTTAACTTTAAGACTTGAATTTCTTGAAATATATTTGTGTCCTTTGTATAATTCTGGTAGTTATAAGAATAATTTGAGGGAAAAAATGGTAAATAATAGAATGACCGAAGGTGTCGGGAAAAAAATAGTTGATGCACTAAAAAAACAGACAGATGTCGAAATTATGCCACAGGAAACAGTAGAAGATGTTTCTATTCAAACAAAAAACATTGAAGAACCTGTTTATAATGAGCCGATGCCGCCGTTTGACTTTCTACAGGATGGCGCGCAAGGTCAAAAAAATAATATTGAAACCTCAAATGATTTTATGTCTATTCCAACCAAAACCACATATAACTTCGGGACAATTCCCGAAAAACAACAGGCTCCAAGCCCGATTAGTAACGAAACTTTTACAGGTAATTCTGAAGTATTTGAACTCCCGGCAAATGTTGAAGTATTAAGACAATTGATTGCAAAAATCCCGTCTAATGTTTCTAAACAAACAGGAGCACAAATTATTAAGCAAACTATGGAAGCTCTTGGAATTTCAATGAAGAGTGTTTTACAAGAAGCTCAGGCTGTTCAAGAAAACCTTAACGCCTCTGCACGTGAATGCCAAAACAGTATCGCAGAATGCAGAAAACAAATCGGACTTCTTGAAAATCAAACTCAAAAAATTCATCGTCAATATTCAATGCTTAACGATATCATAAGCTTATTTATTCAGGCAGGAAATTAAAATCTTTTATAATTAATCTTTATTAGTTATAAGAGAATGCTTTGCCTATGTTACCGTATAATCTTCCACGACAAGCTTCAAGTTCTGTAGTTACCATTTGCAGTCTTGTTTGGTATTGAATCATTTGTTGCTCTAATTTTTGCTCTAATACTTTCAGTTTTGCCTGACGCTGGTTTAACTGCTTTACTACCGGAGAATCAGGTGAATAATCGGTGCCTACTTGCATCAAATCACTTGCAGCTTGAGTTAAACCCATTCTTGATTGAGTTATCAACTGAATTTTGTATTCCAAATCCAGCTTTTGATTATTCAAGTACTGCATTCTTATGGAATCTGTAATGACACCCATTTTTCCGTTCCTTTATCTGGTTTCGTTAAGATTGTTGCCTTTTAAAAAGGTGTGCTGATTGTTTTCTGCAATCAACTGTTCCATCTTTCTAAACTGATGCATATGATAATTCAATCTGTATTGTGCCATTTTTCTTTTCTTGTTCATTGTTAGAAAATCTTTTAAACCATCTACAAACGAATTTATCAACGCTTTTATCGGGTTCTTCCTTATCAGGAAGTTCTTTGAATATATCGCAAAGTCTAAAAACCGCTTTATATTCATCTCTAAAGTATCACGAATCATATTAATCCTTTACACTTTAGACCTACAACTATATAAAAACATTTAAAATACTGAAATTGCCATGTTTTTCAGATTCTCTTAACATGTCTTAACGTTGCAAGTCCACTCATACTTTGTGTCATTACAAGGTATTTATCGGCAAAGAATAATAAAACTTTAGGGTATTTTAAGCAAAATTTACAATTAAATTAGAGGTTTTGAATAGCTTTACTATCGCCGTCAATAGACTCTTTAAGCATCTTTTTAACAACATCCCCTTGAGTATCCAGCATTTTGCAAACAGTTTCAATATTACGAACTTTATTTGAAAGCATAACATCAGCGTTTGCTGTAATATTACCCGTAACATTTTGATAAGCTGCAAGAGCGGCTGAAGTTGTACCTTGCATCAAGTTACCCATAACTAAAGCCGGAAGCCCGTATTCGCCAAGATAAGGTGCTGCTGCCTGCATAATACCGCCCCAACCTGAAATTACACCTGCAATCGGAAGAACAATATTACGAGCAGCCATACCAAAACCGTTAGCAGTACCGACACCGTAAGCCGCAGCGCTTGCGATATCGGCAATTCCGCCAATACCCGATGCGTAACCAGTTGCAACACCGCTGTCACTTCCCCAGCCGGAAACAATCGAAGCCGCACCGCCTGTTGCATACCCGTCTAATCCCCAAGATATAGGAGCGGCACCACCACCGGGAAATCCTGAATAATTATACAATGAATCAATACCAAATGCAGAATTGCCCGTAAACTGTGAAGCATAAGAGGTTCCCGGAATATTCATAACTTCTGAAGCACCAAAAACATTAGCAAAAGATGATGGCGCCAACAAACTTGCCATTCTGTATAAAAAACTTCCGGTCATTTCAAAACCAGTTCCTGAACCACTTCCTGATACCGTTAAATCTCGCAATTTGTCATAAGTTTCAAAAAGCTGTGCTTTGGCATCCCCGCTTGCAGAGCCGAATTTGTTTGCTATTACTAAATAACTGTCGTTTTTGTATGCCATTTTTACCTCTTTGTACCTGCTCCAATATAATTGCAAAAATATTACAACTATTATTCGAATGTTTTGAATGTAGATTCGATATTCTTTTCAATAACCTTCGCTACAGCTTCCATTTCTGTCTGAAGCGCTTCCTGCTCTGTATCAAGCTGTCTAAGCCTTAATTCAAGCGTTCTGTCCTGTTCTTGAATTTTCTTAGTTTTAGCGTTAATATCTTCTATCTTCTTTTCATAAACCTGCTGATCATAATAATACTGATTCATAGCATCATCATATGCAGCTTCATCCGTAATTGTTTCCGTCTTTAAAGTCCTAACCGCTGATGAATTCTCATATCTGATGGATTCCGCACGACCTTCACTGTTAAAATCAATGAGTGCTTTTTCTGTTCTTTCAATTTTGGTTGAAATATCCTGAGCACAATAATATTTTAATTCAGGTTGATTTTCAGTAGGCATTGCAGGGTTCATCGCTCCATTCCAAGATGCCATCAAATCTTCATAACACGCAAAATACCTTTGACCTGAACTTTCCCAAGTATAAATTGTTGATGGAGAAGCTGCAAAAGTTGAATCCGGCCAGTCTTTCAAAATCTGTTCATACTGTTCTTTTTGTTCTTTATCTGTCGGATCATATATTGAAAGTTCAATATTACCAAGCATCGTCGGAACACCTGTTGCAACAGAATAATCAGTCGCATTGGCATCACCTGAAATAACACCGTTTATATCATTTTGAGATATAAAATGTACGGCAGCATTATCGTCAGTATACATATAAATGCTATTCGGATCCAATTTACCCAATTCCGCATTTTGAGCAACTGCCTTGTCAAATGCTATCTTCATTGATTCATTTGTTTCATCATATTTTGTACATTCAAAACCGTTTACGGTATAAGAAGTTTCACCAGTTTCTGGATTTGAAGCTATACCTATCGGGTTTGCCTCTATTTCCATTACTGCAGCTCTTGATCCGCTCATATAATAGTCATTTGCCGGGCTTTCGCCTTTTAAAGCACCTTCCAATTCACTATTTAATACAATATGAAGTTTACCGCCCGAATCAGTATATGTCATTAAATCTGTCGGATCGGCTTCCTGTAACGCAGTATAGCTGCTTGATAAGGTATCAAATAAATCCTTTTGTGCCGGATCTGTTTCATCATAAGCCTTGCATTCATATCCTCTTACTGTGTATGTAGTTGCACCTGTTACTTCGTCCGTTTTACTTCCTACTTTATTTTTATCAACTTCATTCTTTTCTATTCTGTCACTTACGTAAACCTGAGGATTACGTTTGATGTTTTCAATACCAGTAAAAACATCTGAATAATGATAATGAGTAACCAAATAGTTGTAGCCATCAGGATCATTTTCCAATGGTGTCATTTCTGTAATTGTTTCAGCCACAGTTCCGTCTTCATAAGAATATTGCGTTGTCGTATAATCCTGCGTACTCGGGGCTGTCGGAACTTCCAGCGCCAAAAGTTCATTAAATGTATTTGCACTCTGGTTTGCTAAAGCCGTACGAGCCTGGTTTATTTGTTGTCCTTCATATTCAACGTTGGTTTTCCTTGCGGTCAAGCCTAAATATCTTGCCTGTGATGCTGCCATGCCCATAAAGTTCTCTCCTTCTCGTATAAAATCTTATTTTTATACCTGCTACAACCTGTCTTATAATTATTTTTTTTTAAAAGTCAATATTACCTATTCAAATTATACGGCAATATTAAGGATTTTTTACAATCAAATTACCAAAAATCCTCCGCTTAATGTACAAAATAGCAAAATTTCAAACATTTAAAGTAATAAAAAAGCCGGTATTAATTTACCGGCCTTAAAAATTATTATGCAATATTTTATTCTTCGGTTGAAGCTTTAGGTTCACTAACCGACAAAGCTATTCGTTTATCAGTCGGGTTAAACTTAAGAATATAAGTTTCAACCTTATCGCCTACCTGCAGAATACAATCCTGTTTATTTTGAATTTCGACAACCTCATTGTGTGGTAAAAGAGCCTCAACTCCAGGGAATACCTCAACAAAAGCGCCGAAATGTTTGATTCTTGTAATTGTGCCTTCAACCTTGTCGCCTTCTTTAATTTGTTTTTCAGCTTCCAGCCACGGATCAGGTTCAAGATTTTTGAGGCTTAAAGATACTCTTTGTTTGTCGTGGTCAACTGCAATTACCTCAACATCTATTTTATCGCCGACTTTCAATATATCTGTCGGATGATCTATCCATCTCCAACTTAACTGCGACAACGGCAAAAGCCCGTCAATTCCGCCAAGGTCAATAAATGCGCCAAAATCCGTAATTCTTACAACATCACCTTTTACTATTTGACCGGGTTCTATTTGTGAAAATACATTCTTACGAGCTTCGACGGCACTGTCTTCATATACCTTTTTATTTGATAAAATGAAGTTGTTCTGTTGACTATCAAGTGTTAATATTTTCAATTCCAACTTTCCGCCAACTTCAAGATCGGTTTCTTTACTTCTCAATTGTGATGATGGCACAAAACCTCTTATACCTGAAATCTCAACAAGAACACCGCCTTTAACAATTCCGGCAATCGTTCCGAGAATTGTTTCATCGGCAGCTTTTGCTTTTTCGAGTTCTTTCCAAGCATAGGCAAAATCAACTTTTTTACGAGATAAAAGAAATTTTCCGTCCTCATCTTCTTCTCTTATTATAAGAAATTCATATTCCTTACCTTTTTCCAATTTATTCTCAACATTTTCTTCTTTGTCAACGGCTTCTCTGGTCGGAACAACTGCTATCGTTTTTGCGCCTATATCAACCATTACACCTTGACTGTCATAGCCACAGACTATACCTTTTACTAAATCACCTTTCTGAAAATTATAGTCATACTGTTTTAATAATTCTTCAAAATCTAATTCACTTGATGCCATCTTTACTCCATTTACTGATAATCTCTATTATACAAATTTTATTGTAACAAAATATGGCCAATTTGTAAATCTTTTTTAACATTCTTTAGCAATAAATCTTAAAAAAGATTAAAATTAAGCCCATATTTTGTTCTTATTTTACAGCTTTTTATTTAGTTTTTAAGTGAATTTATCAGTATTTCTATCGTTTTTTCCTGAAGGGTAATCTCCTCAATTCTTTCTTTTGTTTGTTTTATAAGCTCTTGCGGCGCATTTGCCACAAATTTGGGGTTATTTATTCTGCCGGACAGCGATTTTTTCTCTGCTGTCAGTTTGTCAAGTTTCTTTTGTTGACGTGCGATTTCTTCATTAAAATCTATTAGATTTTCTAACGGTACAACAATTTTTGATGCCCATACAACAGCTGTTGCTGATTTTTTCGGAGCTTCATCAGATTCTTTTCCGTATGTAATATTTTCAACACGAGCAAGACGTTTTATATACGCTTCTATCGCTTCAAATATCGGTTTTTCATTCTTGCTTGCTCGAATTTCTATGTCAAATTTTACTGACATTGCTATGTTGAAGCCTTGACGAAGATTTCTTAACGACTTGATTGTCTCAAAAACAAGCTCCATTTCTTCTGCTTCTTTCGGAAACTCTAAAGCCTCGCTAAATGTCGGAAATTCCGCAACTATTATAGCTTTTGTTGAGGTTTCTTTGGGGATTAACTGCCATACACGTTCTGTTATATGAGGCATTATCGGATGAAGCATTCTTAATGACATATCAAGAACATATCTTAAAACCCTTTGGGTATTTAATTTTAAGCTTTCATCCTGTAGTTGAATTTTTGCAATCTCTACATACCAATCGCAATATTTATTCCAGAAGAAATCATATAAAACATGCGCAGTTTCCCCTATTCTATAGGTTTTTATGTTTTCGTTAATCTCTTTTGATGTATTATTTAACTCATTCAAAATCCATTTATCAGCAATTGTAAGGCTGTCAAAATCAATGTCTTTATTGTCTACTCCTGATAAATTCATCAAGACAAACCTTGACGCATTCCAAATTTTGTTTGCGAAGTTACGGCCGTATTCAAATCTTTCATCACTGATTTTGATATCCTGACCGCCGTAAGTACAAAGTGATGTCATTGTAAATCTTAAAGCGTCACTACCGTATTTGTCGATAATTTCAACAGGATCAATAGTGTTACCTTTTGATTTTGACATTTTCTGACCTTTTTCATCTCTGATAAGCCCGTGGATATAAACTGTCGAAAATGGTGCTTTACCTGTAAATTCAAGCCCCATTGTTATCATTCTGGCAACCCAGAAGAAAATAATGTCAAATCCTGTAACTAAAGTTGTTGTCGGATAGAACTTTTTAAAGTCTTCTGAGTCTGTGTTTGGCCAGCCCATAGTAGAGAACGGCCACAAACCTGACGAAAACCACGTATCCAAAACATCAGGATCTTGCGTATAATTTTCAGGATCAGGATTTTCCCTTGCAACAACCATTTCTCCGGTTACATTGTGATAATAAGCAGGAATTTGATGTCCCCACCACAATTGACGGGAAATACACCAATCACGTATATTTTCCATCCAGCCCAGGTAATTCTTTTCCCACCTGTCTGGAACAAATTTTATACGACCGTCTTTTACTGCCGCTATTGCTTCTTTTGCAAGCGGGCCCATCTTCACAAACCATTGTTCAGAAAGAAGCGGTTCAATCGTTGTTCCGCAGCGCTGGCACTTGCCGACATTATGCTCATGATCACGTGTTCTTAACAAGAAATTCTTATAAGAGAGCATTCCGATAATTTTTTCTCTTGCTTCATACCTGTCAAGCCCGTGAAGTTCTGGCGGAACTTCGCCACAAGCTTTCATCTTGCCTTCTTCATCAATTACCCAAATTGGTTTTAAATTGTGACGTTTTCCGACTTCGTAATCGTTCGGGTCGTGAGCCGGCGTAATTTTTACGGCGCCTGTTCCGAAATTCTTATCTACGTATTCATCTGCAATAATCGGAATTTCACGTCCTGTTAGAGGAATTACAACCGTTTTTCCGACAAGTTCAGAGTATTTGTGGTCAGACGGGTGAACTGCGATTGCAACATCACCGAAAATTGTTTCAGGTCTTGTTGTTGCAACAATAATCGCACCTGACTCACCTTTTAAAGGATATGAAATTTCCCACATGTGCCCTTGTTCTGTTACGTATTCGGTTTCAACGTCTGATATCGCACTGTTACATCTCGGGCACCAGTTTACGATATATTTGCCTTTATAAATCATACCTTTCTCATAAAGTCTTACAAAAACTTCTTTTACAGCTTTTGAACACCCTTCATCAAACGTAAATCTTTCTCTTGAACGGTCAAAAGATGCTCCTAAACGTTTACATTGATCCAAAATAGCTGATTTATGTTTATTTGCCCATTTCCAGGTTTCTTCCAAAAACTTTTCACGTCCCAAATCGTAACGAGACAACCCTTTTTCACGAAGTTTTTTCTCAACGACATTCTGAGTCGCAATCCCAGCATGGTCTGTTCCAGGAAGCCATAAAGTTTCAAACCCTGACATTCTGTGGTAACGGGTTAAAATATCCTGCAATGTTTCATCAAGAGCATGTCCCATATGAAGAACTCCCGTTACATTCGGCGGGGGTATTACTATAGAGTAATGCGGTTTATCGCTTGTTGCATCAGCCTTGAAAAATCCGCCCTCTTCCCAAAATTTGTAAATACTTTCTTCCGTTGCTTTAGGGTCATATACCGTCGGTAAATCTTCTATCTTTATTGCAGTCTCTGTCATTTCTTATCCTTCTTTGTTACACTTCTGTATTAAAGAATAACATAAAAAAAGATTTGAGCAAAAATATTATTTCCATCCTTCAGAAATATCGCGCCTTAAATAATCCATTTTTCCTTTATAAATCAAATAGGCAGTACATCCAATACCATTCCCCCTGGAATTTCCTTGATATTCACAAACATAACCATTTGTTCCGCCATCAAATCCTTGCATCCCTACAGGATATATCCCGGTTTTAGTAACGTGAAATGCAAAATAATCAACACCTGCCTGATTAGGATTTTTGTAACCGTTAATATCAACATATAAAATTCCACAATATCCTTTTACTGTTCCATTGTCATTGCATCCGCTACCTCCACTTGCAAATGCAAATGCTGTTCCGTTATTTAAAACACCTCTTGCATACTTTGAATGATTTCTTGGTGAAAATCCGTATATTCCTCCTGTCAATGTCTTGTAATCTCCATCATAAAAACATCCGAACTCATCCCCGCAATCCTCTGCCTCTGCTAAAAAAGGCTGAAATAATCATACATTTTTTTTGCGCCTTCTGGGGTTGCAAATTCCCCCAAATCCAAACTATCTAACGGACCATTGCTTTCTGTTACTCTTAGATACGCTTGGGAAAATACAGAATAAGCATGTCTTAACCTTGTGTATGCAACTTTTTCTTGATACCTGTTTATTAATGAAGGAAAGGTCATTGCGGCTATAATTCCAATTATACCTATCGTAATCAATACTTCCGCCATTGTAAATGCTTTAGTTTTCATGTATAAACTCCTATATTGTTCTAATATTAGCACAAACTGTTCTTAATTTAGCACTAAAATATTTAAAATGCAAGATAAATATTTAGAAAACAAAAAAAACTTTCAAAAACTTATTGGGGAAATAATTAAACAACATAGAATTAAATGCGGCAAATCCATAAGTCTGATTTCTGCAGAAATTGGTATGACAAAATCTATGTGGGCTGATTTGGAAAAAGGAATTAAAGACCCTCAGTTGAGTACAATATGGCGAATTTGCGAAGGACTTAATATCCCTGCTTCCGGTTTAATGCAAGAATTTGAAATAATTCTAGGTAATAATTTTACTTTTTTAGAATAAATTTTAGCAAAAAATATTTCCTTTGGAATTTTAAAAAAATATGAAAAAAATATTTTTGATATTAACTATATTTATACTTACACAAACATGTGCCTATTCTGACAGTTTAATTTTTACAAACTATCTGTCCAGAGACTATGTCGGGCTTGAATATCAAGATGCAATCACACGTAATAAGCCGTTTTTACTCGTTTTCGTGTCTTCAAAAGATATAAAATCCATTCTTAAATCTCTTAAAATAGGGCAATATATTTACAAACACTATAATTCATATTTTAATTTTTCAATTTTAAATACAGAAAACTCCGAAAACGCACAACTTGCAAAATCCTACAATGCAAAGGAATTTCCTGCATTATTTTTGGTTGATCCTGAAAAAAACAGTTATATAAGAATTCCAAAAAAATACCAAACTCACAATAATTTAAAACGAATTTTAGATAATTACTTAGAAACTAAAAATAATTCTTAAACAAAACAGGCGGTAATTATCAAATTACCACCTGCTAAGAATTTTTATATTTTACTAAGCTTTCGGAATAGAATTTGCTATAATTTCCATTTCTTCTAATGATGCATAAACAGCATGGCATCCGCAATCTACGTATAGTATCTGACCCGTTGTGCCGGTTGATAAGTCTGAAGCCAAGTATAAACCTGCTTTACCGACATCCTCAAGTGAAACATTACGTCCAAGAGGTGCTTTAGCAACTGCAGCTTTAAGCATTTTGTCAAATCCCGAAATACCTTTAGCTGCAAGTGTTTTAACGGCACCAGCAGAAATACAGTTGACTCTGATACCCTTTTTACCAAGATCTGCGGCTAAATATCTCATTGAAGATTCTAATGCAGCTTTTGCTACACCCATAATATTGTAATTTGCTACTACATATTGTGAACCAAGGTAAGTCAGAGCAAAAATTGAACCACCTTCATTCATAACAGGTTCTGCATGTTTACATAAAGAAATCAATGAATATGCACTTACACCCATTGCCAAATCCCAACCTGCACGAGAAGTATCAATGAATCTTCCTTGCAAATCTTCTTTTGCCGCAAATGCAACCGCATGTACCACAAAATCTATTTTTCCGTATACTCTTTCGCATTCTTTGAATACTGCAGCTACTTCATCTTCCTTTGTAACATCGCAGTTCATAATAATCTTTGCGCCCATTTCTTCTGCAAGTGGTCGAACTCTTTTTTCCATCGGTTCACCGGCGTAAGTAAATGCAATATCTGCACCGGCTTCATATAGCTGTCTTGCTATTGCATAAGCAATTCCGTGGGTGTTTGAAACTCCAAAAATAACACCCTTTTTGCCTTCCATTAATTTCATAGTTATTTCTCCCTCATCAAAAATTTTATTTACGTGTTGATTTTACCAAAAATATATTTTTAAAGCAAATTTTAATTAAAAACTTTTTTACTTGATTAGAAAAGGAGCCGGATTTTTAAGTCCGACTCCTATCTATATAATATACTTCACATTATATTTGGTTATTACCGCCAAGTGTTAATTTTTGATCTTCTTCAAGCATCAAGTTCAAATAAAGAAGTCTGTTTGCTGTTGATTGATCAAGATTTACAAACTCTGCACCGGCTCTTCTATCTGATGCGGTTACAACTTTGACATCTGCATCAATATTTAAGTCACCATACTTAATATGAACCGGAACAACATCACCAACTTTAAGTGCATTGCTATGAGTCAAAGCGACACCGCCTCTTGAAACATCAACAAGTGATGATACTGTAGGAATACTTTCAAATACTACCGGATGAGGGTTATGGTCAACACGAAATCTTATGTATTGACGTTTGTCGATGATATTAACATCGTCTGCAATTACTTTTTTCCAAGTACGCTTAGCGTCATCCCTTGTTACCGGCAAATCATCATCATCGTCATCACCCACAGGCGGATTAGGCTCATCGTCACCGTCATCGCCATCGTCACCGTCATCGCCATCGTCACCGTCATCGCCATCGTCACCGTCATCGCCATCGTCGCCGTCATCGCCATCGTCGCCGTCGTCACCATCGTCGCCGTCATCGCCATCGTCGCCGTCATCGCCATCGTCGCCGTCGTCACCATCGTCGCCGTCATCGCCATCGTCACCGTCGTCACCATCGTCGCCGTCGTCATCGTCACCAGGTTCCGGAACAATTATATGATCATCATCGTCATCGTCGTCATACCAAGGCTCATCCTCTTGTACGCTGCCGCCTGTATAATAGTTACGTTCTTCTTCTTGTCTGCCGATTGATGTTACATCATCTTCTCTTACTGCATTTACTCTGATTGTCGGGCCATTTCCGCTCATATCAGTCATTGCAGTTCTGTCATCATATACCCAGTAAGTTTTTCCGTCTTCGTTTCTGTCTTTACCCATATAGAAACGGTAACCGCCTGCATATACATTATCACCGGTTAAGACAATCTTTGCATTATCATCAACTTTTCCGTTTTTAATAATTATGTGAGAATCTGCCCAGTGACTATGAACTCCATCTACAAGTCCAGCATCATCAACCCTTGTGTTCGGGTTTATATCTAGAGCTTTTACTATAACCGTATCTGGAGCATTGTTTCCGTTTGGTCCAAAGTAATCTTCCGGAGTATATGGAACTGTGCCTAAGTTATCTATTACAAATTCCGCACCTCTTGTTACAAGGTTAAGTTCTTTGTCTGCCGTAACTTCTCTTATATATGTATTTCCTGAGAATTCTGCATTTATTGAACCTTCTCTTGAAATCATTGTACATACATTTGTATCATATTTGTCATCCTGACCTTTGATATTGATATCATTTATTGCAAGTACATCCATTCCATACTCTGCATTCGGCTGATATGTAAGATTATCCAAATCATAACCTTCCATATTAAACTTACCTGCGGTCTGGTTGAATGTAAGTTTGTTATCAGCTTCACCAATTTTGTCGCTTGCGATTAATGCAATTCCTTTACCTTCAATATTTGCTTTTGTTGGATCCGTTGAAGCATTCAGGATTGAATAACCCTTGTTATTTTCATCAAAATCTGCAGTTGTTAATATTACTTTTCCGTCTGCTTTTACTTGGTCAATATTTAAATCTGAATTTTTACCTGCAATATTGATTACCAAATCATCAGTTAAAGCATCTTGAGTAGTTGTTGCAGTAATTGCTCCGTCTGAAGTTACATTGATTGACTTTGTGAAATCCCTTGAGTCAGGACCTACACCTATACAAGCTGCGCCACAATTTCCATCATCAAGACCGATTGTACCGTCTGTAGCACTCATATTCAACAAGGCTGCATTTTCAATATTTATTAAAGTCTTGTTAACTCCGTAGTTAAGAATGCTTCCGTTGTTTACGGCTATCTTAACGTCACCGCTTGATGTAATATACTTGTCATTATCTGTATTATCACCGATAACTACATTTGAATCTTTGTTATTTACAGTTAAACCGTTAGTTTTTGTTAAACCTGCAAATTTAATGCCGTCTTTACCGCTGTTTTCAACGTATGTGCTGGAAGTATTGTTAATTCTGCCTGTTGAAGATAGATTAATTCCTCCTTTGCCTGTGTTTACAATTTTCAAAGAGTCAGGCGTATTTTTTGCGTAATTCTGGCTAATCTGTCCATCTACAACAATTCCTTGTTCGCCATTGTTGTAAATATTCGTATGATCTATATTCTTAGAATCTATGTTGCCAGTTTCGGTTACGTGGATTCCTGATACAGAATTGTCATTTTTGATTGTTAATCCAGCATCACCGTAAAGATCGCCTAAATACGGATCCCCACTTGTTATGTTGCCTGATATTTTAATGCCGCCGTCACCAAAGTTTGTTATTGTTGATTCTTCTTCAGTAACTCCATTTATATTAGCAGTTTCATTTATATTAATTCCGCCTTTACCGGCATTTGTAATGTTATAGTGATTGTTATAAGAATCAATCGTTCCGTCTATATCCATTGAAGCAACACTGTCATTACTGATATTTATTTCTGGAGTATGGTTATATTCTATATCGCCATCACCACTGTCAACTTCAACTTTTACATCGCTAATTTTTCCGTTCTTGTCAATGTGAAGACCGCCAGTACCTGTATTTGAAATATTCATCTTGCCATTTTCAGACTCTACATTACCGTCAATGTAAAGTTTATTGCCTGAGTTTGAAATATTTATATAATTATTTTCAACAGATTTATGGTTAATATCAGCATTTGTATTTATATTCAAATTACCGTTTGAATTGATTATATCAGCATCGCCTTTGCTATCTACTCTGCCGGAAATATTCATTCCATTAATACCGCTGTTTTCGATCAATAGCTGACCTTCACTATCAACAAAAGAGCCTTCATTAATATTTAAACCGTCACCGGTATTTCTAATTGCTAGAAGTTTATCATTATTAGAAATTTTACCGTTTACATTCAAAAATCCGTTTGAATTGTTAAATTCAGCATTTCCTTTTGTATTTGATGCTACACCATTGATTGTCAAACCGCCTTCGCCGCTGTTTGAAACAAACATATTGCCATTTTCATTTGTAATCGCAGCATTCTTGTCTACAAAAATCCCATCAGCACCTGTATTTAATATATCTAAGTTGCCGTTTTTATTTGATACTGATGCTCCGTCGGTTATGCTGATACCTGTGCCGCTATTGTCTAATTTTAAATTACCGCCTTCGTTATTTATTTTACCGTTTACGGTCATTGCACCTTGAGTATTTGTGTAT
>CASFTJ010000001.1 GCA_949297715.1 uncultured bacterium | reverse complement strand
TCGCGCCAGCGGTAAACGCCCGGTAGCTGTGTTCCAAGCGGATAAGTGCTGAAAGCATATAAGTACGAAGCCCACCGTAAGATAAGATCTCTCATAGCATAAGCTAGTAAGTCTCCTGGCAGAATACCAGGTTGATAGGTCAGAGATGTAAGTATGGCAACATATTCAGTCGACTGATACTAATCGGACGAGGGCTTTTCCTAATTCGGTAATCAGATTTATGGTTATCTTAGGATATGATGATTGCGTTTGCTTATAGTCATTATGCAACTTTCAGCGTGCAAGCCGCGCATGTCACAAGTTTCTTGGTGACAAAGAGTGAGGAAACCACCCGTTCCCATCCCGAACACGGTCGTAAAGACTCACATCGGCGAAGATACTTGGCGGGCCACCGCCTGGGAAAATAGCTCGTTGCCAAGTCCTATTTTTAAAAAGGAAATTTGATTTTTAACTTAATCGAATTTCCTTTTTTATTGTTTAATTTCCGCAACCCTTTTATTGAGTGTGTGAAGTTATTTTTTAATTATTTTTGTATATTGTTTTTAATACGTGAAGATCATTGTCGCTTGGAGTTGAAATATTTTTTTTATGCGGAACATACATTATATCATCTATTTCAATTCCGTGTCCAAGACCTAAGGCATGACCGAATTCGTGCATTATTGCGCAGTATATGCTTAAATCGGTCGTATCTTTTCCTGAAAGTTCATTAGGAAGTCCTATATCTATTGAAATTTTGTTTATTGTTTGGTTAATTACGCTTAAATATTTGCACATACCTTCGTAAACTCGTCCGACTTTTACCCAGTGGATTATGATGTCTGCGGGTTGCGGATTTTGGGTTTGCTGAAAGGTTATTTGAATTTTTTCTTGTCCTAAAACTTTATTCCATTCTAACATTGCTTTTTGGACTTGTGAATAGAGAAATTCTTTGTTATTAATCTGTGCTGTAATCGGGCTTATGTAAACGGTTACGGGTGTCTTATTCCAGCGGCAAAGTTTTCCGCGGATTAAGGAGTTTTTTATATATAAATCAATATTTTCTGATACCGGCATTGTCTGATATTATCAAGTTATCAAATTTGTTTCATCATTTTTACGAAGTAAAATTTTGACTTTTAATAAAAAATAATTATACATGAGGTATGATTTTACTGGAGTTATTTAAGAAAAACAGAATATGTACTCATGACAGAGTGAAAATTGACAGTGATTTTTCGTATTGTCCTGATTGCGGTGAGTTAATTGAGAATAAGTGGTTTATCACAAGATGTTCTTGCTGCGGTATGAAGATGAAGGCTACCATAAAAAACGGTGAGGTAGTGCCGGAATGTCATTATTGCAAAAATTGCGGCGGTAAAGAGTATAGAGTTGAAAGAATTGAAAAAATAAACTTTATAAATATTGATTATGCGGTTCTTATAAAGGATATTGTAAAACCGACGGTTTCTGCTAAAATTCAGACTTGGATTGATCTTAAAACATCCAATTACACACCAGAATTGCTGACACAATTCCTATAATATCAGCAAGAAGCCCGACAATAAGGGCATAACGGATTTTTGAAATTCCGACGGCGCCGAAATAAACGGCTAGTACATAAAAAGTTGTTTCGCTTGAGCCTACCATAATTGCTGCAAGTTTTGTAGTGAATGCGTCAGGGCCTGCATTATGTGCAATATCTGAAAATATTCCAAGAGCCGCAGAACCTGAAAGCGGGCGGACTATCATAAGCGGTATTACGTCGGCTGAAATATTGAAATGTGATAAAATCGGCGAAAGCAGGGTGCCTATACCTTCAATTATTCCTGAGGCTCGAAGCATTGAAATCCCGACCATAATAGCAACAAGATAAGGAATTATGTTTACGGAAACTTTAAATCCCTCTTTTGCACCTGTTGTGAACACTTCGTATAACGGAACTTTTCGTATAAGTCCAAAAGTTAAAATTAAAATAATTATTGCCGGAAGCGCCCATATTGAAATTATATTCATTGCGGATTGTATCATCGTAAGCGCCCTCCGTTAATTTGTTCTTGTGAGATTTTATTATTATCAGTTTGAGGAGTCCAGAATTTTTCAAATAATTTGGCAATAAAAATTGCGCTTAAAAATGCAATTGTTGTTACAAGAAGTGTCGGAGCTATAATTTCTGTCGGATTTTTGTATCCGATTCCGATTAAAACAGCAATTACGGTTGCCGGTATAAGCTGAAATCCTGCGGTGTTCATTGCAAGAAACATACACATAGCATTCGATGCGGATTTTTTGTCGGTGTTGTGTTTTTGAAGTTCCTCCATTGCTTTAATACCGATTGGGGTTGCGGCGTTTGTCAGCCCGAATGCATTTGCTGTAAAACTCATTGCGATATCCCCAACAGCCGGCGAATCCTTAGGAATTTCATTAAATAGCTTTTTTGTGATTGGTTTTATGATTTTTGAGATAAGTTCAACCAGTCCGGATTTTTTGGCTATTTCCATCATACCAAGCCAAAATGCCATAATCCCAATTAATGAAAACGCTACCTTAACACTTAGTTCTGCACCTGTCAGAATTGAATTAACAACCTCATTCAGTCTGCCGTTTATTGCCCCTGCGATTATCGAAATTACAATAAGAAAATAAAAAATGTAATTCATAAAAGTATTAAATCATTAATAAACAATAAGGTCAATTTAAATTATAATTTAATTAGATATTTTTATATAATTTTTGGGGATTGTCCATCCGTTTCTTTCAATTACTGCTGTGCAGAAATATCTATTAGCATTATTATTACAACCGTGTAAAGGATGTGTGTATAAAGAATCAGGGTTTCCATCCCAATTTGCCTTGTATGCTTCTACACCTTTATTTTTATGATATTTAAATTGTTCAGTTGTTTCATTAGGCCAAAATCCAAAATAAAAAATATTTTTGCCAATTTGGGTATCTTTAACTTTTTCATAAACTTCTTTTTTACAATATTTAGCTTCTGGGCAAAAAATAAAATGACCGCCGTAAGTTGTGTTAGTGATAACACCTGTACTGTCTTCTGCAAAATATATGTCTATGATTACGGCACTACCATCGGGGAGAAACACTATTTTTTTGTTTCTTGTGCCTATGGCATTTTCCCAATCCTCAGCTTTCGTGTATTTTATATGATTTTTTAAATATATATCCCAAAACTCTTTTGTGTCTTTGGGTGTCCAAGTTGTTTTTTCTCCATTAACGTTCTCTGACATCATTATTGCTTGATTTATTGAGGTGTAAAATTTTTTGAGGCGAGTTTCAATGACAGTTTTTTTTCTGTTTTCAATTAAACTTGGTAAAGTCATTGCTATTACAATTCCTATTACCCCTATTGTAATCAGTACTTCTGCCAGTGTAAAAGCTTCTTTTTTCATAACACCTCCAAGAAAAATCTTTTATTATAATATGCTATTTATTGCATATTGTCAAGGGGTATATTGCATTAAAACTTGTATTTAATAATTGTATTTTTATATCAGGAGGATTTTTGATTTGGTAAATAACTTTGGGGAAAAAATCAGAAATTTGCGAAAATATAAAAAAATTACGCAGGAAAAATTGGCCGAACTTATTGATATTGATGTTCGACAGATAGCAAGAATTGAGGCAGGAGAATCTTTGCCTTCAATTCCTACACTTTTAAAATTTTGTTCTGTCTTATCTGTTACACCGAATGATTTGCTAGCATTTTCACCAACAGAATCTACAGCAAGTTCAACTTTAAAATCTGACATAAATGACATATTGTCATTGGCCAAAGAAGACCAACTGCAGTTGATTAAAAAATTAATTCTAGCAGTGTTATAAATTTACCAATGTCTGTGATACTCGTTGTATTTTGGTCTGTGTGGCGGTGCCGGTCTATGATTATGCGGCGGCGGCCCGTAGGGTCTATGATAATGCGGACGTGGATAATAATAATAAGGAAGCGGCGGAAGTGTATAATAAGGGATTGTTAAAACCCGCATAAGATCAACAAATTTGTCTACATTTTTGTTGTTCATATACGTATTCATTACGTTTTTGTATTCTCTGTAATTCATTGTATTCGGATCTGAACCGTCTTCATTATACATTTCTGAAAGTGCATTGAACTGTGCCGCATCTTCACTCATTTGTTCGTCTGTATATGGGTATAATTGAGTTTCATTCCAGTTTTTTCTTTCGGTTCGCATAACCTCTTTGGCTGAAATTACTCCGTTACTATTTCCGTTTGCATCAATTTCATCAAAAACCTGTCGCATTGATTTGTCATTTTCATCAGGATCTGATTTTGTTATGTCACCTACAACAAAACAATTTGGAACATCCGTTACGGTTTTTGTCGGTACATAGGTGTAATATTGCGGTGTTACAGGATAATAATAAATCTGTGCATCTGCTTCAGCCATCGGTGTTGCCGCTGCAATAGCAATGGCTGCGGCTCCTGCGGCATTTTTAAGCTTGTTTTTACTTCCCTCGCCTCTAAAATTCTGCGGATTTGTTTGGTATTTTATTGCCGAAACTTTCATACATTAACCCCCATCTTTTGACCACATGTTTATATTAAATTGCTGAATATTTTTTTTGCCAGATTGTAAAATTTTTGTTACATATTTAACAGTTTATATAAAATTTTATGTAAAGTTTTGTTGCAAAAAATGAAAAAAATGAAAATAATAGAATAGTATATACTTTATATATATAATGAAGTATAAAGAGGAGCTTTTGCCATGGGCAGTTTTGGCATAAACGGCGGATATAACCCGGATCAAAAAGTCGGTATGTATACAAGAGGTGAACTTGATCAATTAAAGCAGTATTCACTTCAGCTGATACGTCAAAAAGCCCAAGAATCACTTTATGCGGCCAGACTTCAACAAATACAGAAGCAGCAAGGAACTCAAAACAGCGGCAATACTGCTGAAAATATAGTAAAAAATGCAGTTAATACAGGTACTGATATATATAAAACTATTCAGGATATTAAATCTAAAAAAACTTCGAGTGATACACAGACACAACAAACGGGAAATACGCCTAAATCAACTTCGACAGATGGTACATCTCAAACAACAGGAAGCGGTAACACACCTTCAGGTATAGCAACCGGTGTTGATACGAGTGATTCAATTTATGATACAACTTCCTTGGATAATATTTCGACAAAACTTGCCAATCCTGATATTTCGGCAGAAGATTTGACTGCAATGAAAGCTGAAATTGGAACATCTAAAGCGGATGTTACTGCGAAACTTTCTGCCGCACAAGCTGATTTAAGTAATATTCAGAGTCAGCAACAAACGGCAGAATCTAATGTTACAAGGCTTGAAGGCGAAGTTAATACTGCCGAAACTACCAAAAATGATGCTAAAAAAACTTTAGATGATAATACAAGCAAATTAAACCAGTCAGTAAAAGCAAGAGATCAACTCGATGATATGTTAAGCTCTGTCAATGACGAATATAAAGGCAAATGTGATGCTGTAAAAAATTGTGAAAAAGAAAAATCTTCAGCACAAACCGAAGTATCTAATGCCAAAACTTCAGTAGCGCAGGCAGAAACCGGAGTGACAATGGCTCAGCAGCAGTTAAGTTCAGCGCAGGCTACTCTTCAAAGTACCCCGCAGACACTTGCTAATGGAATGCCAAATCCGGCCTATGCAACGGCTCAAGCTGCAGTGAAAGCCGCAGAACAACAAAAACAACAGGCTGATAAAGCATTAGCAGATGCAAAACAATCTCTTAATGATGCTGAAGGCAGACTTAATACGGCTGAACAGAATTTACAGAGTGCGCAGGATGCTAAAAACCAAACTTTACAAAAACTTCAAGAAACAGATTCTAAATTTAAAGAAACTGCAAAAAGATGTGACCAAATGCAAAAAAGTGTCCAACAAAATCAAAAAACTTATGATTCTTCAGTAGAAAAGTTCGATAATGCAAATGCAAATTATGAAAAATTAAATACGGAACTTCAGTCTCAAGAAGGTATTATAAATCAACTTAAAGTCCAAGAAACAAAAGTTGAAAATCTTCAGTCTGCTGCTGCAAGAGTTGAGCAGCTTGAAGCTTCTATAAATCAAAAAATGCAAGGTGCGGAGCAAAAACCTGATAAAAAACCTGATGTGCAAGCTTAAAATTGAATAATTTAAATTTACAGAAAAACAGACATCTCTTAATTTCTAAGAAATGTCTGTTTTTTTTTTATTTTGAAGTTATTTATACTTCTTATTTACCGCAAGAGCAGGCTACTGATCCGCAGCCGCATTTGCAGCCAAGAGCTTCTTTAGCTTCTTCCATTCTGACTTTGATACGTCCGTCAACCGCAATTCCTTCTCCTGTTGTTTCAGAGATTAAAAGCGGGTTGATGTCGAGTTCGTCGATGAATTTGAAATCACTTACAAGCTGTGACAATCTCAACAAGGTTTCTTGAATTTGGTCGATTTGTGCAGGTTTTGTGCCTCTTGCGCCTTCTAACAATTTGTATGCCTTAACCGATTTAATCATATCCATTGCATCAATATCAGTTAAAGGTGCTATTCTGAAGGTTACATCTTTCATAACTTCAACAAATACTCCGCCTAAACCGAACATCATCATCGGACCGTATTGAGGATCTGTTGCTATACCGCAAACCATTTCACGGCTGCCTTTTACCATTTCCTGTATGATTACCCCTTCCAAACCGTCAAGAAGTCCTTTTGCTTCAAGTCTTTCTAACAAGCCTTTGTATTCTTTTCTTAACTGTTCTTCGGATTTAATGTTTACAACAACACCGCCTACATCTGTTTTGTGAGATGTAGTTTTTGAAGTCATCTTCATTACAACAGGATAGCCGATTGAATTTCCAAGTTCTACAACTTCTTCTTCATTTGTTGCAAGACCGTATTTGCAAGCTCGGATTCCGTATGCCTGAAGTACGTCAATTGATTCTAATGTTGTAAGTTGTGCTCTGTCTTCAGAAAGTGCGTTTTTAATGATTTTTTCAACTTTAGCTCTGTCAACGTCGTAGCATGGAATTTTACCTTCAGGTCTTTCCATCCAAAGTCTTTGCTGGTTCAATCTGTTTAATCCGTCTGCTGCTTGTTCTGCGTACATAAAGAACGGCATATTAACATTCATATCTGAAAGTTTTGTGAAGAATTCGTTCTTAGTCATAAATACGCCGATAACAGGTTTTTGCGGATTTTTAGCCTTAATTTCCATCAAAGCTTCTGCTACATCAATATCTTTCAAGCCAAGGAACGGAAGATAGATTGTTATAATCATATCTACATTTTCATCGGCTATAACTGTTTCAAGAGTTTGTTTGTAGTGTTCGATAGGAGCTGAAGCTATCATATCTATCGGGTTCTTAACGGATGCTGCTGCAGGGAGGAAACTTCTTAATTTTTCTTTTGTTTCTTCTGAAATTTTAGCCATTTGCATACCGTATTCGCAAACCGCATCTGTTGCCATAATTCCGGGGCCGCCTGAGTTTGTAATAATTGCTACTCTGTCGCCTTTCGGTATCGGGCAGTTTGCAAAAACTTTTGCTGTTTCAAACAGGTTTTGAAGTGAAAATTCTCTTATAACACCTGATTGATTAAGTAATGCTGCTGCTGCTTTGTCTGCTCCAGCTAATGAACCAGTGTGAGAAGATGCTGCACTTGCGCCTGCAGCTGAACGTCCTGATTTTAATGCCAAGATAGGTTTCTTTTTAGAAACTCTTGATGCTAATTTTCTGAAGTTTGCTGGGTTTTGAATTGATTCCATATAAAGCAGAATCTGTTTAACATCGTCATCATTTTCCCAGTATTCAATTGCTGTTTCTGCGTTTACATCAGCCTGGTTGCCGATTGATATAAACTGTGCAAAACCAAGGTTAAGGTCTTTTAATATGTTTAAAATACCGCCGCCTAATGCGCCTGATTGTGATACGAAACCGATGTTTCCTCTTTCAGGAAGGCTTTCTGCGAAGCATCCGTCCATTCTGATTTCAGGATTTGTGTTAACAACGCCCAAGCAGTTCGGGCCAACACATCTCATGCCGTATTCTTTAATTTTTTCAACTAATTGTTTTTCAAGTTCTGCACCTTCTTTGCCTGTTTCTTTGAAGCCGGCTGTGATTATGCATAAACCTTTGATTCCCTTTTCATGGCACTGGTCGATTGTTGCTAAAACAAATTTTGAATTTACAACGATAAGTGCTAGGTCAACTTCTCCCGGGACATCTAAAATGCTTGGATATGCTTGAAGTCCTTCGATTATGCCGCCTTTGGGGTTTACAGGATAAATTTTCCCGTTGAAGTTGTATTCCTGCAATCTTTTCATAATATCTGATCCGATTGTGTGTTCTTTTGTTGACGCACCGATAACCGCTATTGATTTCGGTTTCATGATTTTGTCTAAAATGCTCATCTTTTTACGTCCTTTCTTCGTAAGTTTTTTGTTCTCATGTTTATTTTAATTTAGTTATTATTCTATTTCGAATGCTTGTAACAGTTTGTGTCCGATTTTTTTCAAGCCGTTTTTAAATTTTTGGTTTAATGATGTTGATAGAGTTTCTTCATAAGATTTGATTGCAGATTTTGCAGCACTTTCAAAACGATCATCATTTGCAGAAAAGACATATTCCACTTTAAGTCCTTTGTTCCTTATAAAGTTTTTTTCTTTTTGGACTATAAGACTAATGTTATTATATTTATATTCTTGTCTAACATACAGATTGTATGGTTTGTCTTTAATCATTTCAGATAGTACACTGTATGCTTTTCTAAGATTTTTTGCAGGCTCATAGCTTAAATTCCCTGGGATTATATCAATTCTGCCTTGGAAGTTTTGTGGATTTAATTTTGAGTTTGTAATGTTTTGTACTTGCATTATTTTTTCCTTTCAATTACTAATATCCGTTTACAATCCACTCTCTCACTCTAAATTTTGCACCAAGATCTTTTGCAATTTGTTCGCATTTTTTAAGATCAAGATGACGACCTTTGTAGCCTTCAACTACGCTTGCGACAACCGAAATTTTTTCATCAGCGCAGGCTTTTATGAATTTTTTAACTTCTTCATAAGCTTCATCAAATTTTGGCTGCGAAAGTTCGTTATATTCTTCTTTTGTGGCACCATTCAGGCTTACTGAAAATTCATCCACAAGCCCTTTAAGTTCAGGTACAACATTTCTTTTATACACAAAATTCGCATGTCCGTTTGTGTTTACTCTGATTTTAGATTTGGGAAGTTTGGTCTTAATATATTTTGCAACTTCCTTTAATTCATCAATCTTTAACATCGGTTCCCCGTAGCCGCAAAAGATAATTTCTTCGGACGGAGTTGCAGGGTAAATTTTTTCAAATTGATTTATTACATCTTGGGCAGTTGAATTTTCATTATCCAACCAAAGCTCTTGCCCCTTAACATCGCTTTTGTCATTCCTTAAACAAAAAATACATTCATTTGTGCAGCGGTTGGTTAGGTTAATATAAATTTTTCCGTCTAATGTATATACTAAAACGTTTGACATTTCTTGCCTTTCCAACAAAATTATCGCATGCTCAAAGTTTATTTACAAGAGCATAATCGGAAAAATCAGCCGTTATTTTAAGCTTTCATTTGAGGTTGATTTTTGTTTTTGGAATAGTCTGTTGTGCCGGGGAATGAGTTTTCGCCGGTGATTTTTTTCGTTACCCAGTATTGGATTTTCGGAATAAATGTTGACAGGAATGCTGCTGAAATTACAAAACCGGTGCCCCAGTTAATTGAGTTTTTAATCAAATTCATTTTGCTTGCTTTTTTGAGGACGTCTTCTGTTATCATGCCGCCTTTTGCTCGTTTGATAATATCATTGATATAGGCAACCGCATCATCTTTGATTCCGTCAAGTTCAGCTTGAGCAATAAATTTGAGCGGATTTTTTCTGTTTGACGGGGCGGTTTTTGCAAACGGAATATCCTCTCTTGTTGCAATTTCAAGTAAGTTGTCAAGAAATTCAGGAGAGTTAAACCTTCCGCCTTTAAGAATACTTTCAACCTGACTTTTAGAAAGATATCCGATTCCTTCGATTTCAGGCTGGAGTTTCGACATCTCTTTTGCGACATTTGACAATCTCGTGTAATCTTCATTAGATACATTATTTTTTAAGATGGTTAGAAAATCGTCCAATTTAATTGCATCTTTGTTTTTGCCAAAGAATTTTCCTTTGAGTTCTTGATTATTAAGAAAATCTGTGCTGCCTGTTCCGAATACCTGTTTTTTGAATTCTTCAACACTCATTTGTCCGTTGTTGGCTTTTAAAAGTTTGGACATTTCATCTGTTGCATATTTTGCAGAAACCGGATCAAGTCTTGTTTTTCTGCCGTCTTCTATCATATTCAGCCATCTGTTCATGTTTGGCATGTTAAACATATAAAAATAAATTGAACTTAAGTCACGAATTAAAATTTCTCTTCTTTCGTTATTATTTCTTGCCATAATCGTACGTCCACCTGCAATTCCGACATCGGTCGATAGAAGTTGATATTTTGCATCATTTTCAAAATGGTTGGCAAGTGTAAGCAGAGTTTGTGTCATGTTTGAACCTTTGAAGGCTGCCGTTTGCTTTTCTTGGTTTTCGTTATTTTTATTTATAAATTCACTCATTGTCGGGCGAGTGTAATTTGTCTGAATTTGCGGAATACTGTTTTGAGGTTGTTCTGTTTGCGGATTTTTTCTGTGACGTCTGAAATAGGTAGTTATTGATTGGTTTAGTTTCGGAACAAGAAAACCTACAAGACAGTTCGCTAAAATTATGCTGCTTGCAACTTTTGCAAATTTAAAGTTTGCAATTTTATTTTCTGAAATCTTGTGTTTTTTAAGGTAATTTTTTAATGGATTGTGCATTGAATCTTTCCCGACATCAAAGTTTGTATCGGGTAGTTTTAACATCTTTTTGCCGACAAAATGGTCGATAAGTTTGTTGAAACTTTTAACTCCGCTAAACCAAAATAATGCACCGATTATTTCTTCTGTAATTCTCTCTCGACCTTCGTCAAAGCCGCCTCTTTTGTATGCTTGATAGGTTCGTCCTATTTCTACACATGCTTCAAGCAAAATTAAGGGTGCAAGTCCGCGGCTTGCCATACCCTTTACAAAATGCCGCGGTGTATATTGGGTTTTTACCGGTGTCGGGGCTATTGTTATAACCATTTTTAATTGTTTCCTGTCAAATTTTATAATATCCCTGAATATTTTTTTTTGCCAGATAATTTGTCTTATTTAATACTTTGTTACACTATTGATTTAAAGTTTTGTTAATTTTTATAATGTAGCTGTCAAGAAAATTTTTTTACGGATTTTCTAAATAGTGTAAGAAGGTGGTTTATAATGCCCGTTAATCAAATTTTAAATATTAATACCGAATCTAAATATAATAATTTTAATGCTTCATTTACCTCAAAAAGAGGAACACAAACGGATTACAATGAAAAAAGAGAGCAGCCGCTTAATAAAACAGGCGTTTTACTTTCATCTGTTGCAGGTGTGGGGGCTATGTCCGCTGTAATTGCTAAAAAACAAGGCTTCTCTTTAAATCCTAAAGTTATTTTTTCGCAAAAGCCGAAAGATTGGGCTATGTTCAAAATATTTAGCAAAAAACAACCGGATGCTAAATTGATGGAAATTGAAGCGCCTCAGATTTTGATGCTTGCGACAGGATCTGCCGCAGGAGGGCTTGCTGGAGGTGCGGTTTTTGATGATAAGAAACATTTTAAAAGTAAGCTCCGCGAAACGGTAAACCAACTTTTAGGGAATGTCCTTGTGCCTGTTGTTTGTGTGGGAGGGGTTTCACTCTTATACAAAAATTATCAAAAACAAATTTTGAGTAAGGTGCCGCAAATTGCAAATGCTACTGCTAAGCCTGCTAAAATTATTAATAAGTTTTTGAAAGTTCTCCCTTCTGCCTCTATGACAGCTGCGGCTTTAGTCGCTGGTATTATCGGCGGTAACAGGCTTTCTAATTTTATTAACGAAAAAGTTTACCATAAACAGGTTGACAGAAAAATTAAGAAAACTGATTTTGCACCCCATGTGGATGATTTGAGTTTGGCGGTTACTTTAATGGCGAAAAAATCTCCTTTATCAACTGCTATTACAAGAACTGTTCCGGCATTTTTATGTGTGCCTGGATATCAAATCGGTACTCATAGAGATTAATTCTAAAATTATTTTTATGTTTTAAATTATTAGAGGCGAATGTCAAATTTACATTCGCCCCTCGTATTATATTTATTTTTATTATAAATAACTATTCTTTTTCTTTTAATATGTCTGCATAGTGTTGCAGTTTATCAAGCAGGTAGCCGTATTGATTGTATAGTTCTTCGCGTTTCTGCTTAATTTTTTGTTCTTTATCAGCATCATTTTTTACTGATTCCGTATATCCGACTAGTTTGCCATCTATTGAGGCTTGAACCGCTATTTTTAATATTTCCGGCATGTTTAATGCTGTCGGATTGTCACTTGATAAATTTTCATAGTATTTGTCAAGAAAATCAGGGGCTATCCTTTCTCGCCAGTTTATCTTGTTTGAACTTCCGCCTATGTTGTATGAAAGACCTGTCTCGGTAAGACCTAAAAGATCAGCAAAGGATATTTGTATTTTTTCCTTTGTCATAAGCTCGGCAAATTTTGCATCAACTATTGCTTTGTCGGCTTTCTCTAATTCATCACCTGTTTTGGGTTTGCCATCTTTTATATGCGAAATTTTATTGCAATATTCTGAACTTTCTTTAACCCTTTTCGGATCCTGGTTTAAGTATCCGGCAAGATATAGAGGATCCCAGGCTTTATCTCCTCTTAAATTTTCTCCTTTATCCCTTAATAAACTTAAAATAGGTATTGAATCGTGTGAACCTAAAAGATACCAGTTATTTGCATTTCCGATGAAATCTTTGGCTATCTTATAGTCAAACATTATTAATTCGGGAAGGTGATGCTTTTCATAATATATTTGTTTGAATAGTGCCGGTTCACAGCATAAATGCTCCCAAACCGGATCATTTTGATCAAGTTTTTCTTCTTTTAATGTTGGTAATACGATTCTTTCTAAAATTCTTGGATAATCAAAATGGGTGTCCATTGGAGTGCCGTTTTCATCGAACAACATTGACATGAATCTTCCATATAGTTTGTCTTTGATTTGCTTTCCGTTATCGTCGTATTCTAAAGTATCGCCTTTATATACAAAAGGTTCAATTAAACCTAAAGCATGGTCTATTCTGGTGTTTTCACAGTTCTCAAGCGCATGTTTGATTTTTTCTTTTAAGAATTTACCGCCTATATTTAATTCCTTATCATTTAGGAATAATTTTCTCGGATTTAATACATTTACTCCCCAGGTTTGGTGAGGTGTATTTTCGTTATATTCCATTGCTCCCATATAGTAGCCTTCTAAAAAGGCTTCTTTGTAACGCCAGTAATCCATTTTGGAGTTCCCGACCAACAAGTCAGAATAGTATTTGAAGCCTATTTTATCCCTGAATTCTTTATTTTCTTTTATCTGTTTTGTTACTAAAAACTGTTCAAATTGATATTGTTCAATCGGATTTTTAAATCTTTTTTTCAACGATGCATAATGCTTTATTGCAACAGGATCTTCTTTTCTTATGTTTACCATAAGATCAGAATCCGGTTTTTCCCAATTGTCACAGTCTTCATCTCCATATAATGTCGATAAAACTCGGTAGATACCTTCTTCTTCTGTTTGTTGACCTTTTTGTGTCAGATATTCTTTAAATTCATTGTTTAATTTAATGGCTTCGGGCTGACCTTTTGCAAGGTTTGATTTGAAGGTTTTGTAACTTTCCGTTAATGCTTTATAATATACTATTTTGGCTTCTGAGAAATCTGAGAAGCTATAATCTTTGCCATTTCCATCTGCAGGAATTGTTAAATTTTCATAGCTTTCTTTTGATAAAATCTTTCCGTATTTTTCTGTCGTGAGCGGTTTAAGGTCTATAAACAATATGTTTTCGTTAAGGGCTGAGGCATTGTAGGGTGAATAATTATTGTCATCGTACAAAATCATGCCCGTCGGACCTAATTGGTTGCCGTTAAAACCGTATAATTTTAAAAATTTAATCCATTCGGTTGCGCCCTCTCCGTATGGAGATCCGATAAAAGAATCTCTGCCAATGGCAGGAAATACCGAACCGTGAGTAATTGCTGATCTTTCCCTTACTCCGGCGGCTTCAAAACCTTCTTCCATTGTTTTCTGAAGGTCTGCTTCTTCATCTTTTCTCGGACGTCTGCCGAATGAAGTGTAATTGCTGTTTATTTGACTGTTTATTCCTGTTATGCGCATACTCTTCTAAAATCCGTGAATATTTTTTTTTGCTAATGTATAAAAAAATATTAAATATTTGCAACAATTTCTATCCCGAAATTGCATCCTATTTCTTCGCGGGTAAGAACTACTATGTTATTTAAATAGTTTGATAAAAGCGTGAAAAATAAATGCCTTAATTCCATCGGTACAAGTATTTTTATTTCTTCCAATCCTAATTGATTTGCTTTTTTCGCTATTTTATTTGCAAGTTTTTCGGCATAATCTCCGTCTATTTTTATTATAAAATCGTCATCTTCCTCAAAGCCGGGCATGAATGCGTCAAGCGTTTTGTCTGAAATTTCTATTAAGCTTATTATTCCGTTTTCGTTTGCATAGTTTGAACAAATCCTTCTTGCAAGCGATAGGCGTACTTTTTTTAATAAATCTGATTTTGCACCCTGTTCTGCATAGTCGTTCATCTTTTCAAAAAGATAATTGATATCTTTTATTGAAACGCGCTCTTTTATAAGGCTTGTCAAAATAAATTTTAAATCAGATAGCGTCATAAAATCAGGTATTAAGTTCGCAACTAAAAATTCGTTATGTCGGCTTACAACATCTATGTATTTTTCAATATCTGCGTAATCAAGAAGTTCGTCTACATATTTTACTGCAACGTACTCAAGCGCCCGTGCTATATACTCTGCTCCGTTAATACCTTTTTCCCAAAAATCTTTCGTTTTACTTTTTTCTATCCAAATTATTTTTCTGCCGGTGATTAAATCTGTATCATAAATAGAATTTTTAATCTTACTTTCTAAATGCAGATCGTCTGCAAAATACATCGTGTAATTTGGATAAACGCATGCTCTATATACTTCCATCCCACGGATTTTTATTGAAAATTCATAAGGATTTAAATCTTCATCATCTTGAAATATAACTTTCGGAATAATATAACCAAGTTCTTCTGTTAAATTTAGTCTTACTTTAACGGTTTCAGCTAGAAGAGTTTCTTGCGTAGTTTCAGATTCGTTTTCTACATATTCGATAAGTTCTTCACTCAAATAAATTGCAAGCTTTTCTTCTGTCAATTTTTCATACATAACATCCGGTGAAGTCGTCTTGGCAAGTTTTATTTTTAAGTCATCAAGTTCTTTCAGGTTTGCTGAAATTTTGTCATTCAATTTCTTGCGGTTGACCGAAGCCGGTGCTTCTTTTTCTAATTCGGTTTTTATTTTAGAAATTTTATTCTGCTGGTTTTTAATCTTTGACTGAATATCAAGGCATGCTTCATAAGGCGAAAGCTTTGGGGACAACATCTTCTCCATCTGGCTTTTGAAGGTCGAAATGTTTATGATATCGGAGGTTAAATTTTCGTCATCCTGGTTTGATTCACTCATAAAAATGCAGTTGAACTTTATACCATCATCGGTTTCTGCTTCGTTCATGCTGTAAAGTTCCCAGCCGTTCATGGACATTTCATTCAGTAGGTTTTGAAGTTCCTGCATGTTGTCCCCTGAGCAGGTTTTTATTATATACTGCATTTTTTTATTGAACATTTCTTACTCCTGATTTCTGTCTTTTTTGATTAAAATTCTTAATGCTTCAATTGCTGTTTTTATTGCTTTGTCGGTGTCGTGAAAAACAGGATTTTCAAAACCTGCTTTTTCTCTTTCCTGATTTGCTACTGTTAAAAATACCGAACCTACCTTAACTTTCAATGCACTTCCGACTACAAAAAGTGCTGCGGATTCCATTTCTGACGCCTTGCAGCCTAAACGTTTCCAGGCTTCCCATTTGTTGATAAGTTCGTAACTTACCGGAGATTTTTCGGGGCTGTGCTGCCCGTAAAATGAATCTTTACACTGGACTATTCCTGTGTGAAAATCGTTATTTAATTTTTTACATGCTTCAACAAGTGAATTTGTAATATCAAGGTCGGCTACGGCAGGAAATTCTATCGGAGCATACTCTTTTGAAGTCCCTTCCATTCGAACAGCTCCTGTCGCAACAACAATATCGCCGCCTTTGACATCAATATCTATTCCGCCGCAGGTGCCGACTCGGATGAATTTCTCTGCTCCGATTTTTACAAGTTCCTCTAATGCTATTGATGCTGAAGGACCACCTATTCCGGTTGATGTTACGGTTACTTTTTCTCCGTCTAAGTAGCCTGTGTATGTTGTATATTCTCGTCTGTCTGCTATCAATTTCGCATCATCGAAATATTCGGCAATCTTTTGGCATCTTTTCGGATCCCCGGGAAGGATTACATATTTCCCGACATCGCCTTCTCTCAATCCGATATGATACTGCTCGCCGTTTTGTGAATATTTCATTTTTTATCCTTTCAATGTTTTATCTTCTAAGGCATTGTTTTCAATTTCTGGATAACCTGATCTGTTACATCTACGCCGCCGATAAATACCGCATTGTAATCTAGGATTGCATCAAGTTTTTGTTCTACAAGTACCTGTTTTGCGGCTGCCTGAATTTTGTTATAAACCTGTTCTCCTTTTTGTGCTTGAAGTTTCATCAATGCTTCCTGTTTTGCATTAAACTCTCTTGCTGTTGCATCTTCAAAGTTCTGTTTTTTTAATGGTGTATCTAAAGCTTTGTATTGTTTTTCTTTATCAACCATGTATTGTTGAAGTTCAAGGCGTTTAGCATCCAGTTCTTTTACGGCAGACTGTGCGTATGCGTAATTTTCCTGTACTTTTGTATAATTAATATAACCGACTCCGCCTGCCATTGCTTTGCTGCCTATACCGCACATGATTAATGCTGCTGCGATTATTGCAAGATTTTTTTTCATATTACCTCCTTATTTTCCTTTCTAATATATTAAATCACCTACACCAAAAGTAAAGTATCCGTTCGGATTCCCGTTGTCGCCAGGGTTGGTAAACGGAATACCGTAATCAATTGATAACGGTCCCATGCCGGGTATATACAATTTTAAGCCGACACCGGCTGATATTGCTTCAAGCGGTCTGTCGTAAAGAGTATTTGTAACTGTCGGATTGAATATTTTACCTGCATCAGCCCAGACTGTAAATCTGATGTTGTTTAAGAAATTAACTTTTCTTGCAAGTCTTGATCTATCCAAAAACGGTATTGGGGTTGCAAATTCCGCTGAACCCATTATGAACGCTTCACCAGTACCGACACCGCTCATCTTGAAGCCTCTGATTGTGTACGGGCCGCCTAATCTGTACATCATAACTTCAGGCATATCGTCCCCGTGTATTTTGCCGCCGCCTTTAACTGTGAATGATAATGACGACTTTTTACCCATCGGTATGTAATGCTTGATTGATCCTGTTAACTTCCCGTGAGTTTGGCCGAAATCTAAAAGCCCGATTTCTTCATCAAATCTTAAGCTTGCAAGGGTTCCTTTTCTTGTGACTGTTCCCCCTTCTCTTGTATCAAAAATAAGCGCTGGACTTAACGACATAAATAATCCGCCGTCAAGTTGTTTTGCACGTTCCGATATCGGAATGTTATATTTTTGATACAAACTTGCGATTTTATTAAAATCTCCTTCGCTTACATCAATATTTTCAACTCCGAGTGAAAATGTGGAGGTTAAATGTCTGTTACGTTTTAGCCTATGCGCAACCGTAACTTCGCCTCCGACTCTGCGTTCAATTGCAAGCGGTACCTGATAGCTGCCGAAATCTCTGTAAAATAGTTTGCTCATTAATGAGGTGTCTGCGTTAAAGAAATACGGTTCAAAGAAACTTAATTCAACTTGTAGATTCATTCTTCTCATTATTGATGCATCGTTTAAGATTACACCTGAACCTACCAAACCATTTAATGATACTCTCTGGTTGCGACCTCTGAAGTTGTTGTCAGCTATCCCAAGTGAACCAAATACACCGGTTACGGTATCCAAGCCGCCCCCGATTGATATGTTTGCTGTTCTTTGTTCCTGAACGTTAATCGTAATATCATAAGTGTCAGGTTCTTCGCATGGTGTTATTTCTCTTGTTACATCCTTGAAAGCTTGTGAGGCGTAAAGTCTTACGATATCTTCCTTTAAAAGATTTTCGTTATAAACCATGCCCGGCTCTGAAAGTACGTTTCGCTCTATTACAAAGTCTTTTGTCTTTTCGTTGCCGGCTATTAAAATTCTATTAATTGTACCTTCTTTGATGCTTATGTTTATTGTGCCGTCAGGATCGTCTGTTACTGAATCTATACGTGCCAGAATGTAACCTTTTGATGCGTAACACATCTGAATTTTTTCTATTGCTTCATTAAGTTTTGCTATATTTTGCGGTTTCCCTTTCATATCTATTAGGTATGAAAGAATTTCTTCATTCGAAACAACGGTGTTGCCTTCTATTGTGAAATCCGTTACAGGGGCATTTTCTTCCAAAATGATTTTAAGAGTAATTGTGCCGTCCGGATTGTTCACTGGAATTGCTCTCATCTTTTCGCTGAAATAACCCATTCCGTATATATTTCGCAAATCTTCCTGAACTGTTTCGCGGCTGTATATTTGACCTTTTTTCTGTTTTACCTGCTGCAAAATCAACTCAGGGGAGATTACATTTGTCCCGTGAATTTCTATGTCTTTTATATATTTGTCGCCGCGTGTCGTGCTTCTCGATACCGCAGGTGTTTCATTTTCTTCATATTGGCTGAATCCGTAATTTAAATTCGGTTCATTTTGACCTTCTGTATATTCATTTGAAGAATCTGTTGTGCCTGATGACGGAGATGTCTGTAATTCTATTTCTTCTTCCTGTTGAAGTTCATTAGTTTTTTTGTTTTTGTGAAAAAGATTTGTAAACCAATTCCCTTGTTTTTTTGATGTTTGGGCGGTTGGGGTATCTTCTGCTATCGTCTGATTTTCTTCCGATTTTAAAGCTGCTTCTTGCTCTTTTTTTTCTTTTTTTAAACGCGCTTTTTTTTCTCGTTTGGTTTCTTTTTGCGTTAAAGCTGATGCATCAGAAAACTCCGGCTGACCTTCATACACATATCTTTCAGCCATCTCACTTCCCGTTGTGTCCATTGAGTTGTAATCCCATAGACTGTCAGCACCAACACTTGTTAACGGATATAACGTCATTAATGATAATGATATTATTATTGAATATATGATATTCTTTGATTTCAAAAAATCAGAATCCTCAAATCTTCTCTTATATTAATCATATTATAGCATAAACTTCTAAAAGTGGAAATTTTAATATTAAGTTCCGAAACATTTGTTTATATGTCTAAAATTCTTTTATATATTTCGTTTTTGCCTATTCCGTATAATTCAGAAAGAATTATTGAAATATCTTTTGCGCTAAAATTTTTGTTTTTTAATTTTCTTATTTTTTCATCAAAAATTTCTATGTCATGTTTTTGTTTCTGGGCAAAAATCATGCCGACAATTTCCCCTTTTAAAGGGTTTGTTTTAAAATGGTTTATAACTTCTTCGGCGGTGCCTGTTTTAATTTCTTCAAATATTTTCGTAAGCTCCCGGCCGATTGAAACTTGAGGGTTGTTTCTTGTGTTTTTAATTATTTCAAGGGTGGCGTTTAAGCGGTTCGGGCTTTCGTAAAATACGATGTTTGTCGTTTTGTATTTTTCTAAAATGTTTTCAATTTGGGTGTCTGATTTTGGCAAAAATCCCGCAAAATAAAAATCTTCTCCTTCTCTTGCGTTTTGTGACAGAAATGTTGCAACAGCGTTCGCTCCTGCAAGCGCTGTTATTGTATATTTTTCTTTCCGTAATCCCTCAACTAAAACTGCTCCGGGATCGCAAAATAACGGGGTGCCGGCATCTGATACAAGCGCAATTTTTTTCCCTTGAGTTAATTGTTCTTTGAAAAAATTTAGCCGCTCTTTTTCGTTGAATTTGTGATATGAAATACATTTGGTTTTTATTACGTAGTGATTTAGAAGTTTTTGGGTTACACGAACATCTTCGCAGGCTATTATATCAACCGCTTTTAAAACTTCTATCGCTCTTAAGGTTATGTCGCTTAAGTTTCCGATCGGCGTCGGCACTATGTATAAATCATATTCTTTCATAACTCAATCTTAGCATGAAAAAAGATTTAATATCTGACAGGGTAGTCTTTTGGGATTTGCCAATTGTTTAGTTGAATTATTTTTGACCAAGCTTTTTGTGAGTAAAGATCTTTTTCTGTCGTATGAACAAAATTCCCATTTTCATCTGTCATATTATTTCCTGTTTCATCTGTCATAATATCTTTTACATATGGTTCTATTCCTTTATTCCTAAAGTTTTTCTGGGAGTAGCTTGGCGAATTTGAAAGTGCTCCGGCTACCGGATAAAATCCAAACAGGAAACATTGGCTTCCGCGCCATTTATTGAAATCTTGGAGATATTTTGCATTCAAACAAAAATACCAGTCGTGTCCCATATAAGTTAATTTTGCCGCTGTGCCGTCTGCAAAATATATTGTAAAATAGTTTCTACCATCGACGCTTTCTATGCCTGTACGGTGTGTATTTAAATATTTTTTAAAATATATATTATACCAATTTTCAATTTCTTCTGGAGTATCAGATGGAAACTGCCAGTCTTTGGTTTCTCCGTTTTGGGCAACCGATAATAATACTGCTTGATTTGTTGAAGTATAAAATTTTTTTAAAGAAGTTTCAATTACTGTTTTTCGATGATGCTTTAAAAGTATAGGAAATGTTAAAGCGGCTACCAGTCCGATTATTCCAATTGTAATCAATACTTCCGCTAGTGTAAATCCTTTTTGCATTGCTATCTCCTTGTCCAATTTATTTATGTTATTTTACATTAAATATAATGTATATAAAGTATTATAAAGTGTAGAATGCAATTTGTCAATTGTCTAATATATACTAATGGATAAGAAAGAAATTTTGAAAGAATTCGGACGTAATTTGAAAGCCGAGCGTAATCGCGCCGGTTATTCACAAGAAGGTTTGGCTGAAAAAGTAGGCTTGGGGTTCGGGCAGCATATTGGTAAAATTGAACGTGGAGAAACTAATACTTCGCTTACTGTGATTGCTGCAATTATGGATGTTCTGGATATTGATTTTGACAAATTGTTAGATAGAAAAAAACTTAAATAATTTATCTGCCGGTTTTATTAAATAAAGGTTCCAGTTTTTGTTTTGTTTTATCAAGAATTTCGTTATAATTTCTGTTTACGGGGGTTGGTTTTGAGGTGTCTATAACTTCAAGAAAAACTTTTGCATTTTTCGGTTTTTGACCGTCCAGAAAGCTTGTCGAATTTGCAGAGGATTTTCTTGCCGGAACTATTAAACCGCTTTTTGAAAATTTTTCAAGACTTTCTTTTGATGAAAGAAATTTAATTAATTTTGCGGCTTGAGCTTTATGTTTTGAATCTTTTGAAATCGCCCAGCCCGATGCGTCAAGCGGCACTATACTTCCTTTAGTTCCCTTTGGAAGCTGTGCTATATCCCAGTCAAAATCTGCACTTTCTCTATATTTTGGAACAAGCCATCTTCCTGTTAAGTGCATTGCCAGTTTTCCTTGTAAAAACATTTGCGCCATTGTTAAACTTGCACTATCGCTTTTTTTAGGTGCAACGTTGTATTTGTTTCTTAAGTCTGAATAAAAATTTATTCCGTTTTGGCTTTCGGGTGTGTCAAGAATTTCTGCTTGCCCGTCATCTGCCAGAAGTCCGCCCCCTTCGCTCATTAAATACGGAAGATAAAACAGCGGATCTTCTTCAAAACTGATTCCGAAAATTCCGTTTTCTTTATCGGTTGTTTTTTTAGCAAGTTCAAGAAATTCTGCAAAGGTTGTTTTGTTGTCTGGATAGGGCAGGCGGTTTTTATCAAAAATATTTTTGTTATAAAAAATTACAAGGTTTGAGATATCTCTTGGGATTCCGTAAATTTTGCCGTTACGGCTTAAAGCTTGAATAGATTTCGGGTAAAAATCATCATCAATAAGGTCGTAATCTGTCAGATCTTCAAGTTTTCCCGCATCTGCGTATATAGGCAGGTAAAGATTGTTGATGAAAATTACATCCGGCGCTGTGTTTGAGGCAAATAAAAGGTGTAATTTTTGAAAGTAATTTTGCGGAATATGCATAAAATCTATTTTTATATCAGGATTTTCTTTTTCAAATTCATTAAGAATCGGTTCTAAAATCTCGATTTCAGATTTTGAGCCCCAGCTTGAAAACTGCAAATGTGTGCGGGAATCCTTTTGAACACATCCGCAGGATAAAATAATTAAAAACACTCCGGATAATAATGCTTTAATTGCTCTTTTCATTTCTTCTTCCCATTAAAAAAGCGGGTGTGTTTAAAATCATTACCCGCTTTAATTCTGTTTTATAATTCTATTAAAACACCCATATTGTCTTTGCTTACTTCTACAAGCGATTTGAAATCATCCGCTTTTACCATGTAAACATTCGGGTTGTCCATTCTTACCTGAAGCGGTTTATCTATGTTTCTGTCAAATTTCTTCAAGACAAATACTTCTTCATCTATTCTGCCGACAACTGCTGATTTGCCGTCCAGTGATACCAGATAAAAACCGCGGTTTGCATCTATGTTGAATCCTGATTTTACTATCAAGCCGCTTAAATAATCCGCTTTTGTTTCGTTTTGATTTTTAGTTATGGGATTTGTAATATTTTGTGATTTCATTTTTGGTGCAAGTGATGGTTTCATATTTGCAAGACTGTTTGCAACAACATCTGATAGCGAACTTGTTACTTTTGATTTGTCGTTATCTATCAAGTTAAAGTATTCATCAACCGAAATTACTTCATAATCATTTTTATCTTCTTTGAATTCCGGTTTATTTAAAAGTCTGTTGTTTGTTGCTATTAAATCTGAAACGCTGAGGTTTGCATTTTTAAACATTCTCGGATTCGTGTGAAGTTGTGAGTATCCAAGATTTACGTGAGGACCTTCTTTCGGAAGTTCAATTTGAATGCGTCTGTGTTTAATGCGTTTGTTTCTGCGGGTTTCTTCAAGGGTATCTTTTTCCGCAAAAGCTTTTAATTTTATTGGTTTAATACTTTCATTTATTGCATTGTCTTCAGATACCGTTGGCTGTGTTAATTTAATATTGTTATTTTCAATTGAAAGCGGTATATTTTCGGTTTCTTTTATATCGTTTTCGATTTGAGTTTTTTCCGTCGCAGGAGATATGTGAAGCAGTCTTTCCAATTTTTCAAGACGTGATTCTGTAACAAATTTGGATTGAGCTGCTTTTGGTTCTGATTTTGCCGGTTTTGCTTGCTTCGCAACAGGGGCTTTAGGCTGAATCTTTGGTTGGGGTTTCGGTTGTTCTGTTGCTTGGATGGGGGCCGGTATCTGTTGAATGTTTTCTTGTACTTTTGGTGTTGTAATAAATGTATATTTTTCGTTTTGTGTTTCTTTTGCCTTGTTTATAGCTTCAATTTTTTCGCCTGATGCATCCATATATTGCTGGTATTTTTCTTGCCAGCTCAAATTTTCATTATTGATAATATTATCATAGTTTTGAATTGGTTTTTTACTTTTTGAAATATTGTTAAGAAATGAAGTTTTTAATGCTTGTGAGCGTATAAGCGAATTTTTTATCAACTTAAATAATGATATTAAGCAAAATAGTGGTACAAAGATTAATACAATTGTAACCGGTAAATTTTGCGGTAGTTTGTGAGTCAGTTTTGACAACAAAACGCTTGCAGATTGCTGAAGATTAAAGGCGTTTTTATTTGAATCTGATGGAGTTGAAATAGGAACAGATGTTGTTTCTCCTATATTTTCAGCAATTGTACCCAATTCGTTTTGGGAATTTGTTATTGTATTAGGTTGCTCAGTTTGAGTAGTTATGTTTTTATTTTCTGCTATTTTTTCATGTTGTTTTTGAGTGGGGAGGGTAATTGGTTTTGCTTGTGATTGAGATTTTTCAGCAGTTGTTTTTGTGGTAGAAACTTTTTTTATGTTTGCATTCTGTTTTGTACCAGTGTCTGCTGTTTTAGGTGTTGTTTGTTTTGCAACAGCAGGTTGAACAGAAGGTGTTTGAACTTTCTGTTCGGTGGATTTTGCTGCAACTTTAGTTGATGCTATATCTTGAGCTGTTTTGGTAGGTTGAATTTCCGGTAATTTAATACCTGAAGATTTTTTTTGCTGCGGGGCAGGTGCAGAAGTTTGAGCTGTTGTCTTTTTCTGTGCAATAAGTGCTCGATATTCTTGCTGTTCCTGAGTTACGGGAGATGTTTTTGCTGTATTTGTTTTGATATCAACAGGGCGGTTGGTAATAACCGTCACTTTTGTATATCCGCCTGCTCCATCGTTAATGGCTCTGACGTCAACATCTGTTATAACATCTTTTGCAGAGCCAAAATCAGGTTTTGCAGTTGAGGTGTTGTTTACGTTAGGCATCAAAATTACATATTTGTTGTCGGATTTTTTTGTGACAACAACATTATCAGCATATGGGCTTGAGGTATATAAAGTAAATTCAAGTCCGTTTGTCGAATTTTTTCGGATGTCTACCTGATTAAGAGTGTTATCTGCTAATGCCGGTCCGCTTGATATATTGGTTAAGCTGAGGCATAATAATAAAATAAGACCGAGTTTTTCGGAGTTTTTAATCATATTTTTCCCGTTACATTACCTACCACTATATATTATATAATACATTGACATGAAAAAAATTGCTAGTATATTAAAAAATTGATACTTTTGTGTTAAGATTGTAAACATGAAAAGCGGATTTACAGCAATAATAGGTCGCCCGAATGTCGGCAAGTCAACCCTTTTGAATTGTATTTTGGGGCAGAAAATTGTAATCACAACCGACAAGGCGCAGACTACAAGAAAAAGAATAAAAGGAATTTACACAACAGAAAAAGGGCAGATTGTTTTTGTGGATACTCCGGGTGTTCACAAACCCTTAAACAAGCTTGGTGAATTTTTGTTGGATGAAGCAAGGATTGCAATTCCTGACGCTGACGTAATTCTTTTTCTTGTGGACGGTTCGGAGCAGGCAGGAAAAGGCGACAGGTGGATTGCTGAAAATCTTTTGGAAACTGAAGTGCCTATAATTATTGTTATGAATAAAGTCGATAAATTAAAAAAGCCTGAAAAAGTTGAAGAAAATCTTCTTTCATATAAGACTCTTTTTAATAAAAATTTGCCGGTTGTTAGAGTTTCAGCGAAGACAGGACGTAATATCGACACTTTGATAAGTGAAATTTACAAAAAACTTCCCCAAGGTGAACTTCTCTATCCTGAAGATGTTGTAACGGAAGAAACAATGAGATCGGTTACGGAAGAAATTGTAAGAGAAAAAATTCTTCTTAATACTTCCGATGAAATTCCTCATTCTGTGGCGGTGAAAGTTGAACAATATCAGGAGGAAGAAGATATTGACCGAATTATAGCCGTAATTTATTGTGAAACTAAAAGCCAGAAAGGGATTTTAATAGGTAAAAACGGTTCAATGCTCAAAAAAATCGGAACAGAAGCTCGTTTAGAGCTTGAAAAAATTGTCGATAAAAAAGTTTTTTTGGGCTTAGAAGTTAAAGTTGAAAAGGATTGGAGAAAAAAAGAAAATTCTTTAAAAAACTTCGGGTACGAACAGGAAAAATAAATTTTACCACGGATAATCTTTCTTGATTTCCCAATTGTCATTTACGATTAAAGCTGCACACCAATAGCCACTTTCGGTCAGGTTACAAGAGTGGGAGCCTCCTTGTTTTAATTTTTCTCTGGAACAGTTTGTACAAACCCAAGGGGTTGGAGTGCCTTCATATCCAAGAGGTATAAGACCTTTTTTGGTGCTGAAAAAAAATAAAAATGTATCTTTGCCTACAGTATTAGGTTGTTGATTGCCATTAACATCTATACCAACCCATAAGCCTGCTTCGCTGCTTGCATTTAAATTTAAAGTTATTAAGCTGCCGTCATTAGTATAAAAATGAGTGGAGTTGTCTCCATTGTACGTTGTTCCTCCATAATTCGTCCCCTTTAAAGTTTTTCTTTTTACTTTTGTTTTTAGTTCGGCAGTGGAAATTTCAATCGGATTTGAAAAAAATTCTTTTATGTATGTTTCAAAAAAATCATGTCCCGTAAGTGTAGAATCCCAATATCTTAATTCCCCGTTTTTGCTTTCTGATGCTCTTATTGCTTGCAAAATTAAAGAATAATTTCGTTTAAGTCTTGTAACAACCTCTTTCTTTTTATAACCCTCAATAACTTGCGGTATTGTTATTGCGGCAATTATACCTATAATACCAATGGTTATAAGAACTTCTGCCATAGTAAACCCTTTTTTCATTTTGTTTTCTCCTTATAAAGTAAATATTATAAATTATATTAAATTTAATATAAATTATATTTATACAGATATAATATGTCAAGTTATTTGTTTTTTGTTTTTGCCAAAGTTATCATGTTACGAATGGATTATAAGTTTGAAAATGTAAAGTTAATTGATTTCATAAAGACGATAAGTGCATATAAAGGATTTTCCTTGCGAAAGCTACTTGCGCGCTTAAATGAAAATTCTGATTATAGCCCCTGTTATCCTAGTTTTTATAACAAATTAAAAAACAACACTCTTAAATTTAAAGAAATAAGTGATATTGCAAATATTTTAGGTTATGAGATTATTTTTAGAGATATAAAAAAATAGCAAAAAATATTTTTTACGGATTTTATCTTGTTCGTATAGTTTTAGAAAGGAGAACAAATGAGTTTAGAATTAAATTTACAAGCAGGAAGAACCGGTTTAAAAAGAGTTGGCAAGTTAGTGAAAAAACAAAGAATTAAAATGGCATATAATAAAAGTTTGGAAGGTTTATTCGGTCAATCTGATAAAGATTATTTGTGCTTAAATAAAAAGCTTTCAGATGTTGCGCAACCGAAAAATAACGTGTTTAAAACATTTGCAAAAGGTTTGCAGAATTTTTTTGAAAAAGGCTGTATGTTTTAATTTCGTAAGTGATGTAATTTACAAGTGTTTAAAAAAGCCCGTATAAAGACGGGTTTTTTTATTGATAAAATTCTAATTATATTGGCTTAATAAATATTGGCTGATAATGGTAGGATTTTAAGTGAAACTAATGGTAAAAAATTATAACCCAGATTAAATAAATTTAATCAAGCATTTCAGAAAGTTTAACCCCTAGAGCATCCGCAATTATTTTAGCCTGACGTAGATTTATGCATCGACGTGCAAGTTCATACTTCCCGATTGTAGACTTGTCAAGTCCTACTTCAAACCCGAGTTCCTCTTGTGATAAGCCTTTTGCTATACGCATTTTGTGAAGTTTCTTGCCGAAGATTTTACAAATATCTTGACTCATACAATTAATTGTTGTATAACAATAATCATATGTCGTAGACGCTGTGTCTACTAATATTCTGAAAAACAAAGAATAATAATGTTTTTAAGGTTGTAAAAATGTTTAAAATTTTATCTATAAAAAACTTAAAATTTCATAAAAATTTTTTGCCAGCATTCACTATTGCGGAAGTATTAATTACAATTTGGATTATAGGTTTAATTGCTGCTTTAACAATTCCTGGAGTTATGGATAAGTATCATCAGAAAGCACTTGAGACAGGTATGGCAAGATTTTATTCCGTTATGAATCAAGCTTTTTATCTTTCAACATTAGAAAATGGTGAAGAAAAATATTGGGATGATTATGGTGATGATTCTTGTGCTTTTTTCAAAAGATATTTAGCTGATTACTTAAAAACAACAGGATATGAATGTGGATATTATAACTATACAGCTGATAAGCGTGTTTATAAAGTAAACGATGACCGATTTGTCGGTATTTATTTCCCCTCTGGTGATATGGCGGTTTTTTCTTATGGTCGTATTTTTGTATATATTTTAAAAGCTAAAAAGTATTATAAAAATTATTCTGCGCTATTCAGTGGTGGAACTTATGATGAAAAAGATGCATATGGTCGTGAATTATTTGTGTTTGAAACTGCCAAAATGCGGGCTACAGCTGCAAATATTACTAATATAAGAGGAATAATTCCGTTTGATAATTTACCTATTTATTCAGATGAAGAAATTTTACAACGCTGCAAAACATATCCAAGCAGATGTTCTGCTTTAATTGCCAGAAACGGTTGGAAAGTCCCCAAAAATTACCCTTATAAAATTAAGTAAATTTTATTCATCAACTGTTAACTTATAACCGCCGCCGTAGATGGTTTCAATATACTTCTTTCCGCCTGAAATTTTGTCAAGTTTTGAGCGAAGGTGGCGAATATGAACTCTAATAGTTTCAACATCATCATCAGGTGCATATCCCCAGATTTCTTTTAAAATTTTCGATGAGGAAACCATATTTCCCTGATTTTGGAAAAGAAGGTTAAAAATATCAAATTCAATCGGGGTTAATTTTGCGATTTTATCGTTAATTTTTACGCTGTAAGTTTCAGGCAGGAGTGTAATTTCGCCTAAAGTCAGAAGTTCTCTTGTTGCAATACTTTCAGGAATTTGATCAGTACGTTTTAAGAGTGCTCGGACTCTAACCTGAAGTTCTTCCATTTCAAAAGGTTTTACAAGGTAATCGTCAACCCCGATATTAAACCCTTTAACCTTGTCATTAATCTGCGAAAGTGCCGTAAGCATTAAGATAGGAATATTTTTGGTATCTTCATTTTTTCTGATTCTCTGCGCAACAGTAAACCCGTCAACTTCAGGCATCATAACATCCAAAACCACAAGGCTCGGTTTTTCCTGCTTGCAAAGCGCAAAGCCTTTTGTGCCGTCAAAGGCTTGGATAACTTTGTATCCGCAAAGCTCCAAATTTACCTTGATAAGCTCGTTAATTGCAATGTCATCATCTATTACTAAAATCTTGTTATTCATAAGTTAATTCTATAATAAAAATATCCTAAATATATGATTAATAAAACTTAATAAATGTTATCCGAAAAGATAATCAGTATCAGCGCATTTTAGGGGTTGATAATTTGAAGTTTTGTAAAAAAATAAAATTAAAGTGTAAAAAATACAAATTTTTTATTTTTTGTAGTAATATGTTGATTGCAAATTTGCATTGCGCGAATTTTGCAGTGTAGTAGTAAGTATACATTTATACAAAGGAGGCACATGAATTGGCAATAACATCACCATTTACATCGTTTAAGGAAAACGGCAAGAAAGAAATCCACTTAGGACAACACGTTTTAGCAGAATTTTTTGAATGTGACCCAAATACATTGAACAGTATTGATAAAGTAGAAAAATATATGGTGGATGCCGCCCTTGAATGTGGTGCGACTATTGTCCAAAAATGTTTCCATATGTTTACCCCATACGGAGTGTCAGGTGTTGTTATCATTTCAGAAAGCCACCTTGCAATCCACACCTGGCCGGAACTCGGTTATGCGGCAGTTGATCTTTTCACCTGCGGCGATAAGTGCGATCCGAAAATTTCTTATGAATTTTTGAAAGAAAAATTTAATTCTAAAAAAGCTTCATTTACGGAACTCAAACGCGGTATTATTGACGAAGAAACAATGAGAGTTGCTGAAAAACCGTTCGAAATTATGGAGCAGTTGGTTAACTAGGGTTAAATAAATAATAGATTTAAAGGAGCAGACAAACGGTTGTTTGCTCCTTTTTTAATTTATGTAAAAAAATTGACAATATGTATTAAAAATAGAATATGTTTATTCTATTATTCGCTTAAGAGGAAGTAACACTTAACGGTGTGGATTTTAGAATGTTCGGGGGATTAAATGATCGAAGAAATTCTGGATAAAAAATCTAATTTTGATTTAACTTCAAAAAGTGCGTTTTCAAAAGAAGATGATTCTTTTACATCTCGTTCTTATGCAGCATTGCTTGCAAAGAATGCTATTCCGTATTCGCACAGAAAAGTTGCGGATAATTACACGATTGTAAAGCGTATTTTTAAGTTTCAGGCAGTTAACAGCCGTATTTCAAACGCAGATAAAGCTTTGCTTGCTAAATATGATTTTAATATTCTTGAATATACAACCGTAAAGCAAATGTATGAAGAACTTACGCTTCTTCAAAAGTGGTCTGCTTCTCAGGATGTAAAATTGAAAAATGATGCCGATTCCATTCTTGAAATAAGAGCGAAAGAGCTTAAATATATTGATTCAAACCGTTATGCGAACCTTTCAAATGAAATTTACAAGGGTTACGTCGCATTAGAGCATTACTTTGAAGAAATAAGCAAATATAAAGAGGTTTAGCAAGGGGCGTCAAATGGCGCACCATACTTTTTCCGCGATTAGAACACAGCTTTAGCGGACTTTTTTAAATGTATTTAAAATCGAGTGGGGACTGCGCAATACCCGCAAAAGCCTTATAAATTTATTCATTTTTCTTACTCGGTATATTTAATTTTCTTAACTAAAGCCTTGATTATTGGCAGATTTTGTGATTATAATTAAATCGGAACGGGCAATTCCTCTTAAGCCTTGTTCAAGGATTGCCAAATACGGCGCGGCTGCAGTGTTTGACATATCCGTCGGTTAAAGGTTTCCAATATTCGGAAATCAAAGTTACTCGAAAATTAAGAAGGAAAAACAAAATGTTAAAAATCAGATTAAAAAGAATGGGCGCTAAGAAAAACCCGTCATACAGAGTTATCGTAATCAACTCAACTACAAAACGTGAAGGTAGACCGGTTCAAGAACTCGGTTACTACAATCCGAAAACTAAAGTTATGCAGTTAGACAAAACCGCTGCTCTTGATTGGGTTAAGAAAGGTGCTCAACCGACCGAAACTGTTGCTTATTTGATTAAAAACTGCAACGACGACGGCACTTTGAATTATCAGAAAAAAGAAGTTGTAAAACTTTCTAAAAAAGCACAGGCTAAGGCTCAAGCTGAAGCCGAAGCTAAAGCAAAAGCCGAAGAAGAAGCTAAAGCAGCCGCAGCTGCAGCAGCTGAAGCTCCTGCCGAAGCTGAAGCGTAATTGCTTTGATAAATTTTTAACAGATAAAAAGGACTTGATTTATTTAAATCAAGTCCTTTTGTATATCAAAAAATCTGGCAAACATTTTTATAGTGAGTCATTGGATGTCGATTATTTGCGGTGCGTCGTCTGACGCACCAAAGTTATAAAACAAAAATATTTCAAGCCTCTGGCAGGTCTTGCGCTAGCAGGGCGGTCGCTTTTCCACAAAAGCGACCGCCCTGCACTTCGTTCGCTAATCATTTGTAATTATTTCACCTAAAGTAAGTAGGGTGTGTTGTTTGACGCCCCAAAAGTTTTTTAAATAAAATCTTCTGCGGATTTTACGCAGAAGGCGAATTCTTTTGATTATATAAAATAAAGTCCTCCGGACGGGGGCACTTTTTATGGAAAAAGTGCCTCAAAACCATCGACACGCTGCGTTCGCTAATAATTCGCAAAGCTCAAGACTGAAGCCGTCAAACTCGCTTCACTCAAACAATGACGGCTTTGTTGTTCTTTTGCTTGCAATTATTGCTCACTTCGCTATCGTCGCAAATTTTTATTTAATAACCGCCATTCACGCACCCTACAATTAAAAAATGCCGAAGGCTTAAAATAAAATTATTTAATAAATTCGGTGCGTCAAACGACGCACCCTACTTTTCTTGTATAACGTTTATTCCATTTAACTCTAAACAAATTTACGATAATCATAACTACAATAGGGTGCGTCGGAACGACGCACCAAAAAAATTTAATCCTGAATTTCTTCTAAAATATCTTTAACACTGCAATTAAAGAACTTTGCGATTTTTTCAAGCGTGCTAAGCTTAAGGTCAACATGCTCGCCTTTCAAGAGTTTTGTGATTGTTGCAGTACTAAGACCAGAAATTTTAGCAATTTCTTTGCCAGTATAGCGCTTGTTCCATTTTACCCTGTATAAATTTACGATAACCATATTAGCATTTTATTTTCTTCGTTTGTAATTGGCATAAATCTATTGACAATTGAATAAAATTAAATTACAATTAGATTATGGAAATATTACTTAATATTTAATAGAGGCTTATGGATTCAAACAACCAACATTTCGGTAATTCCGAAGACTTAATAGCAGAACTTGAATATAAACTTGGAGATTTGTTATCTCACATAAAACTATTATCCAACGCGACCGTCGGATTAGGAGCGTATTTTTCGTTTGATATCAAGGATATAAATTCCATAAGCCAAACGCTTCATGATAAGGCGGTCAATTCTCTTTTTGTGGTTGAAAAACTAAAAGCTTCTTTGGTGCGTTTAATTGTTTAAATTTCGATATCTTTCATCATATCGACAAGGGTGTTTATTGTGGTGTCCATACTTACGATATCGGAAGTTCGCTGTTGAAGAAAGGCATTAATTTTGGGCATCAATTCAATAGCGATATCAAGTCTGGGGTTCGTTCCGGGCTGGTACATGCCGACGTCGATAAGGTCTTTGTTTTCTCTGTAGAGCGCCATAATCGTACGCATTTTACCAGCGGCGGCCTTATGTTCGGGCGCAACGATAGAGGACATAAGCCTTGAAATACTTCCAAGAACGTCGATTGCGGGGTAGTGGTTCATTTCTGCAACCTTACGGGATAGGAAAATGTGACCGTCAACGATACCTCTTACGATATCGACGATAGGATCTGAGATGTCGTCACCTTCCATCAAAACCGTATAAAGCGCGGTGATTGAACCTTTCGGGCTATTTCCTGCACGTTCGAGAACTTTTTGAAGCCAAGAGAAAATTGACGGCGGATAACCTTTCATCGTCGGAGGTTCGCCGATAGAAAGCCCGACTTCTCTGCCTGCCATAGCACATCGGGTTACGGTATCTGTCATAAGGAAAACTTTTTTGCCCTGATCTCTGAAATATTCGCAAACAGCAGTTGCGGCTTGAAGTGCTTTTTGACGGATTAACGGCGGCTGGTCGCCTGTTGAGCAGACAAGAACAGACTTTTTCATACCTGCTTCGCCAAGTGCATCTTCTACAAATTCTTTAACTTCTCTGCCGCGTTCACCGATTAGCGCAACGACGTTAACATCAGCATCGGAGTTTCTCGCAATCATACCGAGAAGCGTACTTTTTCCGACACCTGAGCCTGCAAATAACCCCAAACGCTGTCCGCAGCCCATTGTCATACAACTGTCAATTGCTCTTACACCTGTTGAGAAAACTTCTGTGATAATCGGTCTTTCAAACGGCCCCGGCGGCGGCCCTTCAATCGGACGCCAAGTGGCTCCTGTTGTGTCAAGAGGTTTGCCGTCTATCGGCTCTCCCATCGGGTTTATAAGCCTTCCTAAAAGAAAATCTCCGACCGGAATTATAATTGGTTTTCCCATTGATGTTACAAGACTGCCCTGTCCTATTCCGTTTCCGTCAAGCAAAAGCAAAAGCTGTGCGGCTTCACCCTTGAAAGCAACGACTTCGGCGGGTTTCTTTTCGCCTGATTCCGTTTCAATATAACACAAGTCCCCGATTTTAAGCCCCGGAAGCTTTACTTCTACCGTTAAGCCCAGAAGTTTTGATACTGTTCCTTTGAACTTGAAAAGAGTTGTTTCATCAAGCTTTGATTTAACCCGCTGTTTTAAATCCGTAAGTCTGCTGTCATCAATATTCTGCATATTAAAATTATAATTAGAATTTATTTAAAAAACAATTTGTTTACATTTGATTTTGTGGTAGAATTTTTGGGGAGTGAAAATTATGACTTTACCGCAAAATTTTGGAATTGCAATGTTAATGACTTTTATTGCCGGCTTAACCACCGCAATAGGAGGTGCTGTTGCATTTATAGTTAAGAAAGATAATCTTAAGGCTTTGTCTATAGGGCTTGGGTTTTCGGCGGGAGTTATGATTTTTCTTTCGTTTAACGATATTATACCAGAGGCCGGCGAGCTTTTGGCTGTGAATTATCCGAATGCTTATGAATGGATGGTTTTGTTCGGATTTATTGCGGGGATTGTGGTTGCGATATTGATAGATTACTTTTTGCCTGACCACGTTGACCCTGAAGAACTTGAAAATCCTGAAGGACCTTGCACTAAACGTCACAAAATAAAAAGAGCGGGGCTTTTAACGGCTATTGCAATTTGTGTTCACAACTTTCCTGAAGGGATGGCAACATTTTTGACTACAACACAGAACGTAACTTTGGGGATTTCTGTCGGGTTAGCTATTGCAATTCACAATATTCCAGAAGGGATTGCCGTTGCGCTTCCTATTTATCATGTGACCGGCAAAAAGCGTTATGCAATGCTTTATGCGGCATTGTCAGGAATTACCGAACCTATCGGAGCTGTTATCGGGATGTTTTTGTTTAGTCTGTTTCTGCCTCAAATTCTTGTCGGAATCCTGCTTGCGGCTGTCGCCGGAATTATGATTTATTTATCGTTTGATACCCTGCTTCCTTTATCAAGAGAGTACGGAAATTGGCATCTTTCCATGATTGGAATTGTGACAGGAATTTTGTTTATTTGGATAGGATTGATAGTTTTAGGTCATGTTTAAATGCATTTAGAAAGCTTGCAGATACTGCTTTTTAGATGTAGCTCTGTCCGTAAAAATACGTACGTATTTTTACTTAAGTAAAATTGCGGACTTTTTTTATTTCAAAAAAATATTATAATCAGAATATAAAAGACAAAACCGGAATAAAATCGGAAGGGAAGAAGCTTTTAATCCGGGGCGGGAGAAATAACGGGATATTATAACTGTTAAAATTAAAAAGATTTTAAACGGTTTAATTAGTCGTGACTTTCCGGAAATGTACATTGAAAATCCTTTGCAAAACAGAGGTTTAATTTATGATGTATTTGTTATTTAAAATCCATCTCTTAACACCCTAAATCCGTTTAATACGGAAATATTCTTAAATTATCTTACTCTATCGGGAGGATTTTTCCTCCCTTTTTATTAGACAGAAATATTATTAATTTAAAGGGGGGCAATTAATATAAGATGGAAAAAAGCCTAAAAATTTTAAGGAATTAAGTAATGATTATATCACCAAAGGAACTAAATGTTTTGACTTTGGTTGCGCAGGGTTATTCAGATAAGGAAATTGGGGCTAAATTAAAGATTTCCGAACGTACTGTTCAAACACATTTAACACGAATAATATTGAAGTTAAATGCAAAAAACCGGGTCAATGCGGCAGTTTTGTTTTTTGTCAAAAATACAAAACTTTTTAAAATGCACTAGTAATAAAGGACAAAAGTGATGAAAAGAATTATATTACATTGGACGGCCGGAGGGTATTATCCGACGGCTGCAGAGAAAGAGTATTACCATTTTTTGGTAGATGCGGAAGGAAAAGTTTATAAAGGGAAATTTAAGCCTGAGGACAATCTTGTATGCAAGCCTCACAGTTATGCAGCGCATACTGGTGGCGGAAATACAGGTTCTGTCGGGATTGCGCTGTGCGGAATGGCGGGTTATAAGGATTGCAGAGTTGTCGGGAAGTATCCGATTACACTTTCTGAGTTTGAAAGTGCTATGAAACTTGCAGCTTACATTGCTTGTAAATATAAGCTTGTGGTTGATAAGTCAACCGTTATGACACATTACGAATTCGGGATTAAACATCCTGCGACTTCGAGTTACGGCAAACCTGATATAAATTTTATTCCTCCGTATCCTTGGGTAAGCAAAAATGAAGCCGGCGATTTTATACGCTCGAAAATCAGGTGGTACAAAGCAAAAATGAAAGAGGTTTAGTTATGGAAACAGATTATTACAATTTATCAGGCGGGATTAATCTTTCTCTCACCAAAACAGAACTCGGAATTGATACAAAAAAAATGTATTGGTCTGACAGTAAGAATGTCGAAATATACAAAAACAGAGGGATTTCAAAACAGTTGGGAAATACTCTTATTTGTTCGGTTCCTGATGGGGAGGCTATAACCGGACTTCATGAAATGTTTTACAGAGATGATTCTAAACTGGTTATAACAACAGACACAGGTAAAATTTATGTTTTTAATCCGTCTAATAATTCAATGACTTTATTAAGCGGAAAAACTTTACAGGGTAAAAAACCTCGTTTCGCGTCATTTTTAAACGGCGTACTCTGTATAACCGAAAAGGACGGTTTGTTCTATATAAATAACAATTCAACTTTTAGTATTGTTGATTGTAATTTGAAAAACGCGTCAGGATTAACCGTGACGGGAGATGTTTTAACGGTTTACAAAAGCCGGGTTTGGGTTGCAAGCCAGTCAACAATTTATTATTCGGCATTAGGAACTTATAATGATTTTACAAGTGATGGCGATGCCGGCTATATAAGTGATTTTCATACGGATACGGCTGAAATTACGGCATTAAAGTCTTATAAGGATTACCTTGCGATTTACAAAAAGGATAAAGTATATCTTTTGACCGGAACAAGTCCTTCGGATTTTGCAATTGTTCCTTTTGCAGACAGGGGAACTGTTGCACCCAGATGTGTTGCAAATGTTGATAATAAACAGTATTTTTTATCATCAGGAATATTTGCGCTTGAGCAGGTTGGTGAGCTTAACCAAATTCAACTGGGCTCTGAAATTTCACTAAAAATTAGACCTGAGTTTGACAGTTTTGATAAAAGTAATTTGTCGGAAGCGATTTGTGTTCATTACGAAAATAAAAATCAAATGTGGTTTTTTATTCCGTATGCTGCTCAAGATTATTATCAGACAATCTGGATAAATGATTATGTAAACAAGGCTTGGTACAAGCGAGTGGTACCTCAGAATGTTACAACAGCAACAATATTTGAAGATTATGTAGTGACGGCGGATTCAGAGGGTAATGTTTACAGAGAAAATTTTGGCTCAACTTTTAACGGAACTGCGGTAGATTTTATGTGGAAATCTCCGTTTTTATCAATAGGCTCTCCTCATCACAGAAAAGTAATAGATGAATTTTACTTTATTCTTGATGATGCTTATGACAACAATTTTAACTTTTCTGTTTACAAGGATTATGACAGTCAGTTGAGTGATGATCCTGAAAAAATTTATTCGGTTCATTATGAACAATTAATCTGGGCAGACGATGATACTTCTGATAATCTTCCGTGCCACTGGACACCGGATGATGCAGATATTCCGGTTTGGCCCGCAAATAAGGATGTTCTTGAAAAAGCTGAAATTTCCGAAGCCAATTATGCAATCCAATTGTGTGTAGAAGGTTCGGAACAAAGTGAAGATGTTGCAATTATAGGACTTCAGTTTAGAGAAATATATAACGATGATTAGCTCCGCTCATTTTTTATAACAGTATTTACACTATTAAGCCAAGAAAGGGAAATGAAATTATGGCAGAAACAAATTCTTATTCGGTTTTTATTCCTGAAATATGGAGTGCAAAATTGAACAGCATGCTTGAAAAAGAGTGCGTAATGCTTCAGTGTGTTAACAGAAATTATGAAGGTGAAATTAAAAATCAAGGCGACAAGGTAAAAATCATAACTCCGGCTCCTGTAACAATTTCAACACTTACGACAAGTTCAATTACATACAATGAACTTGAGCCGACAGCAACGGATTTGGTAATAGATCAGAAGAAATTTTTTGCATTTAAAATCAATGATGTTGCGCAGGTTCAGGCTAATACCGACATTATGGAAGCTCATTTGCAGAATGCGAAAAATGCGATTGAAGAAGTTCAGGATGCTTACCTTCTTTCAATGCACGCAAATGTTGATGAAAATAATATAGTAGGCTCAGACTCCGTTCCTGTAACATTAAGCAAAACAACGATTTACGAAAACTTTGTAAATCTGGCAATGAAGCTTAAAGATTCAAATGCGGTAAAAGCCGGAAAGCGTCCTTGGGTTGTAATTAACCCTCTTGTAGAATCCTATCTTCTTCAAAGTACGGAATTTATCGGAGCAAACAATGTAGCGGATGAAACCTTAAGAGAAGGTGCAATCGGCAGAATTGCAGGCATGGATGTTCTGGTAAGCACAAATCTTACCCCTGTATCAAATAATTACTATATTATGGCAGGAACCAATGATGCGATAACCTTTGCATCCCAGCTTGCAAGAATTGAAAGTTTACGAGATAAAGACAGCTTCTCCGATTTAGTAAGAGGACTTTACTTGTACGGTGCAAAAACTGTTCAGCCTAAAGCCTTAGCAAAAATGGTAGTAAAAGATCCGAATGCAGCTGCTTCAGCTTAGGAAGCTAATGTGATAGAAGCAAATCAAAGTGAGATATTAACTTTGGTTGCTTTCCCCCTGAAAAATAAAAGGAGAAAATTAAATGATAAATAATAATGCAGCAAATCAAATTTCATCAACTGCCGCCACTCAGCAGCAGGGATTGATGAATAATAATCCGATATCGACTCAGATGCCAGGTGTGATGTCTGCAATGCCTAATAATACAACGGGTAATTCTGATGCAATAAGACAAACTTTGATGCGTGATATAAGCGTCATAAAAAGTCTAATGCAGTCAGGAATAATCAACTCGGTACAAGGACAACATTTGATGAACTTCATCATAAACAAGGCGCAAGTAGAAACCTCAAGGCAGCCGCAGACATCTGTACTACCACAAGCATCTCAGACACCGCAAACTGCAGTTCCTACAGGCGGGATTGTTTACGGGATAGAAGCGTTCTTAAAAGAAAATCCTGAATTTTTTAACAAGAATGGCAGAAGTCGGGTATTGGAATATTTAAAGAAATCAAATTCCGTTGTTGACAAGGATGAAATTATGCAGATAGCCGAACTTGTAGAAGCTTTGGAACAAAGCGCGGTAGATGGTTATTTGCAAAATCAGGCACACGAGAAATCAATAAATGACGAAAACAAGGCCGCAAAAGCGAAGTTGAGAGCGAATGCACAAAATTCAAATGCGGCAGATGCAAATGCGAAGGTATTTACTCGTGAGCAAATCGGCAGAATGAGCGGAGCGGAATTTGCCAAAAACGAAAAAGCAATAATGGAACAGTTAAGAAACGGCTTAATTAGATAATGACGGCAAATTTAAAAAATCTTACGGGCGGGTTCAGCCCGTCCGCAAGATTTATATTAAAGACTCGAGGAGAAAAACATGAATTATTTTGATTTGGTTAACAAATGTTTGGTAGAACTTAATTACAAACAAGTCAATGCATTTTCCGAATTAACCAAAAATGATCACAAAAAAATAAAAAACATAATTAATTTAGTAAATACGGAAGTATGCAACTATGACAATTGGGACTTCAAATTAAGGAAAACGACCATTAATCTTCCTGCCAAAACAACAGAAATTGACAATCCGATAGACGGCAGGATTGCATCAGTTGTAATAGACGGGCATGTGTATAAATATTTTGACAAACCTGATGTTTACATAAACGGAGACGCTCCAACCAAAACTTGGGGAAGATTTAATGACAAACTGTTACTTCCGGAATTTGACGAAGACAAAAGCATAAATATAGTTTATTACACGGCAAATTCAGTGGTAGATGCAGAAGGGAATGAAAAGAAATATTTGGAAGACGAAACTGACAAGTCTATGATACCTGAAATTTTTACGGAATCTGTACTTGTTTACGGAACCTGTATGCGCTTAAAGGCAAATCCTCAGCATGTAAAATTCGGATATTGGATGAGCATGTTTAATAGTGCCTTAGCGACCATGCGCGCAAAAATTCAGATTGATGCCGATTCGACACCCTATGTAAATATGCGCAGATATTAGGTTACGGCAAAAAACGCATAAAAAAAACAGGAAGTTTTCATTCCCCCCTGTTAAGATTTACACTAGCCGAAATATAAATAGCAATATCATTATACAATTTTTTTTCAAAAAGTACAAACTTTACTAAGAAATGTAAATTATGAACAGACTTACACAACAACAAAAACGATTTGTAATCGAATATATAAAGTCGCTGGACGGCGAATTATCGGCACAAAAGGCGGGATATAAATCAAAAGATTTGAAATCAATTTCGAATACACTTCTTTCTAACAAGCTTGTAATAAATGAAATAAAAGAGCAGTTAAAGAATCAGATTTCGTCATTGAGAGTAAATAAAGGTTACGTAATTCAGAAACTTTTGCAGATAGCGGAGTTTTCGCTTGAGGAGGAGGAAATTCTGGATAAAGAAGGGAACTTAACCGGCAAGAAAAAATTACGTGATACCTCGGCAGGCCTAAAGGCATTAGAAAGCCTTTGCAAATATCTTGGCTTTAATTCCGATAACGAAGATTCTGAGTATAAGCAGGCAAAAATTATTACGATTTCAAATCTGGACGATGACAAAATTTAATTAAGGAGTAGAAAAGAAATGAAAAACAAAGACGAAGATATTGAAGAAATGCTATTAGGCTCTGCTTCTCTGGACGATTTGATACGAATGAAGATAGAAAGTGAATTTCAGGATGAAATGAAGAAAGCTCAGGAAAAAAAATTAAACAGAGAAAGGAAGATTTACACAAAAATTTCCGAAGTTCCGAAGGATTATATTTTTTCAAAGGATGCGGTTTTCAAGTATTACAACAGACATAACAAACTGGAAACCTATATAAACGGAATCCAAGCGGATGCACTTTTGGGGCTTCAGAACAATATCAGAGTAAAGATTCTGAACGGAGAACTGAGTACATTTTCGACAGACGATGCTTATGTGAAGTTTGAAAAAGTATGTGTAAATTCTTAAGTTTAGTAATAGACAGGGCGCATTCAAGGTTTGAAAATACGGAATATTTATCGAATGTAATTTTCTTATATTTAAGATATTCGAAATTTTTAAACGATGACTATGCGCCTGAAGCAAATTACTCAAATATAATAGCGAAAATAGAAAGCTGCGGAGGTTTGTTTTATATAGTTTTGAATTCAACGAGCAATGATTTTGCGGGATTTATTTATATAGACAATCTGATAGGTAATACACAAGAAATTCACGGGGGCGAAATTACGGCTTGTTTTGAAAAGAAATACTGGGGAAGTTTCACAAAAACCGTAGCAGACCAATTTTTCGATTATTGTTTTAACATTTTGAAGTTAAAAAAAATAAAAGCACAAATTTATCCGTTTAATTCACGTGTAAGAGCGATATTAAAGTATTCAGGCTTTAAGCAGGACGGGGTTTTGCGCGGGGAAACGATGAAAAACGGCAAGTTGTCGGATGTAGAGGTTTACTCACTTCTGGCAGAAGACAGGAAATTTGTGCGATTAACAGGATGAAAGGTAAATGTATGAAAATAGAAACCGAAGATTTAACAGCAGAAATACTGCCGGAGGAAGAGAACTATTTAACGGCTGAAATAACAAAAAAATATGACAAATATGACGATTTACGCAGTTCACAAATAGCCGACAACAGGATAATGCGTGATGCAATTTATAACAATGATATTCCGCATTTTAACGGCTGGGATGATAAAGTTACGCTTCCTGACATTTATGAACTTGCGCAAACATTAAAAGCGCATATAAGTGAAAATTTATATTCACATCCGGAGGCGATGTTTGATGTAACAGGCGCAACACCTGAAAGTCAGAAGTTTGCAAACAAACAGAAATCAATGCTTGTAAACACTTTTGAAAACATGAAACTTGAAGATGAAATTGAAAAAATCATTAACGGAATAGTAGAAACCGGCGAATGCACGCTTTTTGTGGGTTGGGAAACGAAAATCAAGCGTATCAGAAGGGTTTTAAGTTTAGAAGAACAGTTGGCAGATCCTCTTAACAGACCTTTTATGGTGGAAGAAAAAATTGTTTATGACAATGCAAAAATAAAATTTATAAAACCTGAAGATTTTGTATTTGACACAACCGACCGTGACAATTGGGACAGATGCGCAAAGATTTACAGAACGTATTCGACGTTTGACGAAATATGTTCGGACAAATCGAATAATATGCTGACGGAAGAAAAATTAGAAAAACTGAAAGGAGTGGTGGCAGGAAAGAAATCAAGAACATACGATAAAGCGATATCTGAAAACAAATTGGAAATACTGGAGTATTGGGGAGATATAGAGCTTCCAAACGGCAAATTGCTTAAAAATTGGCTTGTGACGGTAGCTGCAAGACAGGAAATAATAAGATTTGAGCCGAATCCGTTTGTTATAAATCCATTTATATATGCAAATATAATAGAATCACCGTCAACAGGCAGAGGAATCTCACCTCTCAAAGTTGCATTAATTTTAAACAACATTTCGTCAACGATTTTAAACAAGCAGATAGATGCGCTTGCCTTAACGATGAATCCGCCGTATTTAGCGCCTAAAGGTTCATTTAGCGGCGAACAGGTTGTAAAACCGGGCAAAATTATCGAATATGATTCAGCCTTAATGCCAAATCAGCCGATACCTTTAAATTTTGACAAAGCCATGGTCGGATGGGATTTTTTAAATTACTTCAAATCAACGATAGAAAGCGCAACGGGAATTTTCAAAAATATGGCAGGCAACACTCAATCATCGGCAAGAACGGCGACAGAGCTTAATTATTCTGCAAACGGTCAGGAAGCAAGATTGAACATGCTTCTTGATGCAATAAACCGAAAAGTAATAGTTCCGATGGTCGAGAAAACAGCCGACATAATCGCTAACTTTAAACTCGGAACTGAGCTTATCGGAATATATGATAAAGGTGAAGTTTCGTTTTTGGAAATTGACGATAAAATCAGAAACGGGAGCTACATTTACCGGTATGGTGACAGGAAGGCATCGTTTGAGCGAAAAATGCGTTTAAAAGAGCTTTTTGAAGTTGTTAAATCCTTTGCGGAAGTTCAAGAAGTTTCACAAAGGGTAGATTGGCTTGAGTGTTTTAAATTTGCGCTGGAACAATACGGAATAGAAAATGCAAATAATTTTTTGAAAAGCGAAGAAACTTCAGCGAATAAACAATCAAGTTTAGAGTAAAAAAGGTCATTTTTTATTTAATAGTTATTGACATCATTATGACTCTCTTAACGGGTGCCGCTTTAAATTCTTGCACCTCAATCACATTTTGCGGCACCCTTTTCCTTAAATCGGAAAAGAATATTCATTGCTGAAAAGGAAAGGAAAATGAAATACAAATTACTGAAAGCGCAGCGGGAATTTTTGGAAATCCCGCATAATTATACATTGGATGTTGCGGTTTACCAAGGGGGGTACGGATCAGGTAAAACCTTTGCAGGCTCGCTTCTCGGGATTCTTTTATGCTTAAAATTCCCCGGAATAAGAGGGCTTGTCGGTGCGCAGACTTATACTCTTGTGAGGGACACAACACTTCAGACATATTTTGAACATTTTGAAAATATGAATTTTCAGGAAGGTATAGATTTTGAATGGTCGTCCTCATTGCAGAAACTTACGTTTCACAACGGCAGCGAAATTCTTTTCAGGCATTTTGATGAACCGAATAAGCTGAAATCCTTAAACTTAGGGTTTGTAGAAATAGAGGAAATGTCGGATATTCCTTATGACACATTTAAAATGCTTCTAAGCAGAATGCGCCAGCAAAAAAAGCCTGAGTGGAAGAATTTTACATACAGGATTTTTGCCCACACAAACCCTGAAATGCAAAGAGGATGGGTATATAAGACATTTGTAGAAAATCCTTCTCCGAATTACAGACTGATAACGGCCCCGACGACACAGAACATATATCTTCCCGACGGCTTTTGTGAGGAGTTGAAGAAGCTTTATGATGAAGAATATTACAACATTTTTGTTTTAGCCCAAAACGGCGAATATAATAAAGGACTTGTCGTAAAGGATTTTACGGACGAAAATTTGAGGGATATTCAATACTGTCCGGATATGGATCTTCATATAAGCTGTGATTTTAACGTAGATCCGATGGCTTGGGTTCTGGCGCACAAGACCGAGGATAAAGTTTTTTATTTTGATGAAATTGTAATAGAAAACACGACAACATCTCATGCGTGTGATGAATTTTGCAGACGGTACCCGAACCATAAAGGAAAAATAATAATAAACGGCGACGCCTCAGGTGATAACCGTTCCTGTACAAGCGAATACACCAATTACGTAATAATAAAGAAAAAGCTTTTACGAGCGGGATATGATGTTGAAATTAAGATTAAAGCCTTTAATCCACCGATAAAAAACAGAATAGCGGCATTCAATGCGAAAGTTCGGACAGCAGACGGGGAGGTTTGTCTTTTTGTGGATAAGAAGTGCGAGAAGCTTCTTTATAATATTTACAATCTCAAATACAGAGAAGGCTCTTCAAGAATAGATGTTCCGACGTATCAGCAGATAAAACAGACCAAAGAATTGAAATTCTTATCTCATCCGATGGATGCAGCATCATACCTGGTTGATTATTACTGGCCGATAAGGCTTTAAATAGTATAACTGAAAGCTTTGCAGAAAGGAGTAAAAATGGAAAATACAATTGATATAGATAAATTACACAAAAAAGCGGAAATAATAAAAAGACTTTGTATTATAGCAGGTGAAGTATTAGAAAAAGAAGATAATACTGAAATTATGGAAGGTTGGAAAAAGCTTGACGGATTTTATGAGCCGAAAACAAATTTTAAAGGTGTTTTGTATTTTAACGGACAAGAATACGTAATTTGTTATCTTGGTACAGACTGCAAAAGCATAAAAGATCATATTGAAAATATAGTAATGGGAATTTTTGGAAAAACCCTTCAAATGCGGATAGCAAATTATTATTACACAAAATGCAAAGAAAAATTCGGGATTTATAATGACAGCTTGACGCTAGCCGGTCATAGTGAAGGCGGAACAGAAGCGACTTACACAGGGATAAAAAACAGAGTTAATGTTATAACTTATAATGCTTATGGTTTAAGCCGCAGACTTTATGATAAAAAGTCAGATTATTCAAATCTTGTAACGAATTACCGAGATTCTTCAGATCTGGTTTCCAAGCTTAAAGAGAACCCTGGTCGAACTTATATAGTGCCGACTGTTGTAAAACAATGTTTAATAAAGCGAATGTTTGGCTCTATAAAATCTCACAGGTTGGAGAATTTTGGGGATTGTGCGAATGCAATACCGCTTGAAGAATATATAGAAACACATCCCTGTTTTATAAATTCATACAAAGTATTAAAAAAGTTATAATGCGTGCATTAATAAGTCACGCGCAAAAGCAAAGGAAAGTAAAAATGGAATGTTTGTTAAATTATGCGCCGATACTCGTGGCAGTAATGATATTTTTGATACAGCAGCGAATAGTAATAACACCTGAGCAGTTAGAGAAAAAGCATCGTGAAATAATAGATGATATAGAAGAAAAATTTGTTTCAATTCACAGTTTTAACGATTTAAAAGAACATTTTGGTGAAATGAAAGAAAAAATAGATAAAATTTATGATTTTATAATAACGGTAAAATAGAAGCGAAAACAAACAAGTAAACCAATTGTGAAGAATTGTAAAAAATAATATAAAAAAGCGGTTATAATTTAAAGTTTAGTAGAAAAAATGCCGTCAACCAAAGCAAAGAAATGTTACTAGACATGCGAAAGGAAAGCATACTCAATGGGATTGGCGGCAACACAAGCGAGATTTTTAGGCATAACAGCCAGAAAAGCTAACTGTGAATTTCAATCAATGCAGATAGCGCAACAAAAGCTGTCTCTTACCCGTGAGTTGGAAAAGGCTACACAGGAATATCAGAGTGCTTTAAATGCATCAAAACTTATTTGGGATCCAGACGGAAGTGGCGAAAATACTTATGATTTAAGTTACAATATTATGATGACACCGTCAGCGGTTAACAATTATGCTCCGTACATGATATCAGCTCGTGACGGAAAGATTGTCTTGAACAGTAAAATGGCAGCAGCAGCTGAGGCAGCCGGTATTCCAAAAAGTGGTTGTAATCCGAATGCAGATTCCGATATGTACATTAAATTCTTAAATTATATGGTAAAATTCGGAGGAATGAGTCAGTCACATGCAGATTCTTGTAAAGCAGTAGGATTGCTAGAAAATATCGGACTTGGTGCGCCAATGCTTGATAAAACAACAGCTTCTGAAATGGGTATTAATGATTTAATTGCTTATGTCGATTTATTGATTACAAATAAAGACTCATCATCAGCTGAAGATAGAAAATTGGCAGAATCTTTAATGTTCGGTTTTGGTAAAGATGAGAATGGTGATGATTTATGGGTATACAAAGAAGGTAGTAGTACTGATAAAGTTAACTTAAACTTTAAATCATCAATAAATAACAAAGGTGATGCAAATTCAAATTATTTTGTGAAAAATGGAAGTATTACGCAAGATACTGAATTTGACCTTACAGACTTATTAACAAATGATATCACTTTTGCAATGACCGGAGATAAGGTTAAAGCAAGCTTTTGGCAAAAACTTGGAGCAGGTATCTTATCGGTATTTACGGCAGGATTTGCATACAATGCTATTTTGGATTGGATTAATAAAAGTGAATCTTCTGTTGATCTTGAACATTGTTCAATACAGGAAAAAGCTCTTGTAACATTCTTGAATGATTTGGCAAATGGTTTAGGTAACTTGTTTGATTTGGAAAATGCAAGTGACACAGAAGTTCAAGCTTTTGCTTATGCAATGCAACAAACTATAGCAATATTGGGTACAAGTAAAGATGCAGGCAGTACAAAATATTCAACAACGGCATTTAATAATGCTGTATCTGGAGCGAATGATTACAACGGATGGGTTTCAAAGGCAGCGACCAGAAATAAAAACTATGGTACAACCGCAATAAGCTTGTCAAATTTAACGGAATCTTTCCTGACATTCTATGCACAAGGTTTGAATGGATATGATCATACATATTATATTAATGGTGACGTGAGCAATTCTAATTATGTAACAGATGATCCATATTATATGTGGGTTATTGGTGATCCTAGTGCAGAAACTACAATGGATATGTATGTTGCAGAATTTTACAGTGCATTATTCAACAATATATGTCAGAACGGATGGGTTGAAAATGAACAGATTGACGATAAAGAATATCTAAGTAATAGTTTATTAAATGCTCAATACTTTATATCGTCAATGAGTAGTGATAATCACTATTATCAGGACAGATATACAGAAAACGGTTATGTAGCGGAAGTTGCGGATGATGATGCGATAACACAAGCAGAGCTTGAGTATACAATGAAAAAGAGCAAGTTAAACAGCAAAGAAGAAGAACTTGATATAGATATGCAGCAGCTTGACTTGGAAATATCTGCGCTTTCAACAGAATATGAAACCGTTAAGCAAATGATTAACAACAACGTAGAAAAGACATTTACAATGTTTAGTTCATAGTAAAAATATTAAAAATTAATATAAAAAAGAAAAAGTCAGGTAACACCTGACTTTTACAGTAATTTGCAAAAGATTTATAAAATTAAAATCATAAAAACATTATTTTTTTATTAATTTATATAAAAATCCCCATGTCTATGATAAAATCTAAACATCAAGACTAGGAGAGGAAAATTTAATAATGATAAGCTTATTATTGAAACTTTTGGGCGATCCGAACGAAAGGAAAGTAAAGAGTATACAGGGAATAATAGACCACATAAACGCGCTGGAGCCGCAGTTTGAGCAAATGACGGATGCGGAACTCAGGGCAAAAACCGACGAATTTAAAGAGATTTTGGCAAAACGACCGAAAAGTGAGGATTTTAATACAGACAGAAAGTTAGAAAAAGAAGCATTGGACAAGCTGTTGCCTGAAGCCTTTGCAACAGTTCGAGAGGCTGGCAAGAGGGTTTTAAATATGCGTCATTTTGATGTTCAGCTTATTGGCGGATATTTTCTTCATAACGGTCATATAGCGGAGATGCGAACAGGTGAAGGTAAAACTCTTGTTGCGACCTTACCTGCATATTTAAACGCACTAACAGGCAAAGGAGTTCATGTAATTACCGTAAACGATTACCTTGCAAAGCGTGACAGTGAATGGATGGGAAAAATTTATAAGTTTTTGGGCTTAACTGTCGGTGTAATTCTTTCAGGCAGTCGTACTGCAGATGATTTTGCGGAAAAAAAAGCTGCTTATAACTGCGATATTACGTACGGTACAAACAATGAATTTGGTTTTGACTATTTGCGTGACAATATGGCGGGAAGTCTTGAAATGCAAGTTCAAAGGCCATACAATTACGCAATTATAGACGAAGTCGATTCAATTTTGATAGACGAAGCAAGAACCCCTCTTATCATAAGCGGAAGACTTGAAAAATCAGCGGAACTTTATCAACTTATGGCAAAAATTGCTCCGCAAATGGTTAAAGATAAAGATTACGAAGTAGACGAAAAGAATAAAAATATAATCCTAACGGAAGAAGGTATTGACCACGCTCAGGAATTGTTAAATATTAAAGATTTATTTGATATTAATACTCAATATGCCCATCATCTTTTGCAAGCCTTAAAGGCAAAAGAACTTTTCGTAAAGGATACGGATTATGTTGTCAAAAACGGCGAAGTAATGATAGTAGATGAATTTACGGGACGTTTAATGGAAGGACGCCGCTGGTCAGACGGGCTTCATCAGGCGGTAGAAGCTAAAGAAGGCGTAAAAATTCAGGATGAAACCCAAACTTTAGCAAGTATTACATTCCAGAATTTGTTTAGGCTTTACCCGAAGCTTTCAGGCATGACAGGTACGGCGATGACGGAAGAAGCGGAATTCGGTAAGATTTATAACCTTGAAGTTACGACGATTCCGACTAACAAACCCGATATCAGAATAAATTATCCAGATATAATCTATAAAACTGAACGTGCAAAATATAATGCTGTAGTTAACGATATAATTGAAATGCACAAAATCGGAAGACCTGTTCTTGTCGGTACGATAAGCATTGAAAAATCCGAATATGTTTCGGCGTTATTAAAACAAAAAGGCATAAAGCATAATGTTTTGAACGCAAAACATCACGAGAAAGAAGCGTACATAATCGCACAGGCAGGCCGAGTCGGAGCGGTTACGATTGCGACTAACATGGCAGGTCGAGGAACCGACATCCTGTTAGGCGGTAATGCGGAATATATGGCAAAAGAAAAACTTGAAAATATGGGCATTACACCTGATTCTTCGGATTATGAAAAAATAAAAGATGAAGTGCTTGCTGCAGCCAGAAAAGTGACAGAAGAAGAACACCAAAAAGTTGTAGACGCAGGCGGACTTCACGTAATCGGAACGGAAAGGCACGAATCAAGACGTATTGACAACCAGTTAAGAGGTCGTGCGGCACGTCAGGGCGATCCTGGTTCTACAAGATTTTTCCTTTCTTTGGAAGATAATTTGATGAGAATATTTGGAGGCGACAAAATTACAGCATTGATGAATATGCTTAATGTAGAAGAAGATTTGGCTATAGAAAATGCGCTTATTACAAAGCAAATTCAATCAGCTCAGAAGAAAGTCGAAACTTATCATTTTGATATAAGAAAATCCGTTCTGGAATATGATGATGTTATGAATATTCAGCGTGAAAAATTCTATGCTCAGCGCCGTAAGGTTTTAGCAGGTAAAAATTTATCTGAAGACATATATTATATGATAGAAAAAGAAATTGAAAGACTTTTGAAAAGCTACATTTCGCCGGAACAGCATCCTGAAGAATATATTTATGAAGATTTGGAGCGTATGATAAAAGAACTTCACTCAATAGTTCCACAGTTGTCTTATTTTACGGTTAATGATGTTCAAAATTTGAGATTTGAAGCGATTTATACAAAATTGAAAGATTTTGCGATTAAAGCCTATTCTGATCATGAACAGGAAGTAATAGATTTTTATAATGAAGTTGTGGCAAAATATGATCCTGATTTTATGCCTCAGATAGCTTTTTCACAGGATAATGTTATAAGGAACCTTGAAAAAGATATTCTGTTACGTGTAGTTGATAACAAATGGATAGACCATCTTCATAACATTGATATGCTTCGTGACAGTATCGGTCTAAGAGCTTACGGTCAGAAGGATCCGTTGATTGAATATAAGCGTGAAGCTTATGACTTGTTTAACAAAATGATGTACGAAATTCAAGAGGATACAGTTCGCCACTTGTTCAGAACGAAATTCGGAATTCAGGTAATGGGCGGCCCGACTGAACAAATGGATTAAAAAATTAGTTAATAATAGCTTTTAATATTTTATAAAATTCCGGAATTTTTTCCGGATTTTTATTAAGCATATTATTAATTTCATCAATCAGTTCCGAATTATTTTTTAAATGCCCGAAATCAAAAAGTTCGTTAGGGTCAATTTCAAGAGCAGTTATTATTTTTTCAAGAGTTTCGGCAGTGAAAAAATTTTCGCCGTTTTCAATGTAACTTAGGGCATTTTGAGATATGTCAACTAATTCTGCGAGTTTTTCCTGTGATAGGTGATGTTGTTTTCTTATTTCTTTTATTCTAAGCCCTAATCTTTTTTTGATATTCATATAGCCTCTTTTTACTAATAATAAGCTTAATTGTTTTAAATAATAACAAATCTACAATTGTATAAAAGTTGTAAAATATAATCAACCATGATAAAATATAATTAAAAATGATAATTTATTTATAAAATATCAAGGAGGATGAATGAGGAAAGCATTTACAATGGCGGAAGTATTGATAACGTTAGGTATAATTGGTGTTGTTGCAGCAATGACATTGCCTACCGTGATAGGTAAATATCAAGAACACGAAGTTACTGTAAAAGCAAAAAAGATTTATTCAATGATGATGCAGGTTTTAGACTTAGCGAAAGCAAAATATGATACTGCCGGTGATAATTCTACCTTGTTTACTACAGCAACAACAGATGATGAATTAGCAAGAAACTTTTCTGAATATTTGCCCGGAGGTTTTGTTTGTTATTCAAATGCCGCAACAAGTAGTAAATGCCAAAAATTAAAATATAGATATTTATATAGTAATTATAAAAATAGATATGGCAATATGACATTGCCTGCAATTGTTTTGCCGGATGGAGGTGTTATATATCCAAAATTAAGCCAGTACAAATGTATTCCTACCGCTGCATCTGGACATTCGGTAGATCCAGATGGGAATAAAATATATGATGCGGACGGGAATCCTGTTGTATGGCACCAAACAAGAGATAGCTGCGGTGATATAACGTTTGATGTAAATGGTCCTAAAGAACCGAATAAAGCCGGATTTGATGTCTTTCAGTTTACTGTATATCGAGACCGAGCTGGTAAAGGATATTGGGATGTATTTGGATATTCAAGTCTTGCATCAATATTAAGCGGCGGCAAGTTGATATTTAACAGAAATTAAAAATGTTTTTGTGTTATAATATCTTTGAAGTTATTAGAATATTTTGAAAAGGATTTATAATGCTGAGAACAGGGATTGTCGGATTACCGAATGTAGGAAAATCAACTTTATTTAACGCATTGACAAGTGCAAAAAATGCACAGAGTGCGAATTATCCGTTTTGCACAATAGAACCGAATGTCGGGGTTGTTAATGTTCCTGATGAAAGATTGGAAATACTTGCAAAACTTTGCAAAACCAATGAAATAATCCCGACAGCAATAGAGTTTGTTGATATTGCGGGGCTTGTCAAAGGTGCAAGCAAAGGCGAAGGTTTAGGAAACCAGTTTTTACATAACATAAGAGAAGTTGATGCAATAATTCAGGTTGTCAGATGCTTTGATGATCCGAATACAATCCACGTTGCAGGCAGGGTTAATCCTTTAGATGATATTGAAACGATTAATACTGAACTTGCGCTTGCGGATTTAGCTTCAGTTGAACGCCGTCAGGCAAGAATTTCAAAACAAGCCAAAGGCGGCGATAAAGAAGCTGTATTAGAAGATAAGGTGTTGAAAAAATTAACCGAACTTCTCTCAGAAGGTACTTTTATAAATATAAATGAACACTTTGATGAGGACGAAATTCCTGTTGTAAAACAATTAAATCTTATGTCCACAAAGCCTGTAATTTATGCGGCAAATGTTTCGGAGTACGATTTGAAGGACGGAAACGCTTATACAAAACAAGTTGAAGATTACGCATCAAAACATAGTGCCGAAGTTGTTTTGATTTCTGCTAAAATTGAAGAAGAACTTGCAGAGCTCGGTTCAGACGAAGCTAAGGAGTATTTGAAAGAGCTTGGAGTTGATGACAGCGGAATTAATCGTATGATTAAATCGGTTTACAAGCTTTTGAATTTAAGAACATTCATAACTGCAGGTGAAAAAGAGGTTCATGCTTGGACAATACCTGCAGGTGCCAAAGCCCCTCAGGCTGCAGGTGTAATCCATACGGATTTTGAAAAAGGGTTTATCAGAGCTGAAATTACGCCTTATGATGAGTTTGTTTCTTGCGGATCGTATGCTGCTTGCAAAGATAAAGGGGTTACCCGCCTTGAAGGTAAGGATTATGTTGTGCAGGACGGAGATTTGGTTCATTTCAGATTTTCGGTATAATATTTTGAATTGAATTTTGAAAAATAAAAAATGCGAAATTATTTTCGCATTTTTTATGTACATTTTATTTTGGTTAATTTTAATAATTACTTATACAGCTATAAGAACCTCATTAAAGTCAACCGGTTTATGGGCAAATTTTTGATATTTTACCGGTCCTATGTATTTAGGAATAATAGGTTTTGAATATAATGTAAGAGTTGTATCTGAAAAGTTTATTGCTTCATCAGCGTAATTACCGTTGCCTTTATTAACTAATTTTTTAATGAAAAATTTTCCGTTAAATTCTCTTACAACATAGCGGTCATTTTTATCTTTTGCGTTATAAAGAATTGTTCCTGGCGTTAGACCTTTTGTAAGTTTGCGCGGGTTGTCATTGTCCATACTGCTTAAATTGATACTATCAAGTGTTACATTCTGCGGATAATAGTCACCGTCAAATATATGATTTATTCCGGTGGTATTGATTAGTGAGATAACCACAGAACTATCTGTTCCTTGTCGCAAAATTGCCGATAAATCAATATTTCTGTCGCCACACGTACCTGTTTGTATATCCAGGAGGAATGGAGCACCGTCGTTTAGTGCATGAAGTTCCGGACGGCTTCTCATTGCAAGAATTTTGTTTGTATCTTTGTAATGTTTTTGAATAAATTTAAAATCGGTATTTCTTTCATCAAGCCATTCGTTATGGATATAACTTCTGTTTTTAAGATATAGGTTTTTAGTTTCGGATTCATAACCTGTTGCACCTAAATCATCACCTGCATATAATGTTGGCATTCCGGGCATGACTGTTAAAACTTCCAGCATTGCTTGAAGTTTTTTAAGTGCCGGAGTTAAGGCTTTTTCAAGAGTTATGTTTTTAAGGTCGGAAATCTCAGAATCTGAAAGTTTTAATTTATTCATATATAAAACTTCATCCACAACCATATCTATTGCAACATCAACAGGATTTACACCAAAGGCATCTGCTTCAAAGTTTTTTCCTTTGTTAGAGCCGTTTGCAAGATTCGCAAGTGCCAAATCAATTGCTTTGGAAAGTTGCTCTTTTCTTTCAGGATAGTTAGAGTATTTTTCTTCAATCATCTTGCTAAAAGCTGCATGTAAAGCTTCTGCCATTGCAAGAGCCTTTCCGCTTGCATTTTCCAGACTCTGTGATTTTTTAAATAAATCAACTCTTTCTGTGAAATCTTCATTACTTTCGTTAGGGGCTTTATTTAGCAAATCTCTGTTGTAGTTACCTGTCAAAATACGATATGCTCTGTTTCGGAAGTTACTGTTATTGATATCGCTAAGATTTGTTCTATACCAATTGGTGTCTAGGACAAGCCCGTGTAAAACACGCGGTTTGTCGTGGTTGCCGATAAAGTTATATGAATTTAAAATCGATTCATAAGGCATATAATTGAAAAATTCAGCGGATTTATCATTCATTCTATGGCTTAAAGCAGGGTTGAATCCGTCTGAACCTTGTCTGTCATTGTTATCAAAGTGATCTGCAAAAAGGTTAAGAATAGATGAGAAATATGATGAGTAGTTGGCTGTAGATTTTATGCCGGTTTCTCTAAGGAATTTCTTTATCATTTCATTAGAATTTGCATATTTCTTAGAACTGCCTTTGCTTGCACTGAAAAATTTCCCTTCATCAGTTATTTCAGCTACAATATATGAATTTCTGTTTATAGAGTAAATTGCACCAGCCCAATTTTTCCAGAAATTAGTGACTTCGCTCCACATTTCATCAAGTCTTTCATTGCCAGCTTTAAGAGCGTTCATATCTCCGATGTCTTTTGCTGCGTCAATTCTCCAATCAAGACCTGCATTCAATCTGTCTGTAATCATTTCAGCAAGCATAAAGCTGTTTTCATTTGTTCCTCTGAGAGATTTGAAAATAGCATCGACAAGTAATTTTTTGTCATCTTTGTTTAATTTCTTTAATCCTGATTTAAGTTTTGATAATACTTGGCGTGCTTCATCTTCCGGACCGGCCGAAGATACAATACCTATTGATTGGAGTGAGGTGTTTTTCAAAGCATTGTAATCATATGAGATTTCACCTGTTGTTTTATCAACTTTTACTTCAGTATCAGGTGCTAAAGCTTTAATGATAGCATACTTTGCAATAGTTTCTCCGATATATGGCATAACGTATTTGCCGTATGTTGAAACTCTGTATCCGCTGTATATTTGAACATCTTCAGGAAGTTTAGCGTTTAAGTTGTCAATAATTTCGTTTGCAAATTCGGACAATTCTTTTTCATAAATTTTATCCATTTTTTTATATATGGATTCGTATTCAGGAAGAAGATGCGGATTGCCGTTAATGTACATTTCATATCTTGATTTGCCAAGAGTTTTTGAATCAATTGCGTATTTTGAAATATAAGGGCTTGCAAATACTGATGCAAGGTTATCGCCAAACTCAATAGAGTCAAGAGGAAGTTTCATCAAACTTTGAATAAGATATTTTTTATATTCTGTTTTAGGTAATTTTTTAAGATTATAATCTCCAGAAAGAACATTATTAACTATTTGGACATTAATTTCGCGTTGTAATTTTTTAGGAAAGTTGCCTTCTTTTATATTCCTAAGAATATTTCCATATGCTTTTGTCGGATTTTTTGCATCAATTCCGGTAAGCTGTTGAGCGACATAGAGGTTCAGAATATCATTTGTTTTTTCTGTCCAATACATACCGGATTGTATTGCATAATCTTGTACTGCATAGTTGTTACGAATAACTTTTTCTGTATATTCTTCTTGATCTTCTTTGGATATATGTAATTTCTGATATTTTGTATCTTCTTTTGTATATAAATATTTTAATTTTGGAATATCGGTGTTTGCGTCCCAAGTTGAAATTTTACTTTCAATTTTTTCTTCCAGTTCAAAGGTTTTGAATTTAGATAAGAATCTTGTTCCCATGTAACTGTCAAGTTTAATTATGCTATGAAGGCTTTTCAAATTATAATTGAGTTTTTGTTCTTGTGCATTAGTCATTTTCAAATTGTAATGATTTTTAGCACGCTCTATTATCAAATCTATTTTTTGGGTATATTTTTTGTCGCCGTCTTTTTCTTCAACATCCTCTGCGGCTTTATCAAGAATTTCTTGAACTTCGTTATTTTTTTCAGCATTAATTTCTATAGGGAATACTTCTGCGACTGATTTCATAATAGCTTTATGGATATCAACCGGAGGCTGTTTAGAAACGTTGGAGTTATGTTCTATTAGTTTTTTTACATTTTCATGGTAATCATCAGGATTAATTTCAAAAGCATAAGGAACAACGATATCATTATGAGTGTTAATATCCAGAGGGTTTTCAGGATTTATTATATCGTATTCTTTTATCAAATATTGTGGATCTTCCGCAAACTTTTTCGATACAAGCTTGTTGTTGTAGGTTTGAAAATAAGTTGGTTGGTTGGCTTTATATTTTTTGTTTATATTAATTGAAATTTTTCCGGTTTTTTCATCTTGAGTATACAAAAATTTAGGGTTTACGACTTTGTGGCGAATGTATTCGGTATTTTTGCCGAAAACTCCGAGAGTAAATGCGCCGTCTTTAAGATTATTTGCGTCAAACCACAAGAAATACGGAGATTTTTCTCCCCATTTTAAAACATTTGCAAAGTGTATACCTTGAAGACCTTCATTTACGTAAGCACCGTCTGATACAAAATTAATACCTTTTTTAAACATTTCTCTTTGCAAAGAGGCGTAATTATTAATGTTGCCTAGAGATTGAATAATTTGTTTACAGTTTTTATTCCAATAACCGTGCGAAGAAAGATCATCATCCGTAAATAACGGTGTTGATATTATTTTTTCATAGCCGTCAAATTTTCCGTCTATTACGTCTTTTTCAATACCTGCAAGATTTCCGCCTACTTTATTGGCAAAGTTTTTGACCATACCGCGAAGGCTTGGGTATTTGGTGTTTTCAATAATTTTGCCATCACTATCATAAGTCCAAGCAGGATTATAAAAATCGGTCATCAGTAATTTCATTGCGCCAATGCTGAATGCTGTTGAGCTGTTTGCTGTTACAATATTATATATTTCATGACCTTTTTCGGGGGTGCGAAAATCAATAAAATCACCGATATCAATTTTATAAGTAGGTTCAGCTGATGAATCATTACGGTTTGTTCCTTTTGGAAGCAATACGTAGTGATAAGCAAAGGGCTGTTTCTCTCTAAGCCCGAAAGTATCTGCCAAATCAATTTTATTACTGTAGGGATTAAGTTTGCAATAGCCGTCATTGGTATTTCTATTTTTCAGCCCTTCGGTTATATAATAATTTCCGTATTTATCAGTACCTACCTTACAAACCTCAAGATAGCAGTCATCTTTATTTGCATCATAAGGATAGTTAAATTCATAAATTAATTCACCATGTGCATCTTTGGTTGGTTTATAACCTTCAAAACTTACGCTGTCAATGTTACGTTGCTTTTTAATATTTATATTTGAATCAAAATTAATTTTCACAAACACTCCTTACTTCCACAATTATAAATATGGTGAATATAATTTTTTGTCAAAAACGAATTCAATATTAAGAAAATTTTACATTTATTGGTTATTAATCATGTGCATTTTATAATCTAATTATAGACCGAAAAATTGGAGAAAGATATGCTAATGAGAGAATTAAAATGCGATATAAAAGATATTAAATTGGCCGAGCAAGGGAAGAAACAAATTGAATGGGCATTTAAAGATATGCCTGTTTTGACTGAAATAAAAAGAAGATTTGAAGAAGAGCAGCCGTTTAAAGGGTTAAAACTTTCAGCCTGTGTTCATGTAACAAAAGAAACGGCGGCATTATGTACGGTAATGAAAGCAGGCGGAGCTGATGCGGTTTTGGTAGCGTCAAATCCTTTATCAACGCAGGATGATGTAGCAGCAGCCCTTGTAAAATACTGGGAAATTCCTGTATTTGCTGTAGCGGGAGAAAGTGTGGAAACTTACAGAGCTCATATTAAAGAAGCTTTGGATCATAATCCCGATATCATAATAGATGACGGATGTGATATAGTTTCAACAATTCACGCAGAAAGACCTGAGCTTGCCGCTAAAGTTATCGGTTCAACCGAAGAAACCACAACGGGAATAATAAGACTGCAAGCGCTTGAAAAGCAAGGAGAATTGAGATTTCCGGCCGTAGGCGTAAACACAAGTCTTACGAAACATTTATACGATAACCGATACGGAACAGGGCAAAGCTCATTAGACGGAATTTTAAGAGGTGCAAATATTTTGATTGCCGGGAAAACCGTTGTAGTATCGGGATACGGCTGGTGCGGCAGAGGATGTGCTTTAAGAGCAAAAGCAATGGGGGCAAACGTTATAGTTTGCGAGGTGGATCCATTGAAAGCCTTAGAAGCCGCTATGGAAGGTTACAGAGTAATGCCGATAGCAGAGGCTGCAAAAGAAGGGGATGTTTTCTTGACTGTAACAGGCGACAAACATGTTGTAGATGTTCAGCATATTTTAAATATGAAAGACGGAGCATTTCTTGCAAATTCAGGTCACTTTGACTGGGAAATTAATGTCGGTGATTTAAAAGCTTATACAAAAGAGATTGTGGAAATTCGTCCGAATTTGGAAGAATACAAGCTTACAAACGGAAAATCAGTATATGTTTTTGCTCAAGGACGTTTGGTAAACCTTGTATGCGCAGAAGGTCATCCGGCAAGCGTAATGGATATGAGTTTTGCAAACCAAGCTTTAGGAATTGAATTTTTAGTTAAAAATAAAGGTAAATTAGAAAATAAACTTTATACTCTTCCTCACGAAGTTGATGTAAAAATTGCCGAATTAAAATTAAAATCAATGGGAATAAAAATTGATACTTTAACTGAGGAACAAGAAAAATACTTAAACAGTTGGAAGATTGATTAGGATTTAAATACAAAAATGGGGCCAGATTTATTTAAATCTAGTCCCATTAACATAAAAAGTATTTTAAATATGGGCTTGTAATATTGAATAATATAATATATAATAGGAGAGTGTTATAGAAAAGTATAAGGAGCTGGAAATGCTTGATATGATTGAATTACAGGGGGGGGGGGGCACCCGAGAATAGCTCCTTAAGAGGGAAAGAAACAGGATTTACATTAGCGGAAGTTTTGATAACGATTGGAATTATTGGAATCGTTGCAGCAATGACATTTCCGCAGTTAATGAAGCATTACCAGATTGTGATTTTACAAACGGAGTTTAAAAAGGCTTATGCTGATTTGAATACAGCAAGCAAGATGTTTCAGGTTCATAATGGTACAACAGTAAGTGATTATGCCTCAAATTCAGATTCGCAGGCGACATTAAATCTATTTAAAAAAGAATTTAATGCCATACTAAAAAAGAATACAAATGTAAATTCTACAGTAGATGAGGATGGGAATAATGTTGGAGCAAGACCATACAAAGGTAAAGATGGCAAATGGCATGGTTGGAGTGTTCTTAGTAGTAAAAATCTGGATTGTCAGTCAATTTGTGATGTAACCTCAACTTTTTTTGACGGCATAGGTAGACCTATATCTTTTGATGATGCTCCCAAAAGTGGTAAAAACGGTCCTAAAGTCTGTATAGATATAAATGGAGAAAAAGGGCCAAATATTTACGGAGTAGATTATTTTGTATTTATATTTACGACTGATGGTTATGTAATTCCTTGGGGGCAGCAACACAAAGATAATCAATATGGTGAAAACGGTGTCTATACTAATTTCATTCCAAATGAAAATACGGAAAAATATTGCGATAATAAATGGTATTCACCTTATAGCGGTATTTCTTGTTCAATGTATGCTATTTCAAATACTCATCCAACGGACAAACATAAAGACTATTGGCACGATTTTATAAATGGAAGATAGAGTGCAAGTTTGAATTAAAAAAGTCAGTTTTGCAAATTTTCGGTTAAGTATAAATAAAAATCCAAAGTTTTTTGCCTCTGGATTTTTATTTTGGGAAGTATTTTTAGAATTATGCTTAACAGTCAGTTTAAGGATTTCTTTCTGCTACACATCTTTCAAGTTTTTTGTTATGTAGTATTGAAGATATAAAGGCTGAAACTATAAACAGAAGTCCGATTAAGCCTGTTAAGACTTCAGGAACTTCTCTTATAGCGGAAATCAGCATCAATATTGATAAAGCACCGATAGCCCAATGAGCGCCGGATTCGAGGTATATGAATTTGGCAAGAGTTTTCTTTTCAACAAGCATAATGGTTAAAGATCTAACAAACATAGCGCCGATTGCAAGTCCGATGGAGATTATGATAATATCTTTGCTTAAAGCAAAAGCTCCAAGGACTCCATCAAGAGAGAAAGACGCATCAATAAGTTCCAGATAAATGAATGCGATTAATCCGCTGCATTTAACATTATCGGCAGCGCATTTTGCAAGTCGCATTTCTTCGTGTTTTTCAAGATAATGAGTAATCCCGTCAATCAAAAGATAAACAACAACACCGGCGATTCCGGCAAGCAAAGAGTAATGATTTTGACTTCCGTGGATAAAATGTTGTGCAATCATAAGAGAAATTAAAGTAATAACAATTTCTATACCTTTAATGTGGTCAAGATGAGAAAGAGCTGTTTCAATTTTTTTAAGCCAATGCACTTCTTTTTCGTGGTTAAAGAAGTAATTCAAAAACAGCATCATTAAGAAAGTTCCGCCAAAAGTAACTATAGGAGCGTGAGTTTCGTGCAGATAATGCGCATATTGATTAGAATCCGTAAGTGCAATTTTAGCGACATCATACATACCTATTTTAGCAAATACTGATACGACTAAAATCGGAAACAGAAATCTCATACCGAAAACAGCAATAAGAATACCCCAAGTTAAGAATCTATGTCTCCAAACGTGAGTCATTTTTTCTAATTTCATAGCGTTAACGACAGCGTTGTCAAAAGAAAGACTTACTTCAAGAATACTTAAAACCAAAGCAATAAAAACACAAGCCCAACCTGTTCCTGGAGCCACGTGGTTTCCCCAGAAATATGCGCCGAGAAGCCCTACAATTGTAACTATATATGAGCCTAAAAAGTATTGTATCATCTTATTTCTCCTGTTAATTTAGATATAAACACGATAATTTTATTTAAAATTTTAATAACAGTCAAATTAAAGTGAGTTATTTCGTCTAAATATACGAGTGTGTGAATAAATAAACTAAATTGTTTGTGCGTCGGAACGACGCACCGAAAAATAAATTTATAAAGCCTCCTGCAGGTCTTGCGCAAGAAGGGCTGTTGCTTTTGAATATATTTTAAAAAAGTCCTCCGGACGGGGGCACTTTTTGTGGAAAAAGTGCCTCAAAACCATCGACACGCTTATGTTCGCTAATAATCCGCAAAGCTCAAGTAGGGTGTGTCGTTTGACACACCAAAAAATAGATTTATAAAGCCTCCGGCGGGTCTTACGCTAGAAGGGCGGTCGCTTTTGTGGAAAAGCGACGCAAACCACGCCCTGAACTTCGTTCGCTAATCATATGTAAATGTTTCACCAAAAGCAAGCAAACTCGCTTCGCTCAAACAAAGCTTGCTTATGAAGCCGTGAAACAAAACAATGATTGTTCACTACGTGAAGGGCGGTTATTTAAATAAAAATTTGCACACTCCGCTATTGTCGCAAAATTTATTTTTTAGTTGTATATAAAATATTAGTAGGGTGCGTCGTTCGACGCACCGAATTAATTGGTTTGGTGCTTTGTTGGTGCACGTAAAATCTAAATACTTGTCAAAAGTAAAAAGAGTAGCATAGAAAAGTATAAGGAGCTGGAAATGCTTGATATGATTGAATTACAGGGGGGGGGGGGCACCCGAGAATAGCTCCTTAAGAGGCAAAAAGGCAGGATTTACATTAGCGGAAGTTTTAATAACGATTGGGATTATTGGAATTGTTGCAGCAATGACTTTGCCGACAGTGGTTCAAGATCACAAAAAGAAAGTTTTAGCGACTAAGTTACAAAAATTCTATACAGTAATGAATCAGGCAATAATGCTTGCAGAGAATAAGCATGGTGAAAGAGAAACTTGGTTTCAGGATGTCTACGGCGTTGATGCAGATGGAAATTCTTTGAATAAAGCTTGGTTTGATTTGTATTTAAAAGAGCATTTAAATATATTAAAAGAATCAGATACAACAGCTTATGGGGTTGTGATTTACTATCTTGTAGATGGCGGCGCTTTTTCAAATGTAGATTCCAATGGTCGGGACTGGACCTTTTATCCGGGAGATCCTGAAAAATGTTTGAAAAAATATTCTGGAGGACATGATGGATGGGGAATATGTAAATTTGCTTTCTTTTACAATCCGGTTTCAACAAATATAAAAGGCAGAGTTTTTGGTCCATATGGTCAGAGTAATTGGGATGGTTCTAAAAGTAATTTGTATAATCATTCATTATATGGTTGTAGTAAAAGTTCTACTTGGGCAGCCTATTGCACACTTTTAATACAGTATAACAATTGGATGATACCGAAAGATTACCCATTCAAGATTTGGTACTAAGTTATTGCATAGTAGAAAATTAGGGGATACTGTTCCGACGCATTAGAATAATTTTTATAGAAATAAAAAAAGGATTAAATTGGAATTTAATTTCTATAATTTGAAAAAAAAAATGTTCTTGTTATACTAAAGCTATGAAAGATATGTTAGACAAAATTTTACAGATAGAGAAGAAGTACAACGAACTGGGTGTTACACTTTCAGATCCTGCCGTAATTCAGGATTATAACAGGTTCAGGGATCTTTCCAAACAGCGCAAATCAATGGAAGAAACGGTTCACCTGTATTACGATTGGAAGAAAGCGGTAGATGCAATAGCCGAAGCAAAAGAAATGATAAAATCCGAACACGATGAGGAAATGAAAGCCTTTTTGAAAGCTGAAATGGAAGCTAATGAGGCAAAATTACCAGAATATGAAGAGAGGATGAAAATACTTTTACTTCCGCGAGATCCGATGGATGATAAAGACATTATGCTTGAAATCAGGGGCGGAGCCGGCGGTGATGAAGCGAACATTTTTGCGGGAGATTTGGCAAGAATGTATATGCGATATGCCGATAAAAAAGGCTGGCAGACACAAGTTTTATCCAAGACCGAATGCGAAGCAGGCGGAGTATCGGAAATTATAATTTCAATAAAAGGCGACGCTGTATATTCTCAACTCAAATACGAATCCGGAGTTCATAGAGTTCAGAGGGTTCCAGCAACAGAATCACAAGGTCGAGTTCACACTTCAACAGCAACGGTAGCCGTAATGCCTGAAGTTGATGATGTTGAAGTTGAACTTAATATGAATGATATAGAAATTACAACAGCTCGTTCAGGCGGGGCCGGCGGTCAGAACGTAAACAAAGTAGAAACTGCAGCCAGAGTTTTCCACAAACCGACAGGCATAATGATTTTCTGTACAGAAGAACGCTCCCAGCTTCAGAACAAAGAGCGTGCATTGCAGATATTGAAAGCCAAACTTTATGATATGGAAGTTCAGAAGCAAATGCAGGAGATTACCGATTTACGCCGTTCTCAGGTCGGAACGGGTGACAGAAGCGAGCGAATCAGGACGTACAACTTCCCACAAGGCCGTTTGACAGACCACAGGTTAAATCACAATCTTAATGTCTGGACAGTAATAGACGGTGATTTAGACGAGCTGATAAAACTTTTGATGGAATATGACCAGAAATTAAAACTGGAAAAATTGGCAGAGGTGAATTAGTGTCAGAAAGAAAATGCGTCGGATGCGGAGAATTTAAAAATCGGGAAGATTTAATAAAAATCACCAGACAAACTTCCGGCGGTCTTTCTATCAATCCTGATTCCAAAGTATTTGGCAGATCAGCATATCTTTGCTATAATAAAACGTGTATAGAGAATGCCTTTAAAAAGGACAAAATTTCAAAAGCTTTGAAAACCTCTGTACCTTTAGAATTGAAAGGGAAATTAATAAATGAGTTTTGAAACCAAAAGAATAAATGAAATAGCAAAAGAATTAAATATGACAAGCAAAGAAATTTTAGAAAAGCTTGCCGCAATGAATATTACGGGGAAAACTCATTCAAGTACTCTGACTCCTGATCAAGAAAGAAGATTAAAGGATTTTATAAATTCAGGTTCTGAAAGACCGGCTAAAAAGCCGAAAGCATTTATCGTAAAAAAGGCCAAAAATACAGAAACAACTGTTGAAGTTGAAGTTTCGGAAGTAGAGGAGCCACCAAAAGTGATTGAGAAGAAAGAAGAAGCGCCAAAACGTCCGCAAATAGAGGTAGTAAAACCAAAAAGCAGATTAGAAATTGTACGCAGAGCCCCTCAGTCGCCGCAAAATGCTTCAATAAGGTCAACAGAAGGCAAGAAATTTTCTCCTCGTCCTGAGCGTACGGACAGACCGGAAAGAGGAAAAAGACCATTTTCGTCACAATCTTCAAAAGACGGTGAGAGACCGAAAGAATTTAAAAAATCCGAAAGACCTGAATCCGGAGAAAGAAAACCGATTCAGCGTCATATAATTTCGCAGGAAATATACGAAAACAAATCTCCCGGCAGGAGAAGAAGCGATAATAAGAGAAAAGAAAAAGATTTCAACTCTAAAAAAGAAGAGCAGGAAAGAATTTCACTGGAAAAAGCGGCTGCTCAGAAGCATAAAAAACGTGTTCATAAAGAAGAAGAACAGGAAGCCGTAACGCAAATTGTAGTAGACAGAGCAATGACAATAAGTGAGCTTGCCGATAAAATTCAAAAGACACCCGCTGAGATTGTCAGATTTTTGATGTTTCAGGGGATTATGGCAACTGTCAACCAGCTTATAGATGTAGATGTAATCAAAAAAGTATGTGCGGAATATAATCTTGAAGTTTTGGAAGAAGACTTAGACGCATATATGGAAGAAGAGTTAGAAAAAGAAGAAAAGCAGAAGGCATTGTCAGAAGTTGATAAGAAGCTTCTGAAACGCAGAGCACCTGTAGTAAGTATAATGGGGCACGTAGACCATGGTAAAACCACATTACTGGATAGTATACGAGCATCAAAACACAAAATTGTAGCGACTGAGGTCGGCGGAATCACGCAATCAATAGGTGCATATACAGTTTATTTGGATAACAACAATGAAAAGAAAATAGTATTTGTTGACACTCCCGGTCACGAAGCGTTTACGGAAATGAGAGCAAGAGGTGCAAAAGCAACAGATATAGCGATTTTGGTAGTAGCAGCGGATGACGGGATAATGCCGCAGACGATTGAAGCTATAAACCACGCAAAAGCAGCGGAAGTGCCGATTATAGTCGCAGTAAACAAGATAGATAAACCGGATGCCAATCCGGATAAAATACTTCAGCAGTTAACAGAACACGGCCTTGTTCCTGAAGAATGGGGCGGAGATACAATTACGGTAAAAGTATCAGCGCTTCAAGGATTAGGCATAGATGAGCTTTTGGAATATATATTGCTGGTTGCGGAAGTTCAGGATTTAAAAGCAAATCCAAAGGCAGAAGCAACAGGTGTTGTAATAGAAGCAAATCTAGATAAAGGAAAAGGCCCTGTAGCAACGCTTCTAGTTCAGAACGGAACTTTAAGAGTCGGTAACTGCATAGTTGTCGGGACAGCTTGCGGGCGTGTCAGAGCATTGCTTTCAGACAGCGGTGAAAGAATTACAAAGGCAGAACCCTCAACACCTGTTGAGATTTTAGGTTTAACCGAAGTTCCTCAAGCCGGCGATCATTTTGAAGTTGTTAAAAATGAAAAAGAAATGAAATCAATTGTAGAAAAACGTAAAGAAAAAGAGCGTGACAAGCGCTTAGATGCAATGTTGCCTGCACACATTCGCAGAGAGGCAGTTGCAGGAGAAGACGATATTCCACAGTTGAATTTGATAATTAAAGCGAACACTCACGGTTCAGCGGAAGCTGTTTCGCAAGCAATTGCGCAGTTGGATTCAAAAGAAATCAAAACAAAGATTATACACGTAGGCGTAGGTGATATATCAGAAGCTGACGTAATGCTGGCATCAGCTTCAAACGCTTTAATCTTAGGCTTTACGGTAAAAGAAGACAGCAATGCACTTGTAGCAGCAGAAAAAGAAGGTGTTACAATCAAGAAATACGATATTATATATCAGATTCTTGAGGATATTGAAAAGACTATGCTTTCATTACTTGAACCTGAAGTTAAAGAAGTTGAACTTGGAAAAGCAGAAGTCAGACAGATATTTACAATCGGAAAAACAACAAGAATTGCAGGTTGTTACGTGACAGAAGGTAAGATTGTAAGAAGTAAAGATGCAGTTCTCTACCGTGGCGGAAAAGAAATATACAGAGGTGCAATTGACCAGCTTAAGCGTTTCAAAGATGATGTAAAAGAAGTTGCTCAAGGGTTTGAATGCGGTATATCTTTTGCGAAATGGAACGATATAGAAGTCGGTGATATTATAGAAGTTTCAACAAAAGAAGAAGTTCAGCGCCAGAGCCTGTAGTTTAATTTTTTAAAACCCTCAAAATCAAAGGAAAATAAAATGACATTAAGAAACGAAAGAGTCAGAAAAGAATTAATGAGAGATATTTCGGATATCTTGAGAAAGGAAATTCGAGGTCTTGCAGGTGTAGTATCTGTTTTGGATGTTGAAGTTTCTCATGACAATTCATTTGCAAAAGTTATATATAGTGTATTAGGGAGTCCTGAGCAGGTAGAAAAGACAAAAGAAATTATAGAAAAAAGCACCCCGAAAGTAAGATTTGAAGTCGGCAAGAGAATTCGTTTGCGTCTTACTCCCGAATTAAAGTTTGTATATACGGATTCACTGGAAAAAGGCTCAAAGGTCAGCGAGATTATAGATAAAATATCAAGAGGGGAAATTTAGTTTTGGTTAAAGCTGATCTTGGCTCAAAGGTTACAAACGATGCGGCAGGAGAAAGGTACTGCGGTATGTTTGGGTTTTTGAACGTCAGAAAGTCATTAGGGATGACCTCTCATGATGTTATTTATAAAATCAGAAAAGCCTCCGGTATAAAGCAAGTTGGGCACACCGGAACATTGGATCCTTTTGCGGAAGGGGTTTTGCCTGTTTGTATCGGGAAAGCGACACGGCTTATTGAATATTTGGATGATGATAAAGAATATCTAGCTGTTGTAAAATTTGGAATTGAAACGGATACTTATGATTTAGACGGAAATATTATTTCAGTTTCGGATAAAAAAATAACCAAGTCTGATTTGGGGCAAATTTTACCTGAATTTAGGGGTGAGGTTATGCAAACCCCGCCGATGTTTTCAGCGATAAAAGTTAAGGGTAAAAAACTTTATGAATACGCAAGAAAAGGTCAGCAGATAGAGGTTGAGGCAAGAAAAGTTTTTATTGAGAAGCTTGAATTAAAGAATTTTGATAAAGAAAATCAGGAAGCGGAAATTCTTGTGAAGTGTTCAAAAGGAACGTATATTCGATCAATTGCGCATGATATAGGACAGAAATTATCAGTGGGCGGGCATCTTGTAAAATTAACAAGAACAAAAGCAGGTAAATTTAATATAGAAAATTCTGTGGATTTAGAAGATCTTCAAAATCCGTCGGATGTAAAAAAACATCTTATAAATCCGATTGATATGCTGGATTATGAAAAGATAAAAGTTGATGCAGCAGAATATGAAAAGATTTTGCATGGAAACCCGATACATAATAAGAATGATATTTCAACGAGTCAAGTTGTAATTTTAATTTATAATGATATAATAATTGCAGTCGGAGTAGCCGATGGAGATAAAATCTTAATTAAGAAAGTATTTTAGAAAAATGAAAAAGCAAATTTGCGTTTTAGCGGCAATAATGTTTGGATTATCTGGCGGGTTAAATATAGCGCAGGCTCAACAGACTGAAGGTTTTAAGTGTGTTGCTCCATATGATTTATCCGGCGGATTTTCAAGCACTTTAAGCAGAATAAGCGGTGTGAATTTTTTAGGCAGCAAGATAGCTGAACATATACTTAAGTCGCAGGTTACAAAAAATGCGGACGGGAAGTTTAGTGTTGACGTAAAATCGTACAGTGTAGCCGATTTGAAAGCCGGTCGGTTCAAGTCAATGGAAATCCACGGGAAAAATGTCGTAGCAGACGGTGTTTATTTCAGTACGATGGATATTTCAACCTTTTGTGATTTTAACTATATAGTTTATGATGAAAAGAATTCAACGGCAGTATTTAAGGAAGATTTTCCGATGAGTTTTGCGGTAACTTTGTCAGAGGAAGATCTTAATAAAACGATGAAAGCTGCAGGATATTTTGAAATGATAGAGAAGGTTAACAATTTCGGTAAATCACTTTCTTTATTTAAGGTTGAATCCACTCAGGCAAAAATCAGAAATAATAAGTTTGTATATGTTTTTAATTTGAATGTGCCGGCTCTAAGTTTTTTATCAGGCAAAGGTTCAAAGTTAGAAGTTGCATTAATAACAGATTTACGTGTAGAAGACGGAGAAGTGCTTTTGGATAATCCGCAGTTTGTGAATTCTTACGTAAAAGTAGACTTAGGAAGTCTTACAAAGGTATTCAATTATCTTGATCCATTGGATTATTCATTAAAAGTTATGGAAAATAAGGATGCAGATTTGAAGGTAAGAAATGTCAATATAATAAATGACAAAATTAATATCTCTGGTACAATAAATGTACCAAAGGACAAGCTTACACAAATATAAGGAACAATATATGGGAAGACGTAAGAAGAATAATACGGCAAATAATATAAAAATATTTTTTATCGGAATTATATTGACAGCACTTGTAGCCTGCGGGGTTTATTTGGGATTACAATATTGGACACCTGGGGATGAGATAATAGACATTCCCGGCAAAAAGGAAGTTCAGGTGCCGCCTGAGGAAGTTCCGACACCGCCTGAGCAAAAGCCGCAACCGCCTAAAGAGGAGGAATATGTAAATATATTTTTCATAGGCAAGAATGAAAATAATGAAGAAGTTTATAGAGCTGTAAAACGAGTTTATAATCCTGAAGTTGACGGTTCAAAAGTAAAATATGCAATAACAAGTTTAATCCTAGGTCCAAAACCCGGAGAAAAAGCAGGCGGAGTATATACAGAAATTCCTACAGATACGAGAATAATAAGCATTACAGAAAAACCTGATAAAGTTATAATAGATTTATCGTCAGCATTTGCGACTGGTGGTGGTACTGAAAGTGTTTATAAAAGACTATTTCAGTTGATAAAAACGGCAAAGCGCAACACTTCAAAAGCGGTATTTTTATATATAAACGGTCAGCAGGCAGATGTAATCGGTGGTGATGGAATAATGATTACGCAGCCATTGACGGAGAATTCTCTGGATTAGAAAATGGAAAAAGACTTAGATTACTATCTTAATCTTGATTGGACGCTGGTTGAGGGCGAGGACTTGGATTTTGAAGGAAAGCCTTATCATTATATTATGATAGAAGAGATTCCGAGTTTCTGTTTTTGTGCCAAAACTATCGAAAAAGCAAGAGAAAATTACAAAAAGCAATTAAAGCTGACATTGACGGTAATGTTGGAGTCTGACGAGCCGATAAGAGAGCCTGGAGAAGGTGATGGAGAGCCTGATTGGGAAAGCCTCTGCCCGTAGTTTTTAGGATTTAATTGTTACAAGTTTCAGCAGCAGTAGGGTGCGTCGGAAAGACGCACCAAAATTATAAAACGAAGATAATTAAAGCCTCCGGCGAGTCTTGCGCAGACAGCGGTTTGCTTTTGAATATGTTTAAAAAAAGTCCTCCGGACAGGGGCACTTTTTGTGGAAAAAGTGTTTCAAAACCATTGACACGCTTACGTTTGCTTATAATACGCAAAGCTCAAGTAGGGTGTGTCGTTTGACACACCAAAAAATAGATTTATAAAGCCTCCGGCAGGTCTTGCGCTAGAAGGGCGGTCGCTTTTGTGGAAAAGCAACGCAAACCACGCCCTTCACTCCGTTCGCTAATCATATGTAAATGTTTCACCCAAAGCAAGCAAACTCGCTCCGCTCAAACAAAGCTTGCTTATGAAGCTGTGAAACAAAACAATGCTTGCTCACTACGTGAAGGGTGGTTATTTAAATAAAAATTTACACACTCTGCCATCGTCGCAAAATTTTGTTTTTTAAGATATTTGAGGGAATTTAGGCTTTTATATTGTATGGTGCGTCGTTTCGACGCACCGCAAAGTTTGGTTAGTGCTTTTGTGTGGCGCATAAAATCTAAATACTTGTCAAAAATAAAAAGGGTTGATATAATAAAAGAGTGATATATAAAATGATAAGGAGCTGGAAATGCACAGTATGATTGGATTATGGGGGGGGGGGGCGCCCAAGAATAGCTCCTTAAAAGGGAAAAAGGCTGGATTTACATTAGCGGAAGTTTTAATAACTTTAGGGATATTGGGCGTTGTTATTGCAATGACTCTTCCTGCAGTATTGGGTAAATATAAAAAGCAGGCAACAATATCACAATTAAAAAAAGCTTATACGGTATTAAGTCAAATGGTTTTGCAAGCTCAAGAAGATAACGGCGGGGCTTATTTTTCTACGTCAGACACGGTGAATGCAGATGCAACCAAAAAATTTTTTGAACAATACTGGCTTCCATATTTTAATAACCCGACGGTTTCAAAAAGTGGTGTATACCCTTACGGAATTGATAGCATATTCAAAACAATAAATGGTGATAAATATGGACAAAGTATATTTACATCATACAGTATTGGTCGAATATATTTTACAACAATGGATGGAACAGCATATTATATAAATATGATGTGGTGGGAATATGAATATGATGATGACGGTAATATAATTTCAAAAATAGCAAAATATTCTTCGGGACAAAGAGTTCATGTCGATTTAAATGGAATCAAACCTCCAAATATTATAGGTAAAGATGTATTTGTATTTCAAGTGTTTTTTGACAAAAACATCGTAAGACCATTCGGATATGACAAAACTCAAGCAGAAATTAACAGTAATTGCAGTTTAAATGGTACCGGAGAATACTGTGCAGCAAAGATAATAAATGATAGCTGGGAAATGAAAAAGGATTATCCTTGGTAAATTATGATAATTAAAACAGGTAATTTAATTTAAATTTTTAGCATAATTCGGGTTAACAGCAAGCCATTTGAAAGCTTGAGTATCTGTTTGCGGAATATCAATAACGAAAGTTCCGCCGTATCTTCCGCGCGAAAATGTCAGGTAACCTTCTGAAGCCAAATTTTTAAAAGCTTTTCTTATAGTATTCGGGCTTAAATCTAATGCTTTTGAAAGTGCCATTATTGACGGAAGCCTGTCTCCGATTGAGTAATTTTCACTTATCATTTTTTTAAGCTGGTTTTGAGTTCTTTCGTAGTAGTAAAAAGCTGTATCTTGAGCTTTTGCAAAAATTGAGGTTTCAAAACCGATATTTATTGTTTTGTCCTCAGGCATTTTGATAACTGAAGTTCCGTATCTTCCGCGTCTTGGAAGAAGAATCCCTTCCATAATCAGCCCTTGCAAAGCATCGTGAATCGTTTTTATGCTTACATTGAATAATTTTGCAAGTTTACCGTGAGGCGGAATTTTATCGCTAATTTTAAGGTTTGTTGTTATGTAGTTTTTAAGGTCATATTCAACTTTTTCAACAAGAGTTTCTTGTTCCAAAGTTGTGTTAACTGTAGAAAAATTGTTTGATTTAACAACCCATCCCGAATCTTGTGAATTTTTATATCGGTGTTCTAAAATTCCTTCGGTGCATAATTTTTCAAGAGCAAGCCTAGTTGTGTTGAAAGACATCGAAATTTCTTTTGCAATATTTCTGGTTGAAGGAAGCAGAGTTCCGATTTTGAATTTTTTACGTTTAATGTATTTTTTTATATCTTCAATGGCTGTTTCTCTTTTGGAAGTTAATTTTCTTATTTTAGTTTCTGAATTTTTGTCTTTTATAAGTGTTCCGATGCATTGTTTTGATTCTACAAAACCTCTATCTTCTAAAATTCTTAAAGCGTTTTGAATTGTTCCGACACTTACTCCAAGCCGAAAAGCTAAGTTGGGTTTAGTTGGAAGAAGGCTTCCGATTTTGATTTTACCTGAAGTTAAACCTTTTTCAATGGTGTTACTAAGCCATTCTGCGATTGCCGATGCTTTTGACACCTCAATATTTTTTAAGTCAGGTGAATTTTCGGTAAGTTCATTGATATTTATTTGTTTAAGCTTATTTTTCTGCATACACTACCCTTATAAATGATTCTAATGATACACTATTTATAAAAAAACATCAAGGTATTTTTTGCGGTTTTTTGAAGAAAATTTTACAAATAATTCAACCGTTGAAATCACGCAGTTCTTGATGTAGAATAATAGTGAATTTTACATAAGAGAGAAAAGAGTGAATTATGAAAAAAGAACTTATTTTTTTAGGGCCGCCTGCTTGCGGGAAGGGAACACAGACGAATAAATTAGCAGAATATTTAAAATTCCCTCATGTTGACACAGGATCTCTTTTAAGAAATGAAATTAAAAACAATACTGAAGCCGGAATTGAAGCAAAAAAATTTATTGATAAAGGTCAGCTTGTGCCGGTTGATTTGGTTGCAAGAATTATAAAAAACAGACTTGCTCAAGATGATTGCAAAGACGGGTATATTTTGGACGGTTATCCGAGAAGCGTTGAACAGGCGGATAAGCTTGATATAATTAATAAAGAAATAAATTCAAACAATAATGATGTTGATTTTAGGGCGATTTATTTTGATATTGATACAAAAGTTTTAGTGGAAAGAATTGTAAACAGACGCTCTTGTCCTGTTTGCGGTGAGATTTATAACCTTGAATTTAAGCCGCCGAAAAAAGAAGGAATTTGCGATAACGACGGTGCAGCACTTGTTCAGAGAAAAGACGATACAAGAGAGGTTGCGGAATCCCGTTTTGAAACTTATTTCCACGAAACAGCACCTTTGATTGATTACTACAAAAACAAAGGCGTATTAAAGACAATCGATGCAAACGGAACGATTGATGAAGTTTGGGAAAGATTGCTGGATGTAATTAAGTAAAAATGAAAGGGGCTTGAGATTTCGGCAATATTAATATAAGCAGAAAACGCAAGCTAAAAGAAGGATGATACACAGAAAATCAAGAGATGAAATAAAAAGAATGCGTCATGCAGGTCATATAGTGGCACTGGTGCATCAAAAGATGCGGGAAGTTATAGAGCCCGGTATTAGTACAAAAGAGCTTGATGACATTGCATATCATATAATAAAAGAAAACAGAGCAATTCCGACTTTTTTAGGATATGCAGGTTTTCCTGCGTCAATTTGTGCATCAATAAACGAGCAGGTAGTACACGGAATTCCGCATGAAGACATTAAAGTAAAAGAAGGCGATATAATTTCGATAGATGTCGGCGCAACTTACGGCGGAATGGTTGGTGATGGCGCTTGGACTTACCCTGTCGGAAAGATTACACCTGAAGTTCAAAGGCTTTTGAATACAACAGAAGAGGCTCTTTTTGAGGGGATCAAACAAATGAGAGAAGGTAATGTTCTTGACGATGTATCAAAAGCGATTGAAAGAGTTGCAAATCGTGAAAAGCTCGGAATTGTTCGTCAATATGGCGGGCATGGTGTAGGGCATGAAATGCACGAAGAACCGTTTTTATTCAATTACAGTGTCGGAAACCAGCTTCCTTTAAAGCAAGGGTATGTAATTGCAATTGAGCCGATGTTAAACCTTGGCGGCGATGATGTTGTGGTTGCAGAGGATGAGTGGACTGTTTCTACAACGGATAAAAAGCCGTCTGCGCATTTTGAACATACGGTGCTTGTTACTGAAGATGAGCCGCTGATAATTACTCAGCTAATGCCTCAGGAGAAATAGATGAGATATTTTGTTGGTCTTTCCTTGGCTGCAACTTCAAGTGTGGATACAGGGGTTGCTATAATAGACGAATTTAACCGAATTACTTTTGTTGATAAGTTATACAGAATGAATGATATTATGTATTTTTTTGATAACTTTTCGTCAACAAAAGACAGTGAAATTTGTATTTCGATGGCTTGGGACAGAACAATGTTGAACGGAAAGTGGCGAATATTATCAAAACCTTACCAGCTTGTTGCGACTAATCCTCATATGCCAAATCAGGAAAATTGGACTCAAAGATATACAAATAGAGGCGCGGAATATTTCAAAACTCTTACGGAAAAAGGTGCAAATATAAACAGGTTTGAGCTTTATCTGACTCGCCAGAGCTTACATTTGAATTCTTGTTACAAAGAACGTTCTCCGGCAGATTGTAAGTTTTTGCAGCAGGCGTTAAAATATGAATGGGGATTTGAAGATATTCCCGTGAATATGATGCCTGTTTCTCAATTGGAGGCAATAGTCGGTGCGATTTTGGCACGTGAAAATTATTTGCATCCTGAAAATATTAAACAAATTTCAACCTTCAAAGACACAAGGGTAATTGATGTAATTAAAACCCCGAAGAATTTATTTGAAATCGGTCAGCAGACAGAAATCAACGTCTAGAGCATCTGCAATAGCAAAAAGCTTTTTAAGGCTGATATTTTTTTGACCTCTTTCGACTCTTGTTATGTATTCTCTTGAAAGATCTACCATTTCGGCAAGCTTTTCCTGCGAAAGATTTTTCTTTTGCCGGAATTTTGCAATATTTTTGCCTAATAATTCAAGTCTTGACATGTGATCTATTTTGCCTTAAGCTTTTAACAAAGTCAGTGACCTATTTGTCCGAAAAAGAAAGAAGGTTTATGCAAGAGGAAATTTTTATTAAGAAAACGGGATTTACTATGGCGGAAGTCTTGATAACTATTTTAATAATAGGTGTTGTTGCATCAATGACTATGCCGGCTTTGATAAACCATTATGTAGAAAAAGAAAATGCCGTAAGGGTAAAACGGTTTGTGGCTGTTCTTAATCAAGCTGTAATGCGTTTCAAAGCTGAAAATGAATGTTATGGTTCTATAAGTTCCTGTATTGTTGGGGGAGCAGACAGCAGTTGTTCTAATTTTGTACAAATAGGTAAGTATATGCAGATTGTAGATTCAGTTAAACGAACTCAAAATTTCGCAGAGAAATATTGGCTTCCGGATGTTACATATAATTATTATGGTGAAGAAGTTTCAGGTCGTTATGGTGGTCCAAGTAAGGTAACAATAGGAGATTGTGCTTATTTGTTAAATGATGGTACAACATTTGCTATAGATATAAATCCGACTAGCTTTAATATAATTTTTGATGTAAATGGTACAAAACAGCCGAATAGAGTTGGAAGAGATATATTTGTTGTTTATGTTGGCAACCAGTGGGGTACGACATCTGCAGCCAACTCATATAACAATGACATTGTTCCTTATTCAGGAGTAGATTTATCCTTAGCTATAGCTTATAAGGGACTATGTCCTAACTCGAAAAAATGTAATCCTAATAATTTAGATCCAAGTAAAGACAATGGGGCAAGTATTACGGCATATACTTTATTGCATGATAAAGTGCCGCCTTATTATAATAAATAAGTTTTAATCTCTTGTTGCAATAAGGCTTATGGCGGCTCCTAGTGCGGCTCCTATGCCCATTCCCCACTTAAAACCGTTCCATTTAATGTTACTCATTGCTTTTGCTGCAACTGTATCCATCAAACTTGCATCTTTTTTGTATTTTGTAAAATTATCCGCAAAATCCTTCTTTAAATCTTTGACAGTCGCAGGATCCGTAACGCTTTCTCTTAAATCTTTGCATTTTTGACTTATTTCATTAAGGTTTTCCGCAACTCCAAGGCGGCGGAGAAAAATCTTGTTTTCATCAGAAAGTTTATTTTTGTGAATTTCTTCTGCGGCTTGGGTCAGTATTTTAATATCATTCTCAACATTTTTTCTTGTCACCGCAAACGCTGAATTTACAAAAGTATCTTTGCTTATCGGAAGATAATAACAAGTCATCCCAAGCATTCCGCCAAGTAATGTCGCACCGATTCGCTTCGATCTTGTCGAAACTGGAGAAGTACCATAGTTCATAGATGCATCATAATTCATAAATCTAACCTCACAGTTATTGCTTTGGTTATTCTAATACGTGAAATAATTTTTTTTTGCTAGATGTGTAAAGTTTTATTAACCACACTTTTTACGTTCTCAAAAACTTTTTCTATTGTTTCTCTGCCGTCAATTACTTTGACTCTTTCGGGATTAAGCTTTGCAATTTCAAGGTATCCGTTTCTTACTTTGTTATGAAATTCTACACCCGCACTTTCCATTCGGTCTTTGTTTTTGCCGACTCGCTGCATTGAGGTTTCAACGTCGATATCAAAAACAAGCGTTAAATCAGGTGTTTTTCCGTCTGTTGCAAGCCTGTTAAGCATATTAATTCTCTCTAAATCAAGCCCTCTGCCGTAACCCTGATATGCAACAGTAGAGTCAATATGTCTGTCGCAAAGAACGATTTTCCCTGCTTTAACAGCCGGATTTACAATGGTATCAATGTTCTGCGCTCTGTCTGCCAGAAATAAAAAGGATTCGCATCTGTCAGAAACTTCCCCGTCATAATTTAAAAGAATTTCTCTTACCTTTTCTCCAAGCCCCTTTGCTCCTGGTTCTCGGGTTAAAACAACTTCATAGCCCGAATTTTCAAGATAATCTTTGAGCATTTTTATCTGGGTTGTTTTTCCGCATCCGTCGGCTCCCTCAAATGTTATAAATAAACCTTCCTTCATTTAACTTCTCCCTTTTAAAATTATAACATAAAAAGAGGCGCCGCATATTTATGCGGCGCCTTACTTCTTTTAATTTATCTTATGTATCAATGTTTGTTGCATAAACGGCGTTTGCTTCAATGAAGTTTCTTCTCGGGTCAACCTTGTCGCCCATAAGTATGTCAAACAACTGATCGCAAAGCATTGCGTCTTCTATATTAACCTTCAACAGAGTTCTTGTTGCTGGATCCATTGTTGTTTCCCACAACTGCTGAGGCATCATTTCTCCAAGACCTTTAAATCTCTGTATTGTCAAGCCTTTTTGACCTCTGTCGTCTATAATTTTTTGTAATTTTTCAAATGAAGTTATATCATACTGATCGGTGTCTGTTTCAAGAATAAGCTTTTCTTCTTCTTCAATCAAATAATCCCTTATAAGAGGATATGAAGTTCTTAAACGCTTAAACTCGCTGCTCTTGATTATGTTTTGAGTAATAATTACGTGTTCTTCTTCGTTCAAATTCAATTGAAGTGCATATTTTGCATTTTCAGGATTGTATTTAACCGAAATTTTGTAATTGCTTGCTTCTGCAATATTGTAGTTTTTAGCGTGGTCTTCAAGGTAGTGGTTAAGATATTCCGAAATTTCATTCATTCTGTCTTGTGAATCAAAATCTTCCGGCTGAATATTTGCTCTTACCAGACCTCTTAAGACAACTGCCGGAAACATATTTAAAATCGGGTTGTTGTATGAATTGTAGAATGTCGACATGTTTTTGATAAGTTCTAACAATTCATCACCTGTTTTAACTTTAGATTTAGTTTTGTCTGACAGGCTCAAGTTCTTAATACCGCGTTCTTTAAGCATTTTGTCCAAAGCATGTTCATTAAACAAGTATTCGGAAGTTTTGCCGGTTGTAATTTTATACAACGGCGGTTGCGCTATATAAACATAACCGTTTTCAATAAGCGGTTTTGCATAGCGGAAGAAGAATGTCAAAAGCAACGTTCTAATGTGCGCCCCGTCAACATCCGCATCGGTCATGATGATAATTTTGTGATAGCGGAGCTTTTCAAGGTCAACTTCTTCTTCGTTTTTGCTTATGTTAATCCCGAAAGCCTGAACCATTGACTGAATTTCGTTGTTTCCGTAAATTTTATCCAGTCTTGCTTTTTCAACATTTAAAATTTTACCTCTAAGCGGAAGTATTGCCTGAAACATTCTGTTTCTGCCCTGCTTAGCCGAACCGCCTGCAGAATCTCCCTCAACGATGTAGATTTCGCATTTGTCAGGTTCTCTGTTTGAGCAGTCGGCAAGTTTTCCGGGTAGGGTTGAATTTTCAAGAACTGTTTTTCTTCTTGTAAGTTCTCTTGCTTTTCTTGCAGCCTCTCTTGCACGCTGTGCTTGAAGTGTTTTTTCCAAAATCATTCTTGCGATTTTTGGGTTAAATTCAAGCCATTCTTGAAGTTTATCTCTTACTGCGTCCTGTACGGCGCCCATAGCTTCTTGAGAACCCAGTTTTTCTTTTGTCTGACCTTCAAACTCTGGGTTAGGAAGTTTAACGGATACGATTGCCGTCAAGCCTTCTCTTACGTCTTCACCTGAGAGGTTCTGGTCAGAATCTTTCAGAATATTGTTTTTTCTTGCATAATCATTTAAAACACGTGTAATTGAGTTTCTAAAACCTGTCAGGTGCGTTCCGCCTGAGTGTGTGTTGATGTTGTTTGCAAATGAAAGAACGCTTTCGTTGTAGGCGTCTGTGTATTGCATCGCAACTTCAACCTGCATATTATCTACAACTTTATCTATATAAATCGGTTTGTCATGAAGAACGGTTTTATTTTTGTTCAAAAATTCGACGTAACTTCCGATACCGCCTGCGTAGTGGAAGGTTTCGGTTTCATTAGTGTGAGCGTTTGTAAAAATAATTTTTAAGCCTTTGTTCAAAAATGCCATTTCACGAAGTCTGTTTGCAATAACATCGCAGTCTATTTCTGTGGTTTCCGTAAAGATTTCAGGATCCGGCCAGAAAGTTGTTTTTGTACCTGTTTTGTCTGTAGCTTCACCCTTTTCAACAGGGGTAAGAGGTTCCCCTCTCATATATTCCTGTCTCCAGACAAAACCCTGGCGGGAAACTTCAACTTTGTATTTTTCGGAAAGTGCGTTTACAACCGATGCGCCAACCCCGTGAAGTCCGCCTGAAACTTTATATCCGCCGTCACCAAACTTTCCGCCGGCGTGAAGCACTGTATGAACGATTTCTAAAGCGGATTTGCCGGTTTCGGGCTTAATATCAACAGGAATTCCACGTCCGTTGTCTTCTACGGTTACACTGTTATCTTTGTTTACGGTTACATAGATGTCTGTACAAAATCCCGCTAAAGATTCATCAATAGAGTTGTCCACGATTTCATATATGCAGTGGTGAAGACCTCTTTGTGAGGTTGAGCCGATATACATTCCGGGCCTCATTCTGACGGCTTCCAGACCTTCTAAAACCCTGATGTTGCTTGCATCATAGCTTGCGCTTGTTTTGGTTTCAATCGCTTCACCATTATCCGGAAGATCCACAACTTCTATTTTTTCGGTTTGCGCAGTTGCTGAAGTCTGTTCCGTTACTTCTTGAATTCCATCTGACATATATGTTTTCTCCCCTTAATTCGTCTGATATCCTTGATAATATTGTATCACAAACATTTTGAAATTACAAAATTATTTATCTTTTGTAACGTCTTCAGCTTTTGTAATTTTGACTATATTGTTTTCTACTTTAACCTCAAGAAAATCCGTTTCAGGGTTAACGTCTATAAGTTCAAGAAGTGTCTTGGGCATAAATAGCGCCCAGCCGCTTCCTGAGCGTGAAAGTTTTTTCTTCATAGTGCTATCTCCATGATTTTATACTTATATTTACTTTACAAAATCATAGAAATGAGTTATACTCTAATTGTATAAGTATATAATAATTATATTATAATTATTAAATCAGAGAGGAAGAACTATGAAAAACGGATTTACTATGGCTGAAGTTTTGATAACTATTGGCATAATAGGTGTTGTTGCAGCTATGACTTTTCCGTCTATAATTGCTCGTTATCAGGAAAAAGTTACCGTTACTCAACTGAAAAAAGCCTACAGTATTCTCAGCCAAGCCTTTCAGCAAATGATTTTTGCTGAAGGTCCGATAGATAATTGGGGAGATACTGATGCCAGAGCTAAATTATTTGATGATATAGCTCCGAAGTATTTTTCAATACTTAAGAGTTGTGGTTACGATGTTCCTCTTTCAACAGATTCTTGTCTTAAGCTAAAGTATAAAAACCGTTTTAATTCAACAGATGCTGCTTTTTCTAATGTTCCTTATGCCAGATATCATTTAATTGACGGACTCACTTTTTATATTGTAATGAGCGGTTATTGTTATCAAAATATTTCATTGAGTAAACATACACCTGATTCTACAGACAAACAACCTATTTATCATGGCTCATATAATTCTCAATGTGGTGAGATATATGTTGATTTAAACAGCGCAAAAGGACCTAATGTCTTGGATCGTGATCTTTTTAAATTTTACCTTATGACGGATGGTATTTTGCCTGCCGGTAGCAGTAAAGAACATATTTGGACTCAAACTTTTGAAAATCAGTGTTTGGGTAAGCAACTTCATGTAACAGGAGGGGCTCAATGTACGGCTTGGGTTCTTTATAATGAAAATATGGATTACCTGCATTGTGACGATCTCAGTTGGACCGGAAAAAGCAGATGCAAGAAATAGGCTAGTACAATTCGTGAATTAATTTTTTGATAATTTAGTTTTTACTGTATTTGTTATAACTGCCCAAATTAATAAAAATACAGGAGAAACTTTATGGCTAAAAATTTGTTGAAAACTTTAAAGAAAATTATTGATGATAACGGGACTGATAAAATTACTATTTTTACTCACCGGCTCAAAATTGACGGGCATGTCTTTCTGCCTGAGGGAAAATGCGAAGAATGTCATGATGATTTTATCGCTTTAGAAAATGCGCTTGTGTGTCGTTTGGATGACTACTGCAACTGTGAAGATGATAAGTGTGAGTGCCATGATTATGTGTGCTTCCGCTATGATTGGTTAAGTGTAAGTATTGATGATATTACGGCTTTTAGTATTATTGAGTAAGCTATATAAAAAATCTGCCTCTAATTTTCAGAGGCAGATTTTATGATTTTTTTTATGAATTAATTATTGCTTACAACTTCAGCTAAAGCATTAACAACATCAGCATCCCATTTTGTGCCTGCTTCTTCTTTCATTATTGAAAGTGCTTTTTCTGTTTGTAGGGCTTTTCTGTAAGGTCTGTCAGATGTCATTGCCGAATATGCGTCTGCTACTGCGATAATTCTTGAGCCAAACGGGATTGACTGACCTTTTAATCCTTCCGGAGAACCGGAGCCGTCTACACGTTCTTTTTGATATGTAATGTAGGGGACAACTTCTGATAGGAAGTTTATGTTCATCAAAAGATTTACACCAACATTTGCATGGTTTTGAATTCTTTGGAAATCTTCGTCTGATAGTTTTCCGTTGGTTGCAAAAATACTTTCCGGTAACGTGATTTTTCCAATATTCTGCAAAAGCCCTGCATAGTAGATTAAATCTGTCGTTTTTTCGTTTAAGCCAAGCTGTTTGCAGATTTTTCGTGCCAGATTGGCGGTATTTTTTGAATGAGAAACTTTATATCCGCCTTTTGTATCTACTGCGTTTGCAAGATTCTGAACAAATGCCTGCTGATAGTCGCATAAGTCGCCGATGAGAGAGGTTAACTCGGCTCTCATGTGCTGAAGATCTGTTGTTGCAGATTCGCTGTCCTCAATTAGGCGGTGAGTTTCATCAATCTGGCTTTGCAAGGTTATTGATGTTGCAAAAAGGGTTGCAATGCTTTCTACAAGCTCAATAAATTCTTCCTGCAAAGAGTCTGTCTTTAATTCAATTACACCAATGTTCTGGGATGTGCTGTGAATTGATATCCCGATTGCGTTTTCGCCATTTACGGTGTCTTTCTTAAGGTAAGTTTCCGCAACTGTGCTGTCGCTGTCAACATTGTACCCGGGAATTTGAAGCTCAAATGATGAGCCTGCCAAAACCAACTGCATGTCGCTTCCGGCAAGTCCTTTTGCAAATTCTTTAGCCAGATAGATGTTGCAGATTTTTGTGTCTACCATTTGTGCTATTGATTTTGCTATTGAGGTTATTATTGTGTAATCTTTTTGGGTTTCAAAATTTAATACGCAAAGTGTGTTTTTTAGCGAATATATTGAAATGAGTTCGGTTAATTGGTTCTTTAACCCTGATTTTTTATCTTTGCTGTGTTCGCTGATTTTTTGTGCTAAATCTTCTGAAATTAAATGTTCAGAAAGAAAATCTCCCAAATTTAACGCAAAAATCTCTTCCATCGGATCATTATCAATCAGAAATTCAGACTGACTGAAAAGTGAAACACCATTTTTATTTTCATCTTTTTTCATTGAGCTCATGCCTTCTACTTTACTACCTTTTGTTTTTACGTCGGCATAAACTTGAAAAACTTTAATAAATTTTACAAAAATTCATACTTTAGTAGGGGAAACTTTAGACTAAAGTTGGGGATAATTCCAGTATTACTGTTAAAACTTGCGAAAAACATTTCCGTTTAAAATAAATAAACGGAAATGCAAAACTAAAATATAATTAAAAAAGCATGACTAAAATATGCTGTATAAAAATTAATATCCGATAGCCCAGCTGAAAGCTGCGGTTGTATCATGCTTTTTATCAATAGCCGCAGTAGGCGCAACGGCCTGAACCTCTATAACTTTTGCTGCTTTTGTAAGCAGATTGTTTTCCATCATCTTGTCATCAACATTATTGAAAGATTTCAAGCGGTCAAGTCTGTTTTGGAGTTCTGAATTTTCTTCATTTAATACAGTAATTTGACGGCTAAGCTTATTCAAGGTAACCTCGTTTGTCATGGCAAAGTAATAGCTGACAAATGCTGTTACGACAACAAGTGCCAAAATAGTTCCTAACGTTTTGTTAATTCGTCGAATTGCCATTTCTTTTACCAGATTTTCTTTATCGTAATAAAAATATCCTTCTATTACAGATGCCTGCTGTATAGGATTTTGCGTGTACTCAGTACCTGAATAATAATATTCGTCCTGTCTTACTCTTGCTGTATTCAACTTTATTTTCCCCAACTTTTCCGTCTAATAACCCAAAATCTTTTTCTAAAAACTAATTAATACATCTTGCAATTCTTAATTTTGCGCTTCTTGAAGGCGGATTTAATTTAATCTCCTCATCACTTGCAATTATTGGCTTTTTGTTAACCAGCTCCAGCTTTGGCGGAGGGCACTTACAAATCATCTGATTTGGTTCACAATGGCACTTTTGCGAGTGATACCTGAATAAGTTTTTCACTAATCGATCCTCAAGCGAATGAAAACTTATTACACTTATTATAGCATTAATGTCCAATAAATCCAACACATCATTCAATGTATTTTTTACATTTGTTAACTCTTGATTAACTTCAATTCTTATCGCCTGAAATACACGTGTGGCGGGGTGTATTGAGGTTTTTATGTGAGGGGTGCAATTTACGATTAAATCTGCCAATTCGGTTGTTGTTTCAATGTTTTTGGCTTTTCGAACCTCAACAATTTTTTTTGCAATTCTTTTTGAAAATCTTTCTTCACCGTATTCAGAGAAAATTTGAACAAGGTCATTCTCTGAATACCCGTTTACGACGTCATACGCTGAAAAATCAGCATCCTGATTGAAACGCATATCCAGAGGTGCCTCTTTTGAAAATGAAAAACCCCGATTTGCTTTGTTGAATTGATGATAGCTTGCGCCCAAGTCAAACAGAACACCGCCTGTGATTTTTTCTATTCCTAGTTCGGCCAGTGTCTGCTTGATATTGGTATAGGAAGCTTTGACTATTGTAAGATTTTTGTAATCTTTCAATCGCTCAGAGGCTGCATCAATCGCATCTTGATCAATGTCAAACGCAACCAGTCTGCCATCAGGTTGTATTCTTTGCAAAATTAATTCGCTGTGTCCGCCTCCGCCAAGTGTGCAGTCAACGTATACTCGTCCGCTTCTGCATTCAAGTGCATCTACCGCTTCCTGCTTCATTACCGTATAATGTTTAAATTCCATACGATAATTTTAGCACGCGCAAATTAATAAATAAACCCGTCTAGTCCGTATAAATCAATGACTTCTAAAAATTTGTCATTTGTGTAATATAAAATATTACTTTCGTCATCAGAGTCGATTACTTTAATAATGTCTTGTTTTGATTTTGCGTATTTTTCCAACATCGAATCTGCTACCATTAAAAATGTCAAATTGTGTTGAACATCTTCCGGTGTGAAAAATTCTAAAACTTTTGCTACATTCTCTTTTTCTGATACTCTCTTTGCTAATGCCATTTTAAAACTCCTTTTTGTTCACGGATTTTTCTCTCTCATATTAAATCCGAATCTGCAACCATTATACTTTTATATATACGGAAACTCCGCAAAAAAGTTTAATTTTTTGCGGAGTTCTGTAATAAATATTTACAAAATGCTACGACTGTAATGTTTGTTTCATTGCAGCTTTAACACGGTGGAAAGTCTTGTCTTTGCCGATAATCGCAAGAATTGCTGTCATATCCGCTCCGCAAAGACGTCCTGTTACAGCCGCTCTGATTGCCCACATTGTTACTTTCGGTTTAATGCCTTTTTCTTTGTAGTATCCTCTGAAGGCTTCAAGTTTTTCATGTAAGTTTTCTTCTGTCCAATCCCAGTCAACTGCTTGATCCATAAAGGTTTTCAAAACTTCCTGTGCTGTTTCGGTTTCAAGAGTTTCTTTTGCTCTTTCGTCGATTTCAACGTCTTCTCCGAAGAAGTACGGAACAGCATCTGTTATATCAGAAAGCAGTGTTAAAGGTTCATAAGTGATTTCAACCATTCTGGTGTATTGTGCGTCCGTTAATTCTGTTAAATCATATTTTGTAAGATACGGTTTCAGTTTTTCTTTTAATTCCGGAATTGAAAGCATCTTGATATAGTGGCTGTTCATCCAGTTAAGTTTGTCATATTCAAAGATTGAATTTGAAGATGAAACTTCATTAATTCTGAAATCTGCCGCAATTTCTTCAACAGGCTTAATTTCCTGACCGTCGGAAGGTGACCAGCCAAGAAGTGCTACAAAGTTGATAAGAGCTTCAGTTAAGTAACCTTTTTCAACAAATTCCGAAACCGCTGTTGCGCCGTGTCTTTTAGATAATTTGCTTCTGTCAGGAGCCAAAATCATACCTAAATGTCCGAATCTTGGAACTTCTGCACCGAGGGCTTCAAATATAAGAATTTGTTTAAATGTATTTGAAATATGGTCTTCGCCCCTTATAACATGCGAAATTTTCATAAGCATATCGTCAATTACAACTGCGTAGTTATAAGTCGGTGCGCCGTTGGATTTCATAATAACGAAATCTCCGAGAAGATCCGTATCTACGTGAAGTTTTCCTTTTACAAGGTCGTCAAATTCCAAAATTGAAGAATCGTGGAAAGCTTTTTGTGCCTTTGAAATATTAAATCTGATTGCAGGTTTTCTTCCTTCTGCGCGAAGCTTAGCTTTTTCTTCTTCAGTTAAATTTTCGCATTTTTTTGAATAAACGTAAGGCTTTTTATTCTTTTGAGCTTCTTCTTTTTCAGCTTCAAGTTCTTCAGGTGTGCAGAAGCATTCATAAGCAAAGCCTTTGTCCAGAAGTTCCTGAACGTATTTAGGATAAATATCAAATCTTTCCGATTGGGTATAAGGCCCGTAAGGTCCGCCGATATCCGGCCCTTCATCCCAGTTAAGCCCCAAAGCTTTTAGGCTGTCAAAAATATTTTTTATATATTCCTGACTTGTGCGTTCTGCGTCTGTATCTTCTATTCTTAAAACAAATTTGCCGTTATTTTTCTTTGCAAATAAATAATTAAATAATGCAGTTCTAGCTGTGCCGATGTGCAAATTCCCGCTTGGTGACGGTGCAATTCTGACTCTTACTTCTGACATTTCAATATCCTTCTTTCTTGTTTCGTAAATCAGCACAAAAAGGATAGCATGAGCAAAAATTATTTTCAATATTATTGAAGAATATATAAAGGAGAACAACCCCAACCCGATCCGTTATTGCAGTTGTCAATATATGTGTCATCATAGACATAAGTAGCGTTACTGCTTCCTGAACAACCGTTTACAATTGTATATTTGCGGGTGCCTGTTTGGTGTTCCCAAAATGTTGGGGTGGCTGATTTTTTAGGTACAGTAAAATAGAATATATCACGCCCTACCTTGTTTGGATTTTTTGCGCCGTTTACATCTACAAAAACTTGCCTATAACAGTTAAAATTTATCCAGGCTCCATCGGGCAGATAAAAAGTCATCGCACTGTAGCCAGTATTTAAATATAATCCTTTACCTGTTTTATCAAACCATTTGTTGTTTGCATGCCATTGATATTTTGAATCAGAACGTGTGTAGGATTTGCCGGGTTCGTAGCCTTTGAGAACTTCATCGCATTCAATTCCTGATTTTGCGGCTTTTAATTGGTGTCCTATTTGGCAAACGTAAATCAGCATTTCCCGCCATTCGTTAAATTGGATTTCATCACCATTATCGTAATACACTTTTAAAAGTGCTTGGGAAATTATTGAATATTGTTTTTTAAACATTGTTTTAAAATGTCTATCTTGGGCATTGTTTATTAGAGAAGGAAGTGTCATTGCTGCTACAATGCCTATTATGCCCAATGTAATTAAAACTTCAGCCATAGTGAATGCTTTTTTCATAATAAAAACCTCCGAATATATACTACAATATTGCACTTATAAAATCAAGTGTAAAATATATTGAATTTTATAACGTAAATAATGTGTGTATTTTGCTTTAAAAAATATTGTTATTATTTATCAATGGGAGATTTTGATATGTTTAAAATAGAAAAAACGGATATGGTAAATAAAACTTTCAGGTTGCCTGCCGATTTGGTTGAAAAGTTGCAAACCGTTGCGCAAAACCAAGGTATTTCTCTTAATAATCTTGTTAAACAATGTTGCGAATATGCTCTTAAGAATCTTGATTCTGAACAAAAGTAAATTTCATAAATTGACGATATGCCCCAAAGAGAGTAAAATAAGTAATATGAAGAAGATTTTATTATTGGCTTTATTTGTTTTTTTGCAAATTCCGGCAATAGCGCAAGACACAAAATCAATTAACAAAGATGTCGAATTGCCTAATATTTTCATTTGGGCAATTCCTGATGATAACAGCAATCAGGAAGCAGATAATAAAAAATTTAAAAAAAGTAAAGAGGAGTCTGAAGAACCGATTAGTGATGAAAATGCGGGAGCGGAAGAGCCGATTGTGTTAAATGCAACTACCCTTAAAGGGTATGCTGAATATATTGAAGGGGCGGATGATATTTTGTATATGGAAAATTATCAGAAGCTTAGCTTAAATATTAAAAATCCTCAAAAGATTTCTTCTAAAAATATTACGAATGGCAAAGTCCCTTTTAGCAATAGTAATTACGGAGCTATTTCAAAGTTTAAAAGTGAAGAGTACTCTATTTCACCCGACAAAAGAAATTTTATGCAGCAAGACGGCAATTGGTCTTACGGAACCTCTTTCGGCAGTGAAATTTCGACCTCTCAACTTGAAAAAACAACAGGACTTTTTACAAAGTATGAGAATAAATATTTTTCTCTAAGTTCGAACTATAACAAGAACAATATGACAACCGCTCAAATTCAAACGGATAATTTCAGCATAACACCGGAGCTTAAATTTAATAATTATATCTCTATAAAAGATGTACTTTCAAAGGATATGACACGGAACAGACGCTCAAGTGAATTAATTTTTTCTATAAATCCTCTTGGTGCAAAAGATTTGGATAGAATGCGATTTAATATCGGTGCAAAGCAGACTTACGATGAAAATACAGGAAACACCTGGTCTCAGCTGAATTTTACGACAAATTTCAAATTGTAAATTTATTAAAATATTGTTGAATGTTGCTTATATTCAGGTTATAATGTACTTAGTCTGTAACGGCTGTTAAGAAAAGTGAGGTATGTGTGGCTGATTTTGAAGAAAATAGGGATGAATCTTTTTCACCGGAAATTCCGCCAATTACTGAAAGTGCGCCTCAAGCTGCAGTCGATAAACCTCAGGTAAAAGTTAGAAAAAAAACAAAGGTTAAAAAGAATGTTTATTATTCTTTTTTGACCTTAGTTTTGTTGTTTTGTCTTTTGCAAGTGGGGTTTGGCGCGATTTTGAATATTTCAAAAACCATATCTTATAAAACGAAAATTAACACTCTTGAAAAAGTTCGAGATGAGGCGGAAGCAAGAAACAGGGATTTAAAGGATGATATAAAACAATTTTCGACGGCATCTTCGCTAGAGGGGATTGCAAGAAACAATCTTAAAATGGCAGGAGAAGACGAAGTTTTGGTTATAATCAATAATGAACCTAAGGAGTCTGCTTCAAATGCGGTTGCAGGAAAGACAAACAAGAAAAGTAATAACACCGTTAAAAAGAGTAAAAATTAGAATACCGTTTTTCTAATTATACGGACAGGATATAAAATTATGCAGGAAAGTGAAGTTTTAGATTATATAAAGCAAGCCTTTGAATTAAAAAATCAAGGGTGTTATAAACAGGCGATAGAGATGCTTTACAAAACTCTTGAGACTGAAATTGATAATGTCGAAATTTTGTATCAGCTTGGAGAGCTTTATTTCCAGCTAAACAATTATACACGGGCAGAGAAATATCTTGAAAAAGTTTTACAGAAAAATCCGTCGCATGTTGAATCTTATAAATTGTTAAAAGAGATTTACCTTAGACGAAATGAGTTTAAAAATGCAAAAACTGCAGCAGAAAAAGTCTTTGCACTGGAAGGTACTTCCAGAAATTTGGCATTTTTAATTAGAATATTATCATCGCTGAAAGAGTATGACGAAATTGAGAAGTACATTTCTTCTTCAAGAACGGATAAGGAAGTTTTATATGAATATGCTTTGTCTTTTTATATGCGAAAAGAAGTTGATAAAGCATTTGAAATTTTGCAAACAATAAGTGATGAGAGTGATAATGCCGAGATTTTAAAGGGTAAAATTCTTTTTGAAAAAAGGGATTACGAATCGGCAAGAGAGGTTTTCCAGAAGTTAGAGCGTGTTACGGAAAATGACGAAGTATTGAATTATTTGGGCTTGTTTAAGATGGATGACGGCGATTATACAGAGGCTGTAAAGTATTTTTCAAAAGCTTCGGCATTAAATAAAAACAAGTCTGTTTATTATTACAATCTTGGAAACGCATATTATTTAAACGGCTGGTTTTCTGAGTCTGCGGCGTCATACAAAAAGGCAATAGGGCTTGAGCCTGACAATGCGGATTACAGATATTCTCTTGGGTATTTGTATTACAGTCTTAAAGAGTTTGAAAAAGCTGAAAATGAGGTTAAGTATATTCTGGCTTCAAATCCTGAACATGCAGGAACTAAAGTGCTGCAGGCACTTTTGAAATATGAAAATAAGGATTATTTAGGCGCTAAGAGTATTTTAGAAGAACGGCTTTCAACGTCTGCGGATGATGATTTTGCAAAATCGGCTTTGGCAAAAGTTTACACTGAACTTTTGATATTTGATAAAGCTGAAAAGTTATTGGCTGATTTGACGGAGAAATTTCCTCAAAATGTTACATACATGTGTGATTTTGCCGATTTATACATAAAAGAAAAGAAGTATGATGAGGCTCTTCAAATAATAGAAAAAGTAATTGAAGAAAATGAAAATTATTTGGAAGCTTATAATTTAGGTTCAAAAGCTTCCTTGCAAAAAGGGGATTTGGCAGGTGCAAAAGAATATGCGCAAAACGCTATTTCGTTGGATATAAACTGTGCATCAGGATATTATTATCTTTCATTGGTACGAGCCTTGGAAGGTGATTATGAAGAAGCTATCGAGTGTATGAAAAGGGCGATTTTCCATGATATAAATAACCCTGAATATTATGCATCAATGAGCAGATTGTATAAGGAAAAAGGGGATGTAAAATCAGCTTTTGAATATATAAAAGAGGCGCAATCACTTAACCAAACAAGTGAAGAATATAAAACTACTTATAAAGAGCTGGCTTCTCTGAATAGAAAATAGATTTAAAAAATTGCAAAATAAAAATTTGTCCTTAAATAAATATAATATATACTGTTAAGTATGTAGTAAGTCGGAGGAGAATATTGGATATTAAGAATTTAAGAAGAAATGTCGGAGTTATGTTGCTTAGTGCTGTATTAATTTCATCAATGCCTGCATATTCTTTAAGTTTGGGCAAGCAGGATGAAATAATAATTCCTAAAAATTATCCGGCAAAATATAATGAGGAGTATGTAAAAAGGATTAAAAACCTTTATAAAGAAGTAAGTGATGATCACATATTTTATGTTGCTTTGGATATGTTGAAGGATACGAACGGAGAGTTTTCCAGACGTGCAATAATGGGTAACAATTTATCCAAAAAGCCCGTGAGAATTATGTTTAAAGATTTAGGTTCTATCAGACCTGATTATGCGGATTACGATGCTTTGGGTTGGAAGAAGAACAAGCGTCTTTATATATTTATAAACCCAAAGCACAAAGAAGCGCCTCCCGGAGCTATAGCAGCTTTGCTTTCTCACGAAGCTATACATCAGGACGAATACAATTCGATAGCTGAAGAAACTTATGCCTGGACAATGGAAGCGTCGGTTTGGAGTGAAATAGTTGAACTTTACCCCGAAAGCGACGAGAATTTAAGCCCGCTTGTGCAAAGAGAAAATAAGCTGAAAAAACTCTTTGAAAAAGGCGGTTATTCAAGCAAATACATAAGAAAAACAGTTCAATCTAATGAAGGTTATAAGGGGCTTCCGGCAACATCTCCCGGTTTTGAAGATTTGTAATTTGTAAGATTAAAAGAGTTAAACTAAAATGGCGCCCGATTAAATCTAATCGGGCGCCATTAATATTTTTAATAACAGTTATATTTTATGCGTAATCAAAGCGTAGATATCGTTAAAGATTACAAAAACCATAAGAGCAATCAGGAATAAAAATCCAGCAGTTCCGATTTTTTCGATAACTTCTTCTTCAAGCGGTCTGCCTCTGAGTTTTTCAATAATGAGGAATAACACGTGTCCGCCGTCAAGAGCCGGAATCGGAAGGAAGTTTACGATTGCAAGATCGAGAGAAATCAATGCTGCAAGAAGGATTCCGGAGAAAATCCCTTCATCCTGAATTTTATCTCCGCCGATTTTAGTGATAAGTATTACCCCGTGAAGCTCGTCAAGAGGAACTTTGCCCGTAAATATCTGTTTTAAGCCGTAAAGCAGCATATAAGTGTTATCATAAAGGTATTTGCTGCTTCCTTTGATAATGGATTTAGCATTTTTTGTCGGAATAATAATTTCATCTGCACTGTATTCAACCCCGATAAGCCCGTCTTTATCAGAGTAAATCGGTTTTAATTTTACTATTTCACCGTTTCTTTCGACAGTAATATTTATCGGATGAGCATTGTCAGAAATTGCGTATGAAAGATCATTAAGTGTAATTTTGCCGTCAGAGAGTAAATATTTTTTGCCTTCAAGATTATCTCTGAGTTTTTTTTGATTGTCATTAAGCGAAAGTTGATCGTCTTTGTACTTTTCAATTCCGATTATTTGGTCTTTGTTTAATGTAATCTGATTTTCGGTTCCAACATCCGGGAGCTGAATCATAACAGCTTCAGGAATAATTTCGTCTTCTTTAAACGCAGGATTAAGTTTTCTTAGTTTTTCAAGATTTTCACCAATGTAAGTTCCGTCAGCTTTTCCGTCGAATTTAGCACTTAATTGAGCAAAAGCCAGAAGTCCGTAAGGTGTATTTATTTCAGAACCGTTGATTTCGATAATTTTATCGCCATTTTGAAGTCCTGAAGCCCAGACTGAGGCATTTTTTTCAGCGACTATATTTTTAACCGTAACGATGTACTTTCCACTTGGTAATTGCCCCCATAGAGCTGCCGTTAAAAACACAAGAACAAATGCGCAGATGACATTTGCAATAACCCCTGCAGATACAACGATTAAACGTTGGTAAATGGGGCGGTTTAAAAATCTGTCCGGAGAATCCGCCGGTAAAGTTTCGTCTTTTTCATCATCCGGAAACGCTACATATCCACCAAGTAAAAAAGCATGAACAAGAACAGTAACATCACCGATTTTCTTTTCCCAAAGTGTCGGTCCTATCGGAAGTCCGAATCCGAATTTAGAAACCTTCATTTTAAACATTTTGGCAGCCAAAAAGTGTCCTGCTTCATGCACAAGTATCAAAATGCTTAAAAGAAGTATCATTAAAATTATAGACATATTTCCCCTTTAAAATTTAAAAATCTCTCTTTACTCAAAGTGAATAGTAACACAAAAACATAAAAAATACGATAAGGACATGACTATTGAACAGTTTTGCAGTTAAAAAGAATTTGTTGCTTAAAATTAGATTGACAAGCTATTGTCGTTGGTTCAAAATATCATTAGGCCTGTAAGAGATTAGTTATAAAAGGGCGGGAAAAGAGGTAAAAATGCTTTTAGGTGTAAATATAGATCATGTTGCAACATTAAGAAACGCAAGAGGCGGAGCGGAACCTTCAGTAACAGAAGCAGCCAAAGTTGCGGAAGCAAACGGTGCAACGTCTATTACAACGCACTTAAGAGAAGACAGGCGCCATATAAAAGATGAAGATGTTTATGCTCTTCCGAAAATTATGAAAACGAGATTAAATCTTGAAATGGCAATGGCAGAAGATATACAGCGGATTGCGCTTGAAGTTAAACCTTATTCGATATGTCTTGTACCGGAAAAGCGTCAAGAAGTTACAACCGAAGGCGGGCTGGATGTTGCAGGACAGCTTGAAAGAGTTACGGAATTTATAAAACCGCTTCTTGACGCAGGGATAATAGTAAGTTTGTTCATAGATCCTGACGAAAATCAGGTAAAAGCTTCAGCTAAAACAGGCGCACAGTTTATAGAAATGCACACAGGCACCTATTCTGAAGCTTACGGAAGCGAAAACGAAGAAAAGGAATTTCTAAACCTTAAAAATTCTGCAAAATTGGCTCAAAGCTTAGGATTGAAAGTGAATGCAGGTCACGGATTGAATTATGAAAATGTAAAAAGAATGCACGAAATTCCGGGGCTTGTTGAATTAAACATAGGTCACAGCATAATTTCCCGTGCTGTTTTCACAGGATTAGGAAGTGCGGTTAAGGAAATGAACGATTTAATCAAGTAATCTCAAATGCAGAAAGGATTAAAAAACAATGCAGGACGAACAGAAAATAATAGAAGAAATGCAGCAAGTTGCAGAACAGATGCGCCTTGACGATATAGAAGAAAATCCTGATGTAGTAAACGATTATTTTGACTGTGACTGCTGCGGCGAGTATAAATGTCTTGCAGGTTCAATCCAGTATGGTGATTACAGACTTTGTAACGACTGCGTATTGATGGCGGAAACAAGTTTTGCTCTTAATAAAATCAAAGATATACAAGAGCTTATTGATGCAATGGAGGATAAGCGTCTTGAAGGTATGTGTGATTTTTTGCGTCTTGAAGAACAAAGAAAATTAAACTAACAGGATTATAAATTGACTAACTCGCCGGAATAACCCCATAGTTTCACTAATTTTAGCGCACTAATTCTTAAGGCTATGGTTAAAGTATAAAAAAATAATTCTAAAGTATTAATTTTTCTTAACATATAGTTATAAAGAATTACATCTTGGGTATATATAAAATATAGCTGGAAGATATTGAAAATTTTATATTAACCCCGAATGCAATTGCTTTGGCAGAAGTGCAACCATTACAAGAAGTGCAGTTGCTGCCACAACTGCACTCCTTATTATATCTAACGTGAAGACCTATATATTTACTATATCATATACGTATTGACGAGCGGCTTAACAGTCCGCTCTTTTTGTGTGTTTACCGCAAAGTTTTCACGTAGTATAATGAATTTATGGAAAAGAAAATTTCAGATAAAGTTATAAACCGCTTAACTTTGTATCATTGTATTTTGGATGATTATATAAACAATAACATTGAATTTATAGCAAGTAATCAGATTGCATCGCTTCTAAATATAGATGATTCACAGGTTAGAAAAGATATAAGTATTTTGAATAATTCCGGCAAATGCAGGGTTGGCTATATAGTTAAGGAGCTTAAAAAGTCAATAGAGATGACTTTAGGGTTTTCAAAGACGAAAAAAGCTTTTATAGTGGGAGCCGGAAACCTGGGGATGGCGCTTGCAAAGTACGATAATTTTACAAGTTACGGATTGAATATAGTGGCGCTTTTTGATAATGATACGAAGAAGATTGGCAATACCGTAAATAACAAACTTATTTTAGATATAAACAAACTTCCGAACTTAAGCCGTAAAACAGGTGTAGATATAGCGATTTTGACTGTTCCGAGAACTTATGCTCAAAGTACGGCAGATTTTTTGGTTAAGTCTGATATTAAGTATATATGGAATTTTGCGCCAGTTGTGCTTTCTGTTCCAAAAGACGTGCAGGTTTGGAACGAAAATTTAATGGGAAATTTTTTGCAATTTACCTACAAAATATAATTTAATATTTTAAATTAATCTCACGACAAGCAAATCCGATTTTTAGAACTGATTATTTAACGCAGCAAGAAAGTTTATTCAACTGATAAAGGTATCTTAAACCTTCAAGTGTAAGTGTTGGGTTAATAAAATCGAACGGACGTTTAAGATAACTGCAGATAAGTCCTGAATATCCTCCGGTTGCGACAAGAACAGCTTTTTCTCCAAGTTCTTTTTCGCACTGTTCGACAAGCCCGTCAATCATTCCCGCAGAACCTCTTATAACCCCTGAAAGAATAGCATCTTGTGTGTTGTGGCCAATAGCGGAATTTGAAATTGCAACATCAATTTTAGGAAGTTTAGATGTAAATTTATTCAAAACTTTCATCTGTAAGTTAAGCCCTGGAGCAATAATACCTCCTATGAATTCGCCGTTTTTATTGACAATATCGAATGTTGTTGCAGTTCCAAAATCAACAACGATGACCGGTTTTTCGTAAAGAACAAAAGCGCCTGCAGCGTTTGCAATTCTGTCAGCGCCAGCTTCCTGCGGTTTATCAAGCGCAATTTTTATGCCTGTATTAATTTCGGTACTGAGAAATAAAGGTTCAATCTTAAAAACATTTTTGACGGCACTTTTAAATTTCTCGTTCAACTCCTCAACTACTGAAGAAATTATGCATCCTTTAACACTAAAATTCTTGAATAAAGACTTTAAAAGCACTTCATACTCTTCAAGCGGCAAATCTTTGTCCGAAGCAAGTCTGAATTCTTCTACCAATGCATCTTCATCAAATATCCCGAGCGTAATACTCGTATTTCCTATATCTGCAGTTAAAAGCATAAAAATAGTCCTCTTTTCGAGGACTATTTTACAATAAACATTTTTTATATGCAAAAACTAAGTGATTGCAGTATCATCTTTATTATATGCTTGGAAAGCATTATCAGAATTTTGTACTGCTCCTGGGGTACTCATTTTCCCGTTAAGGAGATTGCCAATATCAATAAATGGTACTTGGCTTGGTTTTTTGTAATTTTTAAAACTGTTTTCATATCCTGTGTCTATGCGTGTATCGCTACCTATTCTATCTATTCCGTGGGTCATAATGTAAATCTCCTTGTTGCATGAAAAAACTCTTATATATCTCTTACATATATAAAGTATATTATTCCATCAAAATTGCATAAGATAACAAAAATTGTTACATAAATTAACAAAACAATTTAAAAATGCTGTTATTTAGGTAAAGTTGACAATGAAAATCCGTTAAAATATAATTTCTTTATGGCAAAGATTATAAATGTTGTAAAAGGGACAAAAGATATACTTCCTGCAGATTCGCCGATGTGGCAGATGCTGGAAAAAAATGCACTTGAAGTATTTTCAAGATACGGATATAAGGAAATCAGAACACCGATATTTGAGGTAACGGAGCTTTTTGCTCGTGGCGTGGGTGATACGACCGATATTGTCAATAAAGAAATGTACACATTTGAAAAAAGTGAGCGTTCTTTGACTTTAAGACCGGAAAACACGGCAGGAGTTGTCAGATCTTTTATAGAAAACGGTATGGCAAGGCTTTCGGCTCCCGTAAAACTTTGGTATAAAGGCCCGATGTTCAGGTACGAACGCCCTCAGGCAGGACGTCAAAGACAGTTTCATCAGGTCGGGGTTGAAATGTTTGGAGTTAAAGAGCCGGCTGCAGATGCTGAGGTTATTCTGCTTGCCGTAAATTACCTGAAATCACTCGGATTGAATGATTTAGAGGTCGAAATCAATTCTTTAGGTTGCCCTGAGTGTAGAGAGGCTTACAAAAACAAGATTAAAGCCGTTTTAAAGCCTGAATTTGATAATCTTTGCGACGACTGCAAAAACAGGTATGAGAAAAATCCTTTAAGACTTTTAGACTGCAAGGTTGAAAGCTGCAAGGCAATATTTGAAAAGCCTGAAATTAAGGCTGTAATTCAGTCAGATTTTATTTGTGAAGCTTGTGCGGAACACTATTTGAAATTGAAGAATTATCTTGATGAATTAGGGATAAAATACGTTGAGAATAAGCTTCTGGTAAGAGGTTTGGACTATTACAACAGAACGGTTTTTGAGATTAAATCAAACAATCTTGGCTCCCAAAATGCCGTCTGTGGCGGCGGTCGTTACGACAGTTTAGTCAGAAACCTCGGCGGAGAAGATACTCCTGCTGTCGGCTGGGCGATGGGGATGGAAAGGTTAATTTCTCTTATTCCTTCTCTTGAGGCTAAAAAACTTGACGGGTATATTGTTTCAAATTCTCCGGCAGAAGCGTTTAAGCTTGCCGAAGAACTCAGAAATGCAGGGTTTGAAGTAGAATTTGATCTTCAAAATAAGAAATTTACCAAACAGCTTGAAAAAGCATCCAAAGTAGCCGATTACGCTTTAATTCTCGGCGAAGACGAAATTAAAACCAATACTGTGTCCGTTAAAAATCTTGCAACATCAATTCAAAAAGCGGTTGTAAGAAATAAAATAGGGAGTGAATTTAAAAATGTCTGAATTGCTCGATCAGGTAATTTCAAAGTTGTCAAATGCTTTAAGGCGAAGATTTAACGACTTTAAAGGGTTATATCTTTTCGGAGTATGGCTTGACGGAGAGGAGCATAGGGACGAAGATATCGAACTTGTTGCGCTTTTTGATACCGAAGACAAGGCAAAACGTGAACAAATTTGGCCTGTTATCGGTAAAATTGAAACAGAACTTGATGTTTGTATTGATTTATATCCGTTTACGCCTGAAGGATTTAAAAAAGACGAAGATTTATATGTGGAAGTTACGGAAGAAGGAATTTTTTATAATTCGCTCGGAATTAAGCAGTAAAGCGATTTAGGGCTATAAATGCTTGATTTATTTTAATTTTGTGATATAATACAATATTGTAACCGACAACAGGGGAAAATTATGGACAAAATCACTATTCGTTCAGACAGAGATTCAGATTATGTTTTTCAGTACAAAGGAGAGGATGTTACTCTCAAAGCAAGAAGCATTTTGAGTATTGCAGACGGCTTAAATCACGTTGTGCTGCCAACCTGTGCAATGAAAATCGCCAATAACCTTATAATTATCAAGGATGATGTTAAGAAAAAGGCTGAATAACCCCCCCCTTTTTTATTATTTGGCTTTAGGTTAGGTCAAGAGTATTAAAAACTGCTTATTGCGGCTTAAAAGAAGTTTTGATTTGCGGCAATTTTGTGGTGCTCAAAAATTCCTTTCGCTTATGGCTTAAAAAAGTTCGCAGATTTTTTAAGCTTCAGGCAGAAGGGATTAAGCTGCAATCACAGGGATATAATCATCTTCTCCGCTTCCTGTAATATGATAAGCCCAGGGCTGTTGTTTTGAAGGAGTTTGCGGAGTCTGTTGTTGTGAAATTTCAGCAAGTTTTGTGTTTATTTGTTCAATTAAGTCTTTATCGCCTGTTTTGTCGGCGTAGGATTTTGCTTTTTGTAGAAGTCCTTTTGCTTTGTTGTCGCAGTTGTATTCAAGCATAACTTCAGCGGCATCAATGTAATTTTGTGCGACTTTTATGGGTGAATCCGCATCAGAGTAGTGTTTAACTGCTTTTGAATAAGATTTTAAAGCTTCCTGCGGTTCGCCGAATTTGTCGTAAGCTTTTGCAAGGCTTGAGGATACATAGCCTTTAACCTTAGAATTATCTGTTTCAGCGGCAAGATCTTCCGCAATGGTCAAATAATCAAGAGCATCTTGTTCGTACATATCTGTGTAAATGTTGCCCATTTTGGTGAGGGAAGTTGTTTGTGCCGTAAGATTTTCACTTTCGCCGCCCCAGGCAACGGAACAATAATAGTGGTCAAGCGCAGGTTTAATCTGGTTTACATCATCATAAATTCTGCCCATATAATAATGTGCTTTTGTTTTTACGTTGTTATCAGTAGTGTTTTCAAGTGATTTATTGTAACTTGTCAAAGCCTGAGGGTAAAAATTATGGTTATCATAAATTTTTCCGACTTCATAGTAGATTTTTGCGCCGGTTTCGGTATCGCCTATTTCTTCAGCTCTTTCAAGTGCTTTTTTGAAGTTTGCGATTGCTTTTTCAGGTTCTTTTGCATAAGCCAGTTTTTTGGACTGTAAAAACATTGATTTTAGTTCTTTGTCTTCAGGAATGTAAACTTTAGTCTGAGTCTGTTCAGAGTTGTCTTCAGAAATTTCGACTACACCGCTTGAAACCTCCATTTCTGTTACGTTCTCAGGCAAAGAAGTTTGTTCTGCTTTTTGTATTTTTTCAGTTGAACCTTCAGGAAATTTTACCAAGAATTGAGGGTTTATATTGTTTTCGTTATAGTTGAAATCAATATCCTGTAAAAATAATGCTGCCATCCAGTTTTCAACAACTTTAGAATCTTTATTCAGGGTTGCTGAAATATATTTATCAAGTTTTCTCGAAGCATTCATTAAGTCGGATTTGACAAGGTTTATGTCGGGATTTTCCTGAGAAAGTTCCGCTTGAATGAGGCTTATTCTGTTGTTAACTTCAGTGTTTAAGTCCTCGGGGGTTCCGATTGCAATTGCTGTGTTTTTAAAATCTTTTATAATCTGTGCAATATTTATGCTTGCGGAGCGGGTGTTGTATTCGGAAGTCTTGGTATCGGCGGATGTTTGAGAAAGAGTTGAAGAAGCTCCAAGTCTGCCTGCACTTCCGGCATATTGCCTGTAAAGCTGCTGTGCACGCTGCGATTGTGCGGGGGTAATTCCGTTTGCTGATTCTTGAGTGTATTGCAAACCCCGGCTTCTTGCTTCCGAACCGGCTCTTTCTTCCTGTTCGGCTTGCGTTAAAGTCTTGTTAGCATCCTCTTCCCGTTTTTGTTTTACAAGATTTCTGTTATCTCTTGTTATATAAGGGCGCTGGTTTATACTGTTAAAATTCAACCCCATACCGGTTTTACAATACCTCACTAATCTCTGATTTACGCACTATAACGATAATACGTCAATCTAACTATAACCTGAATTACACGTAATGTTATCATTCTTTCGGATGATATATTCATTTTTTATTTAAGGTTTTTGGGGAAAATGTCAAGGTTTAATTAATCAGAAAACCGGAATTTTATTCAATAATTTCATAAAGAGTCGGTGCTTCTTGTACGCTTACGTTGTTTTGAGGGATTTTAACTACTTTGACGCAAACTGTTCTGTTTGCATATTCGATTTTTATAATATCGCCTTCTTTAAGCTGTTTAGATGGTTTTGCGGGGGTGTTGTTTACCAGAACTCTACCCATGTCGGAAACTTCATTGGCAATGGTTCTTCGTTTTATAAGTCGTGAAACTTTCAGGTATTTATCGAGCCTCATATTTATCCTCCGTTATTTAGAATTTTATCATGGAAATATTTTATGTTATAATCGGTTTATTAAATATAGGGGACAATTTTAGGAATGAAAAAAAATATTATAAAATTGTTAGCGGGATTAATTCTTTTTGCAGGGGTAGGCTTAGAAGTTCAGGCAAAGGACATTAAATTCGTGCAAGTTACGGATGTGCATTATACGAAAGGAAATCAATATTCTTTGGACGCATTGGAAGGCGCTGTTAAAGAGATAAATAAGCTTGATGATGTTGCATTTGTTGTGTTTACGGGTGATAACATCGGAAGCCCGAAAAAAGAAAATTTGGTAAAATTTGTCAGGACAGTTAACAAGCTTAACGTTCCGTATTATCTTGTAATCGGCAACCATGATGTTTATAAATCAGGCGGGATGTCAAAAGAAAATTATATAGACATAGTTAAGGCTAACAATATTTTGTATAAGCCCTCAAAACCCAATTATGTATTTAAAAAAGACGGATTTGTATTTATAGTTGTGGACGGAGCTAAAGAGGTTATTCCGGGATCAATAGGGTATTATCGGGAATCAACTCTGGAATGGCTTGATAAACAGCTTAAAAAATATAAAAAACATCCGGTTGTTATTTTGCAGCATTATCCTCTTATAGAGCCTAAGGAACATAAGTCTCATCGAACTTATCAACCTGAGAAATATTTTGAGGTACTTGAAAAACACAAAAATGTTATCGCAATTATATCAGGACATTATCATGTGAACGGTGAAAAAATGCAGGATGGAATTTATCATATATCAACACCGGCGCTTTATAATCCGCCGAATTATTACAAAGTAATAGATATAGTGACAACTCCGGGATTTTCACCGATGATTTATACGGAACTTAAATCTGCTGATGTTAAGTAAAAAAGTGTTGTTGCAATTTTCGGGTAATAATATTATAATTGACCTATAGTATATGTTTAGAGGAAAATAAAATATAATGGAAGAGTCAGGCAATTTATTATTTAATTCATTTTTAATCGTATTTTTACTTTTTTCAAACGGATTTTTTGTAGCTTCAGAGTTTGCGATGGTAAAGGTTAGAAAAACCAGAATTGAGCAGCTTGTGAATGAAGGTAATTTTAACGCTAAAATTGCGCTTGAAGCTATTAAAGATCTTGATAAATTTATTGCAGCGGTTCAATTGGGTGTCACAATCTCCAGTATCGGATTAGGTTGGGTTGGGGAAGGCACTTTGGCAAGAATAATTGAACCGATTTTCGCATTTTTGCCGGGAATAAGCCAGAGTGTTGCAACTCATACGGTTTCGGTATCTTTATCATTTGCTTTGATTACGTTCTTACACGTCGTAATAGGTGAATTAATTCCGAAATCAATCGCTCTTGAGTATCCTGAGCAGACTTCTCTTGTGATTGCAAGACCGATGCAGGCAATATCTTTTGTTTTTACACCGTTTATCTGGCTTTTGAACGGGTTTGGAAATTCACTTTTGAATCTTTTCCACGTTCCGCACAAACACAAAGCCTCTCTGGTTCACTCTACAGAGGAACTTGATATGCTTGTTAATGCAAGCTACAACGGCGGGGTTTTGAACGAAACAGAAAAAGATATTTTGCATAATGTATTTAAGTTTTCAGACTTAACCGCAAAGCAGGTTATGGTGCCAAGAACTGATATGGTTTGTATTTCGGATGATATTACGCTTGATGAGCTTAATAAAATTGCGGCAGATGCTCAGTATACAAGATATCCTGTTTATGATGGTGATATTGACCATATTACAGGCTTAATACATGTTAAAGATTTATTTTCGTTGTCAATTAAAGATGAAGTTAAGCCGATAAAGACTTTGCAGCGAGAAGTTATGCTTGTGCCGGAAACAATTACGATGGATAATTTGGTTCTGGAATTTAAGAAACGCAAAGGTCAGATGGCTATTGTAATTGACGAATTTGGCGGAACTTCGGGGCTTATCACTTTGGAGGATGTTCTTGAAGAAATATTCGGCGAAGTGCAGGACGAATTTGACGAAGAAGAAGAAATTTGCGATATCGTTGAAATTGAGCCTAATCACTATATAGCAAATGCTATGGTAAGACTTGATGAAATGGCAGAATTTTTTAAGATTAACGAAAACAAAATCGACGATGAAGATATAGATACAATCGGCGGGCTTGTTGTGAAGCTTTTGGGCAGAATTGCAGAAGTCAATGATACTGTTACGTTTGAAAATTTAACATTTATTGTAAAAGAGATTGACGGCGCAAGGATTACAAAGCTCGACATAATCCAGACTCCTGATGAATCTTCAGAAGAAGAAAAAGAGGATGAAGAAGAATAATTGACGCTAAAGCTCTAAGGTTTGATTTCTGGTTTGGTCAGTTAGTTATTTTAAAAAGTTTCAATATAAAAATCCCGTCAATTAATTGACGGGATTTTTTATATGAATTTAAATATGGTTTTTGCTTATGCGTTTTCCTGATTATTTTCAGCAGGAGCTTTAGGAGTTGTAAGTTTAGAACCGATGTAAGAGCAAGCACCAAGTACGGCTAAACCGATTGCTGCCCATTTAGCACCAGCCCAAAGTTTTGTTTCTTTAGCGGCTTTCTTAACTGCTTCTAATGCTGATTTTTGTGTTTCATTAGCCCCTTCTTGTAATTCTCTTAGGGTGTTTTTGCTAACATCAAAGTTGTCAGTGATTTTTTTACTTGCTTCTGTTAACGGTTTTGTAACTGTTTCAACTTTAGCTTTTAATGCTTCAAGTGTTTTTATACCTGATGTACCGTCAGTTTGTTCACCTAGGATTTCACCATGTTTTTTAACAAATTCTTTTACAGCATTTTCATCGGCATTGTCACCAAGTTTTGCAAATGCATTTTTCAATTTAGTTAATTCTTTACCGCTTTTCTTATCTACATTTGCATTTTCAAAAACAGCTTTTTCCATTTTTGCTTTTAAATCAGCAGCTTTCGGGTTTTCTCCTACGAATGCTTTAACTGCATCATCAATTGATTTACCTTCTTCTGCTTTGATACCAAATTTAGCAGGATTACCTTTTACAATATCTGATAATTTTGTAACGTCTTCTCCTGCAGCTTTGTATGTTGCAGATTCTATAAATTCTTTTTTAGCTGTTTCAGCAGCATTTTTTACATCGTTGTCATAAAAACGTCTTACGAATGCATCTGAAGGTGCGTCACCTTTTAATAGAGGTTTTGACAGCCAAGCACCATAACCGGCACCGGCAAGAGCACCTACACCTGCTCCTATGCCTGTATAAACGGCATCTCTGTTGTTGTTAATTGCATCTACCATATTCTGTGTCCTTCCTTTTTTAATACACACTTTACTTATATCTCTAATAAAAATTCTAAAGATTTTTATTTGCCATGTTTTTAGAGATTAGTTTACAAATATTTACAATCAATCCGTAAAGCAATCCCCTAAACCATTAGTTTGTACAGATTATAACACACTTTAAAAAAAATGTTAAGTGGTTTTTGGATTAAAAATTTAAATATAAAAATTATAGAGTTTATCATGCAGAGTTTTCTTAATCAAAAGCTTTTCATCTTAATGCTTTAGCGCAAACGGTTACATTTCAACCTTTTAAATGATGTTAGCAAATACAGATTGTATAAAATAATAATGTAACATTTTTTAATATTTGGGCGGATTAATGGATCAAAGTTTTGATTTCACATCGTACAACAACATAAAAAGACTTTCGGAAGAGGAATTGACCGAACTTTGGGGAAAATATTTTCAGGATAAAACTCAAAAGTTTGTCAGAGATGCCTTAATAATTCAGTATATTTATTTAATCCGATATGTTGTGGGGCGTGTAAAGGTTACGCTTCCTGCGACAATTTCTATAGAAGATATTGCAGGATACGGTGTTGAGGGGCTTATTAATGCTATTGAAAGATACTCTCCGCAAAAGAATACAAGATTTGAAACTTATGCGCTTATAAGAATCAGAGGGGCAATTCTTGACAGAATCAGAGCGCAGGACTTTTTGCCCAGAAGCGTCAGAAAGAAAATTAAAGATATAAAAAATGCTCAAGAGACATTGAAGCAAGAGTTAGGCAGAATTCCGACCACAACTGAAGTGGCAAATTATCTTGATATGGATCCTGATAAGGTTAACCAGCTTTTGTCTGAAGATACGACAATGACTTCCATTTACGAGAAAAAGGGCAACAGCGACGACAGTATGGAAATTATCGACACAATTCAGGATACGAACAAGCTTAACCCTCAAGAGCAAATGGAAGAAAAAAATATTAAGCAGCAGCTTGAAAAGGCTTTAAGAAGGCTTCCTGAAAGAGAACGAGTCATAATGGTTCTTTACTATCAGGAGAACATGACTTTAAAAGAAATCGGCGCAACTCTTAATATGTCTGAATCCCGTGTATGCCAGCTTCACGCGCAATCTATTATGAAGCTTAAAAATATCCTTAGCGAAGACCGCACCGAAAGACTCAGAAAAAGCATTGTATCCTAGTCCCTGCTGTATTCGTAAGAAAAGATTACAAAATCAATTCTTCTGTCAAACCCGTTTTTTGTCGTGGAAACGGTATCTCTAAAAGGCATAAAATCTCCGTATCCGAGAGAAAATACTCTTGAGGCGGGAATTTTTCCGCAATAAACGAGGTAATCGGTTATTGAATTAGCTCTTGCCATTGCAATTTCCCAATTTGAGCGGTAAATTCCATCATTGTTGTTATGTCCTTCTGTGTGGCTTTCGATGGTGCAGTTGTTGTTAATTTGGAGGAGAACCGAAATTATCGCATCAAGTACGTTTGTAGAGGATTTTTTAATCAAGATACTTTCTCCGCTGAAAAAAATATCTTCTTTCACACTTACAATAAGCCCTCTCGGAACTATCGTGTAAACAACCGGAGTGTTTTCGGGTAATGTTTTTTCAAGTCTTTTTTGAATTTCCGAGGCTGTGTTTGTAACCACTTGCCCAAGCTGAACTTTTTCAATTTCCGCAAAGACCGGAGATATTGAAATTATTTGAAAACTCAATACAAATAACAATTTAACAGTAGCGGATTTCACTTTTGTTAAACCTTAAAAAATGGTACCTGTAATAATTATCGCTCTGTTTATTAAATTATTTTATTGCCTGATAAAGTAGTTTTTAGGGCTTTAAAACTGCAAGAACATATTTGTCGTTAAAATATTTTGCAGCACAATCTTTTAGCTGTTTTGAAGTTACGTGTTTAATTCGTTCTTTCGTTTTGTCGTAAAAATCAAATCCGAGTCCTAAAATTCCGTACTGAGCATAACAGCAGGCTTGTTGGAAGTTGGTTTCAAATGTGAATGCCCATTTGCCTATAAGGTTTGTTTTTGCATTCTCAAGTTCAGTTTCCGAAACTTCGATTGTTTTAATTTTTTCAATTTCTTCATCAAAGCCTTTAAGAGAAACTTCGATATTCTTCGGTTCGGTTGCTATGTATATCGAAAACCCTGCGCCGAGTAAAAAGTTTTCGTAAGAACTTCTTACAACATAAGCAAGTCCTTTTTTGTCGCGAAGTTCTAAAAATAATCTTGATGAAAGTCCGCTTGCGCCTAAAATTATGTTCAGAAGCAAAAGTGCAGGATAATCTTCGCTGTTAAAAGTCGGAGTTCTCCAGCCTTTTATAATGTGCGATTGATTGCCGTTGTGAATTATTTCAACTTCCTTTTTTTCTTCTAATGGTTTTGGTGTATTCAAATCAACTTGCGATGAGCCGGCTGGAATATCTCCAAGGTTCTTGTTTAAGATATTTTCAACTTTTTCTTCATCTATATCGCCCACAAAAGTTATCACTTTTTTTGAGTTTTGGAATAATTTTTCGTAAGCTTTTACAACCTGTTCTTTTGTTACATTCGGAAGATTTTCAAGCACAACCGTATTTGAAGCACCGTAAGCATGACCTTCAAATGTATTCTTGGCAAATCCGTCCATAACTTTTTGACGGGGAGAATCTAATTCCGCAACAATTTCACCGCTGAATTTCGCTTTTTCTTTTTCAAATTCCTCAAATGTAGAGTTTTTAATCAAATCGGTTACAAGCTCAACGGAATGTTCAAAATCTTCGTTAAGACTTAAAAATCTAAATCTTAAATAATCCATCTTCATTTCAACTACAAAATCAATTCCGCAGCTGTCAAATTCTTCTGCAATTTGTTCTGCAGTTTTGGTTTTTGTACCCTGAAACAGAAGTCTTGCCATAAGCCCATTTACTCCGGGCGGGGTGTCGTAATCACATAGCGCAAAGTTTATACATAAAGCCGCACGTGGTGTATCTTGATTTCTTTTATAAAAAAATTCTATATCGTTTTTCAGTCTTGTAATTTTGTTTTCCATAATCTCTCCTTTCCGCATTTTACCACAATTAAGCTTAAATAACAATGATGTCAAAATTAAAAACAGTCTTAATTAACTCTTTAAATATTGCTTGTAATTTTCGGGTGTTTTAATTATACTTACGGTATGGAGAGAATAAAAAAAATCAGGCTGAATAACTTTGAAATAGGCGCGGACAAGCTTACTGTAATGGCAGGGCCTTGTGTTGCGGAGAGTTTTGAAATTCTTGATGAAACGGCTAAAAAACTTAAAGAAATTACTCAGAAATTAGGGATTAATTTTATTTTTAAATCGTCTTTTGATAAGGCAAATCGTTCTTCAATAACTTCATATCGCGGCCCCGGTATTGAAAAAGGGCTTGAAATGCTTGGTGAAATTAAGTCTAAGTATAATATTCCGATAGTTACGGATATTCACCTTCCGGAGCAGGTGGCAATTGTGGCAGAAGTTGCTGATATTTTGCAGATTCCGGCATTTTTGTGCAGACAGACGGATTTGCTTGTGGCTGCCGCAAAGACCGGTAAAATCGTAAATATTAAAAAAGGTCAATTTTTGGCACCGGAACAAATGGGAACTTTGGTTAAAAAAGTTGAAGATTCAGGAAATTCTAATATTCTTTTGACTGATAGAGGTGTTACTTTCGGATATAACAATCTGGTTGTAGACTTTAGAGCTGTTCCGATTATGCAAGGTTTCGGATATCCTGTTGTGTTTGATGCAACGCACAGCGTTCAGCTGCCGGGTGCGAACGGAACCTGTTCAGGAGGGGATAGAAGATTTGTTCCGGTACTTGCAAAAGCTGCGATGGGAGCGGGAGCAAACGCATTGTTTTTTGAAATTCATCCTGAGCCAGATAAAGCTCTTTGTGACGGGCCGAATATGCTGTCGCTTGATTCAGCGGAAGAAGTTTTCTTAATTTGTAAAAAAATATTTGATATCGTGAGAGTTTAAAAAATGATTATTAAACAATATATTGCAGGCCCCATTGAGGCTAATAACTACCTTGTAGCCGATGAAAATTCTAAAGAAGCTGTTTTAATTGATTGTTCGGAAAAAGTTCAGCAGATTATAGATGATGTAAAAAATCTTGGTTTGAAGGTTAAATACATTCTTCTTACACACGGTCATTTTGATCATGTTATGGGAGTGAATGATATGAAAAAAGAGCTTGGCGCAGAAGTTCTTGTGAATGAAAAAGACAAATCTCAAGTTGAGATGACAAAAACAATTCTCAGAACTTTTGGAATTTATGCAGACAAAAATCCTGAATATGACAGATTTATTGATGCGAATACAGAGTTGAAAATCGGCGATATTCCGATAAAAATTCTCGAAACTCCAGGACACACAGAAGGCGGATTAAGCTACCTGATTGACGGGAAACTTTTTTCGGGAGATACTTTATTTAAAAGGTATGTAGGCAGAACCGATCTTCCCGGCGGAGATTACGACAAGCTTGAAAACAGCATAAGAAATGTTTTATACAAGCTTGATGATGATACGGAAGTTTTCCCCGGACATAACGAAAAAACTACAATCGGATATGAAAAAAAATTTAATGAAATAGTCTAAAGTCTTTAATAGACGATAAAGAGGATGAATACAGATGAAAGAACAACTGGAAAAAATTTACGCAAATGCAGCAAGTGATATCGAAAAATCAACTTCAATAAGCGATCTTGATGAAGTCAGAAATAAGTATTTAAGCAGAAAAGGCGAATTTAACGAGATTAAGAAAAATCTTAAAAACCTTTCTGATGAAGATAAAAGAATTGTGGGTTCTCTTGCAAATGAAATTACTCAAAAGCTTGAATCTTCATTAAAAGCAAAATACAACGATTTTTATAAAAAAGAACTTGATGCAAAACTTTTGAAAGAGAAGATTGATATTACACTTCCGGGTAAATTTGAAAGAGTCGGAAAGGTTCATCCTCTTACAACAACGACAAACGAGATTGTTTCAATATTTCAGAGCCTCGGTTTTTCTGTTGTAACAAGCAGCCAGTCACCTGAAGTTGAGACGGAATACTATAACTTTGATGCTTTAAACGTTCCAAAAGATCACCCTGCACGTGATATGCAGGATACTTTTTATGTTAAAGGCGAGTCAAATGTTATTTTAAGAAGCCAAACGTCAGGAGCACAAATTCATGCTATGGAAGGTAAAAATCCGCCGATAAGAATTATTGCTCCCGGAAGAGTTTACAGAAACGAAAATATTAATGCCCGTAAAAATAATTTCTTCCACCAGATTGAAGGGTTATATGTTGATAAAGATGTAACTTTTGGTGATTTAAAAGGAATTTTAAATGAATTTATAAGAATTTATTTCGGCGCAAGTCGTCCGACTCGTTTTAGAAACAGCTTTTTCCCATTTACGGAGCCTTCTGCAGAAGTTGATGTTCAATGTATTATGTGCGAAGGTAAAGGTTGCAGAACTTGCTCGGGTACCGGTTGGCTGGAAATTCTCGGTGCTGGCATGGTTGATCCGAATGTGCTTAGAAATGTCGGTATTGATCCGGATGTTTATTCAGGGTTTGCGTTCGGTATGGGGGTTGAAAGACTTGCTATGCTTAAGTATGCAGTAGACGACATCAGATTGTTCTTTAATGACGATGAAAGATTTTTGAAACAGTTCTAAAAAAGGTGGTTAAAATACCATCTTTTTTAGGGGGGTCATTTACTTTTATGTTTAAATCAGTTTCTTTAATTACAGTGCCGTTTTCGTCGTATTCGTACTGATATTCCGGTAAGTTTTTGTAAGTTTTTTCGTCAAAAGAATACTTAATTTCTTTTTGTTTAAGACCTGTTGTTTCATCGTAAAAGCATTCTCTTATAATATGTGAACCTTTGCTTTCAATTTCATAAACTTTTTTGTTTGTTGCTTTTGAAATTCTTTCTATTATGTCCGGGCCTTCATAAGATTCTCTTATTTGATCTATATATTTAGGATTGTCGCCAAATTTCTTTCCAAATATGTTGTAAACATAACCTTCTAATGGAATTGTTCTGGTTTTAAGTGATTTAAAATTAATTTCAGGTTTTGAATTTATGTTACTATAGATTCTGTTATTCAAAACACGGGGCAAGTTTGAAACTGTCAGGTTCATTCTAATATATCTCCAATATCTCCATTAATTATTTTACAACTTTGTTAAGTCCGTGGGGTTTATCAACATTACGTTTTAATTTTTTTGCAATTTCAAGCGCTAGAATCTGACAGATTATAACAGTACAAAATGATTTCACCAACTTGCTTTCACAATTGATGTTTATGTTGTAATCCTCCAGAACTTTTTCATTTGTATTCCCTATTATGCAAAGTACAGAAGAATAATCCTCTTTTATTTTGTTTAAATTTTTGATTGCTGTATAGCTTAAATCATCAATGCATATGTGAATCTGTGCAATTTTATTATTCATAACAGCAACGTGTCCGTGCATAAATTCACCAAGAATACTTGAATATACATTTATGTAAGAGGTTTCTTTTATCTTTAAAGAGGCTTCTTTTGCAAGTGCATAGGAAATTCCGTCTGCTGTTACTACCAGATTTTTGTATTCTGAAAGCGCCTTTGCTACTTCTTTTATATTGTCCTGAAGTTCGTATGCTTTTTTTACAAATTCAGGAAGCGTTCTAAGCTCATCAAAATAATGAGTTATATCTATTCCTTTATGTGCTGCATATTTTAAAACAAGCAGAGTGCAGCAAAGCATTTGTGCTGTCAAAGATTTTGTTGCGGCAATGCTTTTTTCTTCTCCCGCGCAACAGTCAATTTTGAAATCCGATGCTTGCCAAATCGTTGAATCTTTCTTGTTTGTAATGCACATTGTCCGCATTCCAAACTCTTTTGCTTTAATTAAAGCTTTATTTGTATCGGAGGTTTCGCCCGATTGAGTTATGAAAACATATAAAATATCGTTTTCATGGGGAATTACGGATTTTAGAAGAAATTCGCTTGAATATATTGCGCCGGCTTCTATGTCAGCGATGTTCCCGAATAAATCCGCCGCAAATCTTGCACAATTGTATGAAGATCCGCTTGCAACAAGTACAACTTTTCTTATATCCGTCGGAATATCAAATAAAATATAATTATTGTCGTTTACGTGGGAAGACAGGATATTTTCAAGCACAATCGCCTGTTCAAATATCTCCTCTTCCATGCTGGATTTCTTTTCATCTTCTTCTTTAAAAAACATACATCACCTGTGTTAAAGTCAAAATCCGTATTTTATCCGAGAATTTCTTTCATTAAATCGTTAACTGCTTTCGGATTTGCTCTGCCTTTGGTTTCTTTCATAACTTGTCCTACAAAGAATCCTAAAAGTTGTACTTTGCCTGATTTGTATTTTGCAACTTGCTCAGGGTTGGCATCGGCAACTTTTTGGCAGATTTCTTTAATTGCACTTTCGTCTGAAATCTGGCTTAAACCTCTTTTTTCTACAATTTCTGAAGCTTTTTCCCCTGTTTTCATCATATCTACAATAATCTGTTTTCCGATATTATTTGAAATCGTATTCTTTTCGATTAAGCTGATTAATTCTACAAGATTTTCAGGAGTAAGTTTTGTTTCTGAAATTTCAATATGATCTTCTTTTAGGTAAGCTGCAATTTCGCCCATAATAAAGTTTACGGCAATTTTTGGCGTTGCACCGAGTTTCAAAACTTCATCAAAGAAAAGCGCAAGCCCCATTTGCTCTACGATTACGGAAGCATCGTATTCGCTTAAGCCTAAGCCCATATATCTTTGGCGTTTTGCTTCAGGAAGTTCAGGCATTTTGTCTTTAATTTCCTGAACCCATTCACGTGAAATCATAAGCGGCATCAAATCAGGCTCCGGAAAATATCTGTAATCATGAGCATCTTCTTTACCTCTCATTGATTTTGTTTCTCTTGAATTGTCGTCCCAAAGTCGAGTTTCTTGAACGACTTCTCCGCCTTCTTCCACAATTTCAATTTGTCTGTCAATTTCATATTCAATAGCTCTTTGAAGGGCTGAGAAACTGTTTACGTTTTTAATTTCTGCTCTTGTTCCGAAAACTTTTGAACCTTTCGGCATAATAGAAATATTGGCATCACATCTCATTGAGCCTTCTTCAAGGTTACCGTCGCAAACACCTATGTAGCGGACAATGTTGCGAAGTTCTTCCATATAAGCTCTTGCTTCATCTGAACTTCTTATATCAGGTTCGGATACTATTTCAAGAAGCGGAGTGCCTGCACGGTTAAGGTCTACAAGTGAATAGCTTGAGCCTGCAATTCCGTCAGCGCCTGCGTGTACAAGTTTGCCGGCATCTTCTTCTAAATGTGCGCGGGTAATTCCTATTCTTTTACCTTTAATATCAATGTAACCATTTACGCAAATCGGTTCATCATATTGTGAAATCTGATAACCTTTCGGCAAATCAGGATAAAAATATTGTTTTCTGTCGAATTTGCAGCGTTCGGGAATTTCGCAGTTAAGAGCAAGGCCGGTAAGTATTCCCATATTTACGACTTCTTTGTTTAATACAGGCAAGACTCCGGGCATACCTAATGTAATCGGGCTTGTTTCAGAATTTGGATCTTTTCCGAATTCTGTTCCGTCGGGCGCAAATATTTTTGATTTGGTTTTTAATTGTGCGTGAACTTCCAGTCCTATTACTACTTCATATTTATCTCTCAAACTGCTTTCCATAGTATCTCCTTACATATCGACTTTTGTTAAATCTTTTTACTTCTTAAAGCTTAGGAACTTCTCCCTTCCGCCTGCCTTAAATATTTTAGCATAAACATGACCGTCATGTATTATACAATTTTTATTCTGCGACAACTCTTGCAGGAAAATTGTTTTTCAAGAGGTCATTTGCAACGCTTTGGGCTTTATCAACTGCGCTGAAGGAGCCTGCTTGAAGTGTATAGGATCCGTTTATGTTTTTGACAAATACATTTATGCCAAGTCCTGTTTCTGCAATAATTCCTTTTGCAACTTCTGCCTGCGCGGCTGATGAGTAACTTCCTATGTAAACTTTGTATGTTTTAGGTGCCGGCGCTGGAACAGGTGCTGGATTTGTCTGCTGAATGGTTTCGTGTGCTGTTTGTTCTTTTTTGATAATAGGTTCCGGAGTTGGTGCTGCTGTATGCTCTTGTTTTGTTTCTACAGGAGCGGGTTGTTCGGATGTTTGAAGAATTATCGGTGCTTCTTCTTGTACTGAGATAGGTGCTTCCTGTGATTTTTTTTCGGGAATTACAACTTTTTCATCAAGTTCCGGATCAAATACTGTGTCTTTTGTTTCTGTCGTATTATCTTCATCCTGAATTTTCTTTAACCTGCTGTCAACATTGCCTCGAATAATTCCCTCTTCTTCATAGGCAACTTCTGGTTCATCACCTATTGCAATATCTACATCCGGGGACATTAATTTTGCACATCCTAAAAATGCCAAAAGCAATATGAAAAATGCTGAAATAAAAAGTACCAAACTTTGATGTGGATTTTTGGACAATCTTTTTTTGTATTCACGATAGCTTATATGATCGGGGGTCACAATTTGTTTCGGTTGTTCTTCCACTGTTACACTCCTCTTACTTTTGTACTTGCAAGCTCAATGTCTTCAAGTTCGTTTGCATAATTTTCCATAATTTCTTGTGCTAATCCCGAAATATCTGTTATTCCAAGATCATTATTCAGTCCGCTCGCTTTGACCGGTGCACCTTCTGAATTTATATTTATTCCTGTGTGGATAAGTATTGAAGTTAAGGATTTCGTCGCAATCGAAACGGTAAGTTTTTTACCATTGACATACAAATCATCCCCGCTTCTTTCAACTTTTATCCCTCGTTTTTCAAGTGCTTCTTTTATTATACAAATCAGAAGCCTTTGTCTGAAAACACCTTCAACCAAGTTAACATTGAATTGCTCGGTTATAAAACTCAGCATATCTTTGCTGTATATCGGTTCATTATTGATTACATCTTCAATGTCTACCATCTCATTAAGTTTTACGTCGCATTCTCCGCAAAATGCAACTATCGCATCGCCCTGTATTTTGAAATTCTTGTAAATCCAGTGCGGGCAAAGTTGAAAGCCCTCGTATTTTATTTCTTTTTCAATTAATTTGTATTTCATAACTTTGTTTTATTTGTTATTCAAATAATTCTTTTACCATATCCTTACAATTATTATACAACAAAGCATTTTTTAGTCTTATGCAGGATTCGCATTTGCCGCAATGCTTCTCTCCGCTTTGATAGCAGCTCTTGACAAACTTCAGCGGAATAGAATTTTCAACTGCCAGTTTCACTATATCATTCTTAGTGTAATTTATCAAGGGCGCAAGAACTTTCGGGCGGCGGCGGGTTGAATATTCAAATTCTTTTTCGGTTCGGTCTATAAATTCTTTGGTGTTATCGGGGAAAGTTGAGGCTTCTTCTTGGTTTGCGCCGATTATTATATAGCCGTAATCTTCGCTGTCAGAAAAGCTTGCGGCTATGTTTAAAAATAATCCGTTTCTATTTGGAACCCAAACACTTTTGGCGCTTTTTTCCCCGAGTGCAAGGTTTTCTCCTGTCGGAATTTCTTTATTTGAACATAGCGAAGTGTGTGTGATTTCTTTTAAAAAATCAAGTTTTATAATTTTATGTCTGACTTTATAATATTCACAAATTTTTGCAGAGGCTTCAATTTCCGACATTAGGGCTTTTTGCCCGTAATCAAAAGTCAGCGCAAGCTCTACGTTATATTTTTCTCGGGTTAATCCAAGACTCACAAGAGAATCGAGTCCGCCTGACAGTAAAATTACTGATTTAACCATCAAGTTCCTCTCTGAATTTTCTTGCAAATTCTTCGTCTTCATCCGTTTCGTATTCGTCAATCATTGAAACGGCTTCAACTTTTAAGATGTCGCTGTATAGGGGTTCTCTTATAACTTCGTCAAGAACAGAACGCCCATGAAGATTGTATAATGCAACAAGCGCATTCTTTTTAACCTCATCATCATCGTCAAACAGACAGCTTTTTATTGTTTCGTAAGCTTCGGGGTGCTCGCTGTCCATCATTGCTTCTATTGCGTTAATTCTTATTTGCGGGGATTCATCCATCAGTGACATCTTTAGGGCGTTAAAAACTCTTTCATCCGCACCAAGCCTGAGTTTGCCAAGCGCTTCGATTACTCTTTCCTTTAAAAATGTAAACTTATCAATAATTCCCTGTTTTGTTTCAAGAATGCTTACCAAAGGATCGACTGCTCTCATATCTCCAAGCATGCCAAGGGCTGAAGCTGCGGATTCTCTTAAATAAACGGATTTTTCTTCTTCATCCTTAACAACATCAATTAATGGCGCTACTGCGTATTTGTCGCCGATTCTCCCTAAAGCATCCGCACAGGCAAATCTTACTTTATAATTTTCGTCTTTGTTGTTTAAACAGTATAAAAGAGGGGTTACCGCTGAAGTGTCACGATAATTAGCAATTGCTTTTGCGCACATTACACGAAGATTTATATAATTCTCTTTATCTTCCGGTGCTAAATTCTCAGCATTTTTTAATAACAAAATGTCTACAAGAATTGAAAGCGTTGAATAATTTCTAAATCTGTCAGCAAGTGCAATTACGTGCATTAAAACATCTGGGGATTTTAAATTTGTCAAAAGATAATTGTAAATTTTTATCAAATCGTCGGAACAAAAATCATTATCTAATCCGGTTATGCGTGAGATTAGATTCTGGGTGTTTGTTGCATCAAACAAACTGTATTTTTCGGCTATCGCCTCTAAATTTAATTTGTTGTCTTCCGCCATATTGAACCCCTTGATTTCCCCGTTTCTTATGTAAAAAAATACAATAAATACGTTTTTTTTTCAAGCAATTCACAAATTTTCATAAAAACAAAGACTTGAAAATAAAAATTTATCTGCTAGAATTTCATTGTACCTCTAAAGGGGGATGAGTACATTAAAGAATTTGCATAAGCAGGATTTAGGTGTATTCGTTATGAAAATTAAATAAGCGTGTGTAGCTCAGTTGGATAGAGCGTTTGGCTACGAACCAAAAGGTCGGGGGTTCGAATCCCTCCACGCGTAATAAAAAAGAGACAGTATTTGCTGCCTCTTTTTTATTTTTTATTGTGCTTGTAATTGTAATTGTAATTGTAATTTAACGGGACATTTTATCCGAACGCATAAAAAGATTATTCGGCAAAGTTGGCTTTGTCTTTGAACTTTGGCGGTCGGAAGTAATCGTTTTATATGTTACAAAATGGTCTTTTTCAGGTCTCGATTCTCCGATTACTGTCCAAGAATTGTCTTAAATTTTCTATTTTAAAACCAATGTTATAGCCTATTTCACCCTCATAATCTAAATTGCACGGATAAAACGATTATTTGACATTTTAAGTAAATAAAGTCCGGTTACTATAAAAAGTTTTAAATATTACTAACAAGACATTATTCTCATTTAGAATTATTTTGCTTAGTAATTAGACAGCTATATCTTCTTTTTGACTTATTACTTTTGAATTATATTTTTGTTGAAAAAATGCAATACCTAATGTTAACGGCCCAACTCTTCCTAAAAACATTGTTACAGTTAAAATAATTTTTGCCCAATCAGATAATTCAGATGTAATTCCTAAACTTAATCCAACTGTGCCTAATGCAGATGTTGTTTCAAAACATAACTCTAAAAAAGAATGAGTATCAAAAAAACAAACTAATGTTGTACTAACTGCCAAAAGTAAAACATACGTTGTCGCATTCGCAACTGCTGTCATAACTCTATTTGGAGGAATTTTTTTCTTTAAAAATGTTATATTATCAGGATGTCCATCTTTTACACTATTTATTACACCTAACAATGCTGAAATAGTGGTAGTTTTTATACCGCCCCCTGTACCTGAAGGGGAAGCTCCTATTATCATAACAAAAATCATAACAAACAATACTGCATTAGATAAATTCGCAAGATTTATACTGTTAAATCCTGCAGTTGTAGAAGCCGAAGCTATTTGGAAAAAAGCTTCTAGTATAGAAGAGTTCATATCTAATGTGTAAATTACAGTTCCAACAAGACAAATTAACAAAGTTATTAATATAATTATTTTTGAGGTTAAAGTAATTTCTTTTTTTTCACCTTTTATGCATTTATAAATATCCATTGGAACAATAAACCCGATAGATCCTAAGTAACAGAGTATAGCAATTGTTATACATATTACAGCGTTATTTTGAAATCCCATAAGACTGTCTGAATAAAGGCTGAATCCGGCTGTTGCAAAAGCAGATACAGAATGAAAAAATCCGGACCACAGTGGTGTATTTACGCCCAAGTGTTTAAATTGAAAAAATAATACAAGAGCCCCTAAAAGTTCAATTATAAAGGTATATACAATTACGTTTTTTATAAAAGATTTAATATTAAAATTTTCCGGTAATGTAAATTCTGCAGATAAAATTTTTATACGTTGTGTTGAAATACTGTCACTTCTGGAGAGAATAAAAAATGAAGTTAATGTCATATAACCAATTGCTCCCAGTTGGATTAAACATAGTAAAACTACATGCCCAAAAGTGGTATAAATATCAGAAATTCCCGCAGTTGATAATCCTGTTGTTGATAGAGCAGATTTTACCGATACGGAATTTAAATAATGTTTTTGCGATTATTGTTCTAAATAAGACAAATATAAGCGAATTTGAAAAGAATATTTTAATAGCCATGTTAAGAGAAGTTGCTCTTGCATATGAAAAAGAAGAAGTTTTACAGGCTAAAAATGAATTATTGATAAAAAATAAACAAGAAGAACTTAGATCAACATTATTAAGAGGCATTTCACATGACTTGAGAACGCCTTTAACCAGCATTTCTGGTTTTGCTGAAATTTTAATAAATAATACAAGTTTGTTATCAGAAAACAAAAAGCAAGAAATTTATACAAATATTTATGATGATTCAATATGGCTTTTAAATTTAGTAGAAAATTTACTTTCAATTACTCGTTTTGATAAAAATGAAATAAAAATAAAAAAAGATGAAGAATATTTTTCTGATATTTTTGCAGATGTAATTTCTCATTTAGGAAGAAAAAAAGAAAAATTTAATATAATTATAGACTTGGAAGATGAAATGCTAAGTGCATCGATGGATGGAAGATTAATTGCACAGGTTATTTTTAATTTGGCAGATAATGCAATGAAATATTCTCCAATTTCAACTAATATAACTATCGGAGCAAAAGCTGCCGGTAAATATGTAGAGGTATATGTCGCGGATGAAGGTTCTGGTATTCTGGATAAAGAAAAAGATAAAATATGTGAAATGTTTTACACTATAAAAAATGCATCAATTGATGGAAGACGCGGTTTGGGGCTAGGTTTAGCTCTTTGTAAATCAATAATTGCTGCCCATGGTGGAGTTTTAGAAATAAAAGATAATATACCAAAGGGCACAATATTTACCTTTACTATAAAAAGGGGTGATAATAATGAGTGAAAATAATACAAAAGGAACTATATTGGTTATAGAAGATGATAAAGTTATACAAAATTTAATAGGTACGACTTTAGAAATATTTAATTATAACTACCAAATTGCATCCAATGCTACTCAAGGCATATTGAAAGCTTCATCATATAATCCTGATGTAATAATTTTAGATTTAGGACTACCTGATATAGATGGAATTGAAGTAATAAAGAAAATTCGTTCATTTTCTCTTACTCCAATAATTGTTGTTAGTGCAAGGATTGAAAATGAAGATAAAATTTTGGCTCTTGATGAAGGTGCTGATGATTATTTAACAAAGCCTTTTAATACTGAAGAACTTCTTGCTCGTATAAGAGTTGCAATGCGTCATAAAAATATTTCTAAAAATGTTCAGGAAGAAAGTAGTTCTATATTTATTAATGGGGATTTAAAAATAGATTATGTCAAAGGTTGTGTATATGTGCAAGAAGAAGAAATTCATTTAACAGCTATTGAATACAAGTTGTTATGTTTATTTGCGAAAAATATTGGAAAAGTGCTAACACATAATCATATAAAAAAAGAAATTTGGCTAGATGATAATGGTTGTGATTCTCAATTATCATTAAGAGTTTTTGTAACTAATTTAAGAAAAAAATTAAAAAATACAGATTATATAAAAACTCATATAGGTATTGGTTATAGAATGTTACAAAAATAGGTATCTGCTTAATGATAGAGTGAAATATATTTACAAAAAAAAGGGGAAGCACAAGCTCAAGGATTAATGTCTCAAATGATACTACCTTTTGGAAATCAAGTTAATCAGACATTTTCAAGTGATTCAAAACTAAAGAAATAAAAAACAAAATGTAAACTTTAATTTTCCCAATACTCGTTTTTACTGTTACAAATAATCATTTAAGGTATTTCTTTACATCTGTTTTTTTGTACATAGGGCTGGGTTTTAAATATATCTTGCTTTTTAGTCGGAATTTACAGAAAACAAATTTAAACAGGGGATTGCAACATAAAAAGAGAAGATTACGCTATAAATTTAGATAATTACTTAGGACTAAACAAATATATAGAGGGGCGAAAAATTACCCGACCGTATATAATTTTTGCAGGAATTTGCTGAGGACTATTTCCGATAATTTCAACCTATCAGGCAGAAAAACCGATAAATACATTTAAAATAAATAAAATAAACTATATAAAAACGGATTTATTCTTAAAGTTTTGATAAGAAAAAATAATATAATTTATTAAAATTATTTTTTGTTTGTTGTATTATAATTTTATTATTTATTTGAAGGGAACTAATATTAAATAATGATATCTAAATCAATATTGATAATGTTTTTATTTGATATGGCGGTTATGTTGTTCTCAACAACCTTTTGGTATACAGGTTTCAATTTGCCCGAAAATCTCTTGGACATGACCGTATTAATTACTGTACTATCAGGAATTGCAGTCTTATTTCTAAAAGACAACTACAAAATCAGAGAATTTAATACAACATTAAAAAATTATTACCTGCTTTTTGAAGGAATGGTATTTGCGCAGATTCCACCTGCAATTTTACTATTGACATTTACTCATGATGCAAATACTTTTGAATTTATACTCGCAAATCTTATAACAATTTTTATAGCGCTTAGAATATACAGACTTTTGTTTCACTATTATCTGTTTCATATAAAACGGACTCGAAATGTTCTTATAATAGGTAATGATAAAACTGCAAAACTTATAGCCGATGAAATTAAGGCTAAAAAAGCACTTAAAATGCAAGTAATCGGTTTTATAGAAGATGCAGAATCAGAAGACTATATTCCAGAAAGCTCGCTTAAAGTAATCACAAAACCTGCAAACCTTAAAAAAGCAATAAAAACAAATAATGTTGATATCGTAATTATTGCAATTAAACGAAGAATGGAAGAAGAACTTTTGACAAATATGGTCGAGAGTATTCCACGAAACGTCAAAGTTTACAAAATGGCAGAATTCTATGAAAAAATAACTGGAAAATATTTTATAGACAGAATGTCGATAAATTGGCTTTTTTATGAATATATGCAAAAAAGATCAGCCTTGTATGACTTTTGCAAAAGAGCTTATGATATCATATCAGCTTTAATTATTCTGACCGTAACCTTTCCAATTCTTTTGTACATAGGAATAAGAGTAAAATTAACAGATGGCGGACCAGCAGTCTATACACAGACAAGAATCGGGAGAAACGGCAAACCATTTAAAATGTATAAGTTACGTACAATGTACCTTAATGATTACATACCGAAAGCAGGTCATATCGAGCATACAGAATCTCAAGATCAGGATAATCGAGTAATTCCGTTCTGCAAATTTGTAAGGAAAGCAAGATTTGACGAAATTCCGCAGATGATAAATATTTTGAAAGGCGAAATGTCAATTGTAGGTCCAAGAACGGAATGGGAAGATCTGGTAAATATTTATTCAAAAGAAATTCCATACTACAAATGCAGACAATGGGTAAAAACGGGCTGGACAGGCTGGGCTCAGATTAACCAAGGGCACTGTGTATTAGCTGACGATATTGCAGAAAAGCTGCAATATGATATGTATTATTTAAAACACAGAAATCTTTTATGGGAAATTGGAATATTAGTAAAAGCTGTATTCCTAGCACTTGGAGGTCGTCATGGCTAAGCAAGCAGTAATTCTTTCTGGCGGATTCGGTACAAGATTGGCTCATGTCGTATCTGATGTTCCAAAGCCTATGGCTCCGATAAAAAATAAACCTTTTTTGGAATATATAATTGGACAATTACAAAATCACGGTTTTGACAGTTTTGTTTTTTTAACAGGTTATAAATCCGAAATTATCGAAAATCATTTTAAAGATCTACCAAACACTCGATTTGTAAAAGAAGAAACCGCTCTTGGTACGGGCGGAGCTATTTTGAATGCATTTGAATTTCTGAATGATAATTTTTATGTAATCAATGGCGACACTTTTTTTGATATAGATTTTTCAATTTTAGAAGAATTTGGAAAAAATAAACCTTGCACAATAGCCTTGAGATACACCGACAATATATCAAGATACGGGTTTGTCGAAATAGATAAAAACTTTGAAATATCATCTTTTACAGAAAAAGGAAATCTTCCAAAAAACAGAATTGACGGCTATATAAACGGCGGAATTTATCGTATCGAAAAATCAGTATTAAAAAGATTTTTGGACGAATTTTCAGTCCAATTTATTTCATTAGAAACTGAGATATTTCCCAAGTTGTTAAAAAACAAAGAATTATTCGGTCTGCCGGTAGGCGGATGTTTCATAGATATAGGTATTCCTGAAGATTATTACAAAGCACAAAATCTTATCCCCGAATGGGCTAGTAAAAAAGCAAAACCTGCACTTTTTATAGATAAAGACGGCACTTTGATTGTAAACACAGAATATCCTAATGGCAAAAATTTTGAAATTATTGAAAGCACAATAAATATTGTCAAAAAATATTCAGAAAAAAATTATCATATCATAATGGTTACAAATCAAGCAGGAATTGCAAAAAACAAATTTAATTTTGACCAAATGCAAGAAGGGTTTGAAGGAATTAAAGAATTTTATAAAACACAAGGAATAGAATTTGATGACATTGAATTTTGTCCCTACCATAAAGATGGCGTAATAAAAGAATATTCTTATGCCTCGCTTCTCAGAAAACCTAATCCGGGCATGATATTGAGAGCCTGTGAAAAAGTAAAAATAGATTTAAAAAATTCAATTATGGTCGGAGATAACTCTGAAATTGATAATATCAAATTACCTTATTTGAAATGTCAAATCCTCTTTGAAAAAGAAAGGACATTAGTGGAATGATTATTGAAAACTATATTCAAGCCTCAATTGATACAAAACAAAAGATATTGAATGATAAAAACATTCTTGCAACCATTCAAAACTCTGCTGATGCAATTATAAAAGCATATAAAAACGGTAAAAAAGTATTAACCGCAGGCAATGGCGGTTCCGCAGGAGATGCCCAGCATATTGCAGGTGAACTGGTATCAAAATTCTTTTTTGACAGACCCGGTTTGAGTGCATTTTCTCTTGCGACAGATACCTCAATTTTAACAGCAATAGGTAACGATTACGGTTATGAAAAATCATTTTCAAGACAAATTCAAGCAAATGCAAATGAAGGTGATGTTTTTATTGCAATTTCAACATCAGGAAATTCTAAAAACATAGTAAATGCTATATTAGAAGCTAAGAAAAAAAATGTAATAACTATCGGATTAGTTGGACAAAAAGCTTGCGAAATGAATACACTTTGTGATTATATAATAAAAGTACCATCAGAAAGCACTCCAACAATTCAGGAATCGCATATAATGATTGGTCATATAATATGCGCAATAGTAGAAGAAGCAATTTTTAGAGGAGAAGAATTATGCTTATCAGGGCAAAAGCTCCATTAAGAATAGGGTTAGCAGGGGGAGGAACTGATGTTAGCCCTTATTGCGATATTTATGGTGGATCTATCCTTAACGCTTGTATAAATATGTATGCATACGCAACAATTGAACCAAGAAACGACGGCAAGATTGAATTTCGCTGTGAAGACAGAAAAGAATTTGCTGTTTTTAATTCCGTTGAAGAATTTGAAATTAATGGGAAATTTGATTTATTAAAAGGTGTTTATAACCGATTGGTAAAGGATTATATCAAAAAGCCTCTAAGTTTTACTTTGACAACTTACGTGGATGCCCCTGCAGGAAGCGGACTTGGCTCATCCTCAACTCTTGTTGTCGCAATAGTAAAAGCCTTTCAGGAATGGCAAAATTTACCTTTGGGTGAATACGATTTAGCAAAACTTGCCTGGAGTATAGAACGAGAAGATTTAAAAATGGCAGGCGGACGACAAGACCAATATGCTGCAGCATTTGGCGGATTTAATTTTATGGAATTTTCAAGCAATGAAAAAGTTCTTGTAAATCCTTTGAGAATTCGAAAAGAATATGTGAATGAATTGGAATTTAATGTTCTTTTGTATTATACAGGCACAAGCAGACTTTCAGCGAAAATCATAGAGAGTCAGGTTGAAAACACAAAGAAAAAAGATGAAAAAGCAATTGAAGCAATGCATAAATTAAAACAACAATCTTTGGATATGAAAGAAGCATTATTAACAGGTAACTTGTCTAAAATGGGAGAATTACTAAATACAGGCTGGGAAAACAAAAAGAAAATGTCTTCTTCAATTTCTAATCCTGTAATTGACAATATATATGAAACCGCAATAAAAGCAGGCGCGACAGGCGGCAAAATTTCCGGAGCCGGCGGCGGCGGATTTTTTATGTTCTACTGCCCTAATAACAGCAGATACAGAGTAATAGAAGAATTATCGAAATTAGGCGGAGAATTCAGAAGATTCAGATTTACAAACATAGGAGCTGAGAGTTGGACAACGAAGTAAAACAAAAAACGAAAGTCACTCATGTTTCAAAGTTTGCAAAACCTCATAAAGGAGGAATTGAGTCTTTTATTGAAATGTTCAACTCTTGTATCAAGAATGATAATTGCGATATTGAAGTCTTATGTTGCTCAAACTCAGATAAACCATCAAATGAAAATGGTGTTTTCTTTAATAGGGCAAAATATTTTTTTGAATTTGCTGCTAATACATTTTCTACAGATTTTATTTACAAATTACATAAGGTTAATACTGATGTGATAGTTTACCATATGCCGTTTATTTTTGCAGTGATAGCACATTTTATAGCACGCCCCAAATACAACAAAATGATAGTTTGCTACCATAGTGATATTATTGGCTATGATAAAATAATGAGACCTTTTTGGAAAATTTATAATAATTTTTTGGAACAAGCTGATATAATCCATGTTCAATCTCCGCAAATGCTTGAAAACTCAATGATAAAAAACTTCAAAATTAAAGCAGTTGTGATACCTTATTTAATTGACTCAAATAGTCATTTTGATACCAATACAGTAAAAGAAATTAGAGAAAAATATAAAAATAAAAAAATTTTATTTGCAATTGGAAGACACGTAAGATACAAAGGCTTTGAATATTTACTTGAAGCTATGAAATCTGTAGAAAATTCTGTTTTATTACTTGGCGGGACAGGACCGTTAAGCAAGAATTTTAAAGAATATATATTAAAAAATAATTTACAAGACAAAATTAAATTATTAGGAAGGGTTGCTGATATAGAGTTAGGAAATTATTATGAAGCGTGTGATTTTTTTGTATTACCATCAATAATGCAATCAGAAACATTTGCTGTTGTTCAATTGGAAGCAATGAAACATTCAAAACCTGTAATTAATACTAATTTAGGCACCGGAGTTAATTATGTATCTATTCATAATGAAACTGGTTTGACAGTAGAGCCTAAAAATTCTGAAGAATTAGCAAATGCTATTAATAAATTATTAAATGATGATAATTTAAGAAATCAATATGGCTATACTGCAAGACAAAGAGTCAATAATCTATTCGAAATAAATAAGATCAAAAAACTATATATGGAGTTAGTAAATGTTTAATATAGATAAACTAAAACTAAATATACTAGCTCTAATTCCTTTATTCTTATTATTCTTACCTTCTTTTGGTTTTGTTGTTGGTAATAAAGGAATCGTATTATATTATGTTTGTTTAGTAATATTTTTTGTTATAATAACTTTTACAAATCTAAAAAAATATGTTAAACGAATATTATTGTTGTATAAAATAACTCCTTTTAAATATGTTGTATATTTTGTATTGTGGGTTTTGATTTCAGGTTTTATCAATATGCTAATCGGGCATTATAAATTTTCAGTTTTTATATATTATATAACATCATTAATTTTAATAGATTATTGTTTAACATATTTATTACCTTGTTTTTTATATGACAATAAAAAATATAATTTAAAATTTTTAATTAAATTTTTATTTATTGCGTATTTTTTTATTTTTTGTTTTGGTTTAGTAGAATTTATTGGAAAAACATTTAATATTTCAGCAATTATTAATATTAAATTATTCTTATCTAATTTAAGAGAAGTAAATTTGGATGATATAGGACAAATAACAAGAGTTTCAAGTGTCTTTCAAGAGCCAGGTTGGTTTGGAGGATTTATATTTATAAATATGCCTATAATTTATAAAATTTGTTTATCTAAGTATAAATTATTTGAAAATAAATTTATGAATATAATAATTAAACATAGTTTAGTTCCTTTAATGTTATTTAACATTTTAGTTTGTCAATCAGCAATATGGTTTGTGTTTTGTATAATATTAACTATTATATTTTTTAAACAAAAATTAAAGAAAATCGTATATAAATATAATTTAGTATTTATTATCTTTTTATCATTACTTGTATTTATCAGTGTTCTTCTAATACAAAAAATAGATTCTACAAAATTAGAATTTTATAAAAGAATAGTTGATTTTTGGTGTAATCTTTTAACGCCTACAAATTTATCAATAGTATTACCTACTTTATGGACAAGGATTCAATGCTATATAGCAACTTTTAAAATAGGCTTAGAAAATTTTATATATGGAGTTGGAATAGGAAATGTTCAAAATTTAATTTACTACAAATTTAATATGATGAATAATTTAACTGGTGAAATATTATATAATATGCAAACTACAACTCGAAATTATTCAATGAAATATAATGGTGCTATATTATGGCAATATTTTGCGGAGCTAGGATTTGTAGGAGTTTTTTTATATTATTATTTTATTTATAAATTGATCAAATATATTAACAATTGTAAAAGGTTTATTTTTAATATAGAATATGATTTTTTATTAGGATTGAAATTTTCATTAATCTCAATAGCATGTATAATTTTTTATGATATTACAGAAGCTTATTATTATATATGGTTTCTTTTTGGATTAGTAAATATTTTTATTTTAAAAGTATATTATAATAGAGGAGGGAAGGATAATATTGAATAATATTATTCAAAGAGTAAAAATGAAAGTTTCAATAATAATTCCTATATATAATAAATCTGATTATTTAGAACATTGTATTGCTTCTGTATTAGCTCAAACTTTTCTTCAAGATATTGAAATAATTTTGGTGAATGATGGAAGTACAGATAATTCTGAGGATATTTGTTTATTGTATCTAAATAGACATTCTAAAATAAAGTATATTTATCAAGAAAATAAAGGAGTATCTGCAGCTAGAAATAACGGTTTTAAGCAAGCAATTGGTGAATATATATTTTTTTTAGATGCAGATGATACAATAGATAAAAATTTTATCGAATTGGCATATAATAATGCAAAGAGAAACAATTCAGATGTTGTTATTGTTGCAAATAATATTAAAATGGGAAATGTTAAATTAGATAAACTATGTTATTTAGCAACTTGGCAAGCGTTCTGGAAACATTCGTTTTTATGTCAAACTGGCATAAAATTTAAAGAAGATTTGTCTAATAGTGAAGATGGACTTTTTTCTTTTGAAGTCTTGAATTTTACAAATAAAATAAGTTTTGAGTATGATGCAATTTATCATTATAATACTAATCTAAAGAATTCTTTACATTCTAATATTAAAAAAGGTGAATATTATGAAAAACTAGTTGATATATGGTTAAAAGAATTAGATACTTTTTACAATCAATACAAAGATAAATTAGAAATTGAACAAACTTTACTGAGGTTTTTGGCTTGTCATATTTTTTATCATGCTTTACGGAAGAAAAATTTAAAAATCAAACAAAAACTTTATATTATTAATCAATTAAAAAATTTTATTAAAAAAAATAAATTATCTTACATAAAATTTAAAATAAAAAGTTTAAAATATGATTATGCATATTTATATTGTATTTTTAATATATTTATGTTCTGTTAGTATCCCTTGAAAAAAGGAGTATTGAAATGAAAAAAAAATGGATAGATATCTCATATGAATTAAAAAATAAAACAGGAGTTGGTGCTTATATTCTTACTTTATTAAAAATTTCTCCAACTTTATACCCAATAAAATGTTATATAAACATAAAAAAACGAAAAGCACTTTTTCAAATACTGTGGCAAAATACCACACTACTTTTTAATATTTTTTTTAAAAAGCCTGAGATAATTATTTTTCCTAATTTTAGAACTCCATTTTTCAGAATAAAAAGTACTAAATATATAACAGTAATTCATGATCTTGCCTTTTATAGAAAATATGAGATTTCTTTTTATACTTGGTTAATATATCACATTTCGATGCTGAATTGTATTCGTAACGTGGATAAGATAATTACGGTATCAAATACAGTACGCCAAGAACTTATTGAAAAATTCAATATTTCTCCTGACAGAATTAAAGTTGTATATAATTCTATAGGAGAACATTTTATCAATGCAAATCTTAATCCTGAAATTTTAAACAAATATAATATTCAAAAAGATAAATATATTTTATCAGTTGCAACATTAAACAAACGAAAAAATATTCCAGAATTAATCAAAGCATTTGAAAGTATTTCTGATAAATATCCAGAGCTTAAGCTTGTACTTGTAGGCGGTATGGGTAATGAAAATAGAGAAAAACTAACCAAACACCCTAATATAATTTTTACAGGCTATATTAAAGATGAAGAAATTCCTGTGCTATATAAAAATGCTCTTATTTATGTTTTTCCATCTTTATATGAGGGGTTTGGCACACCAATAATTGAAGCTCAATATTCTAATTGTCCGCTTTTATGTTCTGATATCCCTGTATTTAGGGAAGTAGCAGGAAAAGGAGCTGAATTTTGCAAAACTGACTATCAATCCATTGCAGAAAAAATGGAATACTTAATTAACAATCCGACTCGCAGAAATGAATTGATTAATTTCGGGGATAATAATGTTAAGCGTTTTTCCATTGAAAATGTTGCTAAACAATTACTTGGAATCTTAGAATCTTAAAAAGTTTACATTATTTGTCAGCAAAAATAATTGTCTTTTTATTTGTCTGAATATCCATTTAATAATTTTTATTGCTTTTTTACAAGCCCTTTTAATATAAGGTGTACCTTGCGGAATTTTTTTATTTTCAAGCAAAACTTCTAATAACCTTGATTCAACAGATTCTCTAAATTTATTTTTATCGGCATTTGTTGCAGATTTTAGCCACTTACTTGATTTTCCGATTTCTTTTTCCAAAATTTTATTAATTTTCTCATAATTTATATTTTCATTTATCAAGTTAGAAATTTTATTAAAATCTTTTTTATTTTCTATAATCCTATTTTCCAATCCTATGATTGATAACAATGAATAGAAACGACTATTACCATGAGTATTAGTTAAAGGCAAAACTTGTTTTTCAAAAATTATAGAAAAACAGGTTCCATGGTATGAATCTGTAATTACCAACTCGGCATTTTTAATATAATACAGCCAATCTTCTATAGATTCACCCCTATTCATAATTACGATTTCTAAATCATTTTCTGCTGCAATTTTATTTGCAAATTTTTCTATATTATTATCATATTCAAATACATAGACCGCTATAAATTTTTTACTTAAATTTTTATTTGATTGTTTATATAAATTTTCATATACATTCTTATCAATCAAAAATACCGGATCCAATATACAAGCAGCATCGACATCAAACTCATTTTTACAGATTGATACATTATCTAATTCTCTTACAGATACAGCATCAAATCTTTTTATATAATATTCAATCGTTGTTTTTACATCTTCTCCTTGATTAAATTTTTCAAAAATCATACTTGCTGCACAAGAGATTTTTTTCTTCGAATTTTTTACGAAATCCAAGAAATATAAATATTTCAGATTGTATCCCCAATTCCATACCTGATCTGAGCCGACTATAAAAGTATTATAATTATCATTTAATTTAGTTAAATCTTTTTTATTTTTACAAACTTTCGACAGATTAAAGTATTTATTTACAAAATTCAATTTTGCATCATTTCTTGGATATTCTTTTTTATTATCCCAAACTTTTGGTCTGAAATTTATAATTTGGGTGGTAAAACCAAAAGATTTTACTAACTCTTGCAGGGCAAAACAAGTCAAAATCGCACCATAATTCCAACTTGCCCAGTAATTCATTATTCCGCAATCATATTTGTCATACAAATACATATTAACAAGCTGTTTTAGTGTATATTTATCCAAATTTTCAAAGAACTCATTCCGTTTTGCATGTACTTTATGCGGAGCATACAAATTTCTGTTTCCTAAAATAGCATATTTTAAAGGCACTTTTTCAGATTGATTAAATTTGTTTTGTATTTCAGAATATACACTTTGAGCTTTTTTATTATTTACTAAAACTAGAGAAGTTCCTTTACCGTCATTTAAGTTTTTATCATAATTATCAATTCCCCAAAAGTCAGCAATTGTAAAATCACCTTCTCTTTGTGTTGTACAATATTTGCAATCTGTACAATTTTGTCTTAACGAAATATTAGACAAAAACAACTGCATGTAATTATCTTTAAATTGCTTATTACTATAAGTAGTAGTGGTCGTTGTCGTAGTAGTAGTAAGAGATGTAGACCAACCTTCTTTTTTATCTCTAAAATTTATATTAAGAATTTTTTCTTCTTTAGTTTTTAGAAGTTCTTTCAAATATTTATTATAGACTTTTGGTGAAGGCACACCATGACATAAAATATCTACCGTTAAGAGTTTTTTATAATTTTTTCTTAAAAATGATTTCAAACCTGCTACCTGGCAAGGAGTTCCGCTAAAAAGCAGATAATTATCATTATCTAATATTTTTTTAACTTCCTGATAAATATTTCCGATATCACTTTGCAGGTATTTAGAACCTCTTAGCTTATACAACTCTTCTTTTGAATTTATAATTATATGCTTAGCTTTTAATTCATCTAAATCAAAGGTACAGCCGCAAATATATCCGTTTTTATTTAAAATATACTCAGCGATTATAGAAAAAACACCGCCTGATGAGCTGACTTTTCTAATTTCATCATTAGCCATTGCAGCATAACAATCCGGAGTTTTAAAATTATCATTAATTTTATTCAAAATAGGACAAGTTTTTTTGCACAGCCCGCAATTTACACATTTACTTTGATCAATTTTGGGGTATAAAAATCCCTCTGAATTTTCGACCATTTCAATTGCTCCATGCGGACAAATATTTGCACAAGCACTACAACCGCAACAGTCTCTTTTTTCTATGAATTGTTCCATTTAAATTAACGATCCTTCAATAATTTATTAATTATGGCATCACTAAGATTTTTCAACATTTTTACTGTAATACCTGTTATAATTATTGTTAAAACTATTTTAATATCAGTATTAAGAAAAGTCAATTTTTCGAATATCGAAATACAACAAAGATGAACTAAATAAATTTCCAACGAATAACTACCCAAAAAGTCAAGTAACTTGGATTTTAAATTTAATATATATCCAACAGGAATCAGCCCACAACTTATACACAAACATAATACAAATATAATACAAACAGGTAAAATTCGAATTCCTATTATATGTACAATCAATAATAATAACACTAAGCTTAAACATATTGATAAAGATAGGAAAAAATAAAAATAAGGTTTTAAATTTATAATTTTACTTATCAATAATTTTTGTTCTGCACACAAAAGACCTAAGGGTAGACATAAAGTAGAAATCCACCAACAAGCATATTTGCCTGCTAATATAAAATAAATAACGAATAATAACCAAAATAAAATGAATAAATAAACATAATATTTTTATAATACGACCAAAATAAATATAATGTTATATAGGCTAACAATTGGACTTTTAAATACCAAGACATAAATGAAGGTTGCGTTAATAAAAATATATCTTTTATAACGGAGTAACTTTTAGGAAATAGTGATGTAATATTAAATATAAGTGCAAAAAACAAAGTACATAAAATTACAATTGATGTAGGAATATAAAGTTTTAAAACTCTATTTTTAATCCAGTTAAAATTTCCTCTTTTTTTTATTGATAAATTATTCCCATAACCAGATAAAAAAAGAAAAATACCAACACAAATTGGCGCCAAAATGTTAAAGATACATTGTATAAAATTATCTGATGGCAAACGATCAAAGTAAAGCATATTTATTACATGCGAAAACACAATTGCTAAAATAGACATACCTCTAATTTTGGTAGTAAAATCAAAATTTAAAAAAGGTTCTTCTTGCTTTGATTGAAGTCTTAAACCTATTATACAAATCAGCAAATATATAATAATTAGTAATATAGGGATGTAAGCTCATATTTAATCTCTCAAACTGTTTATTGTATAATTATACAATAAACAGTTTTGGAGACAATTAATGAAACACACTATAAAACAGTTTTTAATAAATCAGTTTTATCCAATCTCATTATATGCAAGGCAAATTGCAGGAACTATTGTTATACTATTTTTAGGTAGATATTTATCAGTTTATGATTACGGACTTTTTTCCAGTTATAAAACTCTTGCCACTTTTTGGTTATTATTTGCAAACATCGGTTACAATGAATATATACTTGTTTCCTCTCAAAATATAATAAGAGAAGTCAAATTAAAAATATCATTGTTCATAATAAATGCAATACTTATACTATTGTTAATTTCTTTTTTCTCAACTTTTTGCAATTTAGAATCTAATTTTCTATTTATTTTAGTACTATTAAGAACATTTTTTGATAACATTTTTTTTGCAATAATTTTACCCTATTTTCAAGCATCAAAGAAATTCAATATAATCAGTTATGTAAATATTTTTTATAGTCTAGCTATGATTTTAATAACTCTATTATCATATAAATTTAATTTGTCATTGACTAAATTTTTAATTTTAAATATTGGATTGGGACTTCTTAACTTTATTCAAGTTTCTTCCTACGCCAGAATCAACTATATTTTAGCCTTTAAATATCTGAATAAATTAGTTAAAATGATTGATAAATCCATATTTGCATATATTGGCGTTGTTTTATGTTCATATTTATATATGCAAATACCGTCTTTATACACCGCTACATTTATCTCTAAGGAAGAAGCTGCCCTATATTTTGCAGCCTTTACAATATCTTCAATTATATCATTATTGATTATCGCACAAGTCCAAAAAATGGTTCCCGAAATGATTAAAGCATCAATTATTAAGATTAAAAATATTATTAATACAAATTTGAAATTTATAATTGGTCTTAATTTAGTAATATTTATATTTTTTGTATTCTTTGGTAAGTATATATTAACTCTTTTATATAGTAAAGAATACTATACAAATGCTTATCCTTTACTGCTAATTCTCACTCTTTCGAATATTTCAATTGCAATCGCCGCAATATACGGGGCTTATATAACAGCTAGCGGGAATCAGCATATGAAAATTAAAATGCAAATTGAAGCTATATTTATATCAGTAATTATTTTGTTTTTATTCCACAAATATAAAATTTATGCAGCAGCTATAGCATACTTTTTGTCAGGATTACATATTGGGATAAGGTATGTTTTAAAAGCCAAAAAATTGCTTTTAAAACAAAAAATAAATTGTTAAATATCTTTTTTATAATATAATGAAAATAAGGATAGGAGATTTTATGCAGCAAACCGTTTATATCCCGCAAGAAGAACTTGATGAAGAATTAACAATAGATTTAAAAAAAATAGTTTTTGCAATTTGGAATAGAAAATTTTTAATTTTGAGAGTTTTTACTTTAATTCTTGTATTATTTATTGGACTAACCTTTATATTCCCTAAAAAATATAAAGTTGAATCAGATTTATACATAAATAAAGCCAACAGCTCAAACATGATGGAGATTAACCCTTATGCTATTGAAGAATTAGGAAGTGCTGGTGGGGGTATGGCTGCTTTAATGTCCGGTGGCGGAGGGCTTACCAATGAGTTGGAATTAATTCAATCTCCCTTAGTAATCGACAAAGTAATCCGCGAAAATAACCTTGTTTATAAGAAAAAATGGGGGATAATTCCGAACAAAAAAGAAGGTGAATACATTTCTACTCAAGCATTTTTAGGTAAAGGGAAAAACATTTCTTTTGAAAACAAAAAAGGTACAAATGTACTATCTATCGAATATAAATCTAAAGATCCGGAACTAGCATATAATGTAGTAAATTCAATTATCACAAATTATGTCGCCCTGCATAAAGAATTAAATACTGAAAAATCAAAATCTGATAAGAAAGTTATTGAAACAGAATACAATAAAGCAAAGGCAGCTCTAAACAGTCAGGTAAATACAATAAGCGGACTTCCTGAACAAGCAATGGTAAGCACAGGTAATCTTACTGCAATGAGTGCATTTTCTCACTCTGCCCAACGAGCTATGTCAAATATTAAAGGACAAATTGTTGCAGGTGAAAAGTCAAGAATTGCTGTAACAGAAGAAGCTGCAAAAGTTGCAGCACTTTCATCAAAGTTAGAATGGGCTAAAATGGTTGAAGAAATGTCTGATTCATCCAAAGTTTTAGTTCTGAAAGAGCCGCAAAAGCTCAGAGATTTTGAATATTCTTCTCCAAAACTTTTAATTAATATTTTATTAGGTATTGTTTTTGGTGCTATTGCAGCTTTATTTGCTGTAATAATCGCCGAAAACACAGATAAAAAACTTTCTTATTCTATGCTTGGAGAAAACATTATTTATAACATAGAAAATGATTTTTCTGATTTAAAGCTTCTGCTTTTAGCAAACCAGGATAAGAAAATTGCAACTGTATGTTTTGAAAATCTCCCAAGCAACATAGAAGAACAACTTAAAGCTTATAGAAATTTATCACTTGTAAAAGCCGATATATCAAATGAGTTTGTTCAAAGCATAAAAATTGCTGATGAAATTTTTAGTTTTGCAACAATAGGCAAGACTAATTCTAAATTTTATAAACAAATTAAAACTATGCTTACTGAAATGAATAAAAAAGTCGCACTTGAATGCTTGATTAAATAATTTTTATAATTTAATAAACTTAGATAATTTTTTATTAGTAGCAAAATTGATTTAGTTTTATTTTGCTACTATATTATTTTGTGTAAATGATTTAAATTACGGAAGTAAAATTTATGTATAATAATATCAAAATCTTAGATTGTACCCTTAGAGATGGCGGATATGCTAATGAATGGTTTTTCGGTGAAAAAAATATTAAAATCATTCTGCAAAATCTTATTTCTTCTAATGTCGACATTATAGAGTGTGGTTTTTTAAAACCAATTATTTACAATTCAAATCAAACTCTTTTTTCTTGTATTGAAGATTTAAAACATCAATTACCTCCTAATAGTACTAACAAGAAATTTACACTTATGATTAATTTTGGAGAAGTTAACATAGAAGATATTTCAGACTGCAAAGATCATAATATAGCTTTTAGAATAGTTTTTAAAAAAGCTGAGATAACAGATGCTCTTGAATATTGTCATAAATTAAAGAAAAAAGGTTATACAATTTTTATTAATCCGATGCATACCAACTTATATTCAATTGATGAGCTCAAAGCTTTAGCTTATGAGATGAACAAAATAGCCCCTTCAGCTTTTACTATAACTGATACGACCGGTTCTATGAGCGAAAAAGAAGCTTTAACCATATTTGAAAGTATCAATAAAAATTTATCATCAGATATTTCATTATGCTTCCATTCACATAACAATCTTCAACTTTCTTTTTCTAATGCTAAAACCATTATTAATGCTTGTAAAAACAGAAATTTGATTATAGATTCAACTGTTTTTGGCATGGGGAGAGGTGCCGGAAATCTTTGTACTGAACTGATCATGCAGTACCTTAATGATAATTTTAATAAAAACTATAATATACTCCCAATTATAAAGATTATAGATACACAAATCAGTCCGATTTACCCGCACACTCCTTGGGGATATTCAATACAGTATTATCTTTCAGCTATCAATCATTGTCATCCAAATTATGCAAAATTTTTATCAGAAAAAAAAGAAATTTCTCTTGAGGCAATCGACATGCTCCTAAAAAAAATTCCTGATGAAAATAAATCTATATTTGATAAAGAATTAATTGATAGAATATATTCTGATATTTCTCCAATGGAACTTATAGCAGGTAAAATCTAGCCCTAATAGAAATATTTAATTTTATGTAAATATTTTCACCGTTTTCAACAGAATTTCAATTAGCAATTTTTCAACGACTTTTGTTCTAGGGATATAAATACTTATTAGCAGCAACCCTAAAACATAAGCACCTAAAACATCAGTCGGGTTATGCACTCCAATCCAAATTCTGCTTAATCCGACAAATAAAATCCAAGATATTGCGATTATCGAACCAAGTAGTTTTAACCTTTTGTCTGCACAATATTTATGCAAATACCAAACAACCATACCCCAAAGACAAATCGTTACAAGACTGTGACTTGAGACAAAACTAAAACTGTCAGGATGGATTGAAGTTATTTGCAATTCCATTGGCGGTCTTGGCCTTTTGACTATTGGTTTGATGACACAATTCAATAAAAAAGTAACCAACGGAACAGAAAATAGACATACCAAATCCGCATAGAGATTTTTCTTTATAAAAAATATTCCAAACCCGATAAGCGGGAGTGCTATCATTATCGAATACAGAATACAATCAGGCAGCATAGGTATTACAAGGGGAATATGTGAAAGTTTTTGCTGCACAAATACGATTAAACTCCTGTCCCATTGAGTAACAATAGGACAAGAGTTTATCAAAATTAACAAAATTAAAAATATAGATAATAAAATAAATATTTTTTTCATTTTACTTAGCACAGCATGCACATTTGCCATCGCATTTATGCTCATTAGATGGTATCGGACGTTCTTTTGAGCAGAAATGGTCTCTATCTATATAATATTCACCTTCAAGCGGGAATATTGTCATCCAAAGATTTTCTCTCCAATCCTTATCAAGAATTTCTTTTACATCTTTAGAATATTTATCGATTTGAGAAGTAATTTGGGGATCTGTCAAATAAGCTGCGGCATTTTCATGAGTTTCATAAGGCTTAAATACCTCGTAATATTTTCTAAGCACTTCAGGTCTGTCAACAATCATGCAAGGTCTCAGCATATTACCATCCTCATAAGGAATACCGTTTCTGATAGCACTCATAAACGGAGATGCCAAAGCTTCTGTTAAAGTACAATCCTTCAAATTGTGAGTTGCAAGGTGAACAAAAGTACAAGGTTCCACATCTCCTCTCGGGTTTACATGGACATATTGTCTGCCGCCTGCGATACATCCCATCATCTCAGGTCCGTCACCCCAGAAATCCACTGTCATCATTGGAAGTGTATTTCTTGCATTATATACAGCTTTTAAGATTTTTTGTCTTTGCTCAGCATTAGGCACCATAGATACATCAGGACTGTCTCCAACCGGTACATAATGGAAGAACCAAGCCCAAAGAACTCCTTTATCAGATAACATTTTCATAAACTCATCAGATGTTACCTCATCACAATTCTGGCTTGTAGCTGTAATACTTGCGCCGAAGAATATCCCTGCTTTTTTGAGCATATCCATCTTCTCCATTACCATATCAAAACAGCCTTCGCCTCTTATGGCATCTGTATTTTCTTTTAATCCGCCAATTGAAAACATCGGTTGAACATTTCCAAGTTTTTTCAACTTTTCTACTGTTTTTTCAGTAATCAAAGAGCCGTTTGTAAATGTAATAAAAGTACAATCGTTAAACTCTTCTGCAAGTTCCAAAAATTCTTTTCTCGCAAAAGGTTCACCACCGACAACAGGAATAATATGAATCCCCATTACATCACGAGCTTCTTTGAAAATATCTCTCCATTTTTCTTTTGTTAAATCTTCTTTTACATCATATTCATGAGCCCAGCAGCCTTTGCAATTGAAATTACAACGCTTTGTAATACTTGCTAGTAAAACTGTCGGCGGGAAAAACCCGTTCTTTTCATTGAAAGCTGAGCGTTTTCTCAAATTGTCCCCATAATATCCGTTTACAAAGAAATTTTTAACCCATTTGTTTCTGCAATTCGGATCCAATTCTGTAAGAATTTTCTTCCACCAATAAAGATGCGGATGTTCAGATTTGAACAGCCATTGCATTCTTTTTGCATGGTTTATACCACCTTTTGAGCCTGAAATTTTTTCAAAAATCTTAGCTAAATTGATAAGCTTTTCTTTACTAAAATTATGACCTAAATAATTAAGCAGCATATCTATTGCAAAGTCATTGATTTTCAATTTTATACTGTCAAATCTCCCCATTGAATTTGACTGCCATACTGTTGATTGTTTTTCTACTCTCATTTGCATTACTCCTTATTTTTTTTAATTATATTACAAACAAGAATTATTTTTAATAAAATTAGTATATTGATAACTTATATTAACTATGTAATAATCAAGCCATGAAAAAATTTTTGATAATAAACAACCCAAACGCCGGAAGAAAAAAAGCAATCAAATATAAAAAATTTCTCATAAAATTTCTCTTAAAACAAAATTGTGAATTTAAAAGTATTACAATAGATGAATTGAATAAGGATTTTATAAATTGGGCTGATAATATTGTCGCAATTGGCGGGGATGGAACTGTCAACAAAATTATACCTTTTATAATCAATACCGAAAAAGTTTTAGGCATAATCCCTTGCGGTACTGCTAATCTTCTCGCTGCAAAACTCGGAATTTCTTCTAATATAAAAAAAGCTATTAAAGTAATAGCCAACCAGAATATTTCATATATTGATACACTTAAAATTAATGACTCTTATTCGATTTTAAGACTTGGACTCGGATATGATTCTGATATTATATGCAAAACTCCGCAATCGTTAAAAAATAATTTCGGATATTTCGCATATTTTTTAGCCGGAATTCTGTTTGCTCTAAGATTGAAACAAAAAAAATACAATATTTCATTCGAAGACAAAAAACTCTCTATTTTAGCGACTTGTATAATCGTTGCAAACTCAGGCAATATGTTTAAAAATATTGTATCAATATCAAATCATTGCAGACTTGAAGACGGTAAATTTGACGTATTTATTTTAAAAGTTAAAAATCCGATTATGTTTTTCTTTGAATTTTTAATGATTTTATTTAACAAAAAGCTTTCAAATTCAAAAGCTATATATTTTCAGACATCTGAATTTTTGATTAAAAACGATTTTATCACAGGGCACATTGACGGAGAAAAAAGAAAATTTAAAGGCGATATTGAAATAAATATCGCCCCTAAATCTATCAAGGTATTTTCAAACTTTTAAACTACCATTTGTTAATAGCAAATGCCATTACAATAATTGATGCTATACCTTTTAAAGTATCACAAATAGGTGTAATCCAATCGTTACCGGCAATTCGTCTTGGTACAACAATCGTATCACCCGGTTCTATATTGCTGTTATTGCCTATTTTTTCTGCACGACCATTAACTGATACCTTATATAACCTAAATTTATTCGCATTCGGTGTATATCCGCCGACTTCTTTTATATAATATCTTGCGTTTGCACCTTTTTTATAGACAAAAGACTGTTCGTTATAAACTTCACCAATAATACTTACATGATTTGATGTTCTAGGAATATAAATATCATCCCCGTCTTGTACTTCAATATTATCAAGATCTTTTATCTTATCAAGATTATTATCCTTAATATTCAAAGCTATTTGTCCGTTATATTTTTGAGCAAACGTCTTGTCTTCCTCTTTCAACATACTCAGCATCTCAGCCTTACTTTCCTGATCAGCTTCTGTAGGTTTATAAGCACTTGCCATACGCCCTTCAATAAGTTTTATATCTCTTTCATTATTTTTATGAGCAAGTTCTACCTGTTTTCCTTGAAGATTTGTTCTTTTGAAAACAATCCCTCTCAAATCAGCTTCATTTGTCAAGCCCCCTGCCATCTTGATTACATCTGCAAGTCTTTTACCTTCTACAAAAGTATACACGCTGGGATGTTTTACAAAACCTGAAACTTTTACAGTCTTCATTATCTCATTACCGCGAAGAGTTCTGAAAAAGACTTTATCCTCCGGCATTAATTGTATTGATTTAATTCTGTCGGAATTAATCATTATATCATACAAGTAATAGACTTCTGTCGTTCCGCTTTGTCTTGTAATTTCGACTGCCACATTTTCAGCAGGAATTAATTTATTTGAGTTTGCTGTACCTGTAGCCAATTGCACACTGTTTTCTTCTACTGCACCTTTTTGGAAAGTGACTTCAGTTTCTTTAGAATTTGCTTCTGTATTTTGAGTATCTACATCAGATTCCAAAAATTGAATATCCGTCATAACATCGTTCAATGTCATATTATTTATATAAGTCAAATGTTTTGGAATATTTATACAACCATAAACATCTACGAATTGAGAATTCGTATTTTTATAAACATTGATTATATCTCTTGGCTGTAATACAGGATCATTCATGCCAGCAAAAAATTCTTTCAAGAAAATCGGAATAGTCTCGATAGTATTATCTTTACCAGAAATTCTTCTTATAACAGCTTGATTTATGAAAGTTTCTTCCAACAATTCATCTTCACTTTTTAATATATCAGACAGTCTCATTCCTTCTTTATAAGCATAAGTTGTAGGATGTTTTACATTACCTTGAATTGTTACAATATTTTCTGCATTGTTGTATAATTCTCTGAATTCAACAGAATCACCGCTATTTAGCACTTTTGATTTAGCTGTATCCCAAGCAATATTTTCAGCAGTTTTTTGTTTCAAAGCCGGATTAAAACCAATTAATGTAACTTCTGAAACCTGAGTCTGAGGCAAAAGTCCGCCTGCAAAAGTTACGATTTTTCCCAAAGTTTCACCTTGTTTTACTTCATAAATACCAGGAACAGTTACTCCGTTTTTAATAGCAGCAACATTTCCGATTTTATCTACAAAAATTTTGTCATTTGGTCTTAGTATTACACCATCATCATTGCCGCTGAAAAATGCTTTATATAAATCGATACTTTTTGTTTTACCGTTTGAGACATAAGAAATATTTCTCAAAGTACCGGTTTTCTTAACTCCTCCTGCTGCATTTAATGCATCAAGTATTGAAGAGTTATTTCCGACTAAGATTTTACCTGGTTTGTTTACTTGACCGTATACAAAAACTGAAAATTCTTGTCCTGATGCAACAGTCAATCGCATTTTCATACTTTTGAATTTTTGTGAAGCAAGTCTGTTAACTTCAGCTTCTACATCACTGATTGAACGATTTTCAGCCTTTACCATACCTACACCAGGTACAAAAATATTTCCTTTTGAATCTACTTCAGCAGTCGAAGCCGGACTTACCAAACTTGCACCTGATAAAGCCATTACATCTACTGAATCTCCATAGGAATAAATATTGATTTTTTCACCAATATTTAATTTGTATGAATTTTCATACTTACCAACTGCACCTGATAGAGATGGTGCTGAGGTGAATAAATCATATCCGACTTGTTGCAAAACTTTGCCTGATATTTCATTTTCTTTTCCGTTAAACATTTGTTCAATTGGGCTTAACTCAACTTTTGGAACTGATTGTTCAACGGATGTCTGATAATTATTGTTAAACGCATCTAAATTAACAGGCTCTTCTTCCTTTTGTACATGTTTAAGTCTTGATGTTGCTGCTGCCATATCGACTTCAACAGCCGCTGCCAAAGCTGTTGGCTCAAAACAAAACATTGTTAACAAAAATATAATTATTATTTTTTTCATCATATCCCTAATACTCTCAATTTAATTCTTATGTAATAGCTATTTCCATCAAAGATTTTATTGCAGGCCATTCAAGGCGCCATAATCCTGAAGCATCAAGTGCATAATTTCCAACACAAGAAAGCTTGCAATCCTTACATTTATTCACCGTTTCAATAAATACAGGATCTTTGATTACATCTTTTAGCGGTCTATTTCTTACACTTATAAACGGTTTTCTGTCATAACAGCGAAGCATTTCACCATTTGAATATATTACGGTTGCAATACGAGGCCAATGACATTCATAGTAGGTTTTCTTATTAATTATGTAATCCATAAAGTAATAAGAGTTTCTTATTGGATAACCGTTTTTCTTTAACTCTTTTATTTTTATAAACATCTCAGCAAGCTGTTCATTTTCCAATTCTGTTTCTACAACATTTTGAGCTTCTTCTGGTCTAGAAGCTGCTTTGTTTACGGTAAAGTACAACAAAATATCAGCATCTTTACAATATTGAGCAACCTCTTTTATTTGCTCGAAATTAGTTTGAGTAGATACTGTGCAGCATACATAAATTCTCATCTTAGGTGAATGAATTTTATGATATTCCACCCCGCTCATTACTCTATCGCAAATTCCTGGCATATGACGGATATCGTCATGCGCTTTTCCTATTGCATCCAATGACACAAACATCAAATCAGTGTACTTTGCAAAATCAGGGTTTGTTTCCAAAAACCATCCGTTTGTCGCAATTTTTGTATAAAGCCCTGCATCATGTGAAGCTTTGCAGATTTCTGCAAAATCTGGTCTTAAAAGAGGTTCACCGCCCCATAGAATACTGTCTAGATACCCGATTTGACCTGCTTCTGTCAATAATCTTACAATTTCTTCTGTAGGCATGTCGTCATTGCCTTTTTTAGATTTCCAGAAACAAAAATCGCAATCACAATTACATTTGCTTGTAACCATTAATGAAAAACACAGCGGTTTTGGTGTTTTTGATAAACGACTTGCAATACACTCTAAAGCCCCTCCGCCTAAATGACGGTAATATTTAAGACGCTCAAAGGTCATCTTATTTCTTGATTCGGTTATCATTTATCTCCCCTTACAAATAAATACATTTTCTCTCTCTGCTCTTAAGATATCACGAACATTAAATTGAAACAATAAAAAATAGTCAGATAGCTGTTTTTTTACAAAAAACTTTACATATTATTAATTTTTCTTCATCCGCTTGCGTTTGATAAGATCTATAAATGCCTCTATTCTTGTAATATAACCAGCTTTACCTGTTTGTTCATCCAAAACAAGTGATAAAATCGGGATATCCTCTTCCCTGCTGACTTTTGGCAAGATATTTTGCGCCACTATTTCAGGCATACAAGAAAACGGTGAGATATGTATAATCCCGTCAATACCATGTTTTGCTGCATATACTGTATCTCCGATAGTTTCTATACATTCCCCGCCTATTGCGCGTTTCATATATTTTTCTGCATACCTTACTGAGCGCTCTCTGTGAGATTCTTTACGGTAAAAAATTGAAGGTTTTAATACATGCTCAAGCCAATCTCCAAACATAATCTGACGTTGGACTTCTACCCCCATTTCGCCAAGCTCTTTTTCAATATTCTGGTTTGTATAAGGATCCAATAGTACAAAAAATTCTCCAATCAAATAAACAATAGGAACTTTTTTATCTTTATCTATCGGGATTTTTTTAAAGTCTTCAATAACTTGTTTTTTAAGTTTTTTCGCTTTCCATAACGAGTTTGTTTCATCAGCTATTTTTAGCCATTTGTTATAGCATTCTTCGGCGTCACCTTTGTGCAATTCTCGGGGGCGGGTGTAAAAAAGAAGACGCTCCGCTGTATCTATTGCAAAAAATTTACTGAAACCTATACTGAAACCTTTATAATAACGCCAAGGGTTTATACAATGAGTTACATGCCAAAATGCCTGAAGGGTTTGCTTCATTTTGCTTTTGTACATGTCAAAAACGACCATATCAAACTCATAGCCCATAGCTCTAAGCGTCTTTTGAGCCATTTTGGTGTAGTTACCGAGTCTGCAAGAGCCCGGAGCTTGAAACATCATAAGCGTATTCGCTCCTTTATCTAAAGCCATTATATAATTTGCAAGATTTAATTTATAAGGTAGGCAAATACCTTCAATACTGTTTCTTACCCCTATTTCAAGAGCTTCATTACTGTTCGCCGGCGGAATAACAAACTTTGCGCCCAAGGCAATCAGCAGAGCCTTTAGAGGTATGTCTATTCTTCCCATTCGCGGCCAGGCGATAATCCTCTCTTTGGCAGGAATTTTATTTTCCATTTTTATTTGTTCTAATTCGCTATCCATAAAAAATATACTATCACAAATTTATTTTACCTGTATTAGATTTGAATAAATCCAAGGATTGTTTTTATATTTTGCCTCAAATCTGTATTTACCTGTTTTTTCAAGTTTTAAGGTCTGTTGATTTGCTTTAGTATGATAAATTTCTTCACCGTTATGGAAAACTTTTATATCAGCTTTTTGAAAAAGTTTTATATTCAAATATGTATTTTCATTCAAATTTATAGTTTGTCCGCAGTATGCTTTTTCAAAGCCGTTTAGAATTTCAAACTGTGGATATTGTCCTGATTTTGAATATCTTCGGTTTAGAATTATGTTATTACCGCATTTTATAGAATGTAAAATAATTTCTTTATTCTTTTCAAAATTATCCGTCAGAGGATTATCTGTTATTATGATATTATTCAAAGTCTTGAAAAGGCTTTCATAAGGGAAAATTTTAAGCGGTATTATGTACTTTGAAATTTTAAGAGCATGTGCATCAGCCCCTCCTATTGCAGGGATAATTTTTTCATTTTTTAAATTCAATTCATCCCACCAGTTCAAAGTTGCTCTATGGGGACCTTTTATAAGTTTATGTCTGAAAAAATACGCATAAGCTATTTTAAAAATATTTCCTTCATCATAATTATCAGCCCAATCTGAAAACCAGTTCCAAATTTCTATACCATCGACATCAAGTGATTTATCCAGCCATTTAATAGGGTGTGCTTTATTATTTCTTGAATCTGATTCATCAGGATGTGCAACAAATCCAAATCCGCCCTGAGCTCTCACTGCTTCTATATATGAGCCTGCAGTATCAGACGGTGCTATTAAATTATTTATGCCAAAAGCTAAGTAATGATTTTTGGATTTTGGTGAAATTTCTTCCCCGACTAAGACGCATACTCCGTTATAAAATCCTTCTTTTATGTCTATATTGTTATGGTCTGTAATTAATACCCAAGTAAGCCCTGCTTTTTTAGCTGCTTTTGTAATTTCATCAATATCCCCTGTACCGTCAGAAAATTTTGAATGTATATGGATTATACCGGGATATAAATATAATTTACTTTCTAAATCTTTTATTTGCATAAGAAAAACTATTTTACAGAACTTGTAAGTATTTTATCTGTTTTAATTTTGAGAATATCGGCTGTCTGCTTTTTGATTTTACCAGAATTTTTATTGAGAATACTTATTTTCTTTCTCATCAGCATATCCACAAAAGCCTCCAATCGTGTGACAAAACCAGCCTCTCCTGTATGCTCGTCAATCGTCAAATGAATTAGAGGCATGCCCTTTTCTTTGCAATGGTAAGCCATTTCATCAACCATTAAGGAATCAGGTCCGCAACCGAATGCTGATAATGCAATTATGCCGTCTACTTTGTTATTTAATAAATAATAAGCAGCAGTTCCTGTCAATTCAAGCTCGTTTGCCCAGTATTGGATTTCACCTAAAGAATGTATTGATGAAATTGAAGCCTCTCTTGAAACGTTTAATGATGTATAAACTTTTACATCCATTTTTTCTAATTTTTTTATTATATTCATGGAAATTCTCTCATCAAAAAGATTGTATCCATGTGCCATTATTACAACCGATAGAGGTTTTACGATATCAACTGTTTTTTTTATTAATTTCCCTTCAATTGAATTTTTAAGTGCTTCTTGATATGGAACTCCAGATTGAGTCATTTCACAAAAATCGTTATATACTTTCCAGCCGTCAACCATAGCTTTTTTTATTCCGGCTTGATCGGTGATTTGAAAAGCATTCGCTATTTGATTGCAAAAGCTTTTGAAATCAATATTTTCCGTCTTATCTAAAGTCGGCTCAATCATTGTAAATTCACGATTGATTACATTTCTTATAATTTCAGGCAAACCTCTGATTTTACTGCAATTATTTATTTTATAGCCTGTGGATTGAATTGACGGTACAAAAATTACATCACAGCCTTTATCAAGTAAATTCAACACATGTCCTGCAAAAACTTTTACCGGAAGACATGTATCTGACACAACATATTTACATCCTTCATTAATAATTTTTGTGGTTGTTCTATCTGATAAAACAACTTCTATTCCTAATGACTTAAAAAATCCGTAATAGAAAGGATAATTATTGTAATATGAAATAGCTCTCGGAATTCCGACTTTCTTAATTAATAATGCTGTATTCATAATTAATTATTAAAATCACCTCTGGTTTTTAAAACTTACAAAATAAAGTATACAACAAGCACAAAAAAAGAAAACATTTTTCACGTAAAATAAGTCAATAATATATTGATTTTATAAAAAATTATATTGATATAAATTGAAAATTTTTGGTGAGGCAGCCGAGCATCCTTTTGTAGAATCCAATTTTTTCTGTGATTACGGGTACAATATTGAATTTTAATCTTGAGAGTGCTTGTTTGGCGGCATTAAACGGGCACGCTTCGCTTCAGCCGCAGCTTCTTTAGATGTATAACTTTATATAATTCTTTAATAATTGTTACAAAAATATATAATATGAATGAATTATCCATTTTATGTTAAAGTTAAAAAGAATAGGGATTGAGATTTGGATTTTAGAAAATTTAGAGTGCAGGCATTTAACAGTTGAATTTTTCAAGAAATATAAAATCAAATAAGACGTTTTTAGTTTTTAACACAGCTGCTTTTGGAGATGTGTTATTGTGCAACTCACTGGTGCAGAATATTAAAAATATTTATCCTGAGTCAAAAGTTATTTTTATAGCTGATAAAAATTATAGAGATGCTGCATTTTATCAAAAAGGTGTTGATGATGTGGTTATTTATGATAAAAAGGGGCTTAATAAAGGAATATTAGGGTTAATAAAATTTATCCGGTCTTTTCCTTATAAAAATGCGGATTATTCCATTGTGACATATAAAAATTTCCGTAACAGGTTAATCTCTAAATTTTTGGCAAAGAAAACTTTGCACTCCAAAAATATAAATAAAAATTTCTCAATGCAGGAGGTTCATGCAAATATCTTAGCCCAAATTACTGATTCAGAGATTGTGAATTTCCCTATAAAATATGAAGTAGAAGGGGATTTGCCTGAGAAATTTCGGGGGTTTATTGATAAAACAAAGAAGAATGTCGTTTTTTGCGGGATATCAAAAAATTTAATAAAAGATTTTCCTATTGATTTGGCTGTAGAATTGGTAAATAGACTTAGCAGTCAAGGGTATAATGTTATATTAACCGGAGCAGGCCAAAAGTCTAAAACTTTTGCGGATGAACTAAGGCAAAATAATTGTGAATTTATTGATATGGTTAATAAAACTACGATTGTTGAGTTAGCTCAATTATTGAAAACAGTCGGATTGCTGATAAGTGTTGATACCGGAACTATGCATCTGGGTTACGCAGTAGGAGCCCAAACGGTATGTACTTTCTTTGAACAAAATACAAAAGATTATTGGGGACCGTCTGAAAAAGTCTACAAAAATGCAAAAGTTTTCCAAAATCCTACAGTGGATGAAATATTAAATGCTTTAAATTTGCCCGAATTTAATGATAATTTATAAATCTAAACTGCTATTTTATATTAGAATAGCGTTTTTTATATTATTTATAGTATTATGAAGTTGTAGAAGATAGATTGCGGAGAGTAATTTGAATCAGGCAAAAAGTAATATAAATAATGAAATAATAAAGTTTTCCGTAATTATTCCAGTATATAATGTTGGAAAATACTTAAGAGATGCTTTAAATTGTTTAGTAAATCAAACTTATTCTAATTTTGAAGCTATATGTGTAAATGATGGTTCTACCGATAATTCATTAGAAATCTTAAAAGAATATTCAAATAAGGATAAGCGGTTTGTTGTTATAACTCAAGAAAATCAAGGTCAGGGTATTGCCAGAAATAAAGCAATTGATATTGCAAATGGTGATTATATTTTATTTTTAGATCCGGATGATCTTATAGAAACAGATACTTTAGAAGTTTTATTGCAACAGATTAAAGCCCATAAAGATGTTGATATAATCCAATTTGATTATATTACTTTAACTGATAATCCAAGAAAAAACAGAATTAAGAGTTTTAAAAAACAAGCAAGAAAATTTTTAAAGTTTAACTTAAAAAATAATCAAATATATAATTGGAAAGATTTTCCAAGAATGGATTTGGTTAATATAGGGATAGCGGTTTGGAATAAGGTCTACTCATCTGAATTTATAAAAAACAACAGTATAAAATTTGCACCGGCAAAGCATGGTGAAGATCACATATTTTCAATTAAAAGCACAGTATTAGCAAAGAAAATTTTGTATATAAATAATGTTTTATACCATTATAGAATAAGATCAAACTCATCGGCGGTAAAAATGTCTGATGATAACTTTTGTATTTTTGAAAACATTAAATACGTAAAAGATTTCTTGACGGAACAAAATCTGCTAGAAGAATTAAAAAAATCCTATAGGTTATATCTTATAAATGTTCTAAGCCGTCATTATATGTGTATTTCTTTTAATAGGCAGCAGGAATATACAGATAAAGTTACTCAAATTTTAACTCAGAGAGAGTATAAATTATTTTTAAAGAAAAATAATGGAAAGTTTTCATTTGTTGAGAATCTGTTTTCTATTAAAAATCAAAACAGAAACGGTCGAAAAGTAAAAATATTAAGAATACTTGGCAAAACTTTTGAAATCTCAAAAAAGTAATAAATTAACAGCATATAAAAATTAAGGATTATAAATCGCAGGTTAAAATAGCATTAACCCCCCAATTTTTACCCGAATTGTCGTTGAGATTTTGAAGGTTATATCTTTGAATTTCCATAGAAAGAGATGTTTTTGGTGCAATTTTCACGGTAGTACCGGCAAAAATCCCTGCACTGTTTGACCATTCATTGGTTTTATAGTTGAATTTACCTGCGTAATGTGGGTTGGCATATAGAGAAACTTTGTCTGATATCGGAATATTGACGCTTAGAGGAGAGTATCTTATTTGTGTAGTGGAGCCTGTTAAACCGATAGTATTGCGGATTCTTAAATTTTGGTTCAGTAAGCCTTTTTTATCATATTTGTATGTCCCTTTAAAATCAATGACAGCATTAACATTATCATTAAAGTTAGTGCCGACTCCTAAAAAAGCTCCAACGGATCCTTTGTTGGTAACGGCTTTTTCTTCAAAACCTGCAATAGTTAAGTTGCTGCCATCAAAATTTTGGTAAGTATTTAAAGATGTATTTCCTTTAATAATCCCCGGTACAGGCATAAATAAACCTCCAGATTTCCCCTTTACTTATAATTAAATAAAGTATTTTAATGATAAAAAATTGCTTTTAATAAATAAAAGTTTACAGAATCAGACTTTTTATATTAAAATTTGCTTAAAGTTGTCGTTATAAATAAAAGCAATAAATAAAAAAACATTGAAAATATTTTAAGTTATGGTAAAATTTAAGCGTAAATAGGCGGATGTAATTCAGTGGTAGAATGCAACCTTCCCAAGGTTGACGTCGCGAGTTCGAGTCTCGTCGTCCGCTAATAAAGAAGCTCCATAAAATAAGTGGGGCTTTTTTATATGGAAGAAGGTGACGAGAACTCGCTTAAAAAAGAGTTCGGCGGATTTGCGTACGAATGGAGCGAGCGAAGCGAGCGGAATACGGATAGCGAACAGGATTTGCCGGCAAGAGTGGAGCACAAAGGCAAAAGCCTGTGAGCGTGGAGCAAATCCAAGACAAGTCTCGTCGTTTGCTAATAAAGGATTTATTCAATTTTTGGGGTTTCTTTTTTAAGAAAATATATAAATATCAAAATTTAAGATAAAAATACTAAAGATTTGTAAATATTTATCTCGAAATTCTAAAGTTTAAATCAAAAGTATCCGTATAGATTAACGTATCTTATTAGGAAGAGAGTATTTCAGAAAAGAAAGGACGTACGTGTATGACAACATCTATTTCGTCAATTAATGCAGGTTCTTCTGCTGCAAGCGAAGCTTTGTCAAAAAAAACAAATCTTAGTCAAGAAACGAAATCAAAATTAGAAGCTTTAGGTATTGCAGTTACAGACGGAATGACAGAATCGCAGGCACAGGCAAAAATTGCAGCTAAAGAGGCTGAACAAAAATCAGACGACAAACAGGATAATCCTTCCGAAAATGAAATTTTATCTGATGCAAGAGCTTTAGCATCAGAAGTTGGTGTTTCAGTTGCAAGTGATGATGATGTTAACGATATTTTGGATAATATCAGTAGTGAACTGGAAGCTATGTTAGAAGATGCGGAAGGAAATCCGGCAATTTTAGCACAATTGTCATCATATTTAAACAGGCTGAATAGTTTGGAAGACAGATACGATAATCTTCAAACTTCTCAAAACAATATGTATTCAGCTATGAATATGATTTCTACTAACAATAAAATAGCATTGGGCTTATAATTTAAGTAAAAATAAAACAATTAAAGGAAGCGTTATGTTTAATGCTTCCTTTTTTATTTAGTTATTTGGTCAAAATCCGAAAGTTGAATTTTAGGGAAAATCCTTTTTAATAGTTTTAAAGGATGTTCTTTATTAATGAATTTATCAAGATATTCGCTCGCGATAAGCCATTCGTCATTTTTGCTTCGGTATAGAACATCTACCGGCTCATAGATTTCTTCCCCACGGATTGTTGTTGTTGGAACTTTTTGGGATTTAAGAAATTTTATAAAATTGTCGAAAAGTTTATAACTTCTGTTGTCATCTGGATAATATTTTGCTCCTAATACAACAGCATTTAATTTTTTAGACTTAAAATTGATTTTTTTAAGTAAATATTCTTTAATTTTTGAAAAATCTGAGTTAGCATCCATTGTAGGACATATATGCAGCATCAGAACTTTTTTCCCGTCTGTAATTCCGCACATGGTGCAATCTATAATGTCGCAGGTATAAGCATCAGGAGCTTTTACACTTTCTTTTATTGTCCAAGGGTAGCAAACGTGATTTAGATAAGATATTTTTTTTGTTGCTTTATAAAATTCAACACTGCTAACAGGTCTTATAAGTGAAGTAAAAGATACATTTTCCATATATTCCTATAAAACCTGAAAAAAATATTTTTGCTATTATTATAAAAGTCCAAGCTGAAGTCTGTTTAACATAGCTAATTGGTCTGTTCCTTCGCCTTTGTCAACAACTTTAGGTTCATTATTTTTTTCAACTTCTTGCGGTTTTTCTTTGTTGTCGGAATTTGAAAATTTAGCATTTTTGTTGTCTTTAGTTTCTTCAATCTTATTGAGTTTAGCTTTGTCTGTGTAATAATCTCCGCTCGGTGTAACCCCGTAAGCTCTCAATTTTCTTATAATTTCCTGATAATCGTTATTATTGACGGACATTCCGCAGCTACAGGATGCTGATGCTGTAAGCGCATTAATAGACATAAAACTTCTCTCCAATTAGTATATACTTTTTATATACCCAAATATATAATTTTTTTTCGTTTTATCTTAAAATTATTAAGAATTATTAATAAAGATTGATATTTTGTGGGTGTAAATGTTTGCCAATGGCTTTTAAAATAAAGATATGTTTTACAGTTATGATGAAAAGTTTTTTGATAAAATAGTAAAGCCTTCGATTACACCGCCAAAATCTGTATTTAAGTATGTATGGAGTGTGCTTTTTCTTTTAATGTTTGTATCTTTTATAATAGTTGTTTTGTCGCCTCGGATAATTATAAAATATTGGGCAATATTGGTGTTTCTTGTTCAGTTATTTGTGAATTTATACTGGACAAAGGTATTTTTTATAGATCACAATATTAAGAAAGCTTTTTTAATTGCAATTTTGCTTTTAATTTTGGTTGCAATAATGGCAGTATTATTTTTAAAACTGTCTTTAATCGCAGGGATTTTACAGTTACCATATTTGTTGTGGTTAGGCTTTGCCTGTGTTTTAAATAAGCTTTTATTAGAACTTAACACATAAAAAAGACCGGTATAGCCGGTCTTAATTTATCTTCCATTCCTATCCTTAATTTACCTTTCCTGTCCTTAATTTCCAACGGGCTGCATATTTTGCATAACCCACGGCTTTTATTTTCAAGCCGTTATGCTATAAAATTGGTTCCGTATCTGCTTGCACCGTGAAAGAATGATTGCCTCATCATTTCAACAAGTGTTTTGCGGATTACTTGTCTTGTTTCAAATTTTACTTCTTTCAGAGCTTCGGAAGTCTCTTTATATTTTTCTGTGACATTAGTGAATAGCAAGGTTCTAGCCATCTTTAAAGCCTCTCTTTTTCTTTATTTATCTCTCGTACTTATATAAAAAATTTAGGTAAAAAAATATTGACTTTTTATATTCACTTTATATAAATTTTGTTACATAACTTTACAAAGTGGGGCTGTTTGAAGTTTTGTTAAAGCAGTTAAACTCTTTATTAATAAGGATTTAGGGGTGTTTTACGCAAAATTATATTAAAGTTTAATATTACAATTTCCGATAATAGTAACGTGTTTCTATGCAAAAAATAAGGAGAAAACCATGGTAGATGCAATTAACGGTAACTACGGGACAAAACCACAGGATTTAAGTATTAATTGGAATGACCTGACAGCAAATGAGGTTTTGGAATATCAAGATGAAGGGCAGGATGTACCTGATGAAGTTCTTGCTTGGGCGCAGGAGATGGCGGGTACGGAAAATGCTGATGAAATAACTTATGAGATGGCATCTTCAAATGAAGAAGGTACAACAGGAAATGCCGCAACAGATTTACGTCAGCAGCTTTCAGATGGCGGAATGAGTCTTAAAGATCGAGGCAAAGTTTTTATAGATGAAAGCAAGGCAAAAGAGGATTTAACATTACAGTCTATTACAGAAATGGCACCTTTACTTGTTACAGCTCAAGAAATAGGAGATGAAGCGGAGGCTGTAGGAGATAATGCAAAAACCAGATTAGAAGCTTTAAATTCTCAAATTCAAGCATTAATTTCGGAAAATTCAAAAACACCGCCAATGTTTCGTAGTAATAGCGAACGCGGTGAGATACAAGGGTTAAAAGCAGTGGCAGAAGCTCTTAGCACAGGCGCACAAACTCAGCTTGAAGGTTTGGATGCTGAATTGGATGAAATAGATGCAATGGTTAATGGTGGAGCTGTATCTTCACAGAATTCAATAGATTTTGGTTCGGAAACTGTATCAATCGGGAATGAACTTTTAGGTGATAAAACATCAAGAAACATTGGTATAGCAGCCGGTGTTGTTGCAGGTGCATTTACGGGCGTTGGTATGTTAATCGGCGGGCTGTTTGGCGGAATCTTTGGCGGATTGTTCGGTAGCGGCAAAAAGGTAGGTCGAGAAGCTGTTGAACAAGGTACTGAGACTATGACAGTAGGGCAGCAGGGTATGCAGGTTTCAGAAGAAACAGCTGATGCATATGGTGTTTCAATTAAAGATGTTGCAAAATCAGAAAATGATGTTGCGACTTCATCTGAAGGCACTCAGACAGGAGAAGATACAACAGGCGAAGAACCTGCAGATAATTTAACAACTGCTTCTAATGAATCAGTTCAGGAAGGTTCAACACAGGAAGATATTGATCCGACTTTAGCTGATACTTCAATTACGACCGATCCTGATGAAATCCTTAAACGTAAGGAAAGACGCGGGTTAGCGTAATGAAGAAATTGCATCCGAAATATTTTCTGCATTAAATATATAACTTCCGGCAACTAAAGAGTTTGCGCCTAACTTGGTGCAGACTCTTGCCGTTTCACGGTTAATTCCGCCATCAACCTGAAGGATAAGATCTCCTTCTGCAAATTCTCTTATGAACGGTAATTTTTGAGAGCATTTGCTTATAAACTCCTGCCCGCCAAATCCCGGTTCTACGGTCATTACCAAAATCATATCGAAATAGCTGATATATTCAAGTATTTCTTCGGGATTTGTTTGAGGCTTTATTGCTAATCCTGCTTTTATATCAAAATCTTTTATATATTGAGCAATTTCAATTACGTCATTACGGTCTACTGCCTCATAATGGAATGTTATTATATCGGCTCCTGCTTCTGCAAAAGATTTTATAAATTTTTGGGGATTTTCAATCATCAAATGCACATCCAGCGGTAATTTAGTGACTTTTTTAATTGATTTTACGACTGGCACTCCAATTGTAATATTGGGTACAAAATGACCGTCCATTACGTCTATATGAACCCAATCTGCACCAGCTTTTTCTATTTCGCGGATGTCGCGGCCCAGATTTGCAAAATCACTTGATAATATTGAAGGAGAAATAATTATTTTTGACATTCCAAAACCCCCAGTTTTTGACAAGCAAGATATGCACATTTTTGTTCTGCTTCTTTTTTAGAGTTTCCCTCTGCTTGTGCAATAACCTCACCGTTATATGACACTTCTACCGTAAAGATTCTTTTATGAGCAGGTCCGCTGTTTTCTACAAGTCGATACTTAGGTGTTTCTTTTGTCAAACTTTGAGTATATTCCTGCAAAAGCGCTTTAGCATTGTATTTGTCCATATTAGAATTTATTTCTTTTATGTATGGCGCAAAAATTTCTTCAAGCTTTTTTTCAAGCTGTTGCATTTTCCCATCCAAAAAGTATGCCCCTAAAACCGCTTCAAAGGCACAGGCTGTTACGGAGGTAAGCTTTTTTATCCCTTGTTTTGCGTCGTGTTCTGAAGTTCTTATAATATCTGCAAGCCCGATTTCTTTTGATATTTCAGACAAAACGCTATCTGAAACCGCTATTGAGCGGATTTTTGACATTTCACCTTCGTGATAGTTTGGAAATTCTCTATATAATATATTAGATACAACAAGCTTTAATACAGCATCTCCAAGAAATTCCAACCGTTCATAACATTTTGTATAATCAAGCCCTTTTTCCTGCGTAAAAGACGGATGCGTTATCGCATATTCAAAAAGGTCTTTTCTATCAGCTTTTATCCCAAAAATATCTTCAATGGTTTGCATATTAAAACAGTCCTTTTATAAGGTTTGCAAAGTCACTAACGATTTGGTTTGAAAATATAAAATATTTGCAGACATAATACATCACAGGAATTGTAAAAATAAAGCTGTCGGTTCTGTCTAAGAATCCGCCGTGTCCGGGAAGTGAGTCGCCGCTGTCTTTAACTCCCGCATCTCTTTTTATTAAAGATTCGCACAAGTCGCCAATCTGCGCAAATACTGTGCAAATTAGCCCGACTATTACTGCATAATACCACTCAAATCCGATAAAGAACGATATAATTACAGCTCCTATAATTGCAGAAATTATTCCGCCGATAGAACCTTCAATTGTCTTATTGGGGCTTACTACAGGTGCAAGTTTGTGTTTGCCCAGATGCCTTCCAGCGTAATAACATCCGATATCCGTTAAAAGAATAGACGTGAACATCATAACTACAAACCCAAGTCCGCTGCTAAACTCAGGTGATGAAAGCTCCCTTAAATACATAAGGTGCATCGGAAACCATCCGCAATATATAATTCCCAAGATTGTTGTCGCTGCATTGGCGATATAAGGCTGGCGGCCTCTGAATAATACCCACATAAAGGATATTATAGAGAAAAATGATATCACAAGTGCTGTCATATCAAATCTTTGAATGTAAGCAATATATCCCAGAACTACTTCTGCAAGCCAAATAACTTTTAAATTCGGGTAAAATCCCTTATGTTCAAGTATCTTGACGTATTCTCTTGATGCAAAAAATACAAATACATATAACAATATAAGAAGCGGAATCCCGCTTAATATAATACATGACATTGCAACTGTTCCAAGAATAAAGCCTGTAAGCATTCTTGTGGCATTTTTGTTTAATCCGCCTATAACGTCCATTATACGGTCATAACCTCTTTTTCTTTTTCTGTAACTGCACTGTCTACAATGCCTGTATATTTGTCTGTTAATTTTTGGATTTTATCCTGATTGTCTTTTACTGAATCTTCCGGAAGATTTTCGGATTTTTCAAGCTTTTTCAAGTCATCAGTCATATCACGGCGAACATTTCTTATTGCAACTTTTGCTTCTTCGCCTAACTTTTTAACATCTTTAACGATTTCTTTACGTCTTTCTTCTGTCAAAGGCGGGAAAGTTAATCTTATGCAGATGCCGTCGCTGTTCGGTGTAATCCCGATTTCAGCTTTAATAATTGCTTTTTCGATTTCTTTAAGCGTAGATTTGTCGTAAGGAGAGATTACAAGAGTAGTTCCGTCCTGAACCGTAACCTGTGACATTTGTCTTAAGGGTGTCGGAACTCCATAATAATCTACAAGAACTTTATCAAGCATCATCGGATTTGCACGTCCTGTGCGGATTGAGCCGAATTCACGCTTCATTGAAGAAATTGCTTTCTCCATTTTTTCTTCTCCGAATAAAAATAATTCATCTAAACTTTCTGACATCTCTTACCTCTTTCAATTATTAATCTAATTAATCTATAAACCTATATATGTTCCGACTTTTTCGCCGTTCAGAATTTTTGCTATTCCGTCTTTTAACAGAAAATCAAACACAACAATCGGTATGCTGTTTTGCTTACATAAAGCGCAAGCTGATGTATCCATAACTTTAAGGCCGTCTTTTATAATATCATCATAAGTTATTTTGTCTAACTTTTTAGCCTCAGGGTTGATGTTCGGATCATCCGTGTAAACCCCGTCGACGCCGTTTTTAGCCATAAGCATAGCTTCTGCATTGATTTCGGAAGCTCTTAAGGCTGCGGCGGTATCTGTTGTAAAAAATGGGTTGCCCGTTCCTGCCGCAAAAATAACCACTCTGCCTTTTTCAAGGTGGCGGATTGCTCTGTGTCTTATGTAGGGTTCTGCAACCTGATTAATCGAAATTGCGCTCTGAACACGGCATGGAACTTTAATTTGATTAAGCGCACATTGTAGCGCTATTGCATTCATAACTGTCGCAAGCATTCCGACATAATCTCCGGATGCCTGATCCATTCCAAGCTTTGCGCTGTTTTTCATCCCTCTGAAAATGTTGCCGCCTCCGACAACTACCGCAACTTCTGCTCCTGCATCCTTTGCTTTTTTTATTTCTTCCGCTATCATTTTGACCGGTTTTTGGTCAATACCAAACTGTTGATCTCCTAAAAGCGCTTCACCGCTTATTTTCAACAGAATTCTTTTATATCTGAGCTTTTCCATTTTTCCCCTTTTTCGTATTATACTAACTTAAACCTGATGTGATGTAAAGATGCTAAATAACATAAATTTTGTTCTATATTAAGTTTTGTAAAGTTGAATATAGTGTTTAAAACCCTTGCAGTGCTTGAGTTTTGAAAAATACCATATATTTTATATATAAAAAATAGCAATTTTTTATATCAAAAATTGTTTATAATAGTATAAGAGATAAGTTCCAAAGAAGCAAAGGAGTATATATGGCGAGAGTATTAATTTCAATGCCTGAAGATTTCTTAAACAAAATTGATCAGGTCGCAGACGTAGAAAACAGATCACGAAGCGAATTAATCCGAGAAGCACTCAGAACTTATATTTACAAACAGAAAGTTCGGGAGTCAACGACAGCCGCAAGAAACGCAGATATTCTTGATTCATTGTTGGAATAGAGTCTAAATATTTTTTAAACAGAAATTATTCAGGATTTAGTTAAAGGCTAAATTCAGGGGCTTCGGCCTCAGGCGGTTTGAGAAATTCAAACCTTCAGGATGCTAAGGCATTCAGGTTCAGAAATTGAATCATAAAAAAGATTTAAATTTAAGATTTAAATTCGCGGCAGGATAGAACGGTTACTAGATTTGGGATAAGACGGACACTTTTTAGAAAGTGTCCGTTTGTGTGTTTAAGTATTGCAAGGTATTAGTTAAAATTAAAAAAGCCCCGTTTTTTAAACGGAGCTTTTTCAAATAAATTTCAAATATAATTATTCTTCAACGGCAGCAGGTTTTTGCTGATTAAGCAGATTTTGAAGCTTATCTCTGATTTCGTCGCCTTTTCTTTGCATATCAGAAACAACATCGTCTGCTTTTGATTGAATTTCTTTTACAGTTGCGTCTGCTCTGTTCATAACGTCTTTAGTTGTATCTGCAATAAGCTTGCGGGTTTCTTCGCCTGATTTCGGTGCAAGAAGAATTCCTGCAATTGCGCCGATTGCGCCGCCTACTATAAATCCTGCTAAAAATTTTGTTGCTGACATAATTTGGTCACTCCTTTTCTTTTTTTTGTTTTATATTCCGGTTTAAGTTATTTTTATTGTTCGGTGGAAACGATTTTGCCGTAACACCTTTTCGTAATTGATTTTATCTTTATCGTGCGGGAAAATAATTCCCGAAAACGGTAATCTTTTACTTCTTAGCGAATAGCCCCATTACGGTAACAAAACCTTTTATTATCCCGCTGACAATAGATTCGGAAATCATTTTTGTTTTTCCGAAAGTTTTTTCCACTGCGCTTTTGAAGCTGTCTACATTCTTGTCTGTGCTTTTTACAAGCGAATTTACCGCATGAAGTGTTTCGTTTATTTCTTTTAATGTGGGCTTCAATTCAGTGTTTACAAGTATTGATGTCTCATTTAAGTTTTTTGAAAGTGCTGACAGGTCAATCAGAAGTTTTATTAAAAAACCGCCTACAGCAAGGATTACGATACCCGTAACCCAGGCTAGAAATGTCAGTCCTTGATTTAGTGCGATTTGAGAAAATTCCATTATTGTTTTTCCTTATGATTAGTAGTCAAATTCCGTAGCGTCAGAACCTTCTTCAAGTTCTTTTGCTTTCTGCAGTTTCTTAGATTTTAACATGTTGTTAAATTTTCTGAATTGTCTTTCTAACTTATATTTCATCAAATCGACATTTTCCATAGCTTGCCTTTTGGCTTCGTTAATAGCGGGCGAGTGTTTTTCGTACAATTCGCAAGCCGCTTCTTTTATCTCTCTTCTGGATTCCTCGCCGGATTTTGGGGCAAACAGTACTCCTGCGACGATTCCGCCGACAACACCTGCTAATAGGCCCATTCCGAACATAAAGGATTTATTCTTTGACATATTTACCTCTTCTTTCATTTATATGTAATTATTATAACAGTTATTTTAAAAATTTACAAGCTTTTCAGCCCGGAATGCTGTCCCAGACGTCTTTTGCAAGAAGCAGACCTTGACAAATCTTAGCTGCTTTTTTACATTTGCCTCTGAATAAAAACAGCAGAAAATATATAAGAACTGTTTGAATGGTTTTGAAAATCCACTGATTGCGCTTTTTGCGCAGATATTCATAGACAAGATCTTTTTTGTCATTGATTTCAATGACGGCTGCTTTTATGCCGTTAAGAACCTCTTGTATTTGAGGGCGGTATTCTAAGACTTGTTTATTTAATTTGATAACAGCTCTGTCTGCCTTGATTATGTAGAAAATCAAAGTTGAAACGATAATTAATTCTGCTATAAAAATTGTTGCGATAAATAAAAACATTTCAATTATTTCTAATTTTGTATTATATTTGAATTATAAGATACAAAAGAGAGATTTGAAATACGCCTAAAGGACTATTTATGTTTGGAAAATTTAGATTTTATACTTCCTTAATACTTGCAAGAGCGGCATATATGGGGATTAAGCTGTTTTCAAAGTCAGGCGGAACATCGTTTGCGGGAATGGCGGTTTTGAAGTATTACCCTAAATTCTTATCGCATTGCGGAGATTACGTTAAGGAGAAGATAATAACGGTAACCGGAACAAACGGCAAAACTACAACTTCCGGAATTATTTCACATATTTTAGAAACTGCTCATCAGAAGGTTATCCACAACCTTAAAGGTGCCAATATGCTGACTGGTGTTGCTAATATGTTCGCTTTAGGAATTATGCCTTTTAGAAAGTTTGATTATGCCGTAATTGAATCGGATGAGGCTTACCTTACAAAGCTTTATGATTATATAAAAGCGGATTATCTTGTTGTGACAAACTTGTTTCGGGATCAGTTGGACAGATACGGCGAACTTGCGACAACTGCGGGATTTATAAAGGAGGCAATTTCCAAAAATCCTGATTTGAAGCTTGTGCTTAATGCGGATGATCCTCTTGTAGCAGGCATGGGTAAAGAAGATAATGCGATTTATTACGGATTTGAAGATGTTGAATATGACTGCAATTATAAGCAAACCTCAAATGCTCCGTCTGAGGCTTTCAACTGTCCTTGCGGAGAATATTTGGAATATTCAAAACAGTTCTTTGCTCAGCAGGGGCATTATTTCTGTAAAAATTGCGGGTTTAAGCGCCCTGAATGTGAATATTTGGCAACTGCCGTTGTGTATAACAACAAATCCGAAATTAAAGTCAAGCATAATGAAATCGAATACGAATTCAGGGTAAATTTAGTCGGGTTATATAATGCTTATAATGCGCTTGCTGCAATTGCTTTAGGGTTTGAACTCGGGCTTAATCAGGCGGAAATACAAAAGGCGCTTGACAGTTACAAGTCAATTTTCGGGAGAACCGAAGTTCGAAAGATTAACGGGCATTCAGCTCTAATTCAGCTTATAAAAAATCCGACAGGCGCAAGTGAAGTTCTTAAAACAGTTGATTTGGAGTCAAATATTTTAATTGCAATAAATGATAATTATGCAGATGGTCGTGATATAAGCTGGCTTTGGGACAGTGATTTTGAGCAGCTTAAGGGAGCTAAAAAACTTGTCGTAACATCCGGTACAAGAGCTGAGGATATGGCGTTAAGGCTCAAATATGCAGGAATTCCGCAGGATAAAATTATTGTAGAAAAATCAATTGAAAAAGCAATCGGGCTTGTTTCAGGTATGGAGGATAAGGAAGAAAAAATTACAATACTTCCTTCATATACGGCACTTTTGAAGATTAATAAAATGAGGCTTAAAAAATAATTAAGCTGATATTTCTAATTAAGCGGAAGGTTTTATTTAAGATTTGAGGTTTTCGTAAGCTTTTTTGTCAATTACAAGTCCGCATTTAGTGCAGGCAAAAGTTTCGCCTGTGCTGTCGACAGGCAGGAATAAGTGTTCGCAGTGTTCACTGTCATCCTCAATTTCAAACTTTTCGTCAAGCGGGTCAATAGCCCGTTCGTTTTCAAGTTTGTCAAGGATGTTTTCTACTTTATCTTTTTTAAAATATTTAACAAGAAGTTCAATAAAATACATTATCAGAGCCTGAATCTTTCGGGCAGAATTTCGTTAAGGTTGCGGATTTTTAAACCTTCGGACGTAAGGGTTATAACGTCAATACCTTCAGGGCCGCAGAATTCTGAGATAACCTGCCGGCATGCGCCGCAAGGGCTGCAATCCTGGCTGTTTGGAGAATATATTGCAATAGCTTGAATATTTTTTTCACCGTTAGCAATTGCAGTTCCGATGGCGTTTCTTTCTGCACAAATCGTAAGTCCGAAGCTGGAGTTTTCAAAATTACATCCGGTGTAGATATTTCCGCTTTCGCCGACAACACAAGCCCCTACTGCAAAGTGCGAATACGGGGCGTAGGCGAATTTTGAAACTTCTTTTGCTTTGTCCATTAAAACTTGATAGTCCATAAGCTATTCTCCTGTATAATATTGTTTTATATTTAATTTTAAGTTATACGCAATAAAAAATAATCGGTTAGTTGTATGAGAAATTCTGTGGTACAATAAAATCATGAAAATTTTTGCAAAAATATTACTGTTAATTTGTTTATTATTACCGTTAAAAGCAGAAGCAGTGACTTTTGGGGTTTTGGTGTTACCTGCAGACATTTTGAATGTTTGCAACAATTATTATTGTTTTGAAGATGTTTCAAATATTGTTGCAGAGGATGTAATATCCAATTTTGCTAGAACAAATCAGGTTGTGGCGCCAGACTTAAGTGTAGTAAGAGCAAAGCTTGCTTCTAACCCTCAGCTTGCAGCGGCAACAGAAGATTTTTTAAGAAAGTATAATCGTGCAAATAATCTTGATATGTCTGCAATAAAGAAAATTTCCGATGTTTTTGGAGCCAAGTCGGTTCTGTTAATTTCAAGTTCCGGAATGACCAAAAAAAGCAATTTACGACGCAGAGTGTGGGAAGTTTTGGACTTATCGAACAATTTTGATATAGTTTACCCTTTTGAGATGGAAACGAATGCTGTGTTAATTGACACTGTAAACGGACTTGTAATGTGGAGCGGGAGTTATAAAAGAAAGCTCGGAAACAATAATGACCAATTTAATGCCAAAAGCCCCTCTCAAGCAGCCGCAAGATTTGAACAGATTATGATGTACAGCGAGGCTATTGCCGGAAGAAGTATTGCGCAGAATGTCATACTAAGATTTTTCCCGAAAACGACTGAACCTGTTGTATCACCTAAAGCTACACAAGGTGTATCACCCGGAGCTTTGCTCAAAATAAATAATGCAATGCCTGATTTTAACCGTAATAAAGATATAAAATCGGAAAATGAAGAAGATTATGGCGAAATTCTTTACGGACTTTGATTAGGTTTGAAGGGTTTAAAGTCGTCCTTTTTTTGTTGTGGAATATTTTGAACTCTTGGGTTATCGTTTTGGTTTTGAGGCGGATTGAAGTTTCTCTGGCTGTCGACTTTATTAAGAACTCCTTTCCCTTCGGAATTAGGAATTTTCCTTTGCATTTCTACCTGCGCAGGAGTTGTTGCCGCAACACTTTCAAGCTCGTCAATTCTTGTTTTTGCATCCCAAAATGCAAGAAAGCCAACGGTTAGAATTGAAAATAAAATAAAAAAGTTTTTCATTTTTTTATCCTTTCGTTCCGTAATATTATATAATCTTCCAAAAGGTAAAAAATTACCTGTTTGTCCGGTTTTTTGGGGGGACGTAAAGATATATTTATAACTTGCATAAACAGTTTCCGGGTGATAATATGTAAGTGTTTAGTTGATAAAAGAGGGAAAATTATGGCAAGATTAATCAGACCTACATGGGCAATAAGATGTGTACAATCAGGATGTAAAACTTTGTTTGAAGTTGCACAGTTAGAAGAAGGCAAACAACAGGAAGTTGTATGTCCGAATTGCGGAGAACATTACGTATATCCTATTAACGGTGAAGAAAACGAAAAATAATCGTTTTTGCGAGCGTTAAGTTTTTTAAAAATCATTTTGTCTGATTTGTGTTTTATAAAGGATGCAAGGTGGCGGAATGATTTTTGTTGTATAATAATTTTTATGTTTAACGGTACGGATAAGCGATATAACCAATTTAGCGCGCATTTAAAAAATAAATTCGGGGCTAAAGTTTACAAAATAACACTTGATGCTGGATTTTCCTGTCCAAATCGTGACGGGGCAATTTCAAAGGGCGGGTGTATATTTTGTGATGACGGCGGAAGCTTTTCTCAGGCGCATTCAAATCTTTTGTCCGTAGAAGAACAGGTTAAAGTCGGGATAAAAAATTTAAGTGAAAGATTTAAGGCTGAAAAATTTATGTCTTATTTTCAAGCCTTTTCAAATACTTATAAGCCTGTAGGAGAGTTAGAGGAAATATATAATTCCGCATTGTGTGATGATAGGATAATCGGGCTTTCTATAGGGACAAGACCTGATTGTGTTGATGATGAAAAGCTAAAATTGATTTCAGGATATAAAGATGATTATTATACATGGATTGAGTATGGGCTTCAGTCAATTCATGATAAGACTTTGAAAAAAATAAACAGAGGTCATGATTTTGACTGTTTTTTAAGGGCTTATGAAAAGACAAAAGAATACGGGATAAATGTTTGCGTTCATGTGATTTTGGGGTTGTGGGAAAGCCATGAAGAAATTATGCAGACAGCTAAGAAGCTTGCGGAATTAAAAGTTGACGGAGTGAAAATTCATCAGTTATGTGCATTGGAAAATACAAAGTTAGCTGATATATATAGAGCGGGCGAAGTTGATTTTATGTCGGAAGATGATTACATAAAAACAGTTTGTGATTTTTTGGAATATTTACCTCCGAATACAACAATTCACAGGCTTGCCGGCAACGGGTTTTCAAAAACTCTTATTGAACCAAAATGGCTAGGGAAAAAAATGGATTGTTTGAATAAAATAGATAGAGAATTTATATCCCGCAAAACATATCAAGGGGTGAAATTTCCTAATGCGGTAAAACTTTCCGATTAATTACGAAAATTAATATAAGAGTTTACAAAATCGGTTTAATATGCGATAATAATTTTGCGTATAGGGTTTGTAAATTTTTATTAACGAATTTAGGATAAAACAGCAAAAAAAAGTTTTCAGGCTTATTAGACTATTGACGATAGTCTTATAAAGAAACGGAGAAAATATGTTAACAATTCATCCTGTAATTAACCGAAATTATCAAGTTACGACATCATTTGGCGGAAGTAAAAAAGCTGAAGATTTAGAACAGGAAAAAGAGCAGATTCTGAATGAAGAATATGCAGAATACGCCAAAGAACGTGCAAAATGGAATAGCAGACGTTCAAAGATGCAGGAAATGGTAAATGATGAAGATGCGCCTGTTGTGAAGCCTATGAAGAAGGCTTTGCAATACGGTATAATCGGTTCAGCTGCAGCCTTGGGCGCATTAGGAACAGGATACAGCGCAAAATACATAATTGAGCGCGGAGAAGATGTTGTTAAATCAAAACAGGTTAAAAAACTTGCCGCAGGATTTAAGAAAAAAGTTTCAACTCCGATATCAAAAGGTTTAGATAATATTAAAGAATTTATCGGAAAACAATTCACTAAAATAAAACAATCAGAAACTTATAAAAATAACAAAATTAAATTAAATAATCAGAAAGAAAAATTTAAAAAGACAGCATTTGCAGAGTTTTTCGCGAACACTGCTAAAAAGATATCAAACAACAAATATGTACAAAAAGTTGTAGGATTTGTAGACGGAATATTCAGCGGAATAGGCGAAGGTGTAGTAAAACTTTATAATAAGCTGGCAAATGCAAATTATAAAAATACGGTATCAAATACGTTAGGCGCAGCCGGTGGTGTTTCAACCGGAGCAGCCGCAATGATGGAACAAAAAGAAGCAGCTGAAAAAGAAAGAGCCCAAGAAGCAGAAGGATTAAACGACGAAGCAGCTTTTGCTGAGGAGGAATAATGTCGGTTGATAAATTGGCTTCAAGTATATATAGCGCAAAAAACGGCAACTTTAACTCAGAAGAAACAAAAAAAAGAGTAGGTGAAGCCGCAGTTGGGACTAGTGCGGCAGCAGCAGCCGGAAGAAAAGCCGGATTTAGTATGTTTAAGACTACATCAAAGATTGGGAATCTGTCAGATGAAGTAGTTGACAGTATAAGGCTAGCGAATAAACCGGTTAAAGAAACAAAGGTTTTGTTTGGCAGTTTCGGCAGAGTAATGCGAAAGTATGCTCAGGCTTTTTCAGGATGGGTTCAAAAAGCTCCTGTAATTGGAAAAGTTGTTAAGACATCGCTGTTTCAAGGAACTGCAAAATGCTTTGGTTTTGGATTGGCGGTTTTGACGCTTGTGACCGGGCTTACTAATCTGGCGACTACAACAACCAATGCTTATGAAAACCATATTAAAAATTCAAAATTTATTCAGTCGTTAAACGAAGAAGAAAAAGACGAAAAATAATAGTTTTTTGAATATTTAGAGTATTTGTCAGATGGTGTTTTTCTGCTAAAATTCGTTTATGAAGAATTTTATAATAAAAGAAATTTGTACAAATGAAATGACGCAGGAGCTTGAGCGTATCGGGTTTGACAAGACTTATACGACGCAGGGGGCTTTGAAGTTTAAATATAAAAATATCAAGATTTATTCTTTGACAAACCCTCAGGCAAATATTTTGAAGCAGACTGCACTTTCAGTTGGAGCAGACTGTGCGACGCATCGAGAGGTTATAACCGCAAAAGTAGAAAAGAGTGATTGTATTTTAGGCGGAAGTATTTCTCAGTTGAAGAAAATCTCATCGAAACTTGCCTTTCAGCCTTTCGGGTTAAAGGCATTAGGCGAAGAAATTGAAAAATTTATATCCTGTAAAAAGTCAGGTAAAACAAAGATAGTCGGGATTTTAAATCTTACTCCCGATTCATTTTCGGACGGCGGAGAATTTTTGGACTATGAAAAAGCAAAAGAACATTTTCAATATATGGTTACAAGTGGTGCCGACATAATAGATATCGGAGCGGAATCTACAAGGCCTTATTCGACGCCTGTATCCGGTAAAGCTCAGATAGAAAGAATAATTCCGATATTAAAATTTGCAAAAGAAAACGGGATTTTAATACCGTTAAGTGTTGATACGAGAAGTGCAGAAGTCGCAGAGAAATGTATTTTGGAAGGCGCTCAAATTATAAATGATGTTTCGGGCTTTGATTACGATAAAGATATGGCGGACGTAATTGCAAAATACGGGGTAAAGGTCGTTATACAGCATTCTTTAAGCGATCCTCAGACTATGCAGATTAACCCGCATTATGAAAGTTTGACGGATGAGATTTATTTGAAATTGAAAGAAAAAGTGGATTTTGCGCTTTCAAAAGGAATTGCCAAAGAAAATATAATTGTGGATCCCGGAATTGGATTTGGCAAGACAAGAGAAGATAATTTTGAGATAATAAGACGTATTGAAGAATTTTACGGGCTTGGATGTGAAGTTATGCTTGGGGTTTCGAGAAAAAGCCTTCTCGGAATGAGTGAAGAAACTAATGAAATTAAAGACATATTTACAGTTGCATTGAATACGCTTGCCGTAGAAAAAAAGGTCGATTACATAAGAGTTCATAACGTGTCTTTGCATAAAAAACTTCTTGAATGTTTGGGGTAAAATAGCTGTTTTTGAGGAATATTTGCTAATCGCAGTTTCTTATACCAAATGTAACATTTTTGAATGTTTTTAATATTCTTATTATAATATCTAATGTGGATATTTGTTTATGAAAATATTTTTAAAAATCATAATACTAATTTTACTTTTTATTTGTACATTTTCCCAAAGAGTGTTTGCGGAAGATGTTTATAAAGTTACGTCGTTTAATTATGACACTTCAAATACGTTTATACTTTTAACGGTTCCTGATACAATACCCGAGCCGGTTTTAAAGAGTGTAAAGTTTGTAAAAATGGAAAACCCGACAAGGGCTTATTTTGATATAACTCCGTCGGTTTTAACTGTTCCAAAGCAGGATTGGACATTTACTTCAAATGGGCTAAAACAGGTGATAGTAAGCCAAAATTCCACAAATCCGGATGTTGTTAGAACTGTAATGTATTTTGATCCTGATTACGATATTTCAAAAATCCATTTTTACAGGATTAAAAATAATATTATAATTCAACTGAAAGATACAACAATTCAGAATGATTATTTTCAAAATACTTACAGGGATGATCACGCTTCATCAAGTGATTTTTATGAATATTTAACAATGACGACACCGGAGGTTCTGCAGGCGGATCTTGCAACTGAAATTCAAGAGGCCTTCAAAACTCAAAAAACGTCAAGAAAAGAAACCAAGTTAAACACAAAATATTACATAGATAAAATTACGGCAAAACAAAATGCAATATTATTAAACGGTTTTGGCTCTATAGCGATAGAAAAGCCGATGATACTTACCAATCCTTCAAGGATAGTATATGATATACCGAATGCTCTTGTAAGAGGCGATATTAGAAATACCGAATACACAATTGGTACAAATGAAACAGTTAAAATCGGCCAGTTTTCGGTAAATAAAGCCAGAATCGTAATTACAACGGAAGATGTTAAAAAATACATTCCTGTATTTTCAAGTGATAATCAATCTTTGTTAATAGCAAACAGTGACAAGATAAAAAATTACAGTTTATTTTCAAATGTGTCGAATATGATATCTTATTCAAGTGAAAAAATAGATGAGCAGACAAATTCAATGACTCTGGCATTTACAGCGCCTGTGGTTCATGGGATTAACCGTGAGAATGATCTTTTAACGGTTTATCTGTATAATGTAGAAAATTATAATGAAGATGATTTTCTGGCGGCATATAAAGACACTCCATTTGCTAATGCAAAAATAAGTTTAATACCGAAAATCGGGATAAAATTGACAATACCGTTGGAGCAAAATAGCTTAGTGAATACATTTTTAGGAGCCGACGGCCAGGCATTTAAAATCATAGTCAAATCACCTAAGAAGCAGCAGCCAGCGATTGCGGTGCAGCCTGTAACTCCGACCGTAACAACCCCAAAGCCGACCGGAAAAGGTTTAAGAAAAGTTGTAATAGATGCAGGTCACGGGGGAACAGATTACGGCGCAATCAGAGATAATATAAACGAAAAAGATATAACTCTTGATGTAGCAAAACAGGTAAGAGATATGCTGGTTAAGAAGGGTTACGTAGTTCAGATGACGCGGGATAGCGATATATATGTTTCATTGCAAGATAGAGTTGCAATAAGCGAAAACTTTATGCCGGATATTTTCATAAGTATTCACGTAAATTCAAGTACCGGAAATGAGGCAAGCGGTATTGAAACCCATTATTATCATCAGGAAAGTATTTTGCTTGCCCAGACATTGCACGCATCACTTGCAAGTGCTATAAACACTAAAAACAGAGGTTTATTTAAGTCTAAGTTCTATGTAATTAACCACACAACCGCCCCTGCAATTTTGATGGAAATAGGATTTATATCGAATAGTGCAGAAAGAGCAGAGCTCAGCGGATCTGCAAGAAGGAAAGCAACAGCAAAAGCAATAGTGGAAGGAGTTGAAAACTACTTTGACCAGCTTAAATAACAACCCAATAGGATTTTTCGATTCCGGAGTCGGTGGTGTAACTGTTTTTGAACAGGTTAAGAAGCTTTTGCCAAACGAGAATTATGTTTATTTTGGTGATACAAAAAATATGCCTTATGGCGAAAAGACGCCGGAACAACTGTTGCAATTCGGGCGTGAGATTTTTAATTTTTTGCAAAAGAAAAATGTAAAAGCCGTAATAATGGCTTGCAATACAACTTCAGCTATAGTTTACGATAAAATAAAGAACGATTACCCGTTTGAAATTTATCCGATAATTCAGCCAGTGGCAAAGTATATTGCAAAATTTCCGCTAAAAAAAGTCGGGGTTTTTGCAACTCACGCAACGGTAAATTCTCATTGCTATAAAACAGAGCTTCAGAAAAATAATCCTAATCTTGAAGTTAAAGAAATTGCATGTCCCGGATGGGTTAAGATTGTAGAAAACGGGGAAGAAAATACTGATTTTGCGCTTGCTTCGGTTAAAGAAAAAATGGCGGAGATGATGGAATTTTCTCCCGATAAAATAATTCTCGGATGTACGCATTATCCTTATTTATTAAAAGTTTTGTCGACTCTTGCACCGAGTGATATTTTTATAAATCCGTCAATAGAGTTTGCGCATATAATTAAGGACGATTTGACCGCTAAAAGCTTATTGAGCAGCCGGAATTTTGAAGGCAGCGAAGAATTTTACGTAAGCGCAAATCCCGAAAAATTCCAAAAATCAGCTTCACTTTTTTATGAGATAAGGACACTTCCTGTTTTAAATATTTTTTAGTAATGAATGTTTTTAGGATAATTTTTAGGAATAGACCAGCCGTAATATTGTATTAAAGCTGTACAAAAGTACACAGAAGGTGAATCATCATCAACATTAGTGTGAGTTCCTCTGCAGCCTTCCCAAAGAGATGTTACAGTTCCGTCCCACTTATATTTCCAGGGTTCAAACCCTTTGTTTATATGGTGTTTCCATTTCTTATATTCGATTTCGTTATTACGTTCCTGAGGGGAAAAATTAAAAGGAAACAAACAAATTCCGATAGCATTTGATCTTAATTTTTCAAATTGTTTAATACATTTGTCTGCATTAGAAGGAAAGAACAACCAATCACGTGTTGTACTTTTGCTAGCTTGCATAAGAGTTGATCCGTCTGCAAAATGTACTAATAACCGTCCGGTTTTATCAATTTCATATCCTGCCGCATTTAAGTTTGAACCTAAATATTTTTTGAACCACTTTTCTGCCTGACTGGAACCCTCAATAGGATTTCCGTCACTGTCGATACTTGAGCCAGCTAAATCTTCATACCAAGAAGTTTTGTCACCATATTTTACTTCTGCCAGCATAACAGCCTGATTAATTGTTGTGTAGAATTTTTTCAGTCTGGTTTCCGTAATTTTGTAATTATATTGTTTAATCAGTATAGGAAAGGTTAATGCGGCGACAAGCCCTATTATTCCTATAGTTATTAATACTTCAGCCATTGTAAATCCCGGTTTTTTCATAATCAAATCTCCTTGCTTATAGTCTACAAAAATTTACTATAGTAGTTTTGTAACTACTATAGTAAATAGAAGATTATTTGTCAATATAATAAAATTTAATAATGCAGAAAAATGAATTTTTAAAAGAACTTGGTTTACAAATAAAAATGCAAAGATTAAGGCAGAAAATTTCACAAGAAAAACTTGCAGAATTATCAGATTGTAGTATGTCTTATATTGGATTTGTAGAACGTGGCGAAAAAAGCATTTCTCTTTATAATTTTTTTAAAATTGCTGAAGTTTTAAATATAAATATAAGCGAATTTTTTAGTTGGATTAATAAGTTTCAATAAATATATTAAACAAGTTTCAGACATTTGTTGTATGTTTCGACTTCAATGATTTTGTTAGATTTGAAGAAATTATAATTTGAAACATCAAGTGCTGTTTGGTTTTCTTTGACCGCAAAAATCTTTATATCGTGTTTTAAAGCTTCAAACACAGGAGTTGAGCCTAGAGAATTGCAAGGCATAACAAGATAGTCAAGATTTTCAATTCTAATACCGCCTTCTTTAACGATTTTAGGGGCATTGTTAAGCCCTAAAAGCACGCAGGGAAGAAAAGTTGGTGTAATATATTCTGAAGCGGCTTTTGGATTAACGATATTGGTGCTTATTGAAAAATCTTTAAAAGCTGGAGAATGAGCGCAAGGGACAAGGAATTTTTCAGAAACAGCATGAGAAATTATTCCCTCAACTCCGCCAACAGGATCGACACCTGAACCGTTTGAGTAATCTTCATTATCATCTTCGGGATCTTCAAAAATGCAGACTATTGCAAGTGCTTCAGCGCCACGCTCAAGAAGTTTTTCAGAGGCTTCAAAAATTGTTGCAATATTTTTTACTCCGCCTGTTGAGATTCCGTTTTCATCAACCCAAAACTCTACCCCGACAGGCTCTTTTGTAATTTCGTAATCCTCAGCGTCAATTCCGTAAACAGTTTTGACAGCTCCGATTGTATTCAAGTGAATGTTTAAAACATCTTGAGGTATGGCTTTGTCAAAAACAACTCCGATTTTATTATTAAAAGAAGGTTCAAGTCCGAGTTTTCCTTTAAAGAATTCATCAATAATAAACCCTTCCGTATAAAGCATATTTTCGTTAATTCCTGAGAAAACTCCTGCATTTACCACGTTTGGGTTAACAATAATCTTTGATTTTTTAGAAAATTCACGCGCCTTACAGCTTGCGTCACCTGCGTATCCTCCGATACTTGCGGCAATCCCTGTCGGAACTATAAATGCACCTAATTTTTCTCCCGTTTTTAGCATATCGAAATTTTATAACAAATAAGCGGACTTTAAAAGCCCGCTTATTATAAAATTTATTATTTGCTTGTTCCGCCGTATGTAAAGTCGTTCTTGACATTGGTTTGAAGAAGTTTTGTCCAGGAACTTTCATACGCTGTAATCTCGTTTAATCTTGTTTCGTAATTGTTTTTATCAAGTTCTAACTGTTCTTCCCAAGAATTCAAGTTTTGCAACTCATATTCGTGGTCGTTTTCCAATACTGCCATTACGGTGTCGTAATAATCAGGATCAGATTCATAGTAAGTGTAATAATAATATTGCTGTTGGTCATTGTATTTCTGCTGCAATTCAGCACTTTCTCTGGACGCATTCATTAAGTTAAACATAACGTTTGACAATTTTTCGTTCAGCATTGATTTTTGTTTTGTGTACATCAATAACGTTTCTTGAATATTCGATATTGCCATCTCTCTCGTCCTCTTATTTTAGTTCTCTTGTATATATAAAAACATTAAAACCTGCGTGATTTCAGAGTTTATTTATTTTGTTACATTTGTTAATAATTATATTTCATCCATAAGATTGTTGCGGCAGATTTTTTGTAATATAATAATTATATTAAATATAGGAGAGAAAAATGGATAAAGACACATATCTTAGAATAATGGGTTATGTCCCGACGGTAATAGAGGCATCCTCAAGAGGTGAAAGGTCATTTGATATATTTTCAAGACTTTTAAGAGAGCGTATTATATTTTTGGGGACAGAAATAGATGATGAAGTCGCAAATTCAGTAGTAGCCCAGCTTCTTCTTTTGGACAGCGAAAACAACGAAAAAGACATAATGCTTTATATAAACAGTCCCGGCGGTGTAATTACTGCAGGTATGGCGATTTATGACACAATGAATCTTATAAAATCGGATGTTTGTACAATATGCTTGGGTGATGCGGCATCAATGGGCGCTTTTCTATTGTGTTCAGGCGCAAAAGGTAAAAGAATGGCGCTTCCGAATTCAAGAATTATGATTCACCAGCCTTTGGGCGGTGCAAAAGGGCAGGCTACAGATATTGAAATCGAAGCTAAAGAAATCTTAAGAATGAAAGATATGTTAATAAGCATTATGGCAGAAAATTCAGGTCAGCCTTATGACAAAGTTAAAGAAGATTGTGAGCGTGACCACTTCCTTTCAGCCAAAGAAGCACTTGAATACGGACTTATTGATAAGGTAGTCGAAAGAAACTCATTGTAACAAAAGTTTACAAAAATACTAAAAACATGCAATTCGAAAGGGTTGCATGTTTTTATATACATGTAAAGGTAAAGGTTACAAGGTTAGTTACGAATTCAGGTAGGAGTTTAGTATGCTGTTAGCTCTGGAAGCGCGAAAATATCAGTTATTGCGGCAGATAAGCGACAAAGAATACCAATTGATGTCACTTACAAGAAAGCTGAGTGAATTACAGCAATATTCATCCAACATAGGAGATGGAAATATATCTATGTTTGATATGATGAATGTTCCTGCCTCAATGCTTCCAAGGTCAATGGCGTTTATGATGTATTCGCATAACGGGGCTTTGCGTGGTGCGCAATATAATATGCAGGCAATGGGGCCTCAGATTAATATGCAAATTCAGCAAATGCAGCAAATGTCACAGAATCAGGATCCCAATGCCATAGCCGCTTATCAAAGATGGATATTTGAAAATTTATATAAACAAGAATTACAAAAATATCAGCAGCATGAAGGAAAACTTCTTCATCAGCAGGAGCAAGAAATTGAACAAGAAAAATCACGTGTGGAAACTGAACTGAGAATGGCACGTGCGGAACTTGAAAGTACAACTCAGGCAACAAAAGAAGCAATTAATTTCTGGAAACCTGAATATGCATAAAAATTAACTCCCCTTAATTTTCTCTATTAATCTCCCCTTATTAACTGACTCATTTTACTAATTAAGAGTCCGCCTCTTTGCGGGCTCTTTCTTTTATTCTGTAATTATTAAATCTACCGGAATATCTTGTTTTTCAGTCGGTAGTTCCTTTAAAAGAAGCTTAAATGGTACAGGTGTTATCGAATAAATGTTGTTCTTCGCAAGAAATCTGTCATAAAATCCTCCGCCGTATCCGAGTCTGAAATTGTTTTTGTCAGCGGCAAGAGCCGGAACAATTACTAAATCAAGAATTTTAGGTGAAACGCTTTCTGTGCAGGGTTCTTTTGTTCCAAAATCCGATAGCTCAAGTTTGTCATTTTTTTTATAGGGGCAAACAAGAAGTTTTTCTCCTTCAACTTTTGGCAGATAAAACTTTTTATTGCTATTCATAAGCGAAAGCAAGTTAATTTCATATTTTAAAGGATAAAATATCATTATATTTTCAGCATGCTGATATTTGGGCAGGTTAGAAATTTTCTCCGCAATTACTTCGCTTATTTGCTTAATATCAAGAGTTTTTCTGATACTTTTAGCCCATATCCTTAAGTCTGTTTTATTTTCCATGATTTTAATATATAATAAATTAAAGGAAAATGACAGATTATTGCGAAAACAACTTAATAAACCCGAATTGGGCAAAACACGGCTACATTCAGGTCTATACCGGAAACGGTAAAGGTAAAACAACAGCATCTTTAGGACTTGCAATGAGAGCTTTAGGAAGGTGCTGGAAAGTTTTAATAATTATGTTTACAAAAGGCGGCGATGATTACGGTGAGCTGAATTCTTTCAGAAACCTTTCCCCTGAAATATCCAAAAATCTTACTATTGTTCAGGCAGGGCTTGATAGAATTGTTTATGAAAATAACAAAAATGCTGATGATGCTGCTGAAATTAAAAAAGGCTGGGAATTAGCCAAAAGAGTTATAAAAAACGACGAATACAACCTTGTGATTCTTGATGAAGCAAATATCGCAATAGATCTAGGACTTATTGATTTAAATGAGGTTGTAGAAGTCCTTAAAAATAAACCTGATGAAATGGAAATTGTTCTGACAGGCCGAAACGCAGATCCGAAAATTATTGAGCTTGCGCATCTTGTATCTGAAATTAAGCCGATTAAACATTACTGGGATACCGGAATTGCTGCAAGAAAAGGTATTGAATATTAGTAGCTTCTTCTCATTAAATCGGAAAGCTTTACTTCTTTTTTGGGTTCAACAACTTTCTTATTCGCTGCTTTTTCTATAGGGGTAACGCTTTTAAACTGTGCTAATCCTACTTTTATACTATCTTCGCTTTTTAGCATAAAAAGCTCTTTGAAAAATTTGATAATATCGTTCATAAAAACTTCTCCTAACCGCTTGGGGTTCTTAACTATATAATACATTAAAACCTTCCGGCTTGCAAATTTCATTATACTTTATGTTATATTATACATACAAAGCAGTTTTTAGTCTTATTTGAATTATAATTCGGATAAAAAATATGGAAAATTCAGGATATTGTGAAACTTTAGATGAAAATTTTCATCTGGCATACGAGCTTGTCGGACAAAATCAAAGCCATGATGAACTTATAAGTATGCTTGCAAACGGTAATATTGTCGAAAAACAGCTTGCTGCACTTAAGCTTGATACTGTAAATAATCCCCAAGAAGCCCAAATCCTTCTTGATAATTTGACCGGACAAGACGGAAAGATTAGAGAAGCTGTGTCTGCGAAGATTGCCGAATTTGCTTTAAATCCTGATTTGCTTGGAAAGTTTAATGCTGCTGAAAATTATCTTAAATTTCTTGATTCTATAATTGATATTAATGGAAATATCTGTCGAAATATAATTTCTGCCCTCCAAAATCTTCTTGAAAACAAAGACTTCTGCGCCGTTTTTGTTCCCGAGCTTTTAAAAAGAACTCTTATTTTGGCAAATGAAGTCCAAAAATTTGGGCTTCAAGACGGAAAATATAAGATTAACAAGGAAGTTTTTAAATTATATTGGTATTTGGAAACTATTTATGTCTTTTTAGAGCAAATTGAAATTTACGATTTGAAAAGTATTATAAATGTAACAAAATCTATAAATGAGTATACAATTCGAGAAAAAACTGCTAAAATCTTGTCAAAGGAGTTTCAAGATAAGGAGTTAGAAAAAATCCGCCAACTGTTAAAAAATGATACAAATTACTATGTAAGACGGTTTTAGGGTTATAATATAGAAAACGCACATTGTATTAAGATATATTAAGATTTTCTCATGCTAAACGAGCGAAATAAGCAATTTTAAAAAAAGAATATCCTTTATATATATAAGAGTTGCAAAACAGTTATCAGATGGGAAAATTAAAGGAGAAATTTATGGCCAGAGTACTTATTTCAATGCCGGAAAGATTTTTGGACGAGATAGACAATCTTGCACTTAATGAAAACCGCACAAGATCAGAGTTAATAAGGGAAGCACTCAGAACATATATGTATCGTAATCAAGTGCGAAATTCCAAAAGAGCAGAAACAAATGCTGAGTTGCTTGACAATCTGCTAAGTTAGATGACTCGAATATCGAGGTTAATTAAATAAAAGTTCAGGGGGAAATTATGGAAAACGGAGAAAAAGACTATATCATGTCATCATTAGATGAGTATTTCAAGCTTTTAGAAAAAGAAAATGCAAAAAGATCGGAAATGATTGCAAAATCACTAACTAAATATTTGAGAAATTCTCAAACTTATGGCAAATTTGATGAAATTCAATCTGCTCAAGCTAATTAATCAAATATCTAAAAGAATTGAAACAGCCTGTTTTTTATCTATAAAACAGGCTGTTGTGTTATTTTATCATTTTCAGTATCGTTTCACCCTTTTTTACAAGTTCTTCTGTAAAGAGCTTAAAAGTTTCCATATTGAAAGGTAATTCTCCATCGGCAAGTTTAATTCTTGCTTTAATCTTATTTTTTGCTTTTGAATTGGTAAACTCAGCAAAGGTTTCTTTTGGCATAATAACAACACCGTTTGGTAATCTTTGCGGTTCATTTTGAATTGTTGTAATATCAAATTTAATATATTTACTGCCGGCTTTAAATTTTTTCACGGTTTTGTAATCTTTCGGAGTTAAGTTTTGTTGAAATTTGGCAAGAGTTTTTGATGAAAATTTTCCGGTGAATGATGGTTGAGTATTAATTTGCATATAAAATCTCCTGTAATTTTATGTTTATATGAAAAATTGTAAAAAGACTTTTACTAGACAAAAAGAGTTTGCTTTATTTATAAAGCAAACTCTTTTAAGGATTTAAATATTGTATTCAAAATTATTCAATAATTTTGTCAACAACACCGGCACCAACTGTACGTCCGCCTTCACGAATAGCGAATCTCATACCTTCTTCGATAGCTACAGGAGCGATAAGTTCAACTGTCATAACAACGTTATCGCCAGGCATTACCATTTGACCGTCAAATTGGATAGAACCTGTAACGTCAGTTGTTCTGATGTAGAACTGAGGTCTGTAACCTGGGAAGAATGGAGTGTGACGTCCGCCTTCTTCTTTAGTCAAAACGTAAACGTTAGCTGTGAATTTAGTGTGCGGATGAATTGTTCCCGGTTTAGCAAGAACTTGACCGCGCTGAATATCAGTTTTGTCGATACCACGAAGCAATGCACCGATGTTATCACCTGCTTGACCTTGGTCAAGAGATTTTCTGAACATTTCAACACCAGTTACAGTTGTTTTCTTAGTTTCGCCTAAACCAACCAATTCAACTTCATCACCAACTTTAACAATACCACGTTCTACACGGCCAGTAGCAACTGTACCACGACCTGTGATTGAGAATACGTCTTCAACAGGCATCAAGAACGGTTTGTCTAAGTCACGTTCCGGAGTCGGGAAGTATGAATCAATAGCATCCATTAATTCCCAAATTTTGTCAACCCATTTGTCTGCACCGCGAGCGATTGTCGGGTTAGCTTGAGCTGCTTCAAGAGCCTTCAATGCTGAACCGTGGATGAACGGAATGTTGTCACCGTCAAATTCGTATGAAGAAAGAAGTTCTCTAACTTCCATTTCAACAAGATCCAACAATTCAGGATCATCAACCATATCGCATTTGTTAAGGAATACAACAAGGTTCGGAACACCAACTTGGCGAGCAAGAAGGATGTGTTCACGAGTCTGAGGCATTGCACCATCAGTTGCTGCAACTACAAGAATTGCACCATCCATTTGAGCTGCACCTGTGATCATGTTTTTAACATAGTCAGCGTGGCCGGGGCAGTCAACGTGTGCATAGTGTCTTGCTATTGTTTCATATTCTACGTGTGCTGTAGAAATGGTAATACCTCTTGCTTTTTCTTCAGGAGCTGCGTCGATTTCATCGAATTTCTTCAATGCAGCTTGTCCTTGTGCAGCTAATACTGCTGTAATTGCTGCTGTCAATGTCGTTTTACCGTGGTCAACGTGGCCAATTGTACCGATGTTAACGTGCGGTTTGGTACGTTCGTACTTTTCTCTTGCCATGAGATTAATCTCCTTTTTACTACTTATACTACTTACTAATTTGGTATTTTATGCCATAGTATAATAATATTTGCTCAATTTTTTTTGTCAAGGTCTGCCCTTTTAGACCGAAATTTTATCTGTATCTTGAGTTTGTTTTATTTTTTTTCATAGGTGCTTTTTGCATTCCTTTTTGTATGTAATCGTTCGTTTTGCCTAAGTTGCGGACTGCTTCGTCTACTACGTCTATTGATGCGTCGTGGATAGGCAGTTTTTGGTATCTTTTAAACCCAAATCGTTTTAATATACCCTCTATAAATCCGTCATATTCTTCCTTTACCGAAATCCTTCCGTTACCTTTTCCTGTGTTAGGTATTTGAAATGCACTGATTTTATGTGCATATTTCATTAATTCCGGTTCTAATGATTCTCTTTTAAACCTGTTTACTCCGGGCTGAGTCATCGGAAAACGGTAGCTTGATGTGAAATTAATTGTATTATTCATTTATCCTCCTTAATTTGTGATATTGAAATAAAACTCCTGAAATTTTTTTTTTGCTATAAAAAAGCACTCCTTTAATTTTAGGAGTGCTTTTACTTTTTTTATACGACTTGTTACTTATATTTCTTCTTCTTCGGAAGCTTCTTCAGCTGGTTCATCTGTTTGAAGGTCTTCTTCATCATAAGCCTGCTGATTCATTTCTTCTTCGATTTCCTGTTTAAGTTCGTCTTCTTCATCCTCAAAATCTTCTTCTTGAGGTTCTTCACTGTAGTTATTGATATTTTGAGCTTCTGCTTTTTCCATTTGTGAAACGCTCTTGATATCTATTTTCCAGCCTGTAAGCTTGTGTGCTAGTCTTACATTTTGACCTTCTCTGCCGATTGCAAGGCTTAACTGATCATCCGGTACGACTACCATTGCATCGTGAGCGTACTCGTCATCTGCTAAGATATCAACAGATACTACTCTTGCAGGTGAAAGTGCGTTTACAATATATTCTACAGGATCTTCTGAATATCTTACGATATCTATTTTTTCATTCTTTAATTCTGAAACGATTGTCTGAATACGGCTTCCTCTCGGACCTATGCAGGCGCCAACGGAATCCACTTCCGGATCGTTTGACCAGACGGCAATTTTGGTTCTGTAGCCTGCTTCACGAGAAATTGATTTGATTTCAACGATTCCGTCTTCAATTTCAGGAACTTCAAGTTCAAACAGCTCTCTGACAATTTCAGCATGTGCGTGCGAAACGATTACCTGCGGAAGTCTTGTGGTTTCTTTTACGTTCAAAACAAACACTCTGATACGGTTTCCGGGTTTGTAGTATTCTCCAGGAATCTGTTCTTTTTGTGGCATAATTGCATCAATTTTTCCGATATTTACAATAACGTTGCGGTTTTCAACCCTTTGGATAATTCCTGTAACAAGAGTGCCTTTTTTATCTATAAATTCTTGAAGAACCATATTTCTTTCAGCTTCGCGAATTCTCTGGGTTATGACCTGTTTTGCCGACTGGGCTGCAATTCTGCCGAATTGATCGGGGGTTACTTCGATTTTTACTTCATCGTCAACTTCTACATCTTCATCAATTTCTTTTGCTTGTGCTAACGAAATCTGTTCATCCGGGTCTTCAACTTCGTTTACGACAAGTTTTGTTCTGAAAACCCCGATTTCACCTGATTGCTCATCAAGAATTGCTTCAATATTTGCTGATTCTTTAATTTTCATATGTTTTTTGTAAGCTGCAACCATTGCATCACAAAGTGAAGAAATTAAAACTTCTTTTGATATGCCTCTTTCGCGTTCCAGCTCTTCGCATGCTTCAAAAAGCGCTGTTCCTATTTTAATCATGTTTATATACCTTTCTGTCCTTAGGGACATTATATTAAGTTATCAATTAATCTATATATAATTTTGCGGATTGAATGTTGCTTCTTGGAATTTGAAGCTCCTCTCCGTCATCAAATCGGAAGAATTTCAAGCCTTCATTCTCGTCAAAGTCAAGGATTTCACCTTTAAAAACCTTTTCCTCCTCCCCTTCTAGCGGCGTTTTAAGCTTTATGCTTACATTTCTGCCTTTGAAAATGATAAACTCTTTATCTGATTTGAATTTTCTTTCCAACCCCGGCGAAGATACTTCCAGATAATATTTTACAGGAATAAGTTCATCCAGAAAGTCTGACAAGCTTCTTGTTACATTTTCGCAGTCATCAAGAGTAACTTCTTTTTCTGAAGAATAAAGGTAAATTCTCAAAAACCACCGGTGATTCTCTTTTGAAAAATCAACTTCAAGCGGAATGTAACCGAACCGCATGGCTGTATTTTCAATTAACGGATTGATTTTTTCGAGAATTTCGTGTCTGTTAATTTCTTGTTTCATGGCACTTCCTTCCGTAAAAAAGAATTGCGGATTATCCGCACCCCCTGATGATAGAAAAAGAACGGGAGTGCCCGTTCTTTTTCTCATATCTTAATTATAAATTGTTAAAAATCAAAAGTAAAGTCTATTGTTACGATTTGTTATTATATTATTCGCCGAGTGATTTTGTGATTGCTGTGTGGCCTGTAACATTTGAATGGCTTACAATAGTGTTGTATTCACCTGCTTTTTTGTCAAATTTTTCTTTAATTTTCGCTTTTTTGTCTGAATCTGTTTCTGCTGCATAGTCTTTTGCATATTGAGCAAGATCTTTTTTCATATCGTTAAGTTTGTCGGCTTCAGAGTCTTCTTTTTTGTCAAGTTTTTTAGTGTATTTGCTGATTGCTTCATTAACTTCGTTCAACTGTTCTTTTGAACTATCAAGCTTTTTAGTATCTTCTGCAAGTCTTTCGTTAGTGTTTGAAATAGTTGTTCTTAAGGTTTCAATTTCGCCTTTAAGAGTTTTAATTTCTTCTTCTGTTTGTTTTTTATTGTCTTCTGCTGCTTTGAGTTCTTGTTTGTTGCTTTCGATCCTTTTTTTGAGGTTGTCAACTTGATTTTGAAGTCCGGTTTTTGTAAGTGAACCGTCTGGAGCTTTGCTTAGGCTGCTTTCCAGTCTTTTTAATTCAGCTTCATCGGTGCTGATGCTACTCTGTAATTTGGTTATTGTACTGTTATAGCCGGTTAATTGCTGTTCTTTATTTGATAATGTAGATTCTTTTTCTGTAAGTTCGCTTTCATTTTTTGATTTGATTTCATTTGATTCGTTAACTGATTGGGTTAATGTATTGATACTGGATTCAAGGGTTTGCTTTTGGGTGTTTAGTTCATTGATTCCCTGTGATATTTCGCTGGAAGTGTTAGCCTGACGAAGTTGGTTAACTGTTACATCGGTTTCAGTTTGAGGTTTTTGAGCTGCTTTTTGTTTATTATATTCTATTGCAAGATTGCCTAAACCGGTAATACCTTGAGAAATATTTCCGAACATATTCGCAATATCCATGCATTTTTTCTGATCTTCTATTTTGGCTATCATTTCTCTTTGATAATCAATGTATTGTCTGATTATACTGTTTTGACGATTTTCTCCTCTTGGAGTTAGACCGGTTGGGTTTGAAGAGTATTTCCCAAATGCAAATTCAACATTGTCTCTTCTGTAATCAGAAGGTTTTACGGTTCTCATACCGTCTACTCTTGTATATCCGCTATAAGTTTGATCTTGGAAAAAATTAGATTTTGTGCTTGAAGTCAAATTTTTTGAAACTGCTTGAGCAAGAGGGTTCTTTTGTAATGAAGTTTTTGGTGCAGTCGAAGTTGTGGTACTTGTGGTACCTGATGTGCTGCCGGTTTGAGTATTTGTTGAAATTTTCAAGTTAGAAAGAGCTGTCTTTAAATTGTTTGAAACAACCCCTCCGACTTGTCTTAAACCCGGTTTTGGCTTTTTAAAAGCTTTATTCGGCTGTGATACTTGTAAACTCATAAATTACTCTCTTTTATATACTTCTTATGTATATATAAAGTATATAAATATTAAATAATTGCCTTTTTTTAATTTTGTTTGTTACAAAAGTTAACATATCCTGTGTGCAAGTGATAGTTTTAATATTCCCAAATATTAAAAAAATATTCATAAAGAAAATTTGTTTTTGAGTAAATTTTAGGGTTTAAAACTTAAAATAAATTATTTTTTATTAAATTTGATTAAAAACAACTTGACAGTAATTTAGCAGTTAATATTTTTTAATTTTTGAATTTTCCCCCAAAATGCCACGTAGTGACTTTTTGGGAGTTTTGCAATAGATTGTTGCATCAAGTTTACAAAATTTATGTAAATTTTTCGAGAATTTATTTTTATAGTGCAAATTCAATCAAATTCCTTGTTTTTAGTTTTTGCAAAAAAATAATTGTAAAAAGATTGGCATGGAGTGTTCAAAATACATTTCTTTTTTCAAAATTTGTTCTATGATGAATTTACATCTTGGGAGGCGGGGATTAGAAATATACATCCCCTCCTTTGGGTTTATCAATCTATGGAACGATTAAAGGTATTATAAAATCGTTTAAAATATTGATAAGAATTATAGTATGCATTTGGAGGTAGTAAGAAGTGTTAGAGCACGGTTATATTCAAATTTACACGGGTGATGGCAAAGGTAAGACGACAGCTGCATTAGGTCTGGCTCTCCGTGCGCTCGGACACGGCTGGAAGGTTCTTATCATCCAGTTTACAAAAGGTGACAGCGCAACATCTTATGGCGAAATAGTTTCTTCATCAAAGTTTCTTCCGAATCTTGATGTTGTTCAGTTCGGAATGGACAGAGTTTGCTATTCACATAATGTGTGCATGGACGATTTTAAAGAAGCTAAAAGAGGCTGGGAATTTGCTAAGAAAGCTATTCAATCAGGTGAATATCAGCTTGTTATTTTAGACGAGATTAACATTTGCACCGCAATGAATATGATTAAAGTAAGTGAGGTTAAAGAGGCATTGATGAATAAGCCCGAAAACCTTGAAATCGTTTTAACAGGACGCTATGCGCACCCTGAATTAAAAGCTATGGCTCATCTTGTGACGGAAATGAAACCTATTAAACACTATTTTGACATAGGTGTTATGGCACGTCAGGGGATTGAGTATTAGGGAGAAGAGAGAGGTAGATAATGAGCTGCTTTTGCAGCAGTAAAAGACTTAAGTTAATGTAAATCCTTTTTGTTTCAGAAATGAAATACCGGACTGACTCTAGGGGAGGTCCGATTTTTTTTGCCTTATTGTCTTAATTTTTCTTCATAATTTGTGCGGGAAAAGTTTTTTTAGTTTGCTAAATTGAATTTTTGTAATATTATATTAATGGTTACACTGGTCTGATAGGTTTAGCCCTAGTTCAAGAAGCAAAAGCCTTAAGGCGGAATTTGAAAAATGTCCTGCAAAGCTTTATACAGCAAGGTTTTAAGCGAAAGAATGAGACAGTATAGCCCGTAGTACACAAGTTAAAAGAAAAAGGAGAAAACCGATGCCAACAGCATCTATGATTGAACTTTTGGAAGCCGGTGTTCACTTCGGCCACCAAACACAAAGATGGAACCCTAAAATGAAACAGTATATTTACGGTGCAAGAAACGGAATTTACGTATTCGATTTGCGTAAAACTTCTGATTTATTGGACAAAGCTTACGAAGTTGTAAGAGAATTTGCAGCTCGCAATAAAAACATCTTGTTTGTAGGAACTAAAAAACAGGCTGCTGAAGTTGTGGCTGAAGAAGCACAAAGAGCCGGTGCATATTATATTAACAGAAGATGGCTCGGCGGTATGCTGACAAACTTTGAAACAATCAGAGGTCGTGTTAATAAACTTAGAGAACTTGAAGATTTCTTGAACAGCGGACACGCTGAAAAGCTTCCGAAAAAAGAAATTGCTCAATTGAATCGCCAATTAGCTAAGTTGAGCAAAACATTGGGCGGTATTAAAGAAATGAGAGGATTGCCTGATTTATTGTTTGTTATCGACCAGAAAAAGGACGAAATCGCAATTCTTGAAGCAAAGAAACTCGGTATTCCGGTAATCTGCTTGGCAGATACAAATGCAGATCCTTCAAATATTGATTATGTAATCCCCGGAAACGATGACGCTATTCGCTCAATTAAGTTAATTACTTCAAAATTGGCGGATGCAGTTCTTGAAGGAAAGCAATTAAAAGAAAATAAAGCTAACACAACCGCAAAAATAGAAGAAATTAAGCCTGAAGATGCGGGTGTAGAAACAGAAAAAGCGGCAGTAGAAGAAGCTGTTGCAGAAGAAATTAAATAGCATATAGATTATAAAAGCTGTCCGGCAATTCAAAAAAACTGGGCGGCTCTTTAAAAAATAGGAGAGAAACAATGAATATTACAGCACAAATGGTAAAAGAACTCCGTGACAAAACCGGTGCAGGTATGATGGATGCTAAAAAGGCACTTGTGGAAACCGACGGAGATATGGAAAAAGCTATGGAAGTGCTTCGCCAAAAAGGTATAGCTTCCGCTGACAAAAAAATGGGAAGAATTGCTGCTGAAGGGCTTATTGCTTCCGCTTTGGTTGACGGCGCTGGTGCTATGGTTGAAGTTAACTGTGAAACAGACTTCGTTGCTAAAAACGAAGAATTTAAAGAACTTGCAAACTGTCTTGCAAAAGCTGTAGCAGAATCCAATCCTAAAGATGTTGAAACATTTGTTGCTTCAACTTGCCCGAAATGCGGCAAAACTATCGAACAGGTTATTAAAGAAAAAATCGCTTCAATTGGTGAAAAAATTACCTTCAGAAGATTTGTTCGTTATGAAGGAAACCTTGCAACATACATTCATAACGGTAAAATCGGTGTTCTTCTTCAAACAGACAAAGAAGATGCTGAATTGATGAATGATATTTGTTTGCATATTGCATCAAATGCTCCGGAATTCCTTTCAAGAGCTGAAATTCCGCAGTCAGTAATTGACCATGAAACAGAAATTGAAATGGGCAAAGAAGATTTGCAGAAAAAACCTGAAAACATAAGAGCAAAAATTGTTGAAGGTCGTGTAAACAAACTTCTTGCAGCAAAAGTTCTTCTTGAACAACCTTTTGTTAAAAACCCGGATGTTACAATTGAACAGCTTATTGAAGGCAAATTGACAATTAAGTCATTTACAAGATACGTGCTTGGCGAAGGACTTGAAAAACGTCAGGATAATTTCGCTGAAGAAGTTATGAGCCAGGTTAAAGGCTAGTAAGCAAACAAAATAATAGAAAGACCGGTTTTTAAGCCGGTCTTTTTTATGTGTTTTTATTAAGATAACAATAGCAAAAAATATTTTTTAGCGTTTTTGAACGGAAAAAGGGTTGAAATTCCCGAAAAAAACTGTTATTATAAAGTATAAATGTAGAAAGGGATTGTGATGAATCTGGAAATTAAAGAAATAAAGAACTTTATAGAAGATGGCAAAAACAAGACCAAGCTCGTTTTCAGTGAAGAAAATGTAGATCGTGAAATCATATTTGAAGGTGACGGAAAGCTTAAAACTCCGGTAGTTGAAGTTTAGTATGTATCCGGAAGGTCAAGCGGTGCAAGCGGTTCCGTTGTTGCTGCCGGAAGCTCCGGTACAAGACTGTCGTAATTGTTGAAATTACGTCTTTTTAAATGTTTATCAGCAACAGTCACAATAGGTGAGGCAACTTCAGTGTTTTGTATTGTTTCAGTTTTTGTCTGGCTGTTGTCCTGTTCTGTTTCATATTGAGGTGCCGGCGAAATTTCCGGATTAATTCTTTCTTGCGGTATTTGTTCCTGTGTATTTTTAATTTCAGGTGTAAGTTCTTTGGTTTCAACCTGTTCAGGTGCAGGTTTTTCTTTTAAAATGTGAAGTTCTCTGCCTTTTGGGGCTTTTGTTTTTTGTCCTTTTTCAATGTCGGATTTTTCCGAGGGTTGATTTTCTGTTTCTGCAAAAATATCTTTTTTATCGGTTTCTTCAGGATCTCCGATTGCTCCTGTTGCGGCTGAATCTGTTGAATTTTTAAATTTGGGTTTTGTAAACAAGCCTTTAGACTTTTGGGGATGCTCAAAAGTTGTATCGTTGTCTTTTATTTCTAAATTATCTTCTTTAAGAGCCGGTGTAATTTCTGGTTTTGCCTGTTTTTTTATGTCTGATACAGGACGAAGATCATCTCCGAATTGAGGTGTTTGAGGCTGAGTTTCTTCTGCTTGTGTAAGCGGCAAAATTTTGGATTCAGGCTCCTGCAAAGGTTTTTCTTCTTTATCTTCAGTTGTATTTATAATCTCGCTTTTATCGGTTGAAACGGATTCTTTATCGGATTTTTTGCCGAAAAACGCAAGTTTATCGTTTTTAGAGTTGTCTATGCCCAGAACTTCCGATTGCAGAGCTTCTATTGTCATAGAATACTGATTTTCTTCTTCCGGTGTAGGTGCCATTGATAAGCTTGATAAATCTTCATTTTCAGCTTCTTCTGTATTATTATCTTCCGGAGTTGTTATTGTTTCTTCTTCTATAAGCTCTTTTTTTTGAGTTTCCTGTTGAATATTTGAATTTTCGTCTTCTAAAGCATTTATTTCTTCTGAATTTTCATCCTTTTGAATGTTCTTAACTTTAAATCTTAAACAGAAAATCTGATCTTTTGCAATTAAGATATCTTCGCCTTTTTCAACGTAAGAAAGCGGGGTGCTTTCATAAACAGAATGAGCACTGGATTTTATTCTGTTTCCGTCTTCGTTTTTAACAGCGCCTTCTACTGCTGCATATCCTAAAGAAAGTCCTTTTACAAAAAAGTTGCCGACACTGAGGGCTGCTGATTTTGCTGCGTGTTTATAATCAATGCCTGTAGTGAATTTACCTTTAAATTGCTTTCCGTCAGGAGAAATTATGTGTGTTTGTCCTTCATTATCTATGTATTCGGTTAAAATAAGCGAAAATGTTGCATCACGTTTTAATCTTTTAGGGCTTACGACATCTACAAGGTTACCTTTAAGTGTGTATCCGTCAAGGATAAGAAGTTCATCATCTAAGTCCATATCGGAAACTGCTTTGACTTCAATTACAGCGGGAGGGTTTTCCGTCCCGAATTCAGATAAGGCTTGCACCTTAATTATTTCCGCATTTGCAGGAAGAACACTTATTAGTAAAAGACCTGTCAGTATCAATATTTTCTTCATATAAATTCCCCTTTTATTTTGATTATAAGTGAATTTTTTGCATAACTCAAATTAACGAAAAAGCTCATGGAACATATATAATCACTGATATAAATTATTGACTATAATACCCATCCCTATGTAACAATTAAAACATCCAAATAAGTTAATGTCAAGAAAACATAGGCTTTAAATATTGTCCTGTATATGATTCTTTAACTTTTGCGACTTCTTTTGGCGAACCTGTTGCGACAATTTGTCCTCCGCCTGAACCGCCTTCAGGGCCAAGGTCTATTATGTAATCTGCGACTTTGATTAAATCAAGGTTGTGTTCGATAATAAGTATTGTGTTTCCCTGATCCGCAAGTGCGTGAATGATTTTAATAAGCTTGTCCAAATCAGCCCAGTGAAGCCCGACAGAAGGTTCGTCCATAAGGTAAAGAGTTTTGCCTGTGGCTCTTTTGTTTAATTCAGAAGCAAGCTTAATTCGCTGTGCTTCTCCGCCGGAAAGGGTTGTTGCGCTTTGACCGAGCTTTATATAATCAAGTCCGACATCATTAAGTGTTTGGAGTTTATGTTTGATATTTGGGACATTTTCAAAGAAGGCAAGTGCTTCTTTTACACTCATATCCAAAACATCCGCAATAGTTTTTCCTTTGTATTTTACCTCTAAAGTTTCTCTGTTATAGCGTTTGCCTTTGCAGACAGGACATTTCACGTAAACATCCGACAAAAAGTTCATTTCGATTTTGTTAACACCGTCCCCCTTGCAGGCTTCGCAGCGCCCGCCTTTTACATTGAAGCTGAAGCGTCCTGCTTTGTAGCCTCGAAGTTTTGCTTCATTTGTTTTGGCGTACAATTCTCTTATATGAGTAAATAAATCGGTGTATGTGGCAGGGTTTGATCTTGGAGTTCTGCCGATTGGCGACTGGTCTATGTCTATGATTTTGTCGATGTTTTCAAATCCTGTAATCTCGTCCACTCCTTGAGGTTTGGGTTTGTTTTTGCGAAGCTTATGAACTGCGTATTCATAAATCAAATCCTGCATTAGTGTTGATTTGCCCGAACCTGAAACCCCTGTTAGGACAACTATTTTCCCGAGCGGAATTTTTAAGTCGATATTTTTCAGGTTGTTTAAGTGAGCGTTTTTAACGGTTAGAAAATGTCCGTTGCCCTTTCTGATTGTCGGAGGGATTGGAATATGTCTTTCTCCGCTTAAGTATTTCCCTGTTATTGAGTTTGGAGCATTAATTATATCTTCTACACTTCCGCAGGCGATGATTTCTCCCCCTAAAACTCCTGCCCCAGGGCCAATGTCAACTATGTAATCAGCATTTCGGATTGTTTCTTCATCATGTTCGACCACGATTAAAGTGTTTCCGATGTTGCGAAGTTTTATAAGCGTTTTGATAAGTCTGTCGTTATCTCTTTGATGAAGTCCGATTGAGGGTTCGTCCAATACATACAAAACTCCAGAAAGTCCGCTTCCGATTTGAGTCGCAAGCCTTATTCGCTGTGCTTCCCCGCCTGAGAGTGTTCCTGCCATTCGTGAAAGATTTAAGTAGCTTAAGCCGACATCTTTCAAGAATTTTAGCCTTGCTCTTATTTCATCAAGAATTTGTTTTGCAATTTGGATTTGGTATTCGCTTAATTCCAAATATAAGTCCGAAATGAAATTATACTCGTCATCTACGGACATAAGCGTAAATTCATAAATATTCTTACCCTTGATTCTTACTGCAAGCGGAAACGGTTTTAATCTTGCGCCTTTGCAGGCTTTGCAAGGTGTCATTATCATATATTTTTCAATTTCTTCTCTCCAGTAATCCGCATCGGATTCGTGGTATTTTTTCATTAAATACGGGATTACTCCGGGGTAATTATGGTAACGGGTTTCGTAGCGTTTTGAGGTGAAGCCTTTTATTTTCATTTTTATTATATCGGGTGCGCCGTATAAAATTATGTCCTGCTGTGATTTGGTAAGATTTTCAAAAGGCTTGTCAGCATCAATCCCGTAGTATTCAGTGACGGCTGCAAGAACATCTTTATAATAAGTTGTTGAAGATTTGTCCCAAGGGTAAATTGCACCCTCATTGATTGATTTGGTTCTGTCAGGAACCACAAGGTCAGGTGAAATTTCGTAATCTACCCCGATTCCTGAACATCTTTCACAGGCACCGTAAGGATTGTTGAAAGAAAAAATTCTCGGTGCCAATTCTTCAAAACTTAAATTGCAATTCGGGCAGGCAAGTTTTTCGCTGAAAATTATCTCTTTATCGCCGATTACATCAACAACCATAATTCCGTCGGATTTTTGAAGCGCAATTCCGACGCTATCTGCAATTCTTGATTGTGCTTCGGGCTTTATTACTATTCTGTCAACCACAACGGATATATCATGTTTTTTTGTTTTAGCAAGCTCAATTTCGTCTTCGTCAAGGTTGTAAACTTCGCCGTCAACCTTAACCCTTACAAAGCCCTCTTGTCTTAATTCTTCAAAAGTGGACTGAAATTCTCCCTTCTTGCCTCTTGCAATCGGTGCTAAAATTTGGATTTTTGTTCCTTGTTGAAGTTTTAGGATTGAATTTACAATCTCATCAATCGTCTGGGGCTTAATCTCAGCTCCGCATTCAGGGCAGAAAGGTGTTCCGACACGTGCGTACAGAAGTCTTAAGTAATCGTAAATCTCCGTAACCGTGCCGACTGTTGATCTCGGGTTGTTGCTGGTGGACTTTTGGTCAATCGAAATTGCAGGCGAAAGTCCGTCAATGTATTCGACATCGGGTTTGTCCATCTGGCCTAAAAATTGTCTGGCATAAGTCGAAAGGCTTTCTATATATCTTCTTTGTCCTTCCGCAAAAATTGTATCAAATGCAAGTGAACTTTTACCCGAGCCTGAAACCCCCGTAAAAACAACAAGTTCGTTTTTCGGAATTTCGACTGAAACGTCTTTTAAATTATGTTCTTTTGCTCCCTTTATTTTTATAGTGTCTGACATAACTTCATTATGGCACGTAAAAAAGAATTGGCAAATCTTATGAAAACCTTTTCCTTACGTGGTTTTTTAGGCTTTCAAAAAGTTAAATTAAAGTTTTTATATTCTTGAAGTAATTTGTTTTATGCTTTAAAATGTAGAGCGGGAGGAAAAATGAGAAGACGGGCTGCCGGATTTTTAAACGGATCAATAGCTGCGGCAAGTTACGGAATGAACCCTTTGTTTGCTCTGCCTATGTATAGCGGCGGGGTGGGGGTTAATTCTGTTTTGTTTTATCGTTATTTTTTCGCTGTTTTGATTTACGGGGTATGGATTAAGCTTGTAAAAAAGGACTCTTTAAAAATTACTTTTAAGGAATTTGTTCCGCTTTTTATTTTAGGAATATTGTTTTCACTTTCTTCTCTTACGCTTTTTATGGCATTTGAGCATATTGCAGCGGGAATTGCCTGTACAATTCTTTTTATTTATCCGATTATGGTGGCTGTTTTAATGGCGGTGTTTTTTAAAGAAAGAATTAACAAAACCGTGATTGCTGCAATTTGTCTTACGACATCCGGTATAATTCTTCTCTATAAAGGAAAACCAGGAGATGATTTGAATATTCAAGGGGTTTTGATAGTTTTAGCTTCGGCGCTTCTGTATGCTTTGTATATTATCGGGGTTAAGAATATAAAGACGGTTAAGCATATGAAAAGCGACAAACTTTCTTTCTATGTAATGCTTTTCGGGTTGTTGGTTTATGTGGTTAACTTGAAATTTTGTACGGAGCTTCAAGTTATGGACAAACCGTTTTTATGGCTTTGCGCATTAGGGCTTGCGCTATTCCCGACTATTATTTCGATAGAAACGATTACTGTTGCAATAAAGCTTATAGGTTCTACTACAACGGCAATTCTGGGTGCTTTGGAACCTTTGACTGCAATATTTTTCGGGGTTGTTTTATTTCACGAACAACTTACACCAAGAATTTGTCTTGGTGTTTTTATGATTCTTGCGGGTGTAATCCTTATTGTGACAAGAAAAATGCAGGGGGTAAAAAATTATAAAGTTTGATTAAAAAACGAAATATTATTAATCACAGACCTTTCTTAATATCCATTTATGATTCATAATAATTGAGTTGAGCATGCTTAACAGTAAAGTATGATGTCTATAAAAGGAAAGGCTTTATATGAAAAATATTTCATCAAAAGCTAATAGCAGTCATGATTTGACTGAGCGGGAATATTTGATATTACAGCAAATTACAGAAGGGTATGATAATAAGGAAATTGCAGAAAATATTTACGTGAGTGTTCACACTGTAAAAGCACATGTAAGTTCAATAATAAAAAAGCTTAATGCTAAAAACAGAACTGATGCTGCTTGTATTGCCATAAGAGAGGGGATTTGCGATTAAGATCATAGTCGGCGTATTTTAGCAAGCTTATTTGCCGGCATTTTCAATTATAGAAACAGCTTCGTCATTTGAAAGTTTATTTTTAATTATGTAATCAATTACGGGAAGATTGAAGTTTTTACTTGAATATTCAGGATTTACTTCCGCAAATTTTTTGGCAAGCTCAAGTTTGGATTTCATATCGCCTCCGAGAAACTGGAAAAGCTGGAAATTGTCGTAAAGTCTTTCACCGTTAGAACTTTTAAGATTTGCGGCTTCCTTTAATATTTCAAGGTCGGTTTCGGATTGTATAGCATTTGCAAAATCATCAGACCAAGCCTTTGAAACCGCCAATTCATCCAAAAATTTATCAATATCTTTTTCCAACATAGCAATAAAACCTTTCTACATAAAAAATTACGGTTGGAGTGAGTAAATTCTTAAGTATAAACGGTTTTATTGTTACGTAATGTAATAATTGAAGAAAACTATTTTACACAAGCCCTTCTTTTAAGGCTTTAACGGCAGCCTGCGTGCGATCATCAACTACAAGTTTTTGAATAATATTACAAACGTGTGCTTTTGCGGTATGCTCGCTGATTGTTAAAATTTGAGCAATTTCATTGTTTGATTTGCCGTCCACTACAAGCTTTAGAACTTCGTATTCTCTTTGTGTAAGGTTAGAATGCTGTTCCTTAAACATTGCCCTTGACATTTGACGGGGCGGAATTACACCGCAGTTTTTTTCTCTGAGTATCGGAACAACTTGAGGATCAAGCCACATTGCTCCGTCTTTTATCGTTTTTATAATCATTTTTAAAATTTCGGTATTTATATCCTTCATTACGTAAGCGCAGGCGCCGGCATGAAGCGAGTCTATAACTTCATTTTCAGAAATATGCGAGGTTAGTATAATAATTTTTGCCTTAGGATCAAATTCAAGAATTTTTTTTGTTGCCTCAATTCCGCTCATATCAGGCAATCCAATGTCCATAAGCACAATATCGGGGCGGACTGTTTTGTATTTTTCGACAGCCTCTTTGCCGCTTTGGGCTTCTGAGATTATTTCAAGTTCTTTATGCTCCTCAAACAGTGACTTAAGCCCTACACGCATAAGTTTTTGGTCTTCTACAAGAAGTATTCTGATTGTTGAATTTGTCATATATCCTCCGTCATTTGTTATTTTTATTTAAAGGCTTTTGTATGTTGTTTAAATCAGCCTTTATAAAACTTTGAGTTTCCAATATTGCAGAAGGTTAATTTATAAATAAAATTTGATTTCTGATAAGCAGTAATATGAGAAAAACAAAACAAAAATGTTATTAGGGAAATTAATTCTTAATAAAAAATTTATTTTTTAACGCTGGAAAAAAAATATGGTTTAAGTTAGAATGTTAAAGATAGAAAAAAGGGATATGCAGTTATGAAATATTCAAAATATTCAGCTATAGTAATCGGGAGCGGACTTTCTGGTTTGTATTCGGCGTTAAAAATTGAACAGCAGGCAAAGTTAGATGACGGGATTTTGCTTGTCACAAAATCGAAGCTTGGTGAAAGCAATTCTTATTATGCCCAAGGCGGAATGGTTGGAGTTTTGAAAGAAAACAAAAAAGATTCAACTGCTTCTCATATTAGCGATACGATTAAAGCAGGTGCCGGATTAAGTGAGCTTAATACGGTCAAATTTATTTCCGAAAATTCCGATAAAGTAATAAAAGATTTACTTAATTTCGGTGTCGAATTTGACAGGGATGAAAACGGGAATTTCACATTTACACTAGAAGCAGCGCATAGTGTAAGAAGGGTTTTGCACTCAGGCGGAGATGCGACGGGCAGAATGGTTACAACGGCTTTAAGAGATGCGGTAAGTGAAAATTCAAACATAGATATTTACGAAGAAACAACGGCGGTAGAGCTTCTTGTTGATGAAGCAAATGAATGTAAGGGAGTTATTGTATTTAACAATCTTACGGGAGAATACGAAGTTATTTATTCATCGGCCGTAATTCTTGCAACAGGCGGAATCGGTCAGCTTTACAAATATACGACAAATCCTTCAGGCGCAACCGGAGATGGAATGGCATTAGCGTTTAATGCTGGAGCCGTTATGCAGGATATGGAATTTGTACAGTTCCATCCGACAGCATTAGCGATTGACGGGGATGAAAACAGATTTTTGATATCAGAAGCCGTAAGAGGCGAAGGAGCAAAACTTGTTGATAAATCAGGTGTTGAATTTATGCACAAATACGACGAAAGATGCGAACTTGCACCGAGAGATATCGTTACAAGAGCTATTTATAACGAAATGCTTAAAAATCATACAGATAACGTTTATTTAAATGCGACTTGTATTGACAGTGAAAAGCTTGCAAAGAGATTTCCTACGATTTCTAAAAAATGTCTTGAAAACGGTATTGATATTTCAAAGGATTTTATACCAGTCGCGCCTGCAGCTCACTATATGATGGGCGGAATTAAAACTAATGTAGAAGGCGAAACTTCAATTAAAGGGCTTTATGCGATAGGCGAAGTTTCTTCGACAGGCTTGCATGGCGGAAACCGACTTGCAAGCAACTCACTTTTAGAATGTGTAGTGTGTGCTTATGAAGTTGCAAATTACTTAAAAACACTTTCATTGAGTGCGCCAAAACAGATTAATGAAACAATTAAATCAATAATAGAAAAATACTCCGAGGACATTTATTTAGAAGAAATAGACGTAACTTTAATGAAGGCAAAACTTCAGAATATAATGTGGCACGGAGCAGGTGTTTACAGAAGTCAAGAAACTCTTGAAAATGCCTTAAAAGAGCTGGATGAATTGAAAACAGGATTTCACAGAAGTTATAAATGCATTTCAAAAGAAGAATACGAATTTAGAAATATGTTGGCTGTTGCAGAAATGGTAATAATGTCGGCATTAAAACGTAAAGAATCCCGCGGAGCACATTGTAGAACAGATTTTCAAGATAGAAATGAAAAAGGTGTTCATACCTGTTTAACAAGGACATCATTGGAAGATTCAAAGAAAATTTTAAAGAGCCAAAGTGTTGTTAATATATCAGAATCAAGCGGATCTGATTTTGAAACAGCGGTTTAAGAGAGTTTGAATAATAAGGAGAAAAGAATTGCTGAATAAGTTTATAATGGAAGATCATGTAAAATCGGCTTTGATAGAGGATATCGGATACGGCGATATTACAACGGAGAATTTGGCGGAAGATACCGACAAACTAGAAGGTTTTTTGAATACAAGAAGCGACGGAGTTCTTTGTGGAGTTGAAGTTTTTAAGACAGTTTACAGGCTTTTAAGCGAAGATATCAAGATAGATTTTCATTTTAAAGACGGGGATTTGATAAAAAAAGGTGACAAGCTGGCAGATATTTCAGGCCCTGCAAAAGAGCTGCTGATAGGAGAAAGACTTTCGCTTAATTATATACAGCGAATGAGCGGGATAGCGACTGAAACCCGAAAATATCAGGATGCGATATCTCCTTATAATGCCAAAATCGTAGACACTAGAAAAACAACTCCGAATTTTAGAATGTTTGAAAAATATTCAGTAAAAACAGGAGGCGGCGCGCTTCACAGATTTAATCTTTCGGATTGCGCAATGATAAAAGACAATCATATACGTCTTGCAGGTTCGATTACAAAAGCGGTTGAAAAGCTTCGCAAGAATTTGTCGCATGCTCATAAAATTGAAGTTGAATGCGACACTTTAGAACAGGTAATAGAAGCTTTGGAATGTAATGTTGATATAATAATGCTTGACAATATGACAGTTGAAAACATGAAAAAAGCAGTTCAAATGATTAATCACACAGCAATTGTGGAAGCCAGCGGAAATGTAAACCTTTCAACAGTAAATGAAATAGCCTCAACAGGAGTGGATATAATCTCCTCAAGTGCAATAGTAGCGAAGGCTCCGACGTTGGATATAGCATTAGATATGTAGTATATATAAAGTGTTAATCTTACACCAAATATTAAGAACCCCAAAATGGTAAAAATATTGCAATTAAATTAATAGCAGTAAATTTAAATAAACATTCAAGACGAATTGTAAAGTTTTTAAAAAAAAAGAGCAAAAAAAAATATGTTTTGATTTAGAATAAATGTACAGACTATTAGTTAAAAATTTGGTGGAACATGAAAATTAATTTACTCAACAGCTACAGGCCCGAAACGACGGGCACAGGAGCGGTTTCTTTAGAACCCCGAAATTATAGAAAGCGAACCGCAGAAGGTTTATGTGAGAAGCAGAATAAAACAAGAGAATATAGTGTAGGTTTTAGCGGTAATCCGTCAGCAAGAGCGAGCGAGGTTGCCGCTAAAACTTTAGGGGATAAAATTCTCGGCAGCAAGACATTTGGAGCATTGCTCGAATATGCCGAAGAACATCCGATCTCCTGTAACGCCCTTTTCTCATTAATTCTGGCTGGTGTATGCAGACCATTAACAATTATGGCATTACCTGATGAAATAAGCGGAAAGAATAAAAAAGATAAAATGAACGCAGCAGCTCACGCAGTTGCATCAGGTGTAATCGGATTTATATCTTCAACAATAATAATGAGCCCGTTTGATGCAGCGATGAAGAAAGTTAAAGCAGATCCGGTTAAATGGCTAGGACTTGGCAAGAAAGCAGAAAGCTATCTAGGAAGTTTAAAAGAAAAAGGTCTAACAAAGACACCTAAATTCAAGAACGTCGAAAAATTGATTAAGATGGGACCTGATATTGTAATCGGAATTCCAAGAGCCTGGATTACAATTATGTTGATACCTCCGATATTAAAATATGTATTCGGAATGGATCCTGAAAAAGATAAAAAGAAAGAAGCAAAAGCTGAAAATCAAAATTCCCAAACTCAAAATCAAAATCAAAATCTTCAAATGGCAAATGCAGCTTTAAAAAGTTCGGCATTTGACGCAGTAAAAGGAGGTGTTAAATAATGCAGGTTACATTAAATACAATAAATTATCAGCAAACACCTTTAAGAAACAATAAAAAATCAAATAATACATTGAAAAATTCAAATCCTTCATTTGAAGGTAATTCAAGTGTATTAAATGCGTTTGTATCTAAATCAACATTCTTTGAACCTTTTGAAAAAGGTTGGGATGTAATGACCGACTGGATAGCAAAGAATATAATTGCAAAAGCAATGAATACAGATTTAGTTGCAAAATTTGCAGAAAAGACAAAAGATAGTAAATATATAGCAAACCACATAATAACAGCAGGAGCGGCAGTTGGCACAGCGACTTATGTAAAGAAAACATTGAGTCTTCCAGAGGAAAAAATGGAAAGCGACAGAAAGAAAGTTCTTGCTGCAAACCACATTTTAACATTTGGCGTATCGACCGCAGGAGCTTATCTTGTAGACGGTTCATTGTTTAACAGGTGGCGCAAGGTTACTAACAGATACGCCGAGGTTTATACAAAAGACAATGATCTTATGAAAAAGATAGATAATATAAATAAAGCCCTTAAGGCAAAAGGCAAGAACAAAATAGATATAATAGATTATGCAAATGATTATCTTCATGATAAGAAGTTGGTAGCTCGCTTGAAGGGTATGGATCTTGCAAAAACATTGTTAATTTGTACTTTAATTTACAGATACCTTGTACCGGTAGCAGTTACACCTATTGCAAACAAGTTAGGCGACAAGTTCTTGGCACATAAAAAAGAACGAGAAGCAGAACTGGAAAAATCCAAATAAAAATATTCAATACATTAAGGCCGGAATTATTTATTCCGGCCTAATTTATTACAAAAGTGTAAAAATGAGTGTATTTAAAATTAAGTTTGTAATATAATTAACAGGTCTTATCCCCCTCAAAAAAAATGGAGAATAAATGTACATTAGCCCGATTTCAGTTGGAAGTAATTTATTAAGAACTTCATTAATAAAAGAAAGAAACGAAAATTCAGAAAAAGTAAATACCCGTAATTATAGCGGTAAAAATCTTTTAATGCGAAATTATATTACATTTTGTGCGCAGCAGAACAGAAGAAGTTACGACACAGAAAAAGAAACCCAAAAGTTGCTGCGGCAATTTGATGATATTTTAATTTCGGGAATGGATCAGGAAGAAAGCAAGCAGGTTTATGAAATAAAAATGTTGGCAAAGCGGTTGTCAAATATACAAAAACTGGAGGCTTTAAATGATGAATTGATTAATATAGAATCATCCCCATTCTATAATGAGTTAGAAAAAGCCGAGCTTGCAAACCAAATAAAGCAAAAACAAAAGGCTGTAAGTGCAGACAATAAAAAATGTTCAAAACCTTATGTTCCAATGGTTCCGGTTGATAAAAATATAGATTTAATATTGGTAAACAAATTTAAAACGGCAATTTTAGAGGACAATTTTAATCTGGATAAAGTTTATTTAAAGTATTACAGCAAGTTGAATGAAATAAAAAAAGTTGAAGATTTAAAAAAAGAGTATCCTCAAATAAAACTTCCATTGAAAGCGGAAGATGTAATTTCAGATAAAATAATTTCAGTATTAACAAGGGATTTTTACGAAACTTTAGACCGAAAAATGAAAAGAGGCAATGTAGAAGATATTTTTAATTATTGCGACCAAAATATAAAAAATATTCTAAATCAAAGTGTAAATAATCCGAAAGAAATATATGAAAAAATATTAGAGCCTGCAGTCACAAAGATGTTGGATAAGCGGGAAAATTTAAATAGAACAAATTTTTATTCTTCAATTCCGCAATATCGAAAAAATCAAAATGCAAAGATAAGTGAAAACGATTTAAAATTATTGTCTGTAGACTATGACGATTTTGTAATGTCGGTTTTGCGCCAGCAATATTTGGATCGCAAGAAGCCTTACGAAATAGAATATACAGATGGCAAAACGACAATAAACATTTCATTATTAAAAGAAAATGCGTATAAATTTGAAAAGCCTTCCGAAAGAATAAAAACAATAATAAATACTGCCAAAGAAATTCAATCGGCAAAGCGTGATTATGAAAAATTTGATGTTGAAGATATAAAGAAATGCTTAGATAATTGGGCTGGTCAAGATATAGGAAATAATGAAGATATTTTTGACAGAATAGTAATGTTTGATTCTTGCCGTTTTGCAGACGGCGACAAAAAGTCAATAATAAGATTTTTGCGCATATTAGATTCCGTAAAGGACGGAGATATCCCTGAAGTTGAGGCTTTAAAAATGATAAAATCAGAAGATTTACGTCCGCTGGAAACAGAGCAGATAAATAAAATAGAAAAGCAAAAACGAGCCGAAGCTTTAAAAAATCAGCAAAAGGAGGCTTTGAGATTAAAATATTTAAGATTCGAATTTGATAAAACGATGGAGCTTTTGTATCAGAATGATATGGGCGGGTTAGCCGTAACCTGTGCAAAATATCGTCCGACTAATATGGAGGTGGCTTCCGTTGAAAATGCCGAATTTATAATAAGTTCGGTATCCGATAAGAATTTAAAAAACAAAGATTATTTGAAAAAACTTATAAAAAATTGGGATGCATACAATTATTTCAAAGCAAATAATCCTGATAGTGAAATTCTCAAAAAAGCAGAAAAATATGCTCGTCAAAACAATGATAAAATAGATGTAATAAAAGCAGGAATATATATTTCAAATATTTTAACCGTTTCAAATGCGCCTGAAAGTTTAGAGGGGCAAGAGAATAAAGATTTTATACAGGAAATAATAGAACATTCAGCTTCGGAGACTGATGCTGCAGAAGGTTTATGTAAATATAACGAATATAAAGACTTAAATTCTTTTGAGAAATCTCATTTACAGGAATTTATGGATATTTTTGATATAAAAAATCCGACAGATAAGTTTATATTAAAAAGAATAATAGAGAGTGATTATGTAAACAATGACACGGTATCTCAAGTGATATTAAATGATAATGATAAAACTGAAGCAACGATAAGTGCAAATGCGAAGCGTCAAATTCTTGAGAAATACAAATTTCCAAAATGTTTGGAGTTTATGTTAGGATTTGAAAAGGTTTTAACAACGATATGCGGAGAAAAAGGTGCTTCAGGAATAAAAAAGATAACCAAAAATAATAAAGCGTTGGAATATAAAATGGAATTAAAACTTGTAAACCATGATGACAGGATTTTTGCGTCCAAAGAAGATTATTATTTTGATGTATTTTCAGATAGAGGACTTCATTAAGAAAAAATAATTTTTGAGCTATAATAATTATATGAAAAAGAAAATTCAAATTTTAGTTTTAATAATTCTTTTATTGGTTATAATTTTGGGATTGTTTGTGATTCAAAAACAGAAGGAACAGCTTAAATATTTGGAGTTTGAGCTTTCAGAAAAGAATAGAGTTATAGAGAATTTGCGTGAAGAAAAAAATAATTTGCCGCCAGAAGCGGAAGTTCATCCTATAGAAAAAGCCTTAGAAGATTGTCTGAAAAAAGAGGCCTACACAACCGCCGGAATGTCTAAGTGTGTTGATGATTCCAGAAATGAATGGAATAAAGAAATTGACAAATATCTAACACTTTTAAAAGACGCGCTGCCGGAAGATAAATATAATCTGCTTCAAACATCACAGGAGAAATGGGAAGAATACAAAGAAGCGGAATGGAATTTATTAGAAAAGACACTTCAGGAAAAAGACGGAACAATGTATGTAAATATAATAAGCGGTGATAAGGCTAATATTGTGGAAAAACGCGCAAAAGATTTGTCGGAATTGTATTTTGAATTGACTAATTAACAAGTAAGGTGCGTTGTTTGCTGCACCTTACAGACTAAATCTTTAATTAACTCTGGTTATTTTAATCAGCTGAATAATTTATCAAAGAAAGTTTTTTTTTAGTTACTTCCGGTTGCTCCTGTGTCAGAAGACTCTTTGTCATATCATCAATCTCTGCTCTGTATTTATTCTGATTTTTCGTTTCATCTTCCAGTTGCTTTAATGAGTTATTAAGTTTATATTTTAAATCTGAAAATTCTAATTTTTTTAATGTTTGAATTAATTCATTAGTCAAAGATTTTATAGTGCATACTGTTTCATATCCCTCCACGGTAAAAAATTTTAATTCTGGATACCAGTTTTCATCTTTAGTTTTAGGAACTGCTGTTTTTAATGTTACTTCAGCATAGTCAATTGGGCCTACATTAAAATTAATAAACATATCTACATCGTATTGTTTGAAAAATTAATTGAAAGCTTTTGATTCTTTAAACGTCTTCAAAAGTTCTGCAATTGCTTCAGGGTAAATGTCAGGATAGTAGTCCTTGCGGTAGTTTATGGATTTTAAGCTGCCAAAATTTTGTTGTCTTTATGTGTAGTTATTGTCTATTCTCATTTATATATTTCCTTTCCAGTTATATCTAAAGATATAAAACTAGAAATAAATAATTTTGTTATTTATGTTACTAAATTTTACAAAATTGGAGCCTGCCGGTAGTAGGTAGATATTAATAGTCTTTCTGTTAAATTAAACAATTGGGGTTATTCAATGCAAGAAAAAGGATTGTTGGAAAATCAGTTCAATATATACCAGATAAAGGAAAAATTGTGGTAGAATAGCAATATGAATAAAGATGTAAAAGGTCTAATCAAATATTTATTAATTATAATTATAACATGGTTTTTGCCTATTGTTGCGTTTTATTGTGGATTATTTGCATATGGACTTGGTGATTCTGGCAAAGAATATTTAGCAAGAATATTTTTACTAATAGGGTTAGTTCTTTTAATTTTATATTTAGTACAGCCAGTAATAATTACATATAAAGCAATGAAACAACATTGGAGCAAATATTTAGACATTTTTTTTGCAAATAAAATACTGACGACATTAATTTTAGTAATATTAATAGGATTAAAATTTGTATTACCAACACTCACGTATGAGTGGATGTTGTTTTTTGTTTTGCCGTATTATAGTGTAATATATCTAACAATCATGATTGTGCATATAATAAATTGGTATAAAAGCAAGTAGCAAATAGCAGCAAGTAGGGTGCGTCGTTTGACGCACCAAAATTTGCAAGGAAAATATTAAAACCATAAAATTTTAATGGTAAGTCCGACGAGGCTTGTCTTGCTCACTCGCGTATAACGGGACTACGGATTTTCTTTTCACAAACTTCGTTTGTTCCAAAGAAAAGTCCTTTGCCCTCAGCTCGTTCGCGCCGAACTCTAAAAAATGCTTCGCATTTGGAGTTCTCACCTTTTGGTATTCAGGCACTAAAAAAGCACCCGAAGGTGCTAAATTTAAAAATGGCGGGAATTGTGCGTCCAGGTACGAACAAATAGCTTTAGCAATATGGGAGTTTTATGAGGATGAGTCAAGTAAGAAAGTTATATATTTGCTGGAACATTGGTATGCAAAGAAACCCGTTACAGGAGGAAATTCAAGAATTTTGTAGGGTGTCAATAAAATGTAAGGATATAGTTAGAGATAATAAAAATTAAAAAAAGAGAGCTAATATTTAAGGAAGTTTTTAAACAGCGGTTTGACAGAAACCAAAAACGGATGGTATACTAATAAAGTAAAAATAAATAAAAAAGTAAAAAGAGTAAGATAAGGATTTTAAAATAAGATTAAAATTCTGTCTTACTCTTTTTTTATAACAATCCGGAAGTGAGGTGGAGATTTATGAAAAGTTAGATAAAAATTCTGATACAGGAGCTATTATAATAAATAAGATAGCAGCAACTAATCTTGATAACGGAAACCAGAAACCAATCCAGAATGAAACAAAGAAAGGGACGCAAAATGAAAAACACTCGATTAAATACCAGATAAATGGAAATATTTTTAACCTAAACTATTGACTGAATTTTGAAACAAATGGTAAAATAAACAGGAAATTAAAATACGTGAAATGGCAGAAAATGAAAAAAAATACAAATTTTAGTAATTACACTTTTGACAACGATGCTAATATCTCAATCCGTAATGGCATTTGGCACAAATAAAAAATTGGACTTTGCAAAAGATGAAGTGGATGCAGAAGCAAGTAAAATTTTGTATGAATATGTCCTTCAAGAACAAGGAATGACTCCGGTAGAGATTAAATCATTTGCAGGTATAGAGCCACAATCAGCAAAGGCCTTTGAAGTTGACTTAAACGAAGACGGAATAAATGAAATTATCGCTTTTGTGAATTCGACATTATATTGGGGAACCGCCGGATATTCCTTATTTATTTTACAAAAACAGTCAAATGGATATAAAGATATATCGACTTTAGTGTTTGAACCGCAGGAAATAGTCGAGATAAGAAGTAAAAAAACAAATGGTTATCATGATATAAAACTTACGGGTTCAAACGGAAACAATGTACAATATGTGGCAAAGTACAAAGATGGTATGTACCAGTGGGCATACAAACAATAAGTTTAAATAAGAAACTTTGCTAATGAGTAGAAATATAAGTAGCAGGCAAAAAGGGTACCAAAAGTACCTTAATTTTACAATGAAAACATGAAAGGGAAAAATTATGACAAACACTATGCCGAAAAACTATGTAGAATTGATTTTAGATGATGAAAAATTAACGCAGGCAGAAAAAATTCAGCGGATTAATTATGTGTACAACAATTATCAGGAAAAACTGGATGAAGATTTGAGAAACTATCTGATAAAAATCTGGTCAGGCGGACTTCTGGAAATAGTGAGTGCGGCAATACCTTTTGGTGGAGCCGGCAAATTAGGTGCAACAGCAGGACAAAAATTGCTTCAAAAATCTATAGGCCGCAAACTTTCACAGGAAATAGGAGCGGGTGCCGCTTCAGGTTTGGCTTCAGGTGGGGTATTTGGAACCGGTAGAGGGTTGATAGAAGATAAAAATCCGTTGCTTACCGGATTGCAAGATTTGACAAGCGGATTGCTGCTTGGCGGAAGTATGGGAGCAATTGGAGGAAATCTAAATAGGATTTTTGCAGGTAACACTTTGAAACAATATCAATTAAATAATATTACACCTGCCGATTACAAAAAATATAAACAGCAAGCTCAAAATTTTTATAAGGATTATTTACAAGGTAGAACTATTGTCAATAAAGATATTGGTAGTATTGATATTACACGTAAAGGATTAGATGAAATTTTTAGTAAAAATGTAGAATTGGCACAATTATTTCCTGATTTGATTAATGATTTAAGAAAAGCTGATTACGTGGAAACTAATGCATTGTATAAAGTAAGAAAAGATAAGGCAACAGAGAAATTTCATATTCTTAAAAATGGAGAAAATAAACATTTTATTGCAGAAGATAAACTGGGTAATAAGAAATTTTATCTTACAAAAAAATACACCACCGATCAAGGCACTCCTTCTCGAGTAGAAGGTACTAGCTCCGGTGGTGCTTTTATCCACAATGGTACACCACAGGCTGCGAGCCCGGGCTCCAAAGATGATATCCTTAAGGATACTCACAAGAGCGGTTCACATGCTACTAGCACGGATACTCTAGTGAGTCCATATAACATTATAAATGATATTTCCAAAAATATCAACCCTGTCCAAGCGGAAGAACTTAAAAATTTACAAAAATCAAACAAATCAGCTGCGAAGCGTTTGACGGTTTCTGCACCTGCATCAAACCTTTCGCTGGAGAAAGGTGATAATTCTATCTCCAGACTTGCAGCTGATAAGTCAATTATAAATGATAATTCCAAAAAAATCAACCCTGCACCAATGATAATCCCGCCGCAAATATTACAAAATCCTCAAGAAGATAACCAACCATCATTTTTACTTGAGGGCGGTGTCGAAATGAATGTAGACCAAAACGGCAACCAAATTTTTACTCCTCAACAAATTGGAGATATGACCTCAGACGAATTTGAAAAAAACTTAAAGATAATAGAACAGCAATTAAAGGATGGTTTAATAAAACCTGAAACACAAAAATTAAATTATTCCGGCTACCTGAATCCTATAAGCGGCGAAGACAAAATATTTACCAGAGAAGCAATCTCACAAATGACAGGCGATGAATATAGCGGAAATGAGATTGCAATAATGGCACAGCTGAACAGTATCGGAATTCCATACGAGTCAGATTTAGAGCTAGCAAGTATGAACGGTGGTGGGCTTGTATATGTAAGACCATATACCCGAAGTGATAGAACAGAATTTCGAGGCTATTGGCGTTCAGCGTAAATTATAAAAACCGGAGTAATTAATTGCTCCGGTTTTACATATTATTGATTAAAATAGATTATTGCTTCTTACCCCCACCTTTTGTAGATTTTAAGTTGTTCAGCTATAATGCCATTTTTCATTATAGCAAGTAGGGTGCGTCGTTTGACGCACCAAAATTTGCAAGGAAAATATTAAAACCATAAAATTTTAATGGTAAGACCGACGAGGCTTGTCTTGGATTTGCTCCAAGCTCACAGAGTTTCGTCTTAAAGCCTTACGGCTTAGTCGTCTCAATCTGCTCGCTATCCGGATTTGCTCACTTCGTTCGTTCCATCCGTCCGCAAATCCGCCGAACTCGCTATTTGCGGTTCTCGCCACTATCGGCGCAAAATTAAAAAGCGGTAGGAAAACCCACCGCTTTTTAATTCGGGGTTAACGATGCAAGGTTCGAACTTTTTAAGAAATATTATGAACACTTAAAATCAAAACATACGCAAAAAGTATGTTTATTCATTAGGACTTTAGTATAAATACCGTTTTTCTAAGCAGAATATCTATATTTGCCAATAATTATCATAATCCATATAGTAAATGAGATTAACAAGATAACAATAAATAAAACAGCAACAATAAGACAAGTTATTCTTATAAATTCGCATAAATTGTATATTATTCCGTATCTAAAACGAAAAGGAATATCATTTCTAACAAGAAATGCTATAACAATTAGTTCAAACATTGCAATAACACTACTACGTGTCAATGTAAGTGATGATATTAAATCGCTTAATAATACAAAAGAAAAAATAAATAACATAATTATCAGTAATAAATAACAAGCTGTAATAAATTTATTATTTACCTTAACTGCTAATTTTCCTATTTTTTCTTCTATATTTGTTTTGATTTTATCAATATCGATATTAAAAGTTTTAAAAATTTCTAAATGCTTACCCTGTGTATATGTTAGAGCCAGTAGTAAATGTAACTCGGTAATGGGTTGATTTAATTTACAAGCTTCTAATCCAGCATTTTTTAAAAGTTTTTTCGCATTATCAGTAAATGGGATTTCTATATCTGTGCCTGAACCTTTACCAATAATTTTTTCGACCTCATTTCGAGTATTTTCAATGCTTAAACCTTGCGAATTTAATATTGATGCTGATGACAAATTTGGACAAAGCAAACCCAACAATATTTGTTCTGTTCCAACAAAATTGTGATTAAGTCTCCTTGATTCATCTTGTGCCGACATTATCGTATGTAATGCTTTTTCTGTAAATTTTTCAAACATTTCTACTTCCTAGTAAAAAAGCCCGACTTACGGGCTTCTTTTAATGGCGGGAACGACGAGGCTCGAACTCGCGACCTCATGCGTGACAGGCATGCGCTCTAACCAAACTGAGCTACGCTCCCTTATTTGATTTTCATATCTTTTAGCTTTCCCTGCAACAATCCTATTCGGCTTCTGTTTCTGGGGTGTGCCTTTCGACATCTCTTATTATAAAATGCTCAAAAAAAAATTGCAATAGCTATAGCAAAAAAATATATTTTCAGGTTTACTATTAATATGAATAATTCTATTAGCCCCAAGATTAATTTTACAGGCCGTGCTTCTATTATTAAAGAAGCTGATCAGATTTGCAGAAAGGTTAATACTCAATTCCCGCATTCTTCGCCGTATTTGGATTGGAATAAATATCATCAACCTATTGATCATTATCAAGCTTTTATTCCGTTATGGAAAAATCTTGATGAAATCAGAAATGCTACTTTATATACTGATACAGCTTATGATTATTATGATGTTTTGATTCAAAAAATGCAAAAGTTAAAATGCGCTAATTGTGATGATTTATGTGATATTGTTTATTTGAAATGCAAAAATAAAAATTATGAGAATGTTAGGTTTGTGCAGTTGGCTGGAGTTAATCCTGTCACCAATAAGAAAGTTATGTACGATCATATTGCTATTGAATTTACGCATAACGGTAAAAAAATTTTAATTGACCCGCTTTTTGGTTTTGCGGATTTTCTTCCGAATTGTTTTTTGAAATACAAAAATATGTTTAAGTTTTTAATTAATGGTTTTGAAGAAAAACTAAAACTTGATGTTTTTCAGTCTGATGAAGTAAAAATTCATCCCGATGATTTAAAGTATTTAACAAGAAAGCACAAAGATTTAATTGGTTAGGAGAAATAAATGCAAAATATAAATAATTCAATATCATTTACAGGTTCACGAAAATTTTTGAGAGATGCAGACTGGGTTTGCCGCAAGGTTAAGTCTGAATTTCCGATGATTTCGCCCACCAGAGTTTATTATTCAAATACTGATAGAGTCTCAAGTAATAAGAAATATATGGCATTTGTATTGGATAAAGAACTGCAACTGCATCAAGATAGAGCCGACAGACGTTTTTTAAAGTCTTCTTATAAATTTATAAAAGAGGTTTTGTATTCAGCAACAGTGAATAAAATAGGCAATTGTTCAGAATATGTTTCCCTTGCGGAAATGGTCTCAAGAATGAACGGTGTTAAAAATTGTTACAGGTTATCATTTAGAGATGCGGCTTCAGAAAAAATGCTGGCAAGTTCTTCGGCAAAAAGTGTAAATCATACTGCTTTATTAATTTCAAAAAATCCGATTAAAGGTAATGAGATAAAAGAAGACGAATGTTTGATAATAGATCCTTGGCTGGGGATTTCGGGCAGGATGAAAGATGTTATTGAACGATATAAAAATGAATTTCCTCAAATATTGAAAATAAAAGATGATACTCAATTAAAATATCATCTATCAGGTAATTTTGATTTAAGTGAGTTTGATTTAGAGGTTTTAAAGGGTGGGTTTCCGTCTTTAATCTATCCGAATAAATCTAAAGCAAATGAGTTTATGAAGATTGGATAATTTGTTTATTGAGGTTTGCAGAATTAATTAAAATAAAAAATAGTAATCAAAAAGCTCCCGATTGGGAGCTTTTTGTGTAAATGAATAATTTAGCATTGCTTAAATTCAAACCTTATCAGTCAGCGTATAAAGGAGCCAGCTTTCTGGACTGCTGCGGAATAACGCCTTCCTCAATTGATTGGTAAACTCTGTAATCAATATCAGAGAAGCAGTTATCAATACTTTCAATCTTTTTAAGTTCATTATCATTGATATTCCCGCTTTCAATCATGTCGCAAATTTTCTCAAATCTGTCAACATGTTCTCTGAATCTGTCAGTTGCGTAATCTTTCGCCTGCCAAGTCGTAATCAAAAACGGCCAATCTGAACTTTGAAGCAGAAGATTTTCTCTTGCCATCTGGTTTAAAGCTCTGTGAAGAAGCTTATCTTCAGGAATTTCAGGATATTGATCCGCAATTTTGTTGATACGTTTTTCGCAAGCATGGATAATAGGCCACATCCATTCGGTTAAGTGGTTATTCCAAACGTAGAAATGACCGCCTTGTCCCCAAGAGCTTTCAGGTATCTGGATAGCTTCTTTCGGAGGATAAGTGTGAATATATTCGCCTGCAGTCATTCTCTCAACTTCAGGAAGGTATGTAGCGAATTTTTTGATAACTTGTTTAATAAATTCAACACCCTCAAACCACCAGTGTCCGAAAAGTTCCGTATCGAATGATACCATTACCAAACCTTCTTTACCTGTAGCTTTTTTGTAATCGTTAAGCATATGGTAAATCAAAGTTGTATAATGATCAGAATTTTCGTTTACTTTGTTCAAAGCAAGCACCGGATCATAAAGCATTTTATCGCCTAAATCAGTAGTCGGAGAAGTTATTCTCCAATAGTGCATGCCTGATTTATCATCTTTTTTATGGAATTCTCTAAAGCAGCCGTCCCCCGGATAACCGTCAGCAGCAGACCAAACCTGATAACCGGCTCTATCGTTTCTGCCCATAACAGCGACTTGAGCATCCGGAAGCCAATAAGCTGAATAAGTATCATAACCGGTAGCAGGACGTTCCGGAAGCGGAATGTATTCGATGTTTCCGTAAACCCCGATTACACGTCTGTTTCCGATAGAATTACCGCCTTCAATAACGTGAGATTCGGTAAAGAAATATTCAATATCATTATTTTGAAGAGTAACTTCAATAGCAGGACGCCAATGTTTTTGACCGTCTTTGCTAACATATTCATAGCCCTGTCTGTAAGCGCATTCAGGAAGCCAGCATCCGCATGCTTTTTTACCGAAAAGACGTTTTGTAGTATCAGAACCGACTTTGAACTGAGCATTAAGGTTGCTGTCAGTTGCAAGAAGCGGTGAAAAACCGTGAGTAGCACCGGAAGTTGTAATTTCAATGCAGCCTAAGTCCTGATATTTTTTGAACTGCCCGATTAAGTCCAATCCGTATTTATTTACAAAAGAGTCTTTAATATGGTTAAACCAGTCATAATAATATTTAGCAAGGTATTTTAAGTGCTGCGAATGTGCAACCTTCGGATCCGGATATCTTTCAAGATCCTTAGACACTTGCGCAATTCTTGAATCCAGATATTTGACAAACCCGTTTTTCAGGTGTTCGTCATTAAGTTGTTCTGCTAATATCGGAGTAATACCGACAGTAAGTTTAGCTTTAATCCCTTCCTCATAAAGTTCAGAAATAGCATTAAGCAGGGGAACATAAGTTTCTGCCATGCACTCATAAAGGTTTTCTTCCCCGAAAGGCCACATGCCGGCTTTTCTGTAATAAGGAAGGTGGCTGTGTAACATAAATACGAATTGTCCTACTGACATCTTTGCCTCCATATCTTCTTTTCGATGAATTATTATATAACTATAATCCAACTCTCTTACATTTATATATACCACAAAAGGCTAAAAAATATAATCCTTTAGAGCTAATTCTTGTGAATAATGTTACAAATTTTAATGATTACTTTTATATACGCAATATACAATCCTATAGAATTATTTTTTTAAGATAAGTTAATATATAAAAGGAATTATATTGAAAAAAGAAATATTTTTGTGTAATATGTATCTGCTCACATCCTCAGATGAGTTCGGAGTCATTAACCGAACGCAAGAGTAAAGAAAGGCAAATAAAATGGCAAATATTAAATCTTCTAAAAAAAGAATCTTAGTTGCAGAAAGAAACAGACTTCGCAATGTTGCAATGAAATCTTCAATTAAAACTGCGGTTAAGAAAGTTCTTGAGTTAAGCACATCAGCAGATAAGGAAGCTTTGAATGCTGCATTATCAAATGTTTACAAACTTTGTGACAAGGCTGTATCAAAAGGTGTTTTGCACAAGAACACTGCTGCCAGAAAAAAATCAAGATTAACTAGAGCTTTGAATAAAATTCAAGCGAAGTAGTTGATTGATTTAAAAGCTTAAAGGCTGTTCCAGTGAAGGAATGGCCTTTTTTAGCTTTTAATGAATATAAATATTTTTATAAAAGGGGTAGATTTTTTTGTAAAAAAGAGTTATAATAACGAAGTATGGTTGAAATTGCAGTTTTACTGTTTCTGATAGTCTTAATGATTTCAGGGTTCGTTTATATATTTTGCAAAAGGGTAATATATAAGCTAAATCGTCGTGTGCTTGCAAGAAATATGGCACTTATCAAAAACGGTTCGGCGCTCCAGAAGTTTGAAACGCTTTCTGAAAAAGAAATCAGAGAAGAACTTATTTATCCGTTTTTTATGGTTTTAGGGTATAACACTTATGATATGAGAGAGTTTCAGAGTTTTGTCGGAAGAAACGGATGTATGCCTGATTATTTGGTCAAAAAATGGGATCGCAGCAAATTCCGTAAAACAGCGCTTGCGATAAAATACTTCCCGTTTAAAGATGATGATGTTGATTTTAAGGGGCAGATTTACAACAATCCGTTTGAAAATGTTTGTCCGATAGAGCAAATATCTGATAATGAATATTTTAAGTCTGATTATTATGTATTAACAAACGGGTATTTGTATTTATTTTTTGACAGACGCAAAAAAAATAGCAGCAATAAATTCGATTTTTGTTTCAATATAAAAAAATATACTCAAGCGGATGCTTCTCAGCTTGCGCATTATACAAAGCAGTGCCTGTTTTTGGAATTGGCAGACATTTACCGCCCATAGTTAAGATTATGTAAAGATACTGGCAATAAATTATTTAGTAAGTATAATAATTTTATTGAGTTAGTGACTTTACAAAGGATAAACTATGCAGCAGCAATTGGAAAAACCGGAGAGAAAACAGATTAAGAATATAGATTTTAACTGCGATTTGGCGCAAAGTTTCGGGGTATATAAGAACAATTCCGAATACGGACTATTAGATTATGTAAGTTCTGTAAATATTTCTTGCGGATTTCACGCAGGAGATCCTTTAACCATTAGAAATGCATTGCTTGAAGCAAAAGAAAAAAACATAGTAGTCGGAGCACATATCGGATATGATGATATTCAAGGGTTCGGGTATCGTGCTATGGAGCTTGATGGAGATGAAATAGAAGCACTTGTACTTTATCAGGTGGGGGCTATAATGTCATTTGCAAAAAGTTACAAAATGGAGATAGAACATGTTCGTCCTCACGGTGCGATGTACAAGCGTGCAGCTGAAGATTTTACATTTGCAAGTGCAATTGCCAAAGCAATAAAAAAATGTTCTCAGTGGCTGGTGTATTATGGTGCTGCAGGTGACGTAACCGAAAAAACGGGAGAATATGTAAATATTCCGATAGCTCAGGAAATTCAACTTGAAAAAACGTATAATGCAGATGGTACAATTGATTTTTCAGCAAAAGATAATTACAGTGCCTTTGATTATATCGGAAGATTAAGGACACTTTTGAATTATTCTCAAGTTTCAAATAAAGAAGGCGGAAAAACATTTGTGACGGCCGATACAATTCATTTTTCGGGTAAAATTCCGAATATAGAAGAAATTGCAAAAGAAGCAGTTAGTATAATACAACCGGTTCCGGTAAATTATAAGAATGCCAGTGAATCAGGCTGGGTATAACAGACAAGGAAGTAAAATATGAAAAAACTAAGAAACAGTATGAGAATGCCAAAAGATGCGGCCTGGTTAATTCCGGGATTGCAGGTCAAAAGATGGTTTGCAATGATATTTCTAGGCGCACTGATGATGACGATAGGTTTTTTGATACTGTTTGACATAAAACCTGTATTTTATACAATGATGTTTATTCGAAAAGTCGCAATGACTGTTTCGACGGAGTGGTTAGCGTTTGCTATTGTAATGTTTGGTGCAGGAATATTTTTTAAAGGCTGGCAAAAAACAAACATATCAATGCTTGGGTTAAATTCTGAAAAAGCCGGTGATAATATTTTAGAGGCTTTATATAGGCGCCGGAAACTCAATAAAGGCCCTAAAATTGTTGCAGTCGGCGGCGGAACAGGGTTGTCAATGTTGTTAAAAGGTATAAAACACATAACAAACAACATCACAGCGGTTGTAACTGTCGGGGATGACGGCGGAAGTTCAGGGCGTTTAAGAGAGGATATGGGAATCCTTCCTCCCGGAGATATAAGAAACTGCATCGCAGCCTTGGCTGATGACGAAGATTTAATTACAAAGCTTTTTCAATACAGGTTCAGATCAGGCGAAGGGCTTGAAGGGCACAGTTTCGGAAATCTTTTTCTGACGGCGTTATGTGCAATTACGGGCGATATGGTTCGTGCAGTAAAAGAATCGTCAAATGTTTTGTCTATTCGCGGAAGAGTATTACCTTCAACATTGGATGATATGAAGCTTGTTGCCGAAATGGAAGACGGGCGGATAATTCACGGTGAATCTAATATTCCGGAGGCTCACGGAAAAATTAAAAGGCTTTACACAGATCCTAAAAATTGCAGAGCTTTGGTTGATGTAATTGCTGCAATAAAAGAAGCCGATTTGATTATTTTAGGGCCCGGAAGTCTTTATACAAGTGTAATTCCGAACCTTCTGATAGAGGAAATATCTCAGGAAATTGCAAAATCACACGCAAAGAAAATTTATGTATGCAATATTATGACACAACCCGGTGAAACTGATAATTATAAAGCTTCAGACCATGTTCAAGCTTTGATGAAGCATGCAAACAGCAAAAATATAATAGATGCAGTTTTGGTAAACGATTGTATTCCTGCAAATCTGGCTAAAAAATATGAGCTTGCCGGTTCTTATCCTGTAAGAATAGATGTCGAAAATTTGAGAAAACTTGGAGTTAGAATATTCGCTAAAAAACTTATAGAAGACAGTCGTGAAGGGTTTGTAAGACATAGTTCAAATCGTGTAGCAAGAGCGATTTATTACTGGTTCAGAAAAGAATCAAAGACGGAAAAACCTCATTTTTTTTCAAGTAAAGAGCAGGAAGATAAAGAATGTGTGCTCAATTGATTAAAAAAGTAAATGTAAAAACCTTAAAAAAAATAAAAGATTCCGGCGAAAAGTTTTCGGTATTGACAGCATACGATTATTCAACAGCAAAGTACCTTGATGAAGCCGGAATTGATGTTATATTAATAGGTGACAGCCTTGCAATGGTAGCTTTAGGATATGAAACAACTCATAGTGTCGGCGTAGAAGAAATGAAGATTTTTACAAAGGCCGTTGCAAAAGGTGTAGAAAGAGCTTTGGTTGTAACAGATATGCCGTTTTTAAGTTATCATACGGATTTGGCATCTGCAGTACAAAATTGTGGCGAGATGATTAAATCAGGTGCGAATGCAGTTAAAATAGAGGGGTGCAGTGATTATATTCTGGAAGTTGTAAAAAGGCTTGTGGAAACGGGGATTCCGGTAATGGGGCATTTGGGTTTTACTCCTCAGTTTTTGAATACGTTGGGAGGATATAAAATTCAAGGTAAAACCCAAGAGGCAGCGGATGAAATTTTGAAGCAGGCAAAACAACTGGAAGCCTCAGGGGTATTTTCGATAGTTCTGGAGATGATGCCTCAGGAGAGTGCAAAATATATAACGGAAAATTTATCGGTGCCGACGATTTCCTGCGGGGCGGGGAAATACTGTGATGCGCAAGTTTTGGTATCAGATGATGTTTTTGGCAAGTACAGCGACTTTACACCAAAATTTGCCAGAAAATACGGAGATATGAAATCTTTTATATTAGATTGTGCAAAAAGGTTTGATGAAGACGTAAAAAGCGGTAAATTTCCTTCTGAAAGTGAAGTTTTTTAATAATTTTAAAGGAGAGTATTTTGATTGGTAATGATCTTTTTATAACAGTTGTTGTAATGTTTCTCTTAGTAATCCTTGCAGTTGCATTACTGTTAATAACATTAATTTTTGTGGCAATAAATTCAGGCAAGCAAAAAAAGTTTGTAATATCGCCAGTTCAGATTGTTGTATCATTAGTATCATTAATAATTTTGTATTTGTGGTTACCTTTTGGATTTTTGTCGCTGTCGCAGAACAAAGAAGGTGTTGAGGCCGAAAAGTTATATAAATTAGCGGTAAAAACAGCGTTAATCCCATCGGTAAAGTCAGAAATGCTGCAATTTTTGGGAAGTTATTATGCAGCTGTTTACAACGGAAAGGAAGCCGTGAAAGCTTTTGAACAATCCTTTAAAATAAATGAAAATAAAGTTGCAGTAGCTCAGTTGTGTAATTTATATACTATTAAAGGGGATTATGAAGAAGCAATCGGGATGTGTAAAAAACTTAATTTGCAGCAAATAATCGCAGTAAATTATATATTACAAAATGACTATAAAAATGCTTATGAAGTTATAAATAAAAAAATTCAAAATGGAGAAAATATAACACATTGGGATTATGCGACAAGGGCATACATAAATAGAAAAATAAATAAAAAGGATTTGTTTGAAAAAGATTATCAAAAAGCTCTTGAGTCTTGTCCGAATAATGCGCTTTTAAAAAAGTTATATGAAAATGAAAATTATTATGATGATTTATATTTACAATACAAAAAACAATATAGTTTTTAAAAGAATGTGATATAATCATAAAAAGAGGTGAGCTTAAAATGTTATTACATAAGATAGACGAAGTAAGAGAAAAGGTAAGAGAGTGGAAGAAACAGGGATTAACAGTAGGTTTAGTTCCGACAATGGGTGCACTTCACAAAGGGCATTTGAGCTTGATAAAGAAGAGTGTTGAAAAATGTGACAAGACAGTGATTTCTGTTTTTGTAAACCCGATTCAGTTTTGCCCCGGAGAAGATTATGAAAAATACCCTCGAACTCTAGACGCAGATACGAAGTTGGCAGAAGAAGCCGGTGTTGATATTGTATTTGCGCCGTCAGCAGAAGAAATGTACGGTAAGGGCGGTATTTTATCGAATGATTTTTTAACTTATGTTATTCCGCCATATTTTTATACGGATAAATTATGCGGGAAATCCCGTGTTGGGCATTTTGACGGGGTTTGTACCGTTGTAAACAAGTTATTTAATATAGTACAGCCGGATTACGCATTTTTCGGAGAGAAGGATCGTCAACAGTTAATAATTATTAAGAAAATGGTTAAGGATTTGAATATTCCGTTAACAATTATTTCTTGCCCTATAGTCCGTGAAGATGACGGTCTGGCAATGAGTTCAAGGAATAAGTACCTGAGTGAAGATCAAAGAAAAGAAGCTCTTGTTCTTAAAAATATTTTATTTAATATAAAATCATGCTATAATTCAGGAATAAAAGATATAAAAGCTTTAACAGAGACGGCATACGAATTTTTAAAACCGTGCCATGAGCTTGAATATCTGGAATTTAGAGATAGAGATAATTTAGAGGCGAAAACCGAAGCTGATAAAAATACAGTCGTTTTTATCGCTGTAAAAATAGGATCTGTCAGGTTAATTGATAATGTGTCATTAGAGAGCTAACGCAAATAAAAGAGGAATTTATGCTTCGACTATTTAATTTATTAAAGAAGTTTTTGAGGACATTTTTAGATGTCGCATTTATGGCGCAAATAATATTAAGTGTGATGATATTCGCATTTTTAATGTATTGGTTTTTTGATGTTTTAAATTGTCAGTATTTGGCTTTTTTGACACCTGTTGCTAATAACATTTCTGAGTTTATGCACCAATATTTTGCAGATTCTTTAAGTAAGGGTGTAACAAAGACTGATGGATCCTTATTCATTTTTATAATGATTTTGTTGGTCATAATAGGTGCATTAACGCAGCTAAAGGCTATTGCAGTAAGCAGTGCTCGTAAAGTCTCTAAAATTATAGATAAAATAAAAATTAAAAATGAAGATGAATTTAATGCGCAGTTAAGGATTGAAGCAAATCAGGCTTTGTTGGCATACAGGAATGTTGTTTTAATAACAAAACTTGTAGCCAAGAAACGTTTAGTCGATGATAGCAGCACAGAAGAACAGCAAGCTCAAGAAAATAAAGAAATGGTAGATAAACTTATTTGTGAGTTTTATAATCGTATAAAAGGTGCACCTTGTTGTAAGTTTGCAAAGAATGGTGATCAATTAGTTGTAACCTTAAAAGGATTTGCGCAGGTTGATAAGCTTTTATATTATGTAGACAAAGCATTAGATGATTTACGCACTGAACTTCGTAAGGATAATTGGATTCTTCGTTCATATTCAGCAATTGATGCATTTGATGATAAAGCTCTTTTAAAAGATGTTTATTATGATTTGCAGATATTGCTTAAACTAAATTTATTTAATGAAATTGTATGTTACGGTAATTTTTGTAACAGATACTATATGGAGCCTAAAAACCTATTTGAAGCTTACTTAAAGGGTGTTTACGATACAACGGAACCTGAAAATGTTTGGTCACTGGTTAAAAAATATTAAGTATGGCTTGATTTTTAAAAAGTTTTTTAGTAGTATAAGGATACAACCGCAGACAATTAGTCGGTATTTGCCGTTAAATGTTTAAGGACAGCTAATCGAGGTTACACTGGCAATTTATTGTTTCGGATCATCCGATAAAAAAAATTCAGAATGTGTGATTTTGCGGTTTGGGTTCGCAAAATCTTTTTTGTATGGAAAGGTTTTACAGATCCAAAACAAAAGGTCGATACAAAAATACAAGGAGCTAAAAATGTCAACAAAACAATTTAAAACAGAAAAAATAGATGCTCTGAAATCAAAATTGGAAAAAGCAAAAGTAGCAATTGTTACCGAATACAAAGGCTATTCTGTTGAAGAAATTACAAACCTAAGACGAGCACTTCAAAAAGAAGGCGGCGATTATACAGTAACAAAAAATACTTTAGCTAAAATTGCAATTAAAGGCACCGATTTTGAAATACTTAATGACACATTTAAAGGGCCAATCGCATTGGCGTTCGGTTTTGAAGACCAGGTAAGTCCTGCAAAAGTTGTTGCAAAATTCATTAAGGATAGCAAAAAAGGTGTAATTTTAGGCGCAGCGCTTGATGGCAAATTGTTATCAGCAAAAGAAACCGAAGAACTTGCAAAACTTCCTTCAAAAGAAGAACTTATTGCAAAAATACTCGGGTCTATCAATTCACCGGCATCTGGAATTGCAAATTCTGTCAATGCAGTTATGGCACAGCTTACAAGAGCTATGGCAGCAGTCAGAGATCAAAAAGCCGCATAGTTATTCCCCGGTTTTCCGGTGCGGTTGGGCTTGCAGGGTATAAGAAGTTAACAGCTTAAGAATAATGCAGGCAGAAGAATAATTAACAAGTACAAAATAAAAAATACATAAAGGAGAAAAACAATGAGTAATGTAGAATCAATTTTAGAATCAATTGAAAAATTAACTTTGCTTGAAGCAGCAGAATTAGTAAAAGCTATGGAAGAAAAATTTGGCGTATCAGCAGCAGCACCTGTAGCAGTAGCAGCAGCAGCACCTGCAGCAGCCGGTGAAGCAGCAGCAGAAGAAGCTTCTGAAGTATCAGTTATTCTTGCAGCAGCAGGCGCTAACAAAATTGCTGTATTAAAAGAAGTTCGTGCTATTACTGGTTTAGGCTTAAAAGAAGCTAAAGACTTGGTTGACGGCGCACCGAAACCTGTTAAAGAGAATATCAAAAAAGAAGATGCTGAAGCTATCAAGAAACAACTTGAAGCTGCAGGCGCTACTGTTGAAATCAAGTAAGTTTGTTTTCAATAAATTTTTTTCAATCCCCGTGATGACTTTTGCGGGGATTTTTTAGTGCATATTATAAAAGTGTTCTAATGGTTTCGGGTAGAAAATTAGTGGAAATTTCATATCAAATGATTATTTAAACTCAAAAAAAATATGATATAGTTAAAAAATAAAAGAAAAGAGGGGTAAATGAAATTAAGAAAAATTAATTTTTTAGGTGGTATTTTGTTAATTGTTTTTTGTTTTGTAATGTCAAACAGTGTAATAGCAGAAGAAGACGCTAAAACGCCGATGAATATAAGTATGTCAAGTGATTCACCTAATTATTCCAAGGAATTTATATCTCATCTAGTAAAATGTCAAAAATATAAAGAAGAAAGCAGTTTTGACTTTTTGGGAAATGTTATAACACCGGTTGTTATTGTAGAAGGCTGGAAAAATGGCAAGTGCGGATATGTAAATTATGCAAAAGAAATTCCGGAAAGTAAGGTTTCTTGTAGTTTTACAAAGGCACAACTTAATGAAATTTTAGCTGCAAGCAAAAAGGATCAAAATGTTCAAGAAACTTATAGAAATGGAGGTATGACTTACACATCTGATCCTTTATCTGTTTTATTCACAAAATATATGAACGAGGGTGATACTTGCGTAATGCAAAACTAGAAATCAACGGCAGATTTTGTTATATTCGCAAAACTTACAGTTTTTTCGGTTTTCTTTCCCCTCAAAATCTTTTGTGTTCAAAATCAGGTTGCATTGTTTTGTCAGAATATCTTCATAAAGCACTTTTGAATTTTGCGTGAATTCAATAACTTTGTTTTCGTTATTTTTAAGATCAATATACACAAAAGAGAGGGATTCTCTTTGTGGCAGAATTTTATCGGCACAGAGAAGATAAATCATAGTCTGAAAATCTTTTTGAGGATTTTTAGGGATTACGCCTGTTTTGTAGTCGAGAATATAGTAATTTTCATTGTCTTTTACAATTGCATCGAGCCGTCCAAAAATCCATATTTCGCCAAGTTTTGCCGTAATCGGATATTCTGAATGCAGACATTTCATTGAAAAATAAGGGTTATTTTTTAAGCATTCCCAAACTTCAAACTCTTGTTTTGTCAGGGCTTTTTCAAGTTTTGTGATGTCTGCGCCTCGGTGGTAATAGTTTGCAAGTGCGTGAATTTTTTTACCTTTTTCAAATAGCAGAGGGTTTTGCGGAACCGAAATTTTTTCGTTGAATTTAAGGTTATATTTAACGGGACAAGATTCAAATGTTTTTAGCATATTAGGAGAAAAATTATTCATTTAATTCACCTGCCTTGAGTTTTCAATTATATCAAAAATCATTGATGGCTTTTGGTCTATAATATTAGTATTATTATAAGATTTAGTTTTTCTGCTGACGGTTATGTAAAGGTTTCTTTTAGCACGTGTAATTGCGACATAAAGCAGTCTTAAATTTTCAGCTAAAAGTTCTTGTTTAAGTTGAAATTCGGATTTTGGTTTGTAATTTGGATTTAAGCGTTTTACATCTTCCATAAAGTCTGAGGATTTGAGTTTTATTTCGTTAAAGTCAAGCGTAAGATTTTTCTCTGACATTTCGGGCAAAAATACAAGGTCAAACTCATCTCCTTTAGATTTATGGAGTGTCATAATCTGAACTTTTCCTTCCAGAAATTCTTTGTTGCTTTCGTCTTCTTCCGAGAAGAATTTGAAGCCTGAAAGCGATGTTTTTTTCGATAATTCACCGAGTCTTGCCATTATGTATTCAAAATTGTTGTTTGCAAGCCCGATTCTTTTAATAAGTGTCGAAATAAGGTAAACATTAGACTTTTCGATTTCATTTGAAAAATAATAAAGTCCTATTTTAATAGCAATTTCGTCGGCCGTAAGATGCGGGAAAGAAAGCCAGTATGACAAATCCCAGTAAAATTGTTCAAGGTAAACATTATTTATATCATCGCAATTAAGTGATATGAAAGGGTTTTCATATTTTCTGATTTCAACACCGAGCCTTTGTTTATAGAATCCTGATTCTGCAAGAATATCGTAGTTGTCGGCAACAATGTTGTTATCAAACGGGTTTAAAATCATATTCATCACAGCAAAAATTACTCTAAAAATAGTTTTCTGCTCTAAGCATTCGCTTCTGGTAATTGTTTTTAAGCCGCTGTTGTTTATAAAGTCCATCCATTGAACCACTTGAGAATTATTTCTCAATAAAATTCCGATTGTGGCTTTCGGGTTTTTGTTAAGGGTATTTTTAATAATTGAGAGTATATAATTTTTTTCTTCCAATGTGCTGTCAAAGATTATAGGAGTAACGGCATCGTGGCTTACGGGATTTCTGCCTTCAACGGGATGCATAAATATTTCAAAGAAGGCATTTTTCATTTCTTCATTTCCGCCGGCAAAACTAACAAGGGTATTTGCAAGTTTCCAGACATCTTCAGTACAGCGTTGAGAACAATTCATGCTCACGTTATCTGATGTTTTTATAAAATTCCTAAACCCTTCGACATCGGCATTTGAGAAAGTTGTTGTAATTGCCTGATTGATGTCGCCGCAGCGGATTAGGTTTTTGGATTTGCCGCTGAGAAGGTTAATAAGTTTCTGCTGAATTGCCGAGGAATCCTGTGCTTCATCTTCAATTATAAAATGGCATATATCCTGATAATGTGCCAAAATATCGGGATTTTCTTCTAAAAGCTTTACGGAAGAAATAAGCATGTCGTCATAATCTATTAAGTTTGAGGCACTAAGAGCCATTTGATATTCTTCAAAAAATGTTTTAAATTTTTTAATTTTTAAATCCGCAACCCCGTTTACTTTTTCGCCTTTATCGGAATTGTCAGATGAGGCTTTAAATTTTCCTTCACCAATTTTAAAAGCTGATACGGCACGAGCAAAGTCGTCAAATTCATTTTTTTTCAGTTTAAGTTTTTCCGAAATTTCTTTAACGATTCTTGTCCTTTGTGAGTCGTCACAAATTTCAAAGTCTGAGGGAAGTCCCAATCTTTCAAAATTTTCATTTTCTTTTAATATTCTGAGAGCAAGCCCGTGGATTGTGCTTATATTGGGTAATTGCGCCGAATCTTCTCTGACATTTTTAATTCTTTCTCTAAAGTTTCTTGCCGCAGATTCCATATAGGTTAGGACAAAAATATTCTCGGGATTTATTCCTCTTTCAAGAAGTTTTAAGATAAGTGCAAGTAAAATTGTGGTTTTTCCAGCACCCGGAACTGCTGAAATTGCCATTTTACCTGATTTATATTCAAGAACAGGCTGCTGGTCGGCTCTTGGTGTAATTTGGAATTTTTTCTTTTCTTCTGTTATTTCATTGGTTTCGGTTTTTACTGTTATAAATTTTTCTATCCCGCCGAAGTTTTCAATTCCGTTTCCGTCAAAAAGGCTTGAGATTGTATAAATGTGCTCATCTGCGCAAAGCGTTAGTTTTCTTAAAATTCTTGCGGTTTTTTCTTTGCCGAGTTCAATGTTGTCGTCGATGGTAAATTCATCTTTTGACCAGCCTCTTTGGAATACCCAAGCGTTATACAAAGGCCCTGTGTCGCTTTTAATCCACTCATCGCTTGAAACATCAAGCCATATTTGATATTTTGTCCTTATCTGGCTGTCGATAATTTTTTGAGGTGTTCCGATTACAAGATCATGCTCCCCAATTTCCAGTGTTGTATAAGGGTTTTCAGCGATTATTGAGTTTTCAATCTGTGTAATAATTTCTGTTTTTCTTTTTTCAAACTCATCCTTAAATACATTTTCAAAATCCTGAAGCTGCTTTAAGAAAAAATTAAACTTATTCAAAATTTGGGCATCAAACGATTTTAATTCAACAAGATTTTCGTAAATTTCCAAAGCCTGCAGTGAAAGTTTTTTTTCTGAATTGTTATCTTTATTTACGATAGAAAGAAATTTCTTATATTTTTCTGTGTAATCAGCATAAGGAAATTCAAAATCAATAATTTCTTTTGTTCTGTCAAAAGTTTCAAGAATTTCTCTGCAATATTTAACAGGAATTTCAAGGAAGTTAGATAGAATAATTCTCAAATCAAAAGAAGATAATTTTTCTCTCATTCCGCAATTGAGTTTGATAATAGTCAAAACCGAAAGTACAAGCGGGTTTTGGATAAGTTTTTCGCTTCCTGATAAAAATACCGGTATTAAATGTGCTCTCAAACCTTCTTTAATCGAAAACCTCAGCATCTCATCAATTATCGGTGTTACGATAGAAATTTGTGAGGGTTTAACCTTCTGTTTTAAAAGAGTATGAATTTGTTCAATCGCTAAGTCAATCATTTTGGCTCTTTTAGATGGAGATTGAAGCGAAAAGTTTTCAAGAATTTCAGTTTTTTCTTCGACAACATTTTTAAAAATATTTTCGGCATCAAATCTAAGTTTCGTTTTAGAGTCAATTGATATGACAGGTTGATTAAACAGTTTTTCAAATTCCCAAACGGCAGTTCTGTCGGCACTCAAATATCCTGTTCTGCTGGCGCCTTTTTCGTCGAATGCAATAAAAACATCTTTCAATTGCGGCGCAAGATGTTTTATAAAATCAAAGCAGACAGGTGTAATTTCATCGCCGTCATCCAAAATAAGATATTTGATATTTTTGAAATACTCCGTATTCTTGTAAATATAATTGAAAACAAGCCCCTGCCTTAAATAGTCAAAATCTCTTAATTTCAAGGTTTCTTTTAACAATTTTTTAAGTGCAATTTTAGCATCCTCCGCAAAGCTCTCCTTTAAAACCCTTGATCTCCAATCAACTTCATCATCAGTCAAATTGTTTTGCACAATCAAAGAATACCTTCTGAAAAGCTGATGCAGAAGTGATTTTTTAGAATTATACCCCTTAAACTGAACTTCTTTAATAATATCTTTTAAAATAAACTGTGAAACCTCAAGTCCTGCAAGGTTAGGGAGAATTTCAGGGTTAGGAAAGTTATTTACGTTTTCAAGCACCGCCCAGTTGTCAATAATCGTGTTATATACAAGGGAAAAGAATGAATGCACCTCAAGTTTTTCGACAGCGGGAACAGTAAGCAGATTAAGTGTACTTTCTACAAATTTATTTTTAAGCTTAGAATTCTGGACAATCACAAGAATTTCGGAAGCCATAACACCGGAATTCAGGAGTTTTGCATACTGCTCAATAAGCATGTCTGTTTTTTTTGATGAAATACTTCCTTTGACAAGCACCTTAATCAATCCTCTTATTGTAGTATTTTATCACAAAAAAGTGTCAAAAATACCATTTAAATTAATGTTATTAAACTATTGCATTTTTTTAAAATTTAAACTAATATAATTCTTGTAAAGGATTAATAATAAAGCATTGCAAAAGAGTGGAGGTAAGAAATGCAAGAATTACAAGAACAAATCGGACAATCAGCAGGACAAATTTACAACTATTTATCATCAAACAACGGCAAATCAACATTTGCTAAAATGAAAAAAGAATTGGATCTAAAAGGCAATTTTGCAGAATTAGGTCTTGGCTGGTTAGCTAGAGAAGACAAAGTTGCTATTTCAAAAAAAGGTTCTTCTGTAAGCATAGCTTTGAAATAGTTTGTAATGATTAAAAAGTTTAAAAAAGATGCTTCTTTTGGAAGTATCTTTTTTTATGCAAAAAAAAAACTTCTTGTATAAAAGAAGTTAGGTAGTAAGTGTGTAGGTAGGTTATAGTAGTAAAGATTATAGACTTTTGATATATAAATAAAGTATTTTTTATATATCTAATTTCAAGATGGCTAAATTTTGTTACATAAGTTTACAAAAATATAATTTTTTTATTTTATAATTTAAGTGCTTGAAAGAACCGGAAAGGAAGAATAATGAAAATAGCGGTTTATCCCGGAAGTTTTGATCCTGTAACAAAAGGACATATTGATATATTGAAAAACGGAGCTGAAATATTTGATAAGGTAATTATAGCGGTAGCAAATAACTCTGAGAAAAATTCATTTTTGACAGTTTCCGAAAGAGTCGAATTAATCAGAGAAAGCGTTAAAGAGTTTGAGAATGTAGAAGTAGACAGTTTTGACGGGTTGACAATTGAGTATGCAAAAAAGGTTGGGGCAAAAGTAATATTAAGAGGCTTGCGCGCAGTTTCCGATTTTGAGTATGAAATGCAGTTATCACAAGCTAACAGTGCACTGTCAAGCGATATAAAAACAATATTTTTAATTACGAAACCTAAATATAACTTTATTTCATCAAGAACAATAAAAGAAATATTTCTGAATAACGGTGATATATCAAAGTTTGTGCCAGATTGCGTGCGTGAATTTTTGATGCAAAATAAAGAGCGCTTAAACTAACGTGTAAAATATCTTAAAATACTTGATAATTCTTGTTAAATAGTTTGACAATTAATTTTTGCTTATGTAGAATGTAATTATCAAGAAAGGGATGTGTAGTAACATGCAACAGAATGGCGTATATGACTTATTAAGATTGTTAGAAATGTCAATTGACGACAGTTTTCCGATAATACCCGGACGCTTTGTTCTTGCAAAGCCGAAAGAAATAGAAGCGTTGATTGATAAAATATACAGATCCTTGCCGGTAGAAGTACAGGAAGCAAGGGCGTTTTTGAGAAGACGTGATGAAATGCAGGCAGAAGCACAGCAAAAGGCTGAAAAGATTATAGCAGATGCTCAGGCAGAGGCTGATAGAAAACTTTCGGAAGCTGACTTTTTGAAAGCATTGGAACGTGAAGGAAACAGAATTAGAACACAGGTTCAGGAAGAATGCGAAGAATTAAAGCGCAAAGCTCTTGAAGAAGCTGATAATATCAGACTTAAAGCAACAGAAGATGCAATGAAAACAAGAGAAGGTGCTGAGATATACGCAGAACAGGTTTTGACAAATCTTGAACGTGATTTGACACAACTTCAACAAGTAGTTAAGAACGGTCAGGTTTATATGGAAAAATTACGTACGGATTCATACAGCAATTACGACCTGCCAAGTTCGTATGAGTTAAGAAACGGTTCTCAAGATTACGCATCAAGCAATAGATAGTAATAATAGAAGAATTAACGGCAAAAAGAACTGCTTTTAAAAAGCGGTTCTTTTTTTAATTTCTGTTAGTATTTGTTTACATTTGTTTGCATTTATTTATTTTTGTTATATTATGTTATGGTAAGCCGATTAAATAGAATGTGAAACCCCTCACATTCTATTTTAAAAAGGTTTTAAAATATGTACAACCGTTGAAAGTTTAATAAAAAAGGAAATAACAGCAATGGGAATCAAAGGAAAAAATGACAGAATGGTAGTTATGGCTTGCGAAGACTGCAAGGAAAGAAACTACACAACAACAAAAAACAAAAAGAACATCAAAGAAAGACTTGAATTAAACAAATACTGCCCGACTTGCAAAAAACATACAAAACACAAAGAAACTAAGTAGTTGATTAAAGGTTTAAAAAGCCTGAAAGTGTTCAAAATTAAGAGCAAGGATGCAATTTTATCGAAAGTTGCATAACAAACAGCGTGAAAGTCGAATAATTCAAGAGGCAAAAATACCGTGGAAATCACGGTTTAAGCGTCCTTAGTTCAGTTGGTAGAACGTCGGTCTCCAAAACCGGATGTCGAGGGTTCGAGTCCTTCAGGGCGCGATTTTAAAACAATAAGGAAACCACAATGATAGGAAATGAAAATTTCTCCCAACAGTTGGGAAAATCATCAGAATTTGTAAACGGAGTAAAATCATACTTTAAAGGTGTGAGATCCGAATGGGGCAAAATAAGCTGGCCTGAAAGGCGTCAGGTATTTGCTGAAACGGTTTTTGTAATCGTGATAGTATTTGTGTTTACGGTTGCAGTTTATCTGATGGATATAATTTTTAAAAATGTGTTGGGACTTATAAAGTAATCCGAATGTAAAACATAAAGGTGGCTTATGGCAAAAAAAGAAAAATCAATGGAAGAACAACTGAATGAAGATGTAAAAGCTGAAGCGGCAGAAATGGAAGCACAAGCCCGCGCAGATGAAGAAAAGAAAGAAGCAAAAAAGAATCAGAAGCGCTGGTATATCGTTCATACAGTAACTGGACATGAAAATAAAGTTAAAGTAAACCTTGAAAAACGCATAGAATACATGAACATGGGAGAAAAAATCTTTCGTGTAGAAGTTCCGCAAAAGACGGTTACCCAGATGAAAGGCGGAAAGAAACAGGAAAGAGAAGAAAAAATCTTCCCTGGCTATGTTCTTGTAGAAATGATAATGGATGAAGACAGCTGGTATGTAGTTCGCCACACAGCAGGTGTTACGAAATTTGTAGGTTCTGCTAAAAAGCCGATACCTGCACGTGACAGTGAAATTAAGAAGATTATTCACAGATCAACATCGCAATCACAGAAAATCGAACTCGATGTTAAAGCAGGAGATAAGGTCAGAATTATATCAGGGCCTTTTGCAGACTTTGTTGCGGATATCATTGAAGTTTATCCGGATAAGTCAAAACTTCGTGCAAATGTTTCAATATTTGGACGCGAAACGCCTGTTGAATTGGAATACAAACAAATAAACAAATTATAATAAAAAACGGCTGTTGAGGCTTAGAAATAAGTCAAATGCAGTCAGGAAGTACAAAAACGTGGAAGGATTTTTCGAGCGTCACTACACGCAAGAAAACCGCTGGTACCACAAAAGGAGAAAAAAATGGCAAAAAAAGTAGTAGGAAAAATCAAGCTTCAAATTGAAGCCGGCAAAGCAAATCCGTCGCCTCCGGTAGGTCCTGCCTTAGGTCAGCACGGTGTAAACATCATGGATTTCTGCAAACAGTTTAACGCTAAAACAGAATCCCAAGCTGGATATATTATTCCGGTTGTAATTGATGTCTATGAAGACAGAAGTTTCACTTTTGTAACAAAATCACCACCGGCACCTGTTTTGATTAAAAAAGCATTGAATCTTTCAAAAGGTTCTGCAGCACCAAACAAAGACAAAGTTGCTGAAATTACCAAAGAACAGTTGGAAGAAATTGCAAAAATCAAAATGAACGATTTGAACGCTACAACCATGGAAGCAGCAGTGAATATGATTAAAGGTTCCTGCAGAGCAATGGGTGTAACAGTAAAAGAATAGTAAATGGAAGGGTAGGTTTTACCCGCTAACACCATGAAAGGATTAAAAAATGTCAAAATTAACTAAAAAACAAAAGAAAATGCAGGAAATGCTGGAAGGATTTGAACAGCCTTCAACAGCAGTAGCTGCGATTAAGAAACTACAAGAAATCTCAAAAGAAGTGGCAAAATTTAACGAAACAGTAGAATGCCATATGAGATTAGGAATTGATGTTCGTCAAGCAGATCAGCAGATAAGATCAACAGTAGTATTGCCTGCAGGTTTAGGAAAAACAGTCAGAGTTTGCGTTATAGCTAAAGGTGCGAAAGCAACTGAGGCAAAAGATGCAGGCGCTGATTATGCAGGAGCTGAAGATATTATTGAAAAGATTTCAGGCGGATGGTTTGAATTTGATACATTGATAGCAACACCTGATTGTATGGGAATGCTAGGTAAATTAGGTAGAGTTTTAGGGCCGAAAGGTTTGATGCCGAACCCGAAAACAGGAACAGTTACAATGGATGTTGCAAAAGCAGTTAAAGATGCTAAAGCAGGTAAAGTTGAATTCAGAGCTGACAAACAAGGTATGATTCACTGCCCGATAGGCAAAATCCAATTTGTTGAAGGTGATTTGATTAAAAACTACGCAACTCTTGCAGATGCAGTTTTGAGAGCAAAACCGTCTTCAGCAAAGGGAACTTTTGTTAAATCAGTTTATCTTTCAACAACAATGGGACCAGGAATTAAATTGGATCCGAAGAACTTTGCTGCTGAAGTTAAAGAACTTGTTTCATAGTTTCTTGAAATCATAAAAATCAAAAGCGCTTCTTATAAAGAGGCGCTTTTCTTGTATTAAGGATTTTAATTATAAAGATTGTTATTTATTTTTAAGAGCATTTTCAAGAGCTTTTTCAAGTGTTTGAATTTTAGCTTCAAGCACTTTAACTTTGGCACTGTTGGCGTCACTGGAGACGGAAGTTTTCTCAAGTTTTCTCTCAAAAGCACCTTCTTTTTCTTTGTATTTCATCAAGAACGGTTTTATATAGAATATAGAGGTCCAAGAACCCAGAATAAAAAATGAAAACATTAATAAACCTGTATTAAAGGGTATTCTTCTTGGAAAAGTTCCTAAAACCGTTGCAGGCCCGTTATCAAGCAGAGTTATTCCGCTTGTTGAGGATAAATTTGACAATACAAAATAAATCCAGATGGCAGTTGATATAAAAGCAATTGTCCAAAATAAATATTTCATAAAATTTAGCTCCTGTTTTTTAAGTAAGTTAATACCTTTTTGATTTTGTCGTCAGGTTCGATTTCAAGCTCTATTATTTCATCAGAAAAAGGTTTTGTAAACCTCAAATAATAAGATTGTAAAACTTGTTCATCGGTTTTGACGTTTGCCATACCTGCACCATAGAGCGTATCATTAAAGACAGGAAAACCTTTGTGGCTGAGGTGAACTCTTATCTGGTGAGTTCTTCCGGTCACAAGAGTAACGTCAAGGTAAGTTGCATCTTTAAACCGTTCTATGACTTTTATAATTGTTGTACTTTCTTTACCGCCTTCAGCAACAGTCATTTTATGCGGTTTTGTCGGGTGGCGCGAGATTGGAAGATTTATAATATCTTCGTCATTCGGATAAACTCCTTTTACAATAGTGCGGTATTTTTTTGTAATTTTGTGATTTTTAATTAAATCCGCAAGGTATTCGTGGGCTTTGTTGGTTTTAGCGATCATCAAAAGTCCGGAGGTGTTTTTATCAAGCCTGTGAACAATTCCGCGTCTGAATTCTCCGTTGATATCAGAAAGATTTTGTTCGTATTTGAAAAGAAGCGCATTGACTAATGTTCCTGAAATTTGACTTACAGCAGGGTGTGTAAGCATTCCGGATGGTTTATTTACGACAAGCATGTTATCATCTTCATAAATAATTTCAAGCGGAATATTTTCAGGCTCAATTTTTACTGCTTCATTTTCAGGGATATCAAATTCTATCTTGTCGTTTTCTTTGATTAAATAAGAAGGTTTTTTAATTTCTTCATTAACTTTAACGTTGCCTGATTTAATCAGTGTTTGAATTTTAGATCTTGACAGGTCTTTAGTAACAGATGCCAGAAAACTGTCTAATCTTGTATTTTCGTCATTTTCATCAACGTAGATAATCATAAATTTATTTGGATTTCTTTAATAAGATAAGTATAATAAGCGCAATTACGCCGATTGTAATAAATATATCAGAAATATTAAAAACAGGAAAGTGAAATGCTCTTATTTCAAAAAAATCTCTAACGTATCCGTAGACAATTCTTTCGTGGAGATTTCCTGCGATTCCTGCAGACAGAAGCGCAATAAAGAAAATGCTTTTAAAAGATATAGATTTCAGATGTCTTATAACGTATCCGAAAAGCAGAGTAATTGCGATAACCGATAGGATAATCAGAATTTCTCTGGAGTTTTGGAGGATATTAAAAGCGGCACCGTAGTTTTTAACGTAAGTAAGGGCAAAAATCGGTGTCGAAACTTTCATTCCGTGTGTCAGAAGTCTAACCATTTGCGCCGAAAAGTATAAATCCACCCATAGAAAGAAAATAAAACAAACAATAAGATAAATGGAACTACTTAGTTTTCGGTGCATTATCTTCCTCCAAAGTTATGAATTTATTAGCGGGAATTACATTAATTCTAGTCATCAAGAATGCAATTCCTGAAACATAAACTTTCGAATATTTTTCATCATAAGGTTCTGCTTTAGCGATACCGATAGAGGCAGTTACGTACTCGTTAATATTCTTTGAATTAGCTTTAAAAATTCTTTCAAGTTGGTTTTGATTTGAAAGATTTCTAAAAGCATCATCGGGTTTTCCGATAGGGTGTATAATTTCTTGAGTATCAATAGAAGCAACGGCTGTTTCATCGTCATCAAGCTGTATATTAAGGGATGCAGAATATTCATCTCCTGCGTTGACTATTTTAGGAGCATTTAAATCCATTTTTACAAATCTGGCATCACCGTATCTCAGTTGAGATTTTTCATCAAGCACCTGCTCTGCAAAAATAATCCAATGAGAACCTGCTTTTTGAAGATAATACATACTGTTTGCTATAGAATTTAATTCGCCGTAAGCATCAATAGTATCAGACACTTCATGGGTTGTTGCATAAGCAGTTTCGTAAGTTTGTACAACGGCAAAATTTCCGTTTATTCTAATATCACGGATTTCTGTTGTGTAAGTGATATCAGGATAGGTTTCCCAGGTATCTTCAATTAGTTTAAAATAAATCTTTTTATCAAATCCGTCCGAATTTACGAATTTATCGGAATATAGAGATGATAATTTTTCAAGCTCATGATTGTTTGTAAATTCATCTTGTTTTGTGAATACGTCTTTAATATCTTTAGTGGTATTTTTGATTTCACGGTTATATGAAATTTTAGTTTTAAAATTCCTGACAAATCCTGCATTTGCGGGTTGGGCAAAAGCGTTTGCTAATGCAAGGGTTAATATCAACGGTAAAATAAATATCTTCTTCATAATACAGAATTATAATATAAATTTTCAAAAACGTTAATAGTATGAATAAATTAATTTTTATGATGAAAATAAGTTACCCTCAGGCAAAGTTTAATGAATAATCCAGACTGGTATTATATTTCAATTATCAAACAAGATTAATCGCCATCACCGGGCGTAACAATAATTTGATCCCAAGGATAATCTTTTTTAATCTGCCAGCCATCATATTGAATAAGTCTTGCGCAAGTATGCCTTTTATCTTTTATGCTTGTTCCTGGGGTGTCGCTATCTCCATATTTGCAACGTTCAAGAAGGTATTCACGTGACACATGCTGTGAACCGGTATTTGATGTTACAAATCTAATTCTATTATTTGCTTGTGCATCTGGGGCGATAGAAAATAGAAAAGAATTTTTGCCGTCATATTTTTCTTTCCCGCAATATTTTAGATCAATACAGAAAAAGAAGAATATTGTTCCATAAGAATTTATATAAGCAACAAACCCGCTTCCATCAATTAAACCTATTTGATAATATTTGGCATCAAGTTTTTTCCTTTGAATAATTTGGAAATGTTTGCCTAAATACATATTAAACCATTTTTCAAAACCTTCGCTATTATTGTATAAATCCGGAGTAGGCATCCAATATTCAAGTTCTCCATTGTCTTTTTCTGTTAATAAGATGGCTTGTTCCATAGTTGTGTAAAATTTCTTAAGTCTGTTGACGGTCACAACTTTTTGTCTTTGATCAATAATAGCTGGTAAAGTCATAGCGGCAACAATGCCTATAATTCCAATAGTAATAAGTGTTTCGGCAAGCGTAAAGGCTGAAAGCCAGTGTTTACAATGGTTAGCCCCCCCCCCCATTCATTCTGAGCAGTGTTTTCAAGGTTTTCATCGTTCCTCCTTTTTTTATAATTATAAATTATTTTCTAAGAATTTGCAAGATTGCGAATGAAATGTTTTTGTGCTACCCTTTTTGTGCGAAGAGTTAGGGAGAAAAAGATGAAAGAATCGTATTATCCGCAAGAAATAGAAAAAAAATGGCAGAAAATATGGGAAGAAAATAAAGCTTTTAAGACAACTGATGACAACAGCAAACCTAAATATTATGCTTTGTCGATGTTTCCTTATCCGTCAGGCAAGCTTCATATGGGGCATGTAAGAAACTATACAATTACAGATGTAATTGCTCGTTATAAAAAGATGAACGGATTTAACGTGCTTCATCCGATGGGTTGGGATAGTTTCGGGCTTCCTGCAGAAAATGCGGCTATGAAACACGGTGCAAATCCTGAAGTTTGGACTGATGAAAATATTAAATATATGACAAAACAGCTTAAAATGCTCGGGCTTTCTTACGATTGGGACAGAGAAGTTACGACCTGCAAGCCTGATTATTACAAATGGACTCAGTGGCTGTTTTTGCAGTTATACAAAAAAGGACTTGCTTATAAAAAAGAAGCTGCCGTAAACTGGTGTGAAGAATGCGGAACGGTTCTTGCAAACGAACAGGTAATCGACGGCAAATGCTGGAGATGTGACAACGTTGTTGAAAAGAAATATCTTTCACAATGGTTTTTGAAAATTACGGATTATGCCGAAGTCCTTCTGGAAGATTTGGATAAACTTACAGGCTGGGGCGATAACGTAAAAACTATGCAGGCAAACTGGATTGGTAAGTCTGAAGGTGCAATTTTAAGATTTAAGGTTTGCGATATGCCTGACGGGTCTGAGTTAGAAATTCCGGTTTACACAACCCGTCCCGATACGGCTTACGGTATCACTTATTTGGTTGTGGCACCCGAGTATAAAGATATTGAGAAACTTACAACTGCGGAAAACAAAAAAGCGGTTGAAGATTATCGAGCAAATGCCCGCAAAATGACTGAAATTGAAAGACTTTCAACAGACAGAACAAAAACGGGTGTTCCTCTTGGAACGCATTGTATAAATCCGTTTACGGGCGAAAAATTCCCGCTATGGACAGCAGATTATGCGCTTGTCGAATACGGAACAGGTGCTGTAATGGCTGTTCCGACACATGATACAAGGGACTTTGATTTTGCTAAAAAATATAATCTTCCGATGAAAGTCGTTATAGAAAATCCTGAAAATCCTTCGGATTGTAAAGATGAAGCTTATACCGAACCTGGTATAATGATTAATTCAGGCGAATTTAACGGAATGAAAAATGAAGATGCTAAAAAAGCGATTACGGAAAAAGCTGTTAAAGAAGGTTTTGGAGAATTTAAAACACAATACAGACTTCGTGACTGGCTTGTGTCACGTCAAAGATACTGGGGCGCTCCGATTCCTGTTGTATATTGCGAAAAATGCGGAATTCAGCCAGTTCCGGAAGATCAGCTTCCTGTTTTATTGCCGAAGGATGTTGACTTTAGCGTAGTCGGCAAATCTCCGATTACAACGTCTAAAACTTTTGTCGAAACAACTTGCCCTTGCTGCGGCGGAAAAGCAAGACGGGAAACCGATACGATGGATACATTCGTTTGCTCAAGCTGGTATTATCTAAGATATTCTGATGCTAAAAATGACAAAATGCCGTTTGCTAAAGACAAAGTAAACAAATGGCTTCCTGTAGATCAGTATGTCGGTGGAATTGAGCATGCAATTCTTCACCTGCTTTATTCAAGATTTTTCACAAAAGCATTGAGGGATTTAGGTTTGTTGGATTTTGACGAGCCGTTTAAAAACCTTTTGACTCAAGGAATGGTTTTGAAAGATGGTTCTAAAATGTCAAAATCTAAAGGAAATACGGTTGATCCGGATGAAATATTTGAAAATTACGGAGCTGATACGGCAAGATTGTTTATTTTATCGGATTCACCTCCGGCAAGAGATTTTGACTGGTCAGATGCAGGAGTTGAGGGGTGTTACAAATTCTTGAACAGAGTTTGGAGATTAATTTCAACAAATGCTGAAAATATTACAACAGCGGCCTTTAATCCTCAGACAGCTTTGAAAAAAGAAAATGATGAACTTGTTCGTCGTGTTCATATGGCGATTAAGGGAATTTCTAACGATATTTCAAATGACTTCCAATTTAATACGGTAATTTCAAAATATCGTGAACTTGTTAATACTATTTACGATTGGCAGGGTAAGAAGTCTAATCTTGATCAGGAAGATAAAGAAGTGTTGAGTTTTGCGATTTTGACTTTGCTTAAATTGATGTCGCCTGTTGCGGTTCACCTGACAGAAGAAGCCTGGGCTGATTTAGGTTGTCAAGGGTCTATTCACGAGCAGGAATGGCCGAAGTGGGATGAGAATTTGGCTAAATTAAGCTCAATTACACTTGTTGTTCAGGTTAACGGTAAAGTGAAAGACAAAATTGAAGCAGATGAATCTTCAAGTGAAGACGAATTAAAAACGCTTGCGCTTTCTAGTGCCAAGATTAAAGAAATAACAGCAGGAAAAACAGTTGTAAAAACAATTGTTGTTCCTAAAAAATTGGTAAATATCGTTGTAAAATAGTTGTTTTGCAAAGTTTATAAAAATTGTCCCGTCTTATAGCTGACGGGGCAATTTTATTTGGTTGTTAAAATTATAACATTATTTGTATGAAAGAATTTTTAACATCTCAAATTAATCAAAAAACATCGCGAATTGCGCTTTTAATTTTCGTTATTCTTTGTATATTAATGTGTGTTTATAGAGTTAAGACTTACACTTATATAACTGTAGAATTTAAGGATGCAAGACCTGTAAGAAATAAAATTCCGGTTTATTATAAAGGTTACAGAATCGGAAAAGTTCAAAAAATAGCGCCGAATGACAATTTTCAATCGACTTTGGTTACAATTGTGCTTTACCCGAAGCACTTAAAATTGCCCAATAATACAACGGCGCTTTTAACAAGAGAAAAACGCGAGAGAAAAGAAACAGATTTTATAAATCTTCTATATCCTGAAAAACCGTCTTCAGTTTCATTAAAAAGCGGAGATATTATAAATGGTGTAATGACTGTTGATATTGAAAATTATTTTTCAAGCAAAGCTTTGACAGGAGAATTGGATGCTTTGACGAATAATGCAAACAGTCTTATGGAGAGTTTGAAGCTTACAAGTGACGCTTTAACCGAATTTTTAAATGTATTAACTGATACTGTGGATGAAAACAGGCCTTCAATTAAAATTATGACAAACAATCTTGCTCAAATGTCAAATAGTTTCAGGATTTTTGCGTTAAAATTGAACAATTCCATAAATGAAAGCCAGTTAAAAAATACATTTTCAAATGTTGATAAAACATCTTCAAGTGTCGTTGTGACCGGAAAAAATATAGAAGGAATTACGCAAAATATTGATTCAATAACAGGCGATATAAGTTCGCAAGGAGCGCAAATTTCTTCTTCAATATCAAATGCAGAAATAATTACGCAAAATTTAGCAGACATAACGGGCGGGCTTAAAAACACTATGTCGAAGAACTTTGGCGGGTTAAGGCTGATTTTTGGAAAACCGCTAAGTGAGCCCAAATGCAACAGAACTTGCAGATAAATTTTAGCCTAGATTTTCCGCTTTTTTATAGCAAATGTTTGCTTCTTTAATCCTCAGCATTGCGGTTAGAATATCACCTTTTAAATTGTAATTATAAGAATCTTTGTTCAATAAAAGTCCGTTATTTATACATTCAAGTGCTTTTTGATAGTCTTTTTCCAGATAGTACAAGTTTGCAATTCTATAATATGCAAGGTCGCTCTTTTCGTAATCCAGTGAAGTATTATATGCTTTTATGGCATTTTCATAATCAGAAAGCCTCTCTAAGCACATTCCTTTATACAAAAACGGGTGTGAACTCGGTGATGATATTATTTGTTTGTTAAAATAATTTAAGGCTTTTGAAAAATTTTCTTTTGCTAAATATATTTTGCCAAGTTGAATATTGTAATCTTCATCTTCAGTTTGAATATTGTTATTTTGCATTATCTTTATAACTTCAATAACTTTATCTTCTTGACCAAGTGTCATATATGAAAGCTTTTTATATTCATAAGCTTTCCAATACTTATCTTTTATTAAAATCTTATTTGCTATATCAATACATTTTTTATAATCATCTTTTTCGTAATAATAGTCTAAAAGGCTATTATAACAGCATTCTTTATACTTTTTGTGCTTTTCAGCAATTTCTAAAAACAATTTTTCTCCTTCTTCTTTTGATTCCCCGCTATAAAGAAGATAATACGCTCTGCAATAATTTTTATAAAAATAATTAGCTGTAAAATTTTGAATGAAAAAACATATAATAAAAAATATTCCTATTAAAGGAAGCTTACGTTCTAATATAGAATATTTTATCCCTTTAAAGAAATATTCAAGGGATTCTTTTAGCATAAACGATTGGATATAGATATATGTACACATGAAATAAAAAACAGAATTTTCTTCATTTATACTTAAAACTTGTTTTTTATAATCAAAACTCTTCTCAAAATCTTCTTCCTGAATTGCAATAATAGCAAGCATTTCAAGAGGGATATATACTCGTTTCATTCCGAGTTCAACAGCTTTTCTAAAATATTTTTTTGCGACCGGAACATTATTTTTCAAATAATATTTGCCAAAACCTGCATAATAGTAGGCATCAGGATTCGATTTATCCAACTTTATTGCCTTTAGAGCATGATAAAATGATAATCTATACATATAATAATTTAAATAAATTTCAGCAAGATGAACATAGGTTTGAGAAGTGGCTTTGTCTGATTGAATTTCTTTTTGCAGCTTAAACCACATCCAAACTCCGTTTAAGAAGGTTATTTCAAGCTCTTTATTTTTCTTTTCCGTTTTTGACATCCTAACCTACCTATACCCGATTTACGGCAGGTTAGGATTAATTCTTTAAAAATTTTTACATTAATATACATTATTTTGAATTTTGCCCTCTACAAAGGCATTTATATTTGATATTGCGGTGTTTAAGATTCTATTTATTGCTTCATTAGTGTCGTAAGCAATATGCGGGGTTATGATTACGTTATCCAGTTTCATGAGCCGATTGTTCAATACTGTTTTTTGTAATGCTTGCGGGGACATTCTGCCGATATCAACAAGATATTCAATATCCACTAAAGTGTCTTCGCTTTCCAAAACATCCAGACCTGCTCCTGCGATTCTGTTTTCAATCAAAGCGTTATATAAAGCCTGTGTGTCGATTAATTCGCCTCTTGCAGTGTTAATTATAAATGCCGTCGGCTTCATAAGTTCAAAAGTTTCTTTATTAAACAGATGGTAATTTTCTTTCGTAAGCGGTGAATGCAAGGATATAAAATCAGAATTTCTAATTAAAGTTTCAAAATCCGTATATTGAACGTCGTATTTTTCTTTTAATTCTTCATTTTCTTTTAAATCGTATCCTAAAATTTTCAATCCGATACCGTGTGCTAATCTTGCCATTTCACTGCCGATTGCACCAAGCCCTACAATACCGATTGTTTTTCCAAAAATTTCTGTCCCGATTGTGCATTTTGCATCAACTATGGAGTTTTTTAGATTATTGGCAGAATAGGTAACCTTCCTTGCAACATCCAAAAGCAAGCCGAGCGCAAATTCTGCAACTGTCATATTGCCGTAGTTTGGAGTATTTTCAACAAAAATCTTATTTTTCTTGCAGTAATCTATATCAATATGATTAAACCCTACAGATCTCAGTGCAATCAGTTCAAGATTTTTAAACTTTTCAAGAATGTCATTCGGAACCCTTGAAGTTGTAAAACAAGAAATTATTTGAGCATCTTCCTGCTCTTTTGAAAGTTCAAATAAACCGTTTAAAGATTCCTTAATCAGTTGATATTCAAATTTTCCTTCACAGGCCTCTTTTAAAAATTCAACCTCATATTCTGCAACATCAAAAAACAATATTTTTTTCATAAAAAAAGCTCCCGTCCTTATCTTTTCAAATGATACAAAACGGGAACTTTTTTTACATTATGCTTTCAGCTAAGTCAGATTATTAGTGTAAAAATCTTAACCAAATATAAACTGAGCTTAAAGCAAGTGAGATTATCATAATGAAAACACCATATTTCAAAAATCTCATAAATGAAATCGGATGACCGTGATGAGCTGAAGTTTCAGAAACAATAACGTTAGCAGCAGCACCGATAATCGTCATGTTGCCTCCAAGACAAGCACCTAAAGATAAGCACCACCATAATGGAAGTGTATAATCAGCTCCCATAACGTTTCTGATTTCTAATAACATCGGAGTCATGGTTGCAGTATAAGGAATATTATCAATAATACCGCTTATGAAACCAGAAGCCCAAAGAATAATCATCGCAGTAGCCGATTGAGAGCCTTCTGTTACATTCAAAATCCATTTAGCCATTAAAGCGATACCGCCTGAAGCTTCCAAGCCGCCGATAATTATGAATAAACCGATGAAGAAGAAAATTGTGTTCCATTCAACATCGCATAAAATATCTTTCGGTTTTTCAAACAATAACAGGAAGCTGGCACCGAGCATTGCCGTAACGCAAGTTTCAATATGAGTTACATCATGTAAAACAAAACCAAGAATTACTAAAACAAGAACAATACCGCTTCTGATCATTAAAGGATAATCAGTAATGGTTTTTGAGTTGTCAAGATTAGCGACTTCAGCCATTCTTTCAGGAGTAGTGTGAAGCTCTTTTCTGAAGAAAAGCCATAAAACCGTAAGAACAACAACCATAATAACTGCAATAATAGGAGTTAATTTATTTACGAAATCCATAAAAGATAATCCTGCAGCACTTCCGATAATGATATTCGGAGGATCACCGATTAATGTTGCGGTACCGCCGATATTAGATGCGAAAATTTCGGTCAAAAGATACGGAATCGGGTTGATGTCAAGTTTGCTTGCAATAAAGAAAGTAACAGGCATAATCAAAATAACGGTAGTTACGTTATCCAAAAATGCTGAAGCTACAGCGGTAAACAAGCCTAAAGCAATTAAAACTCCAACCGGATGTCCTTTCGTAAGTTTCAAAAGCTGGTTTGCAATCCAGTTGAACATACCGCTTCTTGTAGCAATGCTTACTATAATCATCATTGATACAAGTAAGAAAATTACGTTGAAATCAACGAAATTGATAAAATAATGCGGATCAAGCCCGCCATCAAGTGTTTTAGTTTGGCTTACGAGTCCTAAAAGTATAGTTATAGCGGCACCTAAAAGTGCAATTGTAACTTTAGGGATTTTTTCTAATGCGATAAACACGTAAGCAATAAGCAAGATACCGGCAGAAATTCCAACACTGTGGGCCTGCACGATATTGTGTAAAAATTCCATTTTTACCTCCCTCTTAATTAGTACACATACAAGTTTATCTTATTATAAAAATGCCATAATGCAAATATACATAATTAAATGAGGTTTTGGAAATTCTACCAGTTATAATCATCGGCAATTTTCCACCCGTCATACATAATCAAGGCAGTACAAAAAGCACGAGCGGAATAGGATAAAGAGGTGCCACTTGCAGCTTGTCCATTTGGATCAATATTACATCCCCGCCAGCTATCATTTTTTAGAGTTTCCCTATTATAACCATAACCATCTGGGTATAATCCGGCCCTAGGCACATTTTTAGCAATATTACCTAGTCCTCCATTAAATACCCTATTTTTCATTGGGAATAAATAAAAAACAAAAATATCCCTTCCTAATTGATTAGGATTTTGCTTTCCGTTTATATCTATATTTATTTGATAAAAAGTTGTTACATCATGATTTTCAGGAGCAGGATTCTTGGCCATCCAGCCGTAAAAGGTAGTGCCATCCGGCAATACATAAGTCTTTGAATATTTGTTTGTATTAGAAGAAACTTCTTCAGATGCAATTTTTTGGAAATGCGGACTTAAATAAGTATCCATAAACTCCTGTGCGCTAAGTTCAAAATCCCAATATTCTACTTCTTCGTGATCCTTAATGGACATTGCTACGGCTTGTGATATTACCGTATAAGCTTTTTTTAATCTTTCGACTGTGACTTTTTTCTGATATTTGCCTATTATAGATGGCAGTGTCATTGCGATAACTACACCGAGTATCCCGATAGTTATGAGAACTTCTGCGAGTGTAAAGGCTTTATTTGCTGAAAGCCTCTCGTAGCGGGTGTTTGCCCCCCCCCCCCCTGCGGGTTTCTACTATAGTCTGAGTTTTCATTGGTTTCTCCTTTTTTATTTTATACCATTACCAAATTATTCATAGAAAAAACTGTTAAGAAATTTTGTATGTCATTTGAGTGAAATCTGAATTTTAATTTTTCTTCGGGCTGTTTTTTATAAAGATAAGATGAAGTTAATGCAAGAACTTTAACTGCATCAAGAACATTCATGCCTGAAAGATCTATTGCTAAATCGCTTATTTCGGATTTAGATAAAATTTTTCTAACCTCTTGCACAGCAAGATTGGGGTTTGATGAATTTAAATATAGCAAATTTTTAAAATCGTTTTTTCTCATATTCGATATTTCGGAAATTATTAAAAATATTTTAGAAATTTATCAGGATTTAATACATTTATATGATATTTATTGTATAATTTGAATGTTAATGCATATGAAAGGTTAGGATATGGGTATTGCAATGGCAGAAGTAACAAATATAAACGAACTGGCAAAAGAGGTTTTGACAATAGAAGCAAATTCAATATTACGATTAAAAAATAATATCGGAGAAAATTTTGATAAAGCTGTAGAATATCTTTTTAACTGCAAAGGGAGAGTCATTATAACCGGCATGGGAAAATCCGGACTTATCGGAAGAAAAATCGCCGCGACTTTAACTTCTACCGGAACTCCGTCATACTTTTTGCATCCGGCAGAAAGTACCCATGGCGATTCCGGAATAATTACGAGAAATGATGTAGTTATTGCAATTTCCAACAGCGGAGAAACTCAGGAATTATTGAATTTGTTTCCGCTGATTAAGCGTTTTGGAGTTACGATGATCGGTATGACCGGCAACTTAAATTCCACATTAGCACATGCAAGTGACGTAACTTTGGATATTTCGGTAGAAAGAGAAGCCTGCCCTCTTAATAAAGCTCCGACAGCAAGCACAACCGCAACTCTTGCAATGGGGGATGCGCTGGCTGTTTGTTTATTGAAAAAAAGAGGATTTACGGAAGAAGATTTTCTTATATTCCACCCGTCGGGGGCTTTGGGTAAAGGTTTCTTGTATAAGGTCAGAGATCTTATGCTGTCAGATAAGGATAAGCTTCCGATAGCTTATGAGGACGACAAATTCATTGATGTAATTGAATTGATTACGAAATATAAACTTGGCATGGCGATGATTTTGGACAAAAACGGTATCTTAAAAGGAGTCTTGACAGACGGAGATATCAGAAGAACGCTTCTTAAATATCACGATACTTCAAATCTTGTAATAAAAGATGTTATGACCGCAAATCCGAAGTGTATTTCAGAAGATTCATACGGTGCAAGTGCCTTGAATTTGATGGAAAAATATTCGATTACGGCATTGGCAGTTGTTGATGAATGTTTGAAACCGATTGGGGTTATACATATTCATGACTTATTGAAGTCCGGAGTTGCATAAAAGATGAACGATATTGATTTAAGAGCTTCAAAAATAAAACTTGCCGCCTTTGACGTTGATGGTGTAATGACTGATGGCAGTATTACATACGATGAAAACGGTGTTGAATATAAAACATTTAACGCAAAAGACGGGCATGGCATTACAATGCTTAATAATGCAGGAATTATTACTGCAATTATTACTGCCCGCAACAACGGGACAGTAAAGCATCGAGCCGAAAACTTGAAATTTAAAGAAATTCATCAGGGTTCAAAAAATAAGATTGAAACTTTAAATGAAATTTTGAAAAAATATAATCTGACACTTGAACAAACAGCATATATGGGAGATGATTTACCAGACATTTGTATATTGGAAAAAGTGGGATTTGCCGGATGCCCTGCGGATGCTGTGGAAGAAGTTAAAAAATCAGTGCACTTTATTTCGTCTAAAAACGGCGGCAGAGGTGCGGTCAGAGAGTTTTGTGAGATTATTGTAAAAAATCAAAAGTAATAAGAAGGGAATAGAATTATGTACGAAATAAAAACACAGGCATTTTTTTCCGCTGCGCACCATCTTTTAAATTATGACGGCGAATGCGAAAATCAACATGGGCATAATTGGATGGTAGAAGCTTATGTAAAAGGCAATTCGCTTGATAAAAGCAATATCCTGATTGATTATAAAGTATTAAAACGTGAGCTTAATGCGGTTTTAGATATGCTTGATCATAAAGATATAAATGAACTTCCGGAATTTAAGGGTGAAAGTCCGTCTTCAGAAATGATAGCAGCGTTTATATATAACAAACTCAAGGAAAAAATAGTTCAGTTGAACAAGATTTCTGTTTGGGAAACCCAGACATCGTGCGCCAGTTATTATGAAGAGGAGTAAGTGAAAAAATGAATTTAATACAGGCAATATTGATGGGGATAGTTCAGGGGTTGAGTGAATTTTTACCGATTTCAAGTTCTGCTCATCTTGTATTTTCTTCAAATTTTTATAAAGTAATAAACAGTGTTCCCTCTCATTCTCTCAATTTAAGCGAAGAAGTTTTTTTTGATATAATGGTTCATTTGGGAACTCTTATTGCTGTATTAATATTTTTCAGAAAAGATATTTTAAATATTATAAAAGCGATGATTCAAGCTTTCAAAACTAAAGATTGGTCAGATAAAGAGGCAAAGCTTGGACTTTATATAATTGCCGGAACTTTTATAACAATAATTTTGGCGCTTCCTATTAATGAAATAGCAAAGACGCTTGTATCAAAGCCTGCAATTGTCGGGATTTTGCTTTTTATAACGGGATTTGTTCTTTTGGGCAGTGAATATATGTCAAAACATTTTACGGCAAGAAAAGAAAATGTCGATTTAAAGACTTCGATTTTTATCGGGTTAGCACAAGGGTTAGCGGCGTTTCCTGGATTTTCAAGATCAGGCTGGACAATTGCAACGGGTTTGTTTTTCGGACTTGACAGGACAACAGCTGCAAGATATTCATTTTTGCTGAGTATTCCGATAATTCTTGGAGCTTCTCTTGTTTATCCGTTTATAAAAATAGATTTTCATGAAGCCGTTACATTTAACTGGTATGCAATAATTTCTGGAACTATAGTTTCCGGAGCAGTTGGGTATTTGTGCATAAAATATTTCATGAAATTTATATCAAAATTTTCACTTGCGATATTTGGCTGGTATTGCATTTTAGCCGGAATTGGAACATTCGTTTTCTTCAATTTTTTTGCGTGAAAATATTGTAAAAAAATGTAAACACCAACAAGGAAAAATGACAAAAATATTCCTTTACGGATATTAAAATAATGAATAAGTTTGTGTGGAGTAATGATGATTTTACCTGTAAACAACTTGAATCATAAGCCGCATTTTACTGCGGACACAAATAACGACAAAGAATATAATCATGACACATTGTTACCGAATAATTTATCAACGCGTTTAAGAATAGGAATGGACAAGTTTACAAACGCAATCACTCTTTATCCGGCAAAAGGTTTGAAAGGTAACAGAAACTCAAATTTTTATGAATTTTTGACAATGGGTCAGGTTCCGTATTTGGTAGGCAGCATAATGCTTATGGCTGTTTTTAATGCAGCAAACAAACATTACTCACTTTTTGATAAGCAAAACGCAAACGCAATCGGTCGTAAAATGGCTCTTGGTGTGGTTTTATACGGGGTGATGAAGGAGCTTTCAAAACCGTTGATTACAAAACCGGTAAAATGGATAACAGGAGTTGATACAGAGCAGCCTTACGCAAAAGTAAATTATGAACTTCCGGATGATATTTATGATACAGATATAACAAGTATTGAATATCATAAAGTTTTTGAAAGTGCGGATTTTTCGAGATGGGATCTTCTTTATATGCACCCGAAAAGCGGCAAACCACGCAATTATCGTTATGATAAGATTGCGAAGAAACTAGGCATGGGTACAAACTTGAAAGACTCAGATCAAGAAGTTAAACCAAGAATAAAAGAAATAGCTGAAAAAACAAGTGCAGCAAAAAGTATAACTTCATATTTATGGGCGGCAGCGGGTGTCGCTTTGGCGTTCCAAAAGCCTTGGGAAAAATATTTTAATGTTGCAACACTAAAATTTTGGGATTTCAAAAAATTCGGACATTCGATGAATGTATTCGGCGAATCACTTAAAGAAAGTGCTAAAGCTTTATATTTTGGAGAAAATTCAAAATATAAACATGCAGGTAAAATTATGATATTTACTCCCTTAGTTGCAACAGTATTGGGTGTATTAAATGTTATGTCAAGTTCTCATAAACCTTCAAAACTTGACAGTGCAGACATAATAGAGAAGGAAAGAAAGTACGTGGTGAACTAATATGCAAACAAATTTAATCCAAAACTTCGTACATAAAATTAATAATGAGCCTTCATCGCAACAGAAAAAGGCACCGGATTTTGATATTCACCACGAATTAAAGAATAAAAATTTAGTAAAGCCTTTAAATGCAAGCGGAAAGTTAATAAAAGGTAATATTTTTAATGCACCTGTAATAATGGCAAAAGATTTCGCATACGATATTAAATCTTTGAGGAATGGTTTAAAAGGCGAAGCGGATGACCATCAGTTAGGCAAAATAAATGATATAGGTATGAAATTAGGCGGGCTTGCAATTGCAGGTTATTTGTACACGAAAAGACAAAGTCCGATGACAAAAGCAATGGAATTTGTTGGATTAGGTTCATTCTTTGCTTCAATGGCGTTATGGCCTAAAATAGCAATACAGCTTCCATCATCCTTAATACACGGTTTCAATGTACAACAGCAGTATGAGGACAGTTTTGGGCGTAAAAAGTCGTTTTTCCAAGATCCTCAATTCTTAGCTTGGGATGCGTACAGTGATGAAAAAATTAACAAAATCGGTGACTGGATGGGTGTTCCGAAAAACATTCCAAACAGGAGAGAATTTATTCAGCAAAAAATGCAAAAAGTTGCAATACAGGATAATACATTATGGATGTTAACAGCAGGTTTTGCAACCCCTATAATGAGTGCTTTGATTTGTAACAGCCTGGAGAAACCAATTGAGAAATTTTTAGGTAAAATAAATAACAAGAAAAATAACCAAAATATTTCCGATTTGGATAAGCTTGCCGAAAGTATGCAAACAAATACCATTAATAAGAAAGTTAATAATCTTATTTCAATAAACCAAAATAAGGTTTTAACAGACGAGCTTGTTGAGGAATTAGGGCGAGCTGTTACGGCAGGATTTGAACCTCAGGTGAGAGCAGCTGTTATTAAAGATTTCAAACAGCTATTAAATGCAGATATGTATATGATCAACGAAAATACATTAAATGCAATTGTAAACAGTGCAGAAAGTGCACTTATAGATGCAGGAATAGAAAAAGAAACCGTTTCAAAAATTATTCCGTCTTATAATGAACTAATGCAAAGTTTTGATAAAGAACAAGGTTTCTTTAAAAATGCGTATAGAGAAGATAAGCTTGAGAATATATTTACAGTATACACAAATTTATTAAAGGGTAAGATTAAAAAATATCAGTCAGAGACTGTTGAAAATTCATCCCAAAGATTAGCCGCAATAAAGCAAGAGCGCTTGATTACTGGAACATTGATTCGACCTGAAGCAAAAGAAAATCCTATAATGCAGGCATTAAAGAAAGAGCGTTACGGCATACTTGATCATAACAATCAAAAAATAGTAAAGAGTGTAGCCGAAGCGTTTAATACATTAAGAGCAAATCTTGATGCAGCCGAGTTGTTTATTCAAAAGCAGTTGGGATGTGTTCCGGAAACAACGATAGCCAATTATTGGAATGAAACTATTTCAACATTTGTCAAGGGTTTGAATATTACTCCAAAACAGATAGATAAGATAAAAAATGATCGATTGTTCGCTGCGGAATTTCTAAGGAAAGCTTTTGACGATATAGCTTCAGACAAAAAACGTTATGAAGAATTTATGACAAGTTTTATTGAGCAGGTTACAAAGCTTGATAAAATGGTAAAACCTTCGGATACTCGAGAGACGATGTATTCTTCTGCTAATGTTTCGAAGATAGAAACATTTATGGATAAAGTATTTAAAGAATTTAATGTTAAAATAAATTCTATTCCTGGATTTACATCTGAATCTATGGACTTTACTCTGAGTAATTTGATAGGTTCAGGTGGAAATGAGTTTGAAACCAAAAATACAAATGGGGCATTTATTGAATTTTATAAAAATATTTCAAATAACAGAATTTCAGAAATTAAAAGTTCATTTTTCCGTATAATTAACACAATGGATTTATATAGACGTCTTGCGTATGGAGATAAAAGTTATTATCCGGCGCTTCACAGCAAGCTTCCACGTGAGTTGAAAGAAGAAATAGTTGAGTTGTCAAAAATAACAGGCATAGCAGGTCATACTTCGGATTATTTAACGAAATTCTATCATAGAGTTAATCCGCATGGAAATTTGATAGATTTAAGCGACATTGAAGTTCGAAACGGACGTTTAATATACAAATATGCGAACAAACAGGTAAGAGCTGGAAAAGTTGATACTCCGCAGGATGCACGTATATTCCCAGAAGTAATGCGATTAAGTTTTGAAAATGAAATTCATCCGGAAACTATAAAAGCATTTGGTTCACACAGTAAATTTTTAGCTGAATTCAAGAAATATCGTGGAATGCTTTTAAAAGATGTCGGCAATGCGAGTTATTTTGAATATGTATATAGAGTAGTTAACGGAAGCGGTTCAGATGCAACGGATAATAAAATATTTAATGAAGTAGGTGCCGCAACGGATGAAGTTTTATATAACTATTGCAGGCGAGCTTCAAATACAAATAAATGGATAAAAATGTTTGCCACAGCTGGAGCTGCGCTTTTGGGAGTAACTGTACTTGCACAGTTCTTCTTTGGCAGAATGCAAACTCCGAAACCGATTCCAGTTCAGAAGGATAAACAAGATGCTTAATGTAACAAACTTATTAACTCAAAGATTAAATAATATAGCTTCTTCGCAGGAAACAAAGTCTGAAAACGTAAAATCTGCGGCCAGTATGCCGACACCTGCCAAATCAGGTTTGATTTCGGCATATTTGGATAATCTTGCAAGAATTAATGCTCCAAAGGTTGAACAACCCCAAAAAGTTGAGCAGGTTTCAAAAACGGAACAAGTCGAATATCATAACAATTTAAAAACACTTTTTAACAATAATGAAGCAAAAATTTTAGCAATTGTACCAAGACTTTTTAACGCACAAGACACAAACGGGAATGAATATATAGACGGAAACGAGCAGCATGGAACCTTTAAAAATGCAATAGAAAGACTTGATGAGATAAAGGCAGGCGGTTATAATACACTTCACATTTTGCCAATAAACACACCTGGAAAAGTTAAAGCAATGGGAACTGCAGGTTCTGTATATTCGCCAAAGGATCTTTTGGAAATAGATCCGATGCTTCTTGATCCTGATGATACCAGAACGCCTATTGAACAATTCAAGGAATTTACGGATGAATGTCACAAAAGAGGAATCAGGGTAATGCTTGATCTTCCAAGTTGTGCGTCTTACGAAATGTTTTTGACAAGACCTGAGTTGATGGCGAAGGAACGTGACGGACTTGCTAAAACTCCGCAAGGGTGGAACGATATCAGAATGTTTCAGCCTTGGGAGGATGAAGGCAAAAGAACTTTGAATCCAAAGCTTCTTGAGATTCATAAGCAATTTGTAGATTTATGTATAGATTCAGGTGTTGACGGAATAAGAGCTGATGTTAGCCGCGCAAAACCTGTTGAATTTTGGGATTTGATTACTTCATATTCAAGAATGCGTGATCCTGAATTTGGATGGCTTGCGGAAACTTATACTTATGAAGATGCTTCCCCTCAAGCAAATATGCCGTTTGACAGACCTGAAGATGCTCTAAGAGCCGGATTTGATATGATTTACGGACAATACCACATATTCCACGAATGGCATAATGCATCTACATTTATGAATTACGTTAAAGATATGCTTGATATGTCATATAGAGTTGGTAAGGAAAAATCTTTAATCGGATCATTTGCAACTCACGATGATATATCGCCTATGTTCCACGGTGGAGTTGATTATTGTAATTTAACAACAGGATTGCAGGTAACGCTTCCGATGCTAAATCCGTATTTTATTGATGGATTTGATTCGGGCGATTATTATGATTACAAATACGCTGACAAATATAATCCTATAACTTATACCGATAATCATGAAATGACAGTTCACCATGGAAAACTTGATATATTTAATCTTTCAAGAAAACCAGGCGGTAACCACCCTGAAATCGGCAAATTCCGAACAAAAGCCTTTGAGGCTCGTGATAAATATAATGATGTTATAACAAAAGGTTCATTTATAGAGCTTAATAAAGAAGGCGATACAAATGACCAGATAATAGCTTACGCAAGACATTACAATGGCAAAACCCTTCTTGTTATAGCAAACAAAAATATAGACAGAGAAGTTGCCGGAGTGGTTAAAGTTCCGACATTAAAGGCTAATCAGGAATTGAATAATATACTTCCTTCCTACGGTAAAGAAAGTATTTTGCAGGCTGCCGACGGTGAAGTAAGAGTGGATTTGGGCCCTTCTCGAATTCACGTATTTGAAATTGATACTCCTGATATAGAAAAATATACCGATAAAGTCTACAGACAGAATCTATAGGCACATTAAATAAACCAAAAAAGAGTACAACCTTATTTACAGGTTGTATTTCTTTGAGTGATTGAATGAAAATTTTGTTTGTCTAAAAACTTTGTTTGTTTTAAAATAAGCTTAGAGGATTTATAAAATGTTACAAGAATTTTTATTTTCAAAGATACATAGAGCCACAGTTACCGATGCAAATTTAAATTATGTCGGTTCAATTACTATAGACGAAACTTTGATGAAAGCCGCAAAGATTATGGAGTTTCAGAAAGTTGATATTTTGGATGTAAATAATGGCGAGAGATTTCAAACTTATGTAATTAAAGGCAATCCTAATTCGGGTTGCATTTGCTTAAATGGTGCGGCCGCAAGAAAGGTTCAGCCGGGGGATAAGGTTATTATTGTTTCTTATGCAAGCCTTATGCCTGATGAAATTCAATCACATAAGCCGACTGTTGTTATGGTCGATGACAAAAATAAAATTACTGAAATTCATTAGAGTTTTTGGAAATATTTATAAATAGGGCGCCGGATTTATTAAAATCCGGCGCCATAATATTTTGTTTGTTAATTATCTGTAATTTGTAAACTGAAGCGGATAATCATATTTTTCTTCGTTAGAGCGAAGCATCTTGATAACTTCTTGAAGGTCATCTTTGTCTTTGCCCGAAACTCTGACGGAATCACCTTGAATTGAGGCTTGAACCTTCTTTTTCATGTCTTTTATGTCAGAAGTGATTTTCTTAGCAAGCTCTTGAGTCAAACCTTTTTTAAGATTAAAAACTTGTCTGACGTTTCCGCCGAGTGCATTTTCAATGCTTTGCGGATCAAGAATTTTTATGCTCAAATTTCTTTTAACAAGTTTTGATTGCAAAATGTCATAAATATTTCTAAGTTTCATTTCGTCGTTAGTTGTGATAGTAATTGATTTGTCGGCATCGAGTGTCACATCAGAATTTGAGTTTTTTAAGTCAAATCTTGAAGAAATTTCACGTTTAACCTGATCAACAGCGTTAACCAATTCTTGTTTATCAAATTCGGATACAACATCAAAACTGCAATCTTTAGCCATGATAACCCCCTTATTATTTTTTTTGTACTTTAATAATATTTGTAATCATAGCATAAAAAATGCGAATAATAAATTATTCGCATTTGGTTTTCGGGTTGCCTATTTCTATAATCTTTACGGTGCCGGAGGCGCCGGCGGCTTTGGTGTTGATTTGAATAAGCCGCTAAACCACTTTTTAACACCTGAGGCTTGTTTTGAAACCCATTTAAAAGCACCTTTTTGTTTCAAAATGTATGCGCTTCCAAGTGCCAAAAGTGCAAGTCCTACCTTCTTTAATGTACCCACTTCTTTGGATTTTCTGTTTTTTAAAACAACTTCATCTTTTGTAAGTTCTCTTGGCATTCTAATCCCGCCCAGAAAATTTGTGTAATAACCAAATCCAAACCCCGGTAACATCCCCATATTGGGATCTCTGAGGTCTTTGTACATTATTGGCATTTGAAAATCATCTGATACTGACGGCATTTTTTTCTCCGTTTCCAAGTTTAACTGCGTTTTATTATGCAGCACTTTCCGGGTTGAATTTTTTGAGTAATTCTTTTAAAGAAATTGTTTTTTTGGTTTTTTTGTTTTCAGATTTATTTAGCAGTTCTTCTTTGGTATCTTCCAGCATAATCGTAAGCTCACAAAGTGAACAATCGCCTAAATTTTGGCATGCTAAATTCCCTGCATAATAGTTTCCCTTTGAATTCATGTTTTTACTCCATAATTTTGCCCTGTGTATATATAAAGTATTTACAAATGGAAAAATTGACTTTTAAAAGTTTAATTGTTAAGTTATGTTAATTTTTGGGTATAAAAATTAAATTATACAAAAATCCCGTCCTTAAAAAAGGGCGGGATTTAAGAAGTTTTATTAAAGAAAAACCTACTTAGCAGCTTTAACAGCGTCGAAAACTACCTGAAAAGCTTCAGGATCTCTTACTGCCATATCAGCAAGCATTTTTCTGTTTACGATAATATTAGCTTTTTTGCAAGCATTAACAAATCTTGAGTAACTCATACCGCGATCTCTAACAGCAGCGTTAATTCTTACAATCCATAATCTGCGCATATTGCGTTTTGTAGCGCGTCTGTCACGGTAAGCATATTTTAATGCTTTCATAACAGCTATATTAGCTACTTTAAAAATTCTGCTTCTTGCACCGATGAAGCCTTTAGCAAGTTTTAATATTTTTTTATGTCTTTTGCGACTTACATTACCACGTTTTACTCTCATTGTCTGCTCCTATCTTGAATACTTCTTGTATGGTAACTCATGAGATACCAATTTTACCTGTGCATCTGAAATTGCTTCAACTTTGAAAAGTCTGCGTTTTCTGGCTGAAGATTTGTGTTGGAGCAAGTGGCCTATACCTGCTTTTCTTCTGGTGATTTTGCCTGTTGCCGTAACTTTGTAGCGTTTGGCAGCAGATCTGTGTGTTTTCATTTTTGGCATTTTCTTCTCCTTTTTTATTTGGTTAAGTACTAAAAAGTTTTAGGCATACCAAAGCCATAAAACTTTCGGCATCTTTGATTCTAATACGGAAAACTTTTATTTGCAAGCATTTGTAAACTTTATTTATCAAATTTGGTTAAATCGCTGACGGTTGTTTCAAGAATTCGTGCAAAATCTATTAAGGTATCCAAAGAGGGTTTTGAGAAGGCTACTTCGATTTTTCCCATAAAGTTTAATGATATATTCATTTTATCGGCAAGTTGCTGTTGAGTCAGACCAAGTTCTTTTCGTCGTTTTTTTATATTTTTCCCTAATTTGATGTAGAAATCAGAATTCATACGTACAGTTTATACGTAAGCTTGTTTTAAATATACGTACAACTAGTACGTATATTTTTTATAAAAAATATTTGATAATATTATAAAAGATTATTTTTGAGGATATATATGAAAAAAGCATTTACAATGGCGGAAGTATTGATAACGTTAGGAATTATAGGTGTTGTTGTTGCAATGACTCTTCCTGCAATGATACATAAATATGACATAACAGCGACAGAAACAAGGTTAAAGAAATTTTATTCAATATTTAATCAGGCATTATTGCAGTCTTCCGTAAAGAATGGGCCTTATGAAAGCTGGCAGTATTGGAATCATGATATTACAGATGAAGATGGAAATAAAGTTAATCAGCAGGAGGAAAATAAAAACTCATTTGACATATATCTTGCTCCGTATTTAAAAGTATATAAAATTGAAAAATTAAAATATTCTTCAGGAGAATTTGCAGGAGATGAATTTTATATGTACTATCTGGCTGATGGTAGTGCTTTCTCATTTGCCAGACATGAAAACAGAGATTTATCTTTTTATCCGAGAAATCCTGAAAAATGTTTGGATAGACAAGCTAAAGGTGAATCAACTTTGGGTGTTTGTTCGTTTTCATTTTCTTTTTATCCTATGAATAGCAGTGGAGGGTGGAGATATCATTATAAAAAAGGTTTAGAACCGTTTCTATATAATTGGGATGGTAATGATGATGATTTGTATAATGATTCAACGTATGGGTGTGGACAAGCAGGAAGTTACTGTACAGCAATAATCCAGCGTAACGGTTGGAAAGTTCCTAAAAATTATCCAAGAAGAATTTCGTATTAATTTTTTTATATACTCATTTTGAAACCTGAGAAAGCTTCTTTTACTGGAACGTATTTGGATAGTATGATTTTTGCTCTTAAATCGCAGCAGTGACAAGGGTAAATCATCTGCACACCCTGACGTTGAAGATATACCCCGATTTTTTTAATTTCCGTATCGGATTTTGCAAGAAGGTGTACTCCTCCGATTATGGCATAAATTTTGTGCTGATTTGTAACCTGTTTTGCATATTCAACAATATTTACAAGCCCGGCATGTGAACAGCCTGAAATTATTACAAGTCCCTTAGGTGATGTATAAACAAGTGCTGATTCATCAGGATCATCAATGCTTTCCGATACAGGAAATTCCCCTAAATATATCAGATTATCAGTTATGTGCAAAGGTTCTTTTGTGTAAGTTATTTCAAATAAATCACTTATAGAGTTCTCATCTCCGGGAAATCCTATGTTTTCAAAATTATCGTCATAATGAGGCTGGAAAATATATGGGTGCGCAATTAGTCTTTTATTGTTAATCACAAAACCGACTTTTAAAAGTTTTTTATACAAATTTTGAAGCCACAAAAAACCGCCAGTATGATCATTATGACTGTGAGAAAGAACAATTTCAGTTAAATCGCTGAGTTCAATGTCCATGTGATAAGCGTTTTTTATAAATGTATTGCTGTATCCGCAGTCAAAAAGAACCTTGTGATAGTCATCTTCAATTAAAATTGAAAGCCCGAACTCTCCAAGTAAATCATAATCCTTTTGGGTATTATTATCTACTAATACTGTTAATTCCATATTGTTAAGTTTAATATATTTCAGAAAATTTGTAAATACCTTTGAATACTCTACTTAAAGGATATCACGAATTTTTGCTGAAAAATTTACGGGAATTTATTAATAGAATTTTTGAACAATCGGATAGTTTATTCCGTTTGTGAATGAGCGTTCCGTAAGTCTTACGCCTAAACAAGCCTGTTTACGTTTATATTGCGCTCGATAAATCCTTTTTACGGTATCATCTACAAGTATTTTATCATATTTTTTATAAATTTCTTCTTTGGGCTTTAATTGTTCTACGTACATTTCAATAATGTCATCAAGAATTTCGTATTCAGGCAGGCTGTCTTGATCTTTTTGGTTTGGTCTGAGTTCTGCGGAGGGGGCTTTATCTATAATTGACTGAGGGATAATTTCTCCGTTTCTGTTTATGTAGTTGGAAAGTTTGTAAACGTTTGTTTTTGTCAGGTCGCAAATAAGATTATATCCGCCAGCCATATCGCCGTATAGTGTTCCGTAACCCATTGAGGCTTCTGATTTGTTGCCGGTTGACAAAAGAAGTGCGCCGTCACGGTTTGAGAAAAACATTAAAATTAGTGCTCTAAGTCTTGCCTGAAGATTTTCTTCCGCTAAATCGTGAAGCCGTTCGTGTGCTATTTTTTCCATAAAGTTGTCAAAAAGCGGTGTAATAGAATGTTTTACGGTTTTTATTCCGAGATTTTGGGCAAGTGTAATTGAATCTGTTACGCTGCCGTCTGAGGAAAACATACTCGGCATTAAAATCCCCGATACATTTTCAGCCCCCAGTGCATCTGAGGCCAGTGCTGCTGTTAGGGCACTGTCAATGCCTCCTGAGAGTCCTAATATAACTCTCTTAAATCCCGTGTTTTCACAGTATTCTTTGAGCGCAAATGTCGTAACTTTATATATGTTTTCTTCAAAATTCTCTTTTCGGTATTCGCAAGGGAATGTAAAATCTATAATTTTTACTTCTTCTTCGCATATCGGTGATTGCCAAACAACTTGATTTTCTTTGTTTTTAGCAAAGCTTCCGCCTGCATAAACACTCTCATCTGATATTCCTATTGCATTTATGTAAATAAAATCAGTTTTCACGCTTATATCTTCAACAAATTCATCATAAGTGTTCATTACAAAATATTTGTTTCTTGATAAAATGTAAAGGTCACAGATTATATCATCATAAAAAGTTTCCGATACATAAATTCTTTTTCCGCAATGTTCAAAGGTTTCAACTTCTTCCACATCCCCGTCTTTAATTAAAATATTTCCGATTAAAACAGCTTTTGAATATTCTTTTTCGGCTATTTTTTCATACATTTCTTCTTCTTTTTCAATGCAGTCTTCGTCATAGCCTAAGTCCTTTGCACCTGTGTCTTTCAGAAGCGCTGATGGAAATATGATTAAATCACAGTCTGTATTTTCGATTGCATCGGTTATGTTTTTATAATTAAAATCAAAATCTGCTGTTTTTAATTTTATCTGTGCTATTGCGGTTTTCATAATATTTCTCCTAGTCATCCAGTTTTAAATAATTTACTTTCTCCCAGCTTAAATCCAGATATTTGATTTTTGAATCTACAAGCTGAACTTGCGGAAGAATTGACGGTATTCTTTTTATTCTTTCATAAACATTTTCATCCAATCTTCCAAGTCGAATGTTTACGGATTTAATTTTTACGTAAACATCGTCGGGGTTTCTAAGGTCAAGATACTCGACTGGTTCTTTTGAGTAAACAGATACGTATTTGGCTATTTTTTCAAGCCGCTGAAGCTTTTTCAAGTCCCATTTTGTATAATCATCACCCTTATTTCCGTATGAAAGAACAAGAAGCGTTTTAAATCCGGCTTTCAACGGAAGATATTCTCTGCCGATTAGCTTGCCGTCTTTTGTAAAAAACGCAACCGGCGGAACTTTAGCATCAGGTGAAATTGTAATAAATGGTTCTCGTTCTCTTATGATTATCTGTAACCGAGCCGGAAATGCATAACGCCTTATATACACTTCTTCAACGGGAGTAAATTCCAAAAGTTTTTTCTTTAAATTGTCCGTTTTTGCCATGTAAATCGGAACTTTTGGTACTTCCTCCGTTTTTAATGCCGTCAGGATTTTTGAAGTAGAAACGATATTGTTGTTTAGTATTTCTATTGTTTTTCCGTCAGGTTTTGTAAATATATCGTCTTTTAAGTACCATTGCGGCATATCAGTTGAATATATAAGTAATGCGATTAACACAATGTTCATAACAAAGCACATAAAAGATCGAAAGGCATTTTGGCGTTTTCTGCCTTTTCTTATCTGTCGGCTTCGCTGCATTTTTTTAACCAGCCGCTTGCCGTCTGCTATATCTGTTTCATTTGGTGTATAGTTGCTTCCGTCCATTGTGTTTTTGTTTTCCGATTACTTGTTTAATCCTGCGCTGTTTAGAATTAAAAGTACCAATTCGTCGTAAGTTATGTCCATTGCAGCGGATTGCGCAGGTAAATCGCTTATTACTGTCATTCCGGGGCTTGTGTTGATTTCAAGAAGATAAGGAATATTATCCTTCATCATAAAATCAATTCTGGCTACTCCGCTGCAGCCTGCGGTTTCAAATGCTTTAACTGCCGCTTCTTTTACTTTTTTCGTTACGTCTGCGTTTAGGCTTGTTGACGGAACGATAAAATCTGACATTCCGCTTGTGTATTTTGCTTCAAAATCATACCATTCGTTTTTCGGGCGAATTTCAAGGATTTCTGTGGCAAAAGCTTCTCTTTTTAAATTGCCGTCAGGTGTTTTTACATCACGCTCAAGCACTCCGACGGTTACAAAAAATCCGTCTATAAATTCTTCGATTAAAACGTCGTCATTAAATTCAATTGCGGTTTTGTAAGCGGCTTCAAGATCTTCTTTTTTGTCAACTTTGGTCATCCCAAAGCTTGAACCTTCGCTTACTGGTTTTACAAACAAAGGATAAGTCAGGGTTTTTGTCTTTTCCAAAAGGTCTTCTCCTTTTTTTACGAAAGCTGATTTTGCCATTATAATGTCGGGGTTTGTTGAGAGAATCCTTTTGGTAAATTCTTTGTTCATACAAATTGCGCTCGACATTACTCCGCAGCCTGAGTAAGGGATTTTTAAGATTTCCAGAATCCCTTGAATACATCCGTCTTCACCGTATTTGCCGTGAAGTGCGTTGTAGGCATATTCATATTTACCGTTTTTTAGAGTATTTGCTATATCTTTATCAACTTCTACAAGTTCTGCATTTTTATAGCCGAGTCTTTTTAAAGCTTCATAGCAGCCTTTGCCGGAGCGCCTTGATACTTCCGCTTCCGATGACATTCCGCCACTAAGTACGGCTATTTTTGCGTTTTTATCTATTCTTGGAATAATATTTTGCATAATTCATCCTCTCTTTTATCAGTCCCGCCCAAAAATCTTACTTCAGGCTTCAATTTTATATTATACTTTTCTTTTACACAGCTTTGCATTTTTGCCATCAATTCCAGAATATCCGTTGAGGTAGCATTGTTTTTGTTATCTATAAAATTTGCGTGATTTTCCCATACCTTTGCGCCGTTTATGCTGAATGTTTTGGCACCTATACTTTCCAAAAGCCTGCCTGCCGAATCGCCTTCAGGGTTTCTGAATACGCTTCCGCAATTTGGGGTTGCAAGGTTTGGCTGTTTTGCTTTCCTGAAATCCAAATTCTCTTGCATTTTGGATTTTATTGCTTCCGGATTTGTTTTTTGAAGTTTAAATTTAGCTTTTAAAATAACAATATTTTCACTTTGGCATATTGAAGTGCGGTAAGAAAACTTCATATCATCTTTTGTTAAAGTCATAAAGCCTTTTTCTTTACTCCAGCAAAGTGCTTCAACAAAAATATCGCTGATTGATTGACCGTGTGCACCTGCGTTCATAAAAACTTCACCGCCTATGGTTCCGGGAAATGCTATCATAAATTCAAGCCCGCTTAACCCTTGTTCTGCTGCTGCTTGCGATAATTTCGGCCCCTTTACTCCGCAGTCAGCCGTCACAAATTCGTCTTCAAATTTGTAAAAAGACATTTGGGTTGTTAAAATAACTTCCCCCTCATATCCGTAAGTTGATACAAGCGTGTTTGATAAATTCCCGAAAACTTTTGCATCCGGAAATAAGTCCAAAGCTTCCTTAAATTCAGCTTCCGTTGTCGGAAAAATAACTTTTTTTATCTTCCCGCCGCATTTGAGTGATGTTAATTTTTTTACATCAAAATTTTCTTCAATTAACAGCATTTGCAAGCCCTTCGTTTAAAGCCAGAAGTTCTTTACCAAGTGAAGTTATTGTTCCTGCACCAAGCCCGATTACGATATCGCCGTTTTCAAGAAGCGGGAACAGACCTTTGGCAACTGATTTAATATCTCCGCTTATGTATTTGCAATTGATATCAGTATGGGTTTTTAGTTCATTTGCAAAATTTTCTCCCGTAATCCCTTCTATCGGGTCTTCTGAGGCTGCGTAAACATCCGTTATAATCACTTCGTCAACTCCGTCAAAGGCATTAAGAAAATCATTCCAGAGATTTTTCAATCTTGTATAACGGTGCGGCTGGAATACGGCTATTACCCGTTTGTTTTTGAAGCTTTCGGCACATGATAATGTCGCCTTAATTTCTGTCGGGTGGTGTGCGTAATCGTCGTAAACCGAAATCCCGTCAAATTCGCCTACCTTTTGAAATCTTCTGCCCATTCCCGAAAATGTCGCAAAATGCTTTTTGACTTTTTCAATATCCACTCCGGATTGGTGAAGGCTTGCTATTACCGCAAGTGAATTATAAACATTGTGTCTTCCTTTTAAAATTATTGAAAGTGATGTTAAAAGTTCACCCTTAAAATAAACATCAAATGTTGTGCAATCTTGGTTAAAGACAATGTTTTTTGCGGTGTAATCAGCATCATTTAAGCCAAACGTCATAACTTTATGTGCATGAAGTTGTTTTAAAACTTCGCAGTCATTGTTAATTAGTACAATCGAATCTTCTTTTATGTTTGAAATAAATTTCTCAAATGTTGCAAGAAGTGATTTCATTCCGTCTTTATAAAAATCAAGATGATCGGGTTCAAGATTGTTGATTACGCAAATGTTCGGCGCATATTTAACTATTGTTCCGTCGCTTTCATCAAGTTCTGCTACAAAATATTTCCCGTTTGTGGATTGTGCGTTTACGCCAAGTTCTGGTATGATTCCGCCGACTACAAAGGATGGTTCATAACCTGTCAAATCCAATACGTATGAAGCTAAACCGCTCGTCGTTGTTTTTCCGTGTGTTCCTGAAAATCCGATGAAAAACTTGTCCTGCATCGAAATTTCTGCAAGCAAGTCTGATCTGTGGTATATCGTAAGTCCGAGTCTTTTGGCTTTCTGAAGCTCAGGGTTGTCCTCTCGTATTGCCGTACTTGCTACAACCACACAATCTTCAGGCAAGTTGCTTTCATAATGCCCTATGAAAACTTTTGCACCAAGTTTTCTTAATTTATCAATATATTTACTTTCTTTAATGTCCGAGCCTGATACTTCGCATCCGTTTTCTAACAGGTACTTTGCCAGACCGCTCATTCCTATTCCGCCTATTGCGATAAAATGATATTTCTTTTTCAAAGCTCTATCCCTATCTTGTCTAATGTTTTCTACTCTTACAATTATATTACATAAATTTCTTTGGTGTTTTAATATTAACCTTTTGTAAAAAAATATTTTGATGGTAGCAATTTTTATTTTCGTGCGTGTTTTGTATTCAAGGGAAAATAACATGGTTATAGGCGTACTAAAATTATTAAAATTGCCGCAACGCTTGATTTATAAAGCGGTTGGCAAGTCTGCAACTCAGTATAATATGTTCTCTACTAAAACCGGAGAATTTTTAGGGGTTATGCGGACGAAAAAAGTTCTCTTGAAAAATAGCGACTTTTACCCCATTACAAATCCTGTTTATTCGCTTTATATAAATAAGCTTGAAGCTTTTAAAAAAGGTGAGGGGGTAGGTTCGGATTTTATTAATTTCGCAAAATATTTAAGCCGTGAATGCGGTGCCGGAGGCAGGCTTCATGTTGTCGCCTACAATCCAAAGGAGCCTTATGCTTCTCCTCAAAAATTTTACAGAAAACTGGGCTTTACCTGTAAAAAAACTGAAGATACTAAAATAATTGATGAAGCTATTCAAAATAATACCAAAATCCCGTTTAAATTGAATTTCGGCATTATTATGTATCTTGAAAAGTTTAAATAAATCCAAAAAGTTATTCGATTGTGTTTGCAAGTTTGAATAAATAATCATCCCTTGCGCTTGTGTGAAATCCTGTCGGAATAAAGTTTTCTTTGTATTTCTCTATTGCATATCGATCCGTCATTCCTGATATATAATCTGTTACTATTCTTTCAATTCGGGATTCATCACAGATGTTTTTTAATTTTTCCGAATAAAGGAAAAATAATTCCCTTATTACGTTTCGGGCTTTATTTTCTTCTAGTTTTGCAGGAGAATCCATATAAACATTCTCAAACATCCATTTGCGAAGTCGGGTTGTATAATCCCAAGCTTCTTCACTCATCGAAACGGTCGGCTTTCCTAAAGAATTATTTATAATCTCCGTAATCATTTTATTCAAACGCTGACTCTGAATTGATGAAAAATAATCGATGCAGTCTTTCGGTAAATCGCTTTCTGAAATTATGCCAGCTCGGATTGAATCTTCAATGTCGTGGTTTATGTAGGCTATTTTATCCGCAAGCTGAACAATTTGTGCTTCAGGGGTGTTTGGTTTGTAGCCCCAGGTGTGGGTTAAAATTCCGTCTATTGTTTCTTCACAAAGGTTCAGCTTTTCTAAAATTTCTACAACTCTGACACTTTGAATATTATGGTGAAATCCGCCCTTTACAAGCTCGTTTAAAACGCCTTCTCCGCAGTGCCCGAACGGAGTATGCCCTAAATCGTGTCCCAAGGCTATTGCTTCTGTCAAGTCTTCATTGAAATTCAAAGCCCTTGCTATTGTGCGCGCAATTTGTGAAACTTCAAGTGTATGTGTCAGACGGGTTCTGAAGTGGTCGTCAAAGGGGGATAAAAATACTTGCGTTTTATGTTTCAAACGGCGAAATGCTTTTGAATGAAGTATCCTGTCTCTGTCCCTTTGAAAACAGGTTCTTAGAGGACATTCTTTCTCTTTTATTTTTCGCCCTTTTGACTGTGAGCTTTTGGTTGCATATTCATTTAAAAAATTAAATTCTTTTTGTTCTAGATTCTCTCTGATTGTCTTATCTTCGGTTGTAGTCATAAATCTTCTCTGTAATTTTACGTTGCTAGTGTATTATAGCAAAAACACAATCTTTTAGACTGCACCATTCGGTTTATTTTGCTTTGCTGTTGTCGACGGAAAATGTTTTTTTCGGTAATCATCAAGCATTGAGCCCAGTTTGCTTATCGCAAGACCGGAAATTGCACCATATAGCATTGCTTTACCGCCTGAAACTAAACTTGCCGAAAAATATAATGATGTCGCAATCGCTCCTACTGCAGGAATTCCTGCTTTTAATAGAACTGTGTTTTGCTGGTCTTTGTTTTCCGCTTTTGATAGCCCTACTCCGATTGCACCTATGGCTGCTAAAATTGACAGAATGTCCGTAGGCGCTGAACCCAGTGTCAAATCTCTTTCCATATCAAAGAAACTGTCCGTTTCTTTCTTTATCGCATCATCAAGAGCTTTTATGTTTCTTGTGCTTGAGTTTTTGAGTTTTAAATAATCTTCTCTGGACAGTAATTTCTTGTATATTGTGTAAATCTCTTGCAGTGCACCTTTGCCGCTTTCGCCCATTATGCTTCCGACAACTTCAATGTTTGTGTCAAGCTGTCTTATTATTTCCTGATTGTAGCCGTAGGTGCGGCTGTTATCTTTTATGTTTGATGATAGTTTCTTTAAAATTGCGGTTATTTCTTCATTAAGTTTAAGTCTGTCTGTGCTTTCAGTATTACCTGAAAGTTTTTTCCAATCCTCAAGTTTCAATCTTAACTCTTTTATAATGTCACGTGAGGATTGGTCTCGGGTTTTTATAAATGACGTTATATTGTCAATTACGTCAACGGAGCTTTTGTAGATGTCATCTATGTCACGGGTTATTATGTATCTTGAATTCATTGTGTCGTGAAGAAGCTTCATCTTGGGGGCTGCAAGTTTTTCTTCCGCTATGAAGGTTTCGTATAATTCTCGCCTTCTTAAATTGTCTAAGTTGCCTGCCGTTTCTGCCCAAACGTCTTCTGCGAGATTTTTCATGTTATCTTTTATTCCGTTATATCGCCTGCCCCGTTCTCGTTGACCGAAACTTTTGTTCCAGGTTCTGCGGATTGTCGTCTTTAAACTTTCTATTTTATCAAGCCATTCGTTTACGGTTTTGCCTTCAACTTCTGCTGTGCCGTTTTGGCTGTTCATTAATATTTTTTCATCGTAATCTTCAAATATTTGAAATGTTGAATTAAGTTTGGTTTTGGCTTTGTCGTATGATTTGTTTACTGTGCGTCTGCCTATTTTTTCATAAATTTCCGTAATTTTATCGTGAATATTTTTAGTATATTTGTTTTTGTACATCAGTTTTTTAAACGAAATATCCTTGACTGCTACAAAATTATTTATGCTTTTGGCTTTGCCCATAAATGAGGCAAGTTTATTTAAGGTAAATGTGTAAAATTCTTCTAACTTCCCTACCTGACCGTTTTTGCGCTGCTTATTAAGTTTAACTTCAAGTTTCTGTGACCATTTTTCAATGGTTTTGTAAGCATTTTTTGGAAGCCCTTTCAGTAAAAATAAAATCCCAACACCTGCTCCAAGTGCTGAAAAGGCAATGGTTTTTCCCAAGTGTTTTGTCTTTTTTTCCTCCTGCTTTTCTTTTGTCGTTGAATCAAAGCTGTCTGGGGCCGTATTTGGAGTTTGAGTCATAAAATAATAGCCGTTTGTGTTTGCTTTAAATTCCGCAAACGGATTATTTATATTACCTGATTTTACACCTGAAATTTCCGTCATAATACACTGCCTGTATTTATAAACGTTATTCTTATCAGATTTTTGCCTGTTTTAAAAGTAAAAGTAAACTTATGTTAAATTTAAAAGGGGTATTATTTTTCTGTCGTTAACTCTTTTGTTATTTCAAGGGCAGCTTCATTTGAAGAATTTTTATCTGACAACAATGATTTTATGTTTTTTAGTTCCGCAATATAATTCTGTCTGTAGGTGTTGTCATATAGTATTTTTTCAATTTCGTAAGTGATTTTTTCTGTGTTTACGTCTTTTTGGATTATTTCGGGAACTATTATTTTGTTTGCAATTATATTTGGGAGCGATACCATTTTTATGCATCTTACAATCAAGTATATGAAATAAAACAGCCAAGGGCCTCGATATGCTATTATCATCGGGGTTTCGTATAATGCAGCTTCCAGTGCCACTGTGCCTGATGCCAGTATAAGTGCATCTGATACGCTCAAAAGTGCTTGATTGTCACCTTTTATTACGTTGTATTCCGTTTCTTTTAAATATTTATCGAAAACTTCATCTGAAAGATTAGGCGCATGTGAAATTACAAACTGAATATCAGGGTGAAGTTTCTCAAGGTTTTGGGCAGTTTTTACAAAAACTTTCATTAATTGTTTCAACTCAAACTTTCTTGAGCCCGGAAATATCGCAACAAGTTTTTTGGTTTTATCAAGGCCGTATTTTTCAAAAAATTCATCCCTGTCTGCTTTTTGAGGAAGCTGTGACACTAATGGATGCCCGCAGTAATGAGTTTTTATCCCGTAACTTTCGTACATCTCTTTTTCAAACGGGAAAATACAAAGAACTTCATCAATGTTTTTCTTTATGGTGTTTATCCGCCATTTTCGGCTTGCCCAGACTTGCGGCGGAATATAATAAAATGTTTTTATTCCGGCTTTTTTCAAAAATTTTGCAACATTAAGGTTGAATGCGCCGTAATCAGTCAAAATTACTAAATCAGGCTTAAAATCTTTTGTAATATAATCGACAACTCTTTTGCCTAAAATTATATGATTATAGATTATGCCAAGAGAAAGCCCGACTGCACCCATTTTCTTTTGATCTGAAAACAGCTTTACTCCTGCGGATTTTAAGTTTTCACCGCCAATTCCCTCTATTTCTATTTCGGGATTTAATTCATAAAGCTTCTTTGCTACTTTTGAGGCGTGAATATCACCTGAATATTCGCCCGTTATTATAAAAACTTTTTTCATGAATTTACTGCCATCAATACGATATTGTTGTCATCCGCAAATTTTATTACTTCTTCCTGATTTACAATGATTGTTTCATTTGCTTCTACAGCAAGAAGGGATGCTTTATATCGTTTCATTGTTTTTAATGTTCTTAAACCTACTGCAGGGATATCAAAACGTTTGTCCTGTTTCGGTTTTGCAACCTTTACAACAACTGCTCCGCTTTTAGCCAGTTTTGAACCTCTTTTTATGCACATATCGGTGCCTTCAATTGCCTCTACTGCCATCGCCATTTTGTCTTTTATTATTACAGACTGACCGACGTCAATTTTTCCCATCTCTTTTGCAAGCCAAAATCCGTAATTTACATCCTGTAACTGTTCTTCTGTCGGCTTGTTCTTGCCTAAAACTCCTGCAGGTATCATTAAATTCTTTATGAATATCGTCTGGTCAAGTACGGTTATTCCAGCTTTTTCAAATTCTTTTACGATTAGAAGCATTACTTCATCATCATTTAATCTCTTTATCGTCTTTAACAATTCGATTGCTCTGGAATCAAATTTGTGCAACTGCAAAAGTACACGCTTGTGAACTTTGCCTAAGAATGTTGCCTGTTTGATTTCTTCTTCTTTTAATATCTTTTCAATCCTGTTTATTTCGCCCGGATGGCATTCGTATACTTTTGAACAATATTTTTTTAATTTTGCTCGATTATCCTTAGCTAATGAAATACATATTACTTCAAACCCGTTTTCCTTTGCATATTGCGCCATCTTGACCGGTAAAATCCCGTCGCCGGCTATTAATCCTTGTTTGTTTTCTAACATTAATGACATTTATTTTTCCTCTTTTACTGAAATTTTACCACAACCGTTTTTTAATGCATAAATTTCTTTAACTTCTTTTGGGGTTAATTGAGACGCTCCGCCAAGAAGTTCCGTTTGTAAAACTACTTGGGCATAACTTTCCGCAAGTTCAAGGTTTAAATAGGCTTCTTTTGCCGTTTTGCCTGCGGATATCATCCCGTGATTTGCCATTAAAATTACGTTGTATTTTTTAAAATATTTTGCTGTTTTTACTACCAAATCGTGTGAAGATGGAAGACCGTATTCGGCAAGAGGTATTTCTCCAAAATAGAAAATGTTTTCCGGCATTATTGGCGCATCTAATCCTTTTTTACAGGCTGCAAATGTGCTTAAATAGGGTGAATGCATGTGTAAAATACAATTGATATCAGGTCTTTGTCTGTAATATTCCACATGAAGCATTTTTTCACTCGACGGTTTTTTGCTGCCTTCTATTAAATTCCCTTCTAAATCAATCAAAACAAGTTCATCATCTTCTAAGTATGCATTTGCTGAACCTGATGTCGTAATAAGAATCTTGTTGCCGAATCTCGCTGACATGTTGCCGGATGTTCCCGGCGTCATATTCTTGTCGCCTGCCAGGCTTCCATATTTTTTTAGTTCTTCTTTTAGTTCTTTTAATTCCATAGTTATAGCTGTTCTCTATTTGGATCTTCTATGTTTATTACTTGTGCATAATTGCGTTTTACAGGTTTTTTAGGGAGGTCTTCAGGAAATACTACAGGTTCTACGTATTTTTTACTTTTTCCAAGTTTTTCCGGATGCTGTATTTCCATTCGCTCATACTCAACTGAGGAGCCTTTTGTATCAAGTGCCAAATTGATTGAAAAATATGTCTGTTCCCGATAAAAATCGTACCCGAAATTGACTTTGAAATCATCAGGTCCGACTGAAATTATAAAGGCATTCTCCTGTAAGTCACTGCTGGTTGGTGAATCGCCGGAAAGATTTATTGTTGCGCCGTATGCAAGTGTTAAGTATTTGTTTACCCTTAGGGCTTCTCTTAAATAAACACTTGATCTGCCGTATCTGAATGTGTCAAACCTCGGAATCGGTGTGTGATCATCAAATGTAGATTGAAAATATCCGATATCTTGCATCCAATATTTGTATTGAGTGTGCAAATATGGCCCTATTCTGCCTACAAATTGTGTATCTCCAGTTCCATATAATGCTGCTGATCCTTGCATCATTATACCGGTGTCCAAGTGTAAACGCTTTTCGTTGTTGTGATATGAGTATAAGGATTGCGATATTTGTGCCATGTATTTTAAACGGGTTGTTCCGATTTGATTGGAAGGAATTCTTTCGCCGTGATTGTTTAAGTCACTGTCTTTCATGTAACCAAATCCAGCTCGGTGTTTGAATGTAAGATGTTTGTCTTTGCCTAAAAAATTAGGGTACCTTACTCCATCCATATAAACAGCTTCGACTAAATGTTCCGCAAATCTTCCACCCATCCACCAATCGCTTAAGTATGAATTAATACCGTATTGCAGCATAAAGTGATCATCTAAATATTGCTTGCCTCGCATTACAAAGATATCTTTTGCGCTTCCATACATCATATCCGTTCTGTTTGTTGCACTATTGTACCTTAGGCCACCACCAAAACCAATTTCATCTTTGTAATTTAGTAAGGGCATTAACTTGAGTGTTGAGCCGAAAGGTGTGTCAAATACAAAGCCCGGACCTATAAACATACCTACTTTTGAACGGCTTCCAAATTCGGGAATGTTTGTTTCTACAAAATCGTGATTTTTGTTCGTATGAATTGTGAAACTTTTAAAATTAAAAACATTTGAATCGCCAAACTGTACGTTTCCGTTTTTTACCGTGATTGTTTCGTGGTCGTCTTTTGCTTTAACCTTTATATCCTTTGCAACTACTTTAACTTTTGTATGGCCTACAATATCTTCAAAATGCGATTGCGCAGCTTCGGGAATTATCATTTGATCGGCGCGTACTCTTAAATGCCTTGTTTGTAGTCTTAATATGTAAGAACGTTCTGAGGCTATTTTTCCGTTTTCTAATATGACAAGCTCATCAGAGGCATTTGCTTTTTCGGCATATACTGTCATATTTAATTCTTCGGTTTTCAGGTTTGTTATAAGAGCGTTTTCTTCATTTATATTAATCTGGAAAAAGTCGCCGTACATTAAATGTCCGTCTTTTGTGACTTCTACATTATCAAATGCTTTTAAAATATTTGTTGCAGTATTATAAGTAATTCTGTCGGCTACTATTCTAACACCCTGTGTCGGAAAAGTTAAAACAGGGCGTCCTAAAGCTTCAATCTCATCATCCAGATAATTTACTACTTCACAATCAAGAATTGCATCTTTTTCTGCTTCAACCTGCTTTATTCCTCCTTTTATTTTTACGGAATCTTCATCTGTATTTTGTGGGGGTTCAGTTGTTACTGTTTCGCTGTCGGAGGCATTTTGTGAAGCTTGATTTTCCTCTGTTACTTTTTCTTCGGTTGCTTTCTCTTTTTTAAATAATGTGAACTTTTTCTTTTTATTATTAACTTTTTTTTCTTTTTCCATTTGTTCAAGGAAGTTCTGCAAATTTTCTGCCTGCATTTCTTCTAATGCATCAGTTGTTGTGTATCCTTCGTCTTCCTCTAAGCGCTTGAAAAATTCCTCTTCAAGCCTTTTTTGTTCTAACATTTCTTCATGAGCCTTGGTTCGGTAATAGTTCTGTATTCTTATTCGAACTTGCTTGAATAATGGAGTGCCTCGCCCATTGATTGTTTCACCGCCAAATTCGGCAATACCAGGATTGAAATCTTGAAACTTGTTTTTTTGATTTATGTCTACATAATTTATTGGGGTTTCAAAGAAAAATTGCTGGATATTTTCAAGTTCTCTTTGTTCAGGAGTTTGTTCAACGGCAGGATCTGTGTATATGTCCCCAAATGCCAGCGCCATATTCGGTATCATTAAGGATATTAAAATTGTAAGTAATTTTTTCTTCAAAATAAAGGATCCCTTTTATTGTTTAGATGTAATTCAACGGATTATTCGGTTTTCCGTTGATTCTGACTTCAAAGTGGCAGTGCGGTCCTGTTGAATAGCCAGTTGTGCCTTCAAGACCGATAACTTGACCTTTTTGGACTGATTGTCCGTTGTTGACTTTGATTGTGGACATATGCGCATACAAAGTTGTCATCGGATGTCCGTTTACAATTCCGTGGTCTATTATTACAACTTTCCCGTATCCGCCATACCAGCCTGAATATATAACCTTTCCGCTGTTAGAAGCTCTTATACTTCCATAATTTGGTCCTCCTATATCTACTCCTGAGTGGAATGTTCTGCTGTTAAATATCGGATGTGTTCTCCAACCAAATGGTGAGGTTATTCTGCCGGCTATCGGTTTCATAAAACCGGAGGAGCTTGTTTTTACGGTCGAATTGTTATAACCTTTGCTTATCATTTTTTGAAGATTTTCGGATTGTCGTTCCAGTTCTCGTTCTGCTCTTTGATAGTAGGCTTTGTCTGTTTTAAGCTTGTTTATCATGCTTTGATTCTGTGCAATTGCACGTTTTATGGATTGCTGCTGATAATTCATTTCGTTAATTGTGGAGGCAAGTGCTTGCTTTTGTGCTTCAATGTCTTTTTTCATCTTTGCAAGCTTTAATGATTTGTTTTTAAGCTCAACCATTTTATTATAATCACGTTTTATGATTATTCTCTCAAAATAAACAACATCCAAAAGCGCATTTAAATCTTTTGCTGATAAAATAAGCTCAAACATTCCGAGCCTCTGATTCTTGAATACTTGACGAATTCTGTTCTTTAACTGGGCATCTACATTATTAAAATCTGTTTGAGCTTTTGAAAGCTCTATTTGCATTTTTGTTAAGCGGTTTTCAATTTCACTGTATTGGGTTTTTGTTGTGGCTAAGTTTGAATGAGTTGTTTCAAGTTTTTGCTGGTTTTTGTACAACTTGTTTTTTTCTAAACCTTCCAATAGTTGTATACGTTTAATTTTTTCCCGTGTTTGTTTCTTTTTTTGATCCAAGCTTGTCGCATAAGAAGTCTGCGGTGTTACGGTCAAAAGACAAATTAACACAGCCAATAAAGCTATAAATAAATTTTTTATTGTTTTTTTTAAATTCATTTATTTCCCTATTTAAACAACAGTGGCAGCATCATTAAACCTACCGTCCAAGCGATAAAAGTTACTGCTATAACGCCGATTATTATTTTCTGGTGTTTTCTGAAAAATTCCATATTCTTCCCCTAAGTTCTTGATTACATTGTACTATAAAAAATATTTTGTGCAATTCCGTAAAATAAATTTGCAAAAAATCCGGATATATTCTAATATTAATTGTATGAAATATAAATTTATAGACGATATAACCGACAGAAAAACTTTTTTGAAATCCGATGTGGATCCTGTTACTCATATTCTGGCTGAAAACAATAATAACCAGTTTTTGAAAATGCATGAATTTTTCATGTATGATAAATTCCTGCTTTTGGTAAGCGGGTTTATGGGAACCGGTAAGTCTTCCGTTATTGATTATTTTACAACCTTTTTAAAACCGGAAACTATTGTTCTAAAATACAGCTGCTACGAAACGACTAACCTTGAAGATTTGCTTCTGGCTTTTTTTGAAAAATTTAAAGTTCTTGAAGCGCAAAATATTATCAGGGAACCCAAAATTCGTTCTGATAATTTTGCTCAAAAAATAAATTCATATTTCATATCTGTTTCTGCTCCGATTGTTGTTATTATAGATGCTTTTGAACAGGTTCTGAAAAATAACAAAACCGAAATTCTTGATTTTTTAAAACATCTTTCGCATACCGATAAGGTTAAGGTTGTAATTGCAGGAAGAACTTTTGATTTAAAAGATTTTGAAAAAAAGTTTAATTATTCAAAAATTATGGTTGGAGCTTTGGACAAGCCGATTTTTGAAAAATACCTTAAACTTTACGATATAAAAACTATCGGGCCTGTTTCCGATGAGTTATACAAGCATACAAGGGGGTATTTTTTGTATGTTTCTCTTGCTCTGAAAATTATTCAGATAAGAGGGTTAAGTATGTATGAATTCCTTGACGGGTACAGTAAAAGTTTTCTTTCTTATAACGACTTTATTTTAAGAGAAGCTCTTGCCCTGATTGATCCCGTAAGCGGACATCTTTTCCGGTTTCTTACGATAATCAGGCATCCGGTGAATATAAACCTTTTACAAATGCTTCAGCTTTATGATGAATTTAAAATCAAAATATTTATAGAAACTATGATTTTGTCGGTTGATGAAAATTCCATTTATCTTAAAGATTATTACAAAGTTATTGCCGAAAATTCAATTCCTGTAAATGTTGCAGTAAAAATTCATAAAAGCTGTGTTGATTTATATAATACTCAGTTGCCTTTAAAGCCTATGGAAAGAGCTTTGTTGATATCACGTGCGACAATGCGTTCGGAAATTGAGTATCACTCAACGTTTTTACCTAAAAAGCCGGTTGTGAAACCTAAATATGTTATTGAAAACGGATTGAGAATTGACCAGCCGCAAGAAATTCCACAGGGAGAGCCGGAGGAAAAACAAGATATTAAGAATATAAGCTTTATCTTTGAAAGTGAAGAATCAGAAGCAAGTATTATGAATGGTATTGCGGAATCCATTAACGAATTTATAACCTTTACCGATGAACAGATTAAGCAGATTGAAAAAGAAAACCACATGTCGCTTGTGGAGCTTGTTAATTTGGCTTATCAGCAGGAGAATAAGTTCAATTTTAAGCGTGTTGTAATGATTTATCAGCGAATTTTGATGATGAAAAACGATCAAAATTACGTGAAATTTTTGCCGATAGTCTACACGCGGCTTGGTGCGGCTTATGAAAAGTTGTCGGATTGGTTTAATTCTTTAAAATATTACGAAGATGCCCTAAAAATTTATCTTACGGGAGCTGATACCCTGAAAGCTGCCGATATAAAACTTTCAATTGCAAATGTTTACTATCAAATGTTTAAGCGAGATAAGGCGAAGGAAGTTTTGACAGAATTGGTATCAGAAGAAAACTTGCCCGTTGAGATATACATAAAGTCATTTATAAAGCTTGCTGATATTTCGGATGAAGATCCTCAAGTTGCTTATGACTACTTAAAGAATGGGCTGAAATTTATAGAAAATGCAGAAGATGAGGTTTTGCTTGCCGAGTTGTATTATAAACTTGGAATATTAAGTGATGAAACCGGAGAAGTTAAGCAAGCTGTAATGTGTTATAAAAACTGCGTTGAACTTGCGGAAGATAAAAACCCTTATGCATCAGGTGCTTATACAAATCTTGCGGCTATTTACGAGGATTCCGACGCTAAAGATTCGGCTGAAAAATTTTATGAGTTGAGCTTGGAATTGGATGAAAAGAGCGGTAATTATAATGGAATTTATCATTCTTCAATGAAACTTGCTTCGTTAATAAGAAGAACAAATCAGGAAAAAGCACTTTTATATTATGAAAAAGCGTATAACACGGCAGAAAATTTGAAGGAGCCATTATATAAAGTATCTTCTTCAATGGCGTTGGGTGATTTTTATAATTTGTATCTTAAAAATCCTGCGGAAGCCTTGGAAAAGTATTTTATTGCTCAATATGCCGGAGAAGGCAAGATCGGCGATAAAAATATGGCAAAAATTAACAAGCGCATAGAAGACGTTAAAGCCGTTATTGGTGAAAATAAATTTAATGAGATTCAAAACAGGTTTAATGATGAAATTAAGCAAAAATGATTTTAGTGCGTATATAGAGGCATTTTTGGCTGAAAATGCAAAAGTCAACTTGATTTCCAAAAACGATGAGAAGTTTTTATGGGAAAAGCATGTTTTTGACAGTCTTGCAATAGAAAATTTTTTTGAAAAATACGGCATAAGAAAAAAACTTCTTGATATCGGTACAGGCGGCGGTTTCCCCTCAGTTCCTGCGGCAATAGCTTATCCGGAGTTGGAAGTTTATGCGCTTGATAGTATAAGGAAAAAGCTGAACGCAATAGAGAATATTAAATCGGCTCTAAATTTGAAAAATCTTCATACAATATGCGAAAGAGCCGAAAATTTAACGGATAAATATGAATTAGTAACTTCCCGAGCTGTTGCATCTATGAAAGTTTTATCAAAATACGCTTCCCGCTTGCTCAGTAATGGCGGATATTTCGTCGCATATAAATCAATAAAAGCCCAAGATGAAATAAATGAAGCTTTGCCGATTTTGCGAAAAAACGGCTTGAAAGTCGAAGATATAATAGAATATAATCTTCCGCTGGAAGAAAATTACGTGCGGAATTTAGTAGTTTTGAAAAAATATTAAGCATCATGATTAAAAAACTGTCGCAGACATAAAAAAAACCACTCATTACTGAGTGGGTCGTTTTCTGCATCCTAATGGTCTCTTTTAGTGTTTATTATTTAGGAGTTTATATGTTTTTTTTTTTGGGGTTAATGAATCTATTTATATTTAGTGTTTCGACTACACTTAAATCTTATGTCCTTATTATTGCACAGAACTTTTTAAATGTCAACAAGATGTTTTAATGTAAATTCAAATAAAACCCAAAAAGCAAATATAGTGTAGAATTTACACTTTACAAAACTTAACAAAGCGTTAAAAATGCTAAAATATGGGCATGCAATAATTGTAAACAATTGTGAAGCTAAAACACGAGAAAAAGGCAATTATTTAAATAGTATATACTTTATATATATAAGAGTATAAAAAAGGATAGAGGATATGACAAGCGGTTACAATAACGGCAGCATTGCTCCTATAAACAGAGTTAATCTGGGTATGGATGCACAGGTCGGTGTCGGAACTAATAATTATTATGATACCTCGCAAGTAGCAGGAGTTTCGCAGGCTACTCGAGGGTACGAGCAAAATTGGGATCCTTCAAGTTACAGTTATTTGTCTAAAACAAGTATGAATTCCGTTGGTTTGAATCCTTTTCAAAACAATTTTTCTGAAATGATTTTAGGATACAATTCAGATGGTACGATGAATATAGGACATACCATAGGTATTGCATAATCAAAGAAAATAATTTTATAACCTGCCTTATTATAAGGCGGGTTTTGTTATGTTTTGTAAATTTTTTATAAAAAATAGACTTTTAACTAGCAAATATTTTATTTTCAGGTTTAGGTATAAGTGGGTATTAAAGTAATTACGAAAGTTAGAAATTTATGAGAATAAATCCGATATCATTTCAATGGCAGAAGTCAGGTGTAAATAATATATTAAAATATGCAAACAATCCGATTGCATCAAATAACAGTAATATAGATAGAGATGTATTTATAAAATCGCCACAGAAAGCTGAAACAATGCCAAAGGCGGTGTCTTTTATGGGCAGAACCGTATATTTAGTAGACGGCGGAAATCATGCAAAGGATATGAATCATTTTGCCAAAGCGATAGATAGCGGGAAGAATATTACGGTTAGAACTTTCGAAACTCAAGATCCGATATATGCATCATTTGACAAGCCTTTAAAAAATGTTGAGAATGAGTTGAAAAAGTTATATTACAGTGAAATAGTCGGAGAAGATGATTTTGTGGCCGTACCGTTGTATGTAAACGTTCCGCTTCAAAATTTAGAGGCTCAATATAAAGCAATTATGGGGAAAGATATTGATTTAAAGCCGTATAATGTATTGAGTCATAAAAAAGAGTTGTTGGAATTTTTGGATGTAATCGCAAAAAATCCTGAAAAATATGAAAAATATTTAAGATATATGGATCCAGATGATAACGGAATAGAGCATACCGCCGGAATCATAAATATGATAAACAAGTTGAATTGTCATAAAATATATGTACCGGCATCACATCCACATGAAGCAAGTTTAAGATGGATGGCAGAAGATAGAGGTTGTACTCCGGAACTTATAAACTATCTTGCGACAGGTTATGATCGTGACGGCAAGATTAACGGCATGTTGAATGAAATTAAGAACAACGGCTGGTATGATTTTAATTTATTAACACTTTCAAATGCAGATGTTGTAAATCTTAAAAAGAGTGACGGATTTACGGATCATATGTTTTCGGCATACGATACAGCCGTAAGAGACGGAGCCAGAGGGGTTTACAATCTTACACCGATAAGAAATGAAAATAAAGAAATTGTAGGATACAGTTTTGTCGATAGAGAAACTAACGATTATCCGATAGCGGAATTTCCGTATACAGATGATTTAAGGGATATTTCAAAATTTGTAGGCTTGAGTGTTCAGGAGGCTGTCGCAGACAGAGAAGAAATAGAATGCTTTAAGGAAGCATTAGGCGAGCACAGAGATATGCTTCAATTTGCCGATAAACTTTATCCTGTATGGGAAGTTTATAGTCCTGATCAGCTTTGGCGGGAAAAAATATATGATAAAGGGGATTTTGTTGACTATAAACTAGAGAACTTTTTCAGACGTAATGAAGCAAATGAGATAATTTATCCTTTGGGAGATTGTGAAAACAGCGGACGTCCGAGTGTAAAATCAATGAGTGGAAGTACTTATTCAATGTTTGCGGCAATCAGGCGTGATATAGACAATCAAATGTTTTACGAAAGAGTTCGCGGTGACGGAGTTGATTTAAAACGTATGATCGGAATCATGTTGGATGGAGCACAGCGCTATGCAAAAGATAATGATTATGACAATGCTGAAAAAGAAGCATCAAAAGTTCTCAGATACATAGATATGGTAGGTTTTGATCCAAAAAATGAAACATATTTAGAGGCATATAAAACTCTTGCTGACATAAAATATACAAAAGGTGATTATGCCGGAGCGAACGGGTTGTATAATTTTTATTTAAATAACAAGTGTAAAGTGTTTGAAGATAAAACATACGAAGATTTTGTAGACAAACTAAACGAGCGCAAAGAAATAGCCTCATTGTTTGATAAGCTTGCAGATATTGCAATGCGTCGAGGAGAAGGTCAGGCGGAATATGAATGTAAACTTGCTGCAAATGCCTTAACTCCGCCATCAAGGCTCGGTTACAAAATTGTAAATCGAAGATCTAATGATGATAATTATATAGGAGATTTGGTAAATAATGAAAGTAGATAGTTTCGGGAAAAAAATATCATTTACCGGTTCTATAATAGATTCACACATGCATATAGGAAATTGGCCTAGAAACGGTAACCGAAATGATATGCTTCATTTTGATATCGGAGCTATAGATACATTTACAAAGACGCCTTTAAACGTTAATATACAGGGGCAGATGCAGCAAGATGAAGTTGAAAAAGCAATAGTTTCAAATTTAGATGCACTTTATTGGGAAGGCAAAGATGAAGTTAGCGGAAATGAGGAGCTATTATCAATTTGTAAAAAGGATTCCAAATATTATGCATTAGCCGCATGCCAGCCGACAAAAACCGCAGGAAATGCCGTAAAAATAAACAATTTAATACAAGACAATCCCGGAAAATTTGTAGGATTAAAATTTCATCCGAGGAGTTTTCTGGCGCAGGCTGACAGTGAAATTTACTGGTCATATATGTTTTTAGCAGACAGATATCAGCTACCCTGTTTATTTCACTGTGATGTTCAAATAAAACCTGAAGGCAAACTGGTAGATAAAATATCATCACCTGAAGCAATACACAATCTTGCCAGAAAATTTCCGAATGTTCCTGTAATCATGGGACATATGGGAGCAGGTGATGCAAAATCTCACCAAAATGCGATAGATGAACTTTTGAAATCAATAGATGAACAAGATTCACGGCTTTATGTAGATATATCCTGGGTAGATTGGGGCAAAGACGGAATAAGCAATACAAACAAGCCAAGTATTGTAAAACTTATAAAGGAGCTTCAAAAGAGAAATGCGACAGATAGAATATTATTTGGTACAGATGCGCCTTTAGGGTGTTTTGGGGAGGCTCAAGCCGGCGGGTTGAATCCGAAACAGGCTTATGAAAAAGCGGTTGGAGATTTAAAAACGGTAATAAAAGAGAATTTTAAAGAGCAGGCCGATGAATTGATTGATAAAATATTTTATAAAAATGCAGATAATTTATTTTTCAAAAAAGATTGGGCAATTCATAAATCTAAAGAAGTTAAGAATACCCCGATGATAAAGATTTTAGGCATGGTAGCGGCAGCGCTTGTACTAATAGGATTGGGCGGGGTTGTTTTAGATAAAATGTCATCTAATAAAAATAAAACAGGTAAATGATTAGAATAATAATTTTGAGGTAATTGATAAAGAATAAAGTTTAAAAGACGCCCGCATTTTATATTATGCGGGCGTCTTTTTATATATAATAAATTATACACCGACAGCAGATTTTGATTTTTCAATACATTCAATAAGAGTTTTAGCAACTGTCTGCTGTTCTTCTTTAGTAAGTTCAGGGAACATCGGAAGCGAGATAACTAATTCGGTATCTTTTTCGGTGTAAGGAAGTGAACCTTTGCCGACACCTAAATATTCGTGAACTTTTTGCAGGTGCAAAGGTATCGGGTAATAAAGCATAGCGCCGATTCCGTTTTCCTGAAGCAATTTATGAACTGTGTCACGATTCGGGATTTTAACTGTATATTGATGATAAACGCAGTACGTATCTTTTAATTCAACAGGAGTTTGGATATCTTTGCAATCTTTAAAGAGTTCGTTGTAGTAATAAGCGTGTTCACGTCTGAGCTTATTCCAGTTGTTAACGTGAGGGAGCTTAACTCTCAAAATAGCAGCCTGAATTTCGTCCAATCTGCTGTTAATACCGATTTCATCGTGGTGATAACGGATAGCACCGCCGTGGTTTCTAAGAGCAACAACTCTGTCCCGAAGTTTTTCATCGTTGGTCATAATCAAACCGCCATCGCCCATACCGCCTAAGTTTTTAGTCGGATAGAAGCTTAAGCAACCGAAATCGCCGAAAGTACCGACCATTTTACCTTTGTATAAAGCGCCGATAGCTTGGCAGCAGTCCTCGATAACGTGTAAATTGTGGCGTTTAGCGACATCCATAATGATATCCATATCGCAAGGCTGACCGTAAAGGTGAACCGGAATAATAGCTTTAGTTCTTGGAGTAATCGCTGCTTCAATTTTAGATGCATCAATATTGAAAGTATCAGGATCAATATCAACAAAAACAGGTTTAGCACCAACGATTCCGATAGCCTCAGTTGTTGCAACGAAAGTAAATGCAACCGTAATAACTTCATCACCTGCGCCGATATCAAGAGCTCTAAGAGCTAAATGAAGAGCATCAGTTCCAGAGTTAAGCCCTACAGTATATTTACAGCCGATAAAATCAGCCATTTCTTGTTCAAAAGCTTTGCAGTTAGCGCCTAAAATATATGAACCTGAGCGTAAAACATCACATACAGCTTTTTCAACTTCGCTGCCAATAGTAGCATACTGGCGTTTTGAATCTAAAATAGGTATCATTATGACCTCCTTCTTAATTTATCCACAATATTAGTTTACCACAACTAAAAGGCACCTTTACATAAACTTAATACTGTTGTTTGTTTGTGAAATTGTTTACAAAACTTTAAAAAAACAAATAAAAAAGCAAGTATATAATAAATATACTTTATATATATAATTAAAAGATTTAAAGGAACATATTTTGTTACAAATAGGTAATATAAAATCAAATAATGGATATGTGCCATATATTACAGAACAAAACCCTCAGGGTAAAACGTGTAATTCTGTATGGACAGTGGATATGTCAAATAATGTATCAAGGGCAAATGACACAGGAGAAGCCGCCAACTCCGGAAAGGGAAATAAAAATATCGAACAATTTGATAAATCATATGATGAATATGTAAAAGTAGTAAAAGACCAAGACTTTAGTCTAAATTGTAGAAAGCTTGAAAATTCAAAAATTCCAAAGTTTAGTAGTTTGTCGGATAAATTCAGAACTGCAAAAAGATCTTTAACAGAAGAAGCAAATGCTCTAATAAGCAAAAAATGCGCCTCAGGAGCAGATGCAGATATAGATTCGATTGTAAGTCAATTAAAACAAATAACTGAACAGATTAAAAATGTACATTCAAAAGCCGCAAAAAGCATAACGATAGAGAATAAATTAAATCAATTTGTAGCAAATGGCGGTGATTTAGACGGCATAGATATGGACAAATTGAATGAGGATATAATAAATTCCATAGAAAACGGCAGCGATTCAAAGGATTCAAAAACTTCCGAAAAATTGAGTGATGCCGAAAATGAAGAAATAGATAAAAAAATGGATGAATTTATAAAGTTGCTGGAAAGCGGCAATCTTGAAGAAATAGCAAAAGCGGAACACGATTATATAAAGCAGGACAAAGACATGAACAAATCTGATAATAATAATCAGACAGCGCAAAATATGTTTAATCCGTTTGCTAAACCAAAAACTAAAAATCCATTTAGTTTTGAGTAGCATTATTTATCGACTAAAGTAAAATTTTTAGGCAGTTCTTGTTCTACTTTATGGATTAATTCAGATACGGGAATGTTTAAGGCTTCGGCGATTGTCCAAATAGAAATAAGTTTAGGCTCGTTAACTCCATTTTCAAGCCGTGATAAAAGTGACTTTTGAATATCGTATTCATCAGCCAGAACTCTTAGAGATTTATTTTGTTTTTCTCGTTCTTGGCGGATGACTTTTGCGAGAGTTTTAAAAATAATTTCTGATTTTTTAGAATTTGCATGTTGCATATATAGAATACTAATGCTAAAATCGTTTATATATTTCTATACATAGAACCATAAGAAAGGTAGGTAGTATGATGAAAGAGAAGGGTTTTACTTTAGCAGAGGTTTTAATAACGTTAGGGCTTTTGGGTGTAGTAATAGCAATGACTTTGCCGGCTTTAATTCAACAGCACCAGAAACGAGAAATAACAGTTGCTTTAGAAAAAATGTATACAACATTGATGCAAGCAGCAAACACTTATCAGGCCATAAATGAAGTTTATATAACAGATTTTGACACCTCGTTATCGGCAAAGGATTTTATGGAGGAATATTTTAATCCGTTTTTAAATATATCAATGGTTTGTAAAGATGACAATGATTGTTGGTACGGAAAACGTCAGCCAAAAGCAATTGATCAAACAACAAATATTACAATTGATTATGGTGTAATATTAGGAGATGGAAGAATTTTAGGAGTTAATACTCTTGATGGGGTAGTAGTTTTTTTCTTTGATGCTGATGGGCCATCGGGATTTAATCGCTCAGGACATGATATATTTAATTTTTATTTGATAAACTCAAGGACTATTGGTACTTATAAAAATTGTGAATATGTTATGCCAACTTTACGTTCAGGGTTATATCCAGGAGGCTATTCCGCTTGTTATAGACCATTTAATCTCTATTCAAGAGAAGATCTTTTGGGTACAGCAATAGATAGATCTTGTAACAAAAATACGAGAGTTGTAATGCGTCAAGCCGGTGATGCTTGTGCAGCTCTAATTATGCAGGACGGTTGGGAAATGAAAAAGGATTATCCTGCTTGGTAGTAAGTAGTAAGGAGTGAGCGTCGTTTGACGCACCGAAAGGATTGATTGGCGCATTGAAAGGTGTATTAAATCTAAAGGCTTGTCAAAATTAAAAAGGATTGATATAATAAAAGAGTAGCATAGAAAAAGGTAAGGAGCTGGAAATGCTTGATATGATTGAATTACAGGGGGGGGGGGGCACCCGAGAATAGCTCCTTAAGAGGGAAAAAGGCTGGATTTACATTAGCGGAAGTTTTAATAACCTTAGGGATATTGGGTGTTGTTATTGCCATGACTTTGCCGACTGTTGTCGGTAAATATAAAAAGCAGGCAACAATATCACAATTAAAAAAAGCTTATACAGTGTTAAGTCAAATGGTGTTGCAAGCTCAAGAAGATAACGGTGGGGCTTATTTTTCGACGTCTGATACGGTGAATGCGGATGCAACCAAAAAATTTTTTGAACAATACTGGCTTCCATATTTTAATAACCCGACGGTTTCAAAAAGTGGTGTATATCCTTATGGAATAAATTATCCTTTTAAAAAGATAAATAAGTCCGTATATAATTTGGCTATTGTTACATCGTATTATGTAGGTCGAATATATTTTACAACAATGGATGGAACAGCATATTATATAAATATGATGTGGTGGGAATATGAATATGATGATGACGGTAATAAAATTTCTGAAACAGCAAAATATTCATCCAGTCAAAGTGTTTATGTGGACTTAAACGGAATAAAGCCCCCAAATATTTTAGGTAAAGATGTATTTGTATTTCAAGTATTTTTTGACAAAAATATTGTAAGACCATATGGATATGACAAAACTCAAGCGGAAATAAACAGTAGCTGTAGCTTAAGTGGTACAGGAACATATTGCGCGGCAAAGATAATAAACGACGGCTGGGAAATGAAAAAGGATTATCCTTGGTAGAGTTATTAAGGTGCGTCAAAACGACGAACTCTGAGGATTAAAAATTGCTTTTATTCTTTCTACGTATTAAAAAGTCTTTGTTATCAATAATTAATTTCATCTATAAAAATTTTAATCCATTTTACAAGAGTTGAAAGTTCGTAGGGCTTTGGCATGTAAAGATCTGCGCCACAATTTAAAATAAGCTCTTTATCATGGAAGATTGAAGTTACGATAATTTTTGTGTTGTTAAAATCAGGATTTTCTCTCAAAGTTTTACAAATTTTAAGTCCTTTAAGATTATCAGCATGCCCTGCATCAAGAAGTATTACGGCGGGGGATTTTCCGTAAACGTCGATATCTTCACCATTTTCGATTACGGATGCTTCATAGCCTTGAAGTTCCAGTATCGTTTTTAACAAAACTTTCATTGCTTCATCGGGTTCGACGATTACGATTTTGTTATTATAAACATTTGAATCTATTGCGTCTTTCCCTGAAATTTTAGCTCTTTCCATCAGGTAATTTGATCTGTTTGGGATATTTGCAAGATGATGAATGCTTACAAGATCTGTTAAAAGGTTTTTTATGTCGGTGTATTTTTTAAATTCGTTTGTGACGATGCCTATGGTCGAATATACAAATCCCGATCTTCTGCCTGCCTGATTATCGCCTTCGGTGATTATGTAACCTCTTTCTTTATCTTGCGGTGAATAAAATTTCGGGGCAACAGCATCAAAGGCAAATGTAAGAAAATTTGCTATTTTTTCGGCTTTAAGCGGGTTTGTGATTATGATAAACTCATTTTCCGACAGGCATCCCGAGTAATCATCATCATTCAATGCCGACTGCATTATAGCGCAAAATGTTTGAACCAGTTTGTCCGAAGCAAGTTCTGTGTAAGTTTCACGATAAGTTTTAAAGTTTTCGATACTTATATATAAGCATCCCCAGGGATTTTTAGAAGTTACGGCACGTCTTAAGGCTCTTAGAGTGTAGTTTTTGTTCGGAAGAAGTGTTGTATTATCAAGATTAGATTCCGATTCACGCCTTAGGTGTGCCGTTATTCTCATGATAAATTCTTCGCTGTTTACAGGTTCGCTTATAAAATCGTCGGCGCCTGAAGAAAGCACGTTCAATCTGTCTTGAAGTTCCGCGGATTTTGAAAGCGCTATGATTATCGGGCGCATATTATAAGTTAAAGCTCTTATCTGTTTGCAATAGTCACATTGGTCACTGTCTATGCTGTCCGAAATTATTATTAAATCAGGTTCTTTATCCTGTATGATTTTCATTGCAGAAAGCAGGCTTTTACTGATGATTACTGTCGAAAGACTGTTTTCAAGCAGTTTTTTGTATTTGACCGAAAGCTCTCTACGTTTGTCGATTATAAGCGTTACATATTGCATTTTGCCCTCGCTTGTTTCTCAACATCTCCTGCCGGCATTAAAATTTCAAAGGTTGTTAAATATTTCCCGTCCTTATCCGGAATTGATTTGACAGAAATTTTTCCGTCCATTTTTTCCGTAAGGTTTTTGGTAATATAAAGCCCGAGTCCGCTTCCTTGAACTTTTCTTGTCAAGGGATTATCAAGACGCGAAAACTTTGTGAATATTTTTTCGTAATCTTCTTCTGCTATTCCGATTCCTGTGTTTTGAATTTTTATTGATATGTAATTATCGCAGCCTGAAAAATTTGTTGTTATGTTTATTGTAGAATTTTCTTCGCCGTATTTTGCTGCATTTTCAATAATGTTTGTGATTATTTGAGTGAATTTATCTTTGTCTGCAAGTATCGGCGGGGTTTTACCGTCTATTGCTATAGTAAACTTTTTGTCCGGATATTGGCTCTTTACGACTTGAACAACTGTTTCTACAACAGGTGTTATATAAATTTCTTTTAAAATCAGATTATCCTTATTTAAAGAAAGTTTGGTTGCTGATAGCATGTTCTCAACTAAATTTATAAGCCTGTTTGATTGGTCTTCAATGATTTTTAAAAATTTCTTCTTACTTTCATCATCAAGCTTGTCCCACGATGCAAGCATTGTCTGCGCAAATCCTCTGATTGATGTCAAAGGTGTTCTTAATTCGTGGCTTACTGTTGAAATAAAATCTTCGTAATTTCTCTCATTTTCTTTCATACGCTTATTATAGCAAATTTTTAATAAAAAGAAATCTACTGCATTTGGAGGATATTTGTCAATTATTTTTAAATATTTTTTTCTTTAAGCCGTCTAAGAAAATATAGATATGAAAAACGAAAGTTTTTCATACCTCCTCCCCAAGTCTGGTAGCCGTTCTTATTAAACAAGACGGCTTTTTTTTATGCTTTTAAACAGTTTCAAATACTAAATAAAAAGCCGGTAATGGGAATTACCGGCGCTTCACTTTTCAATTAAAAGTAAAGAGGTGATGATTATTGTAGTTTGCTTCCCGTTGCTTTATAAAGACCGATGTAGTCAATCATAAATTCCACTTTATTCTGGGCTACAAGCTGATCCATATAAAGCAAGTTTTCTTTCTGCTGAATTAAATCCAACAGAGAAATAGTTCCTTCACTGTATTTCATTTCGGAAAATTTATAATCCGCTTTTTCAAGGTTTGCCTGTTTTAAAGTTTGATCGACTTTTTCTTTGTCTTTTCTGACCTTTACAAGCGCATCATTAACTTCCTGAATGGCTGTTAAGTTAGTTTTATAGTAGTTTTGGAGAATTCTTTCATAGGTCGCTTTTTTAAGTCTTAAATTTGCAACTCTTTGACCGCCTGTGAATAACGGTAACAAAAATCCACCGCCAAGCGCATATATTGAATTTTTCAGATTAAATAAATCTCCGATATTGCTTGTGTTAAATAAAGCAAGACCTGTTAAGTTAATTGTCGGAAGAAATTCTTTCTTTGCCACTCTTACATCAATCCCTGCTTTTTCAACACTGTTTTCAGCTTTTAAATAATCCGGACGCTGCATTATTATTTCAGATTCTATATAATCAGGAATTGCATGATTGTATGTTATTTCATCAAGCTTTTTCCTTTCAAGTGTTTTCCCGCTTTCGGGACTTTCTCCTATCAATACATACATCTGGTTAATCAGGATTTCTCTTTGTTTGTTAAGTTCGGTTAAATCAGTTTCGCTCTTAACGAAAGCTTTATTCGCTCTTACCGTATCGGCAGTCGAAGTTAAACCTTCGTCGTTGCTTAGTTTCATAAGTTCATAGATTTTTTTTCTTAATGAAACTATTTCTGTTTGGATTTCAATTGCTTTATCTAAATTAACAATATTCAAATAAGTTGAGCCGACTGCTCCTGCAATAGAGATATAAGCGGCTCTTTCATCAAATTTTGAATTTTCATAAAGTTTTTTTGAAGATTTTGTTTTGTCATGGTTCTTTAAGAAAATATCGGCTTCATAGTTTACTATAAAAGGAAGTCCGAATACTCCGTCAGTGCTTGTGCTGTCAGGCATTTTTACTAAAGCAGGCCCGCCGCCGACTGCAGCCATCGGAAGTTCGTTTGCAAATTGAAGTCTTGTCTGCTGATAAAATTCTTCAACATTTAATGTTGCCATCTTTAAATCGTAATTGTTCATTATCGCCTTCTCAATGTAACCCTTTAAAAGGTCGTCATTGAAAATACTCCACCAATCAAGATTTACATATTCATACTTGTAATCATCACTTGTATTTTTTTTGTCTTTTTTAACCATGCTTTTGAATTGTTTTGGGGTTGCGGTGCTCGTTTGTGCCGTTTCAACACAGAAACATGGCGCTGTTTGAATAACCGCTAAACTTAGTATAATTGCTGTTGATATTACCTTTTTCAATGTTTTTTCCTCTTAAAAAATAATGCTTGCTTTTTCTATAACAGTATGGTAGCATAATATTGTTGTAAATGCAACATATTTTTTTTACAACATTGTTTAAAATAATAACAGAGATTACAAAAATGGCGGATTTTGAAGATAAAATTGAAAGATATACTGATAGTTTGTATTATGAATTGGAACAAACAACCAAGTTTTTTAGAGTTTTTTCTATGAAGTTTTTTAAAAAAATGGAAGTTGATATAAGTCCTGATGAGTATGTCACAATAGAAACTATTTTGTGTAATGCAGGAATTTGTCAAAGAGATTTAGCCAAATTAATACTAAAAGATAGGGCAAATACCGGCAAAATATTAAATACTTTGGAAGATAAAGGTTATATTACAAGATTTGTAGATATGAAAAACAATCGTCTTGTAAGAAAAATGGGAGTGACCGAAGCCGGTAAAGAAATTTACGATTTGGTAACTGAAAAATTACGTAATACAATAAAAAAATTAGATGAAATGAAATATCACAAGCCGATTCCTGAAGAAGAAAAGCAGAGAGTCAGAGATACATTAAGAAAGTTTAGAGAAAATTTAAGTAAAATAGTAGATATGCAAATATAATGAGGTAAACAATGGAAGAAGAAAACACAGTTCAAAATGAAGAACAACAATGTGAAGAACATAAACACAGACCGTTTAAAAGGTATATATTTGCCGGAGTTTTAGTGCTTTTGGCAATTGGTGGTGGATTTTTTATTCATGATGTGTTGAATTATCAATCAACTGATGATGCTTATGTGGAAACAACTACGGTACAGGTTGCGCCACGTGTTAGCGGACAGATTACGGATGTTTATATTACCGATAATCAGCCTGTAACAGAAGGTATGTTGGTTGCACAAATTGATGATGCTGACTATAAGGCAAAATATGAAGAAGCAAAAGCAAGATATGAGAGAGTCTTATTAAATCAAAAAAATGCAAAAGCAATTTTTGAAGCTGCACAAACTAAAATAGATGTTGCTAAAAAAGATTTGGACAGATATACAAATCTTTATGCTCAGGGTGCTGTTTCAAAGCAAACTTTGGATAATGCTCAAGCTGCTTATGATGCGGCAAAGGCAAATATGACTCAGGCTGAAGAATCTTTACTTTCAAAATCAAATGATAAAGTTGCCGATACAGATTTGAGAGAAGCTAAGGCTAAAATGGATCAGGCTGAACTTAATTTGTCTTATACAAAAATTTATGCGCCTCAAGCCGGAACTGTTTCAAGCAGAAGAGTTGAGAAAGGTATGTATGTAAATATAGGTTCTCCATTATTTACAATAGTTCCACATAATGTATGGGTGGTTGCAAACTTTAAGGAAAACCAGCTTGAGCATATGAAACCCGGTCAGTTTGTTAATATTAAAGTAGATACTTATCCCGGGAAAGTTTTTAAAGGAAAAGTTGACAGTATTCAAAGAGCTTCGGGGGCAAAGTCGAGCTTATTTCCTCCAGAAAACGCTGTCGGATCTTTCGTAAAAATCGTTCAGAGAATTCCGGTAAAAATAGTATTTGATGAAAAAATAGATCCGAATGAATACAATATAATTCCCGGAATGTCAGTTGTTCCAAAAGTTAGAATAAGATAGATATTTAATAAAAATTATGAAGAAAAAAGGTGAATAGTAAAAGAACATTAAATACCATTCACCTTTTTTAATAGGAAATAAAAAATGGTTGATATAAATGAAAAAAATGAACAAGAATGGAAACCTTCGGTAAATCCTTGGATAATGGTAATACCTGTAATGCTTGCGGTATTTATTTATGTATTGGATGGTACGATAGGAAACGTAGCATTGCCGCATATGGCAGGGAGTTTTTCTGCTACCAGAGATGAATCCATGTGGATTTTAACAAGTTATCTTATTGCGGCAGGTATCGTAATTCCTGCGGTTGATTTTTTCAGTAAGGTCTTTGGACGTAAAAACTTTTTTATAATAAGTATTATGTTATTTACCATTGCGTCTATGCTATGCGGAATGGCGAAAAATATAGAATTTATGATAATTGCACGTGTCCTTCAAGGATTTGGAGGTGGTGGAATTTTGCCGATATCTCAGGCAATTATGATAGAAAGTTTTGATAAAGAAAAACGCGGACTTGCAATGTCTGTATTTGGGATGGGTATAATTTTGGCACCGATTATAGGGCCGGTATTGGGCGGATGGATTACGGATAACTGGACCTGGCCTTGGATTTTTTATATTAATGTACCTTTTGGCTGTTTTGCAGCTCTTTTATGTCATAGGCTTTTAGAAGATCCGCCTTATGCTAAAAGACAAAAAAATGTTAAAATTGATGTTAAAGGTTTTATTTATTTAACTATATGGCTTATAACTTTACAGACTGTTCTTGATAAGGGAAACAATGCTGATTGGTTTAATGCAACTTGGATAAGATGGACTTTTGGAGTTTCTATGGTTGCTTGTGTGCTTTTTTTCCATTCACAGCTTACTAATAAAGAATCTCTTGTTGATTTGTCCGTTTTTAAAGACAGAAATTTCTCTACCGGAACTATTATTCAAGTGGTAATTCAAGCTGTATTGTATGCGTCATTAGCGATTTTGCCTCAGTTTTTGCAAAGTATGATGGGTTATACCGCATTTTTAAGCGGTGCAACAATGATGCCCAGAGGCTTTGGCAGTTTAACGGCTATGATACTAACTGCATTTTTGACAAACAGAGTTGATAACAGGTTGATGGCAGTTATTGGTTTATCTTTAATTGGCGGCGCCAGCTTAGCATTCGGGGCGTTAAATTTACAGATATCAAATATGAATATCGCAATTCCGAATTTCTTTATGGGTATGGGTATGGGGCTTTCAATGATACCAATAATAAATCTTTCTGTTGATACTTTGAAAAATGAACAAATGACTAATGCAACAGGTATTCAAAATTTGCTGAAAAATATTGGAAGTGCGATTGGAACATCTCTTGTCGCTACTATGCTTACAAGATTTGCTCAAATGCATCAATATATGCTTGTTGGTAAATTGCATGATTTAAATTCAGTATTTGTAGAAAGATTACAGGCTGCAATGGGAACTTTATCATTATATACAGAACCTTTGACAGCCCATTATATGTCACAATATACTTTGTACGGTCAACTAATAAAACAATCTAATTTATGGGCATTTATTGATTCATTTAGAATTTTCGGAGTGCTTTGTTTGATGGTAATTCCGTTAATGCTTTTGATTAAGAAACCTAAGAAAAGTGTCATTAAAGTGGAAGAAAATTTTAGATAAATTCAATTAAAACTATTTCCGGTTTGCATAAAAACCTGAGCGGAAGAATGCTTGTGCCTATTCCTTTTGTCACAAACATTCTTTTGCCCTGAGTTTCAACCATGCCGTAAGCATATTTTGTTCCGTATTTTGAAGGAGTAACAAGTGCGCCTATTATCGGAAGCCTTATCTGTCCGCCATGCAAATGTCCCGCTAAAGTCAGGTTTACAGTTAAAGGAACATCTTCAATAATATCAGGTGTGTGAGTTAAAAGAATTACAGGAGATGATGTGCCTTTAAGAGCTTTTTCTAAATTCGGATTCTGTGTTTGTAAATCCTCAACGCCTGCTATATAAACATTTCCTGCTTTTTTGTTTGAATTTTTTAGAACATTAATCCCATTTTTGGTAAATTCTTCTTCTGCTTTTGCCGCATCCTGCCAGCAATCATGGTTTCCTAATACTGCATAAGTTCCGTATTTCGATTTTAAATTCCCGAATTCTTCCGCTATAATTTCAATGCTTAGGGATTGACCGCGTTTGTGACCGTTTACAAAATCTCCGCCAAGTAAAATTATATCGGCATTTTGTTCGTTAATCTTTCTGACGTCACGTTTAAGCCTTTTGGTTTCATAAGGCTTGTAATGAAAATCTGAGGCAAAAACTACCTTTAGACCTTTGAGTTTGTCATCATTTATTTTAAGATGCTTTACTGTCAATATATACGGCTCAACAAGCGTACACCATAAAATTAGTAAAATAAACGGAATTAATAAAAGAAATATTTTCATTCTTAGATTTTATAATAAAAATCCGAAAATTCTATTCTTCACCTTTCGTAATTTTTACTGTGGTTTTGGTGTTTTGGACGCTGATGAGGTTTTTATTTTGGTCAAATTTCAGGTATAGTTCGCCGTATTTTGGGTTTTCCTTATCTTCGTAAGATTTAAGGTATTTGCCATCAGAAGTATAATCTGCACTTTTTATAAATTCACCGCTTTCTTTATCTTGCAGAATAATAAGATTTACCTTATTATCTTTATTGAAGTAGGTGATTTTTGAGGTTTTATCATCTAAATATTCCATAATATTGCTGCTGCCGGTTATGTTGTATTCGACACTTTTGGTTAATTTATCATTGTCAAAATATTTTATTTCTTCAATGTTGCCTTGCAGATCCATATGATATTGAATTTTCTTATCGCCGTCTTTTACGGTAAGAGATTCTAAAGAATTGTCTGAGCGGAATTTTTTCTCGCCTTCAAGCTGCGTAATGTCGGGTTTTTCAATAAATTCCGACGGTTTTAGGTCTATGTTGTCAGGTGTAATCCCGTAAATGTTTTCAATAGGTTCACTTTTGTATTCTCTTGTTTCTTCAATTTTATTATCTTTAATTTTAATTGATTTTGAGTTAGTATTCAGCGCATTTTTTATGGTAATTTCTTCAACATTTCCGTTATCGTCAATAGTGTATTCGGTAACATCTCCGGTTTTGTTGTCTGAAACTGTTATATAATTAAGTTTTCCGTCTCTTATAAATTCGTTTGAAATTTCTTTATCATTGTTAAAAGTTTTTACGTTAAATAATTTCCCATCAGAAAAATAGGTTTCTTTTACCAAATTTTTCGTATCGGGAGAAAATTCTCTGACAGTTGCACTTTGAAGTTTGTTATACAAAATTCCGAAAGAATCCGTACGTATTGGGTTTCCTGTTTTATTGTCCCGTTCAATAATTTGGTCTATTCGGTGATTTTTATTATCAACATAATATTCTTTTGAAGTTTTATCGTTTTTTGTGATGATTATTCCAAGAGTGCCATCGTTATTAAGAATTTTTTCACCGTCAAGAGTTTCAATTTCATCGCCTTTGAGGGTTATTGGTTCCGGAATATTTGAAATAATCAGTTTTTTTGCATCTGAATTGAAATCTTTTTTATTAACAATAACTTTGTTGTAATTGCTTAACGCTTCACTGCCGTTGGTTTGAGGAAGATAATTTTCCGGCTGATATAAGTTTTTTTGAAATTTGTCGAAAATAGTTGGATTACCCTGAAAATTTGCTGAGTTAGCACTAAAAGAATTAATTTTACTAATCATAGACACTCCTTAAAACTTAATTTTATACCTAATATAAAACATAAAAAATAAAAATTTGCTATAAAAATAAAAAAAGTCTTTACAAAAAAAAATCAGCATGTAAAATAAAAACTGTGGCCGAAAGAAAAGGTTATAAACCTTGAGAAAAAGCTGCGAAGCCGGAATAGTTTGAACAGACTAAGAGGCATGAAAAAAGAATAATGGGGGATTAGCTCAATTGGTAGAGCACCTGCTTTGCACGCAGGGGGTTAGGAGTTCGAGTCTCCTATTCTCCACCATTTAAGACAAATAGAACAATTGAAAATAGAGCCTTCGGGCTCTTTTTTAATGCTTTCGATACATTTATCCTTTGAAGAAATTATTGCAGACTTGAATTCAGCGAACATAATTTCCGCAAATTCTTTTTTAAAGCACAAATTCCTGTCTGTTAATAAAATTTACAAATATAGCAATTTTAATTAAATAATTTACTTTATATAAACATAGGGGAAAATAAGGATATTTTTATGGGATTAAGCAAAATCGCATTGAATTTGGCTGAACATACTGCTAATTATGCTAAAATATTAGGGAAATCAAGTATTTTAGAAACAAAACCGATTAGCAGAGTAAATGTTAGCGGATTAAAGTATTCTGCGCTTAATCAAGATATTTGTAAATTTGTCTCAGATAGGTCATTATGCCCAAGTTTTCTTGATAAATTAAAAACTGTGCAAGGTTCTGGAAAAGAAAAAGTTGCGTATATAACGAAAGAAATTTTAAATAAAATGGGGTATAAGTCAGCAATAAAAATTGTGGAAGAAAACTCTTCGGAAATTTCCGCTGGAATAAGTTTTCATAGTGGAGCAATGAGTATATCTAAAAAATGTTATGATTTGTCAAATGAAGAGTTAGTTACATTTTTAAGACACGAATTAGATCATGTTGATAAATATGCAAAAACGATAAAGAATGAAGGTTTGGAAAAAGTAATTAATACTTTTGGGTTCAAGTATATGCCACAAGAATCAAAAGAATTTTGGCAAAAATTAGCAAATGAAACCAATTTGGATGGTTTTGATTCTAAAAAATATTTACAAGCAATCAAAGATTACATATCTCCAGATAATATGAGACCTAAAACCCTTTTTCGAAAATTTCTTGGACTTCACATTTATTGTACAAATCCATTAGAAGAGTCTGCATATAAAATTCAAAAACAAGTAGGAAATTACTATAACATTAAAGATTTAACAATTTATGATGTTTGTGCGGAACGTTTTGGAAAAATAAAAGATGTTTTACTAAAACACTCCCAAAATAAGGATGTGACTATTCCTAAAGGTTTTAAGGGTGCTAATTCTTTTGATGAATTGTATTGTTATGCGAGAGTACTCCAAGAAAAAGATGGGTTACAAATATTACAAAATAAAGATATGCAGAAAGCAGCTGAAATATTACAAAAGGAACCCTCCAATACAGAAAACAGTCTTATTTTAGATCAAGTGTATAGTTGGTTAAAGGATGAAAAATTTAATTTAACTGATATTATTACTTAATTGAATTGCTTATAGGTTTATTGTAGTTTAAGATAATTTTTTAAGGGTTTATGTTAGAAAAGTTATTGAAAATCTATTAGCAACAGAGGTTGTTGAACAAAATTCTCAATTAATATTAAAAGAGGCTGTTTAATAAAATTTTGCAGTTTTTTGGATGTGTAAATTTTGTTTTGTGAATTTTGAAAAATGCGTAATTTCAACATGCCTGAAACCTAATTAATTAAGCTATTTGGCGAGTTTGAAGTGTTAAACCGTATATCAAGGTCCACCATAAAGAACCGAATGACAAATGTTATTCGGTTCTTTATGGTGTTAGTGTAAGTATTATAATGTGTCAGGGATTTTGACAAAAAGTATCGCAAGTTTGACATTTAAGTCGGAAAACACTTATAAATTTTCGATTTTTTGCAATTTTTCGAGTCCCGAAATAAAATAAATAACAAGAGTAATATTTTCAGAATTAAGAGTTGTTTTAGTCGCCAGCAGTTCTCTTAATTCGTCTTCAAATGTTTTGTCCGGAATATTTTGTTCTTTATGTTCAA